>CANQMW010000015.1 GCA_947625045.1 uncultured Oscillospiraceae bacterium
GGCAAATTCCATGATCCGCTTCCAGGGCGCGCCCTCGGTCATGTCCCTGGCGGTAAAAAGCTCCCGGAGCTTCATTTCATCCTTCCTTCCACAAAGATCATCATGTCCGCCAAGTATAACACACAATAATTTTGCGCGCAACAGGGTGCACGCCCTGTTTTCCTGTAAAATGACTGGTTTAATAGGAATATGTCGTCCGGGAGAAGCGCGAAAACGTCAGGTTTGACAGCAAAAACGTCATTGTGCCCTCTTGAAACCGCCCGCCGCGGTATGGTAAAGTATAATGAATCGTTATATTATTCAAAAGAACTTATACCATATAAATCATTTCAGGAGGAGAACAAAAATGAAGTATGAGATCCTGGGCGAGACCCTGCCGGTGCTGGTATGCACCCTGGCGGACGGGGAGAGCATGATCAATGAGGGCGGCTCCATGAGCTGGATGAGCCCCAATATGCACATGGAGACCACCTCCAACGGCGGCGTGGGCAAGGCCCTGGGCCGGATGTTCTCCGGCGAGAAGATATTCCAGAACATCTACACCGCCCAGGGCGGCCAGGGCATGATCGCCTTTGCCTCCAGCTTCCCCGGCTCCATCAAGCCCTTTGAGGTCGCTCCCGGCAAAGAGATCATCTTCCAGAAGAGCGCCTTCCTGGCCGGCGAGGCCACGGTGCAGCTGTCCGTCCACTTCAATAAGCGCCTGGGCGCGGGCCTCTTCGGCGGCGAGGGCTTCATCCTCCAGAAGGTCTCCGGCAGCGGCATCGCCTTCGCGGAGTTCGACGGCCATGTGGTGGAGTATGACCTGCAGCCCGGCCAGCACATCCTGGTGGATACCGGCCACCTGGCGGCCATGGACGCGAGCTGCTCCATGGACATCCAGACCGTGAAGGGCGTGAAGAACGTCCTCTTCGGCGGCGAGGGCCTGTTCCTCACCGATATCACCGGCCCGGGCCGGGTGTGGCTGCAGACCATGCCTCTTTCCAACGTGGCGGGCGCTCTGCGCCGTTATCTGCCCACGGGCAACAGCTGAACATGACCGGGGCGGGAAAATTTTTCCCGCCCCTCGGCTCTTTTGCCCCGCCGGAACGTATAAAGGAACAGGACCCGGAAAGGAGAACGGACATGGAAAACACGAAAGAGAGATATGAGCTGGCTGGTCCCGGCATCGACGATGCCGGAGAGACCGCCTATGAGTTCCTCACGGCGGAGAGGGTGGAGCGGAAGGACGCCCTGCGGGTCCGGCTGGCCCTGGAGGAGGCGCTGCTGCGCTACCGGGACGAGGGGACGGCGGAGGAGTTCACCCTCCGCTGCCGCCGGCGTTTCCGCGCCCCGCGGGTGGAGCTGGCCGTGCCCGGCCCGTCTCTGGACCCCTTTTCGGAGGAGGACCGGCCTGACAGCGGCGCTCTGACGGGGATGATGGCCCAGATGGGCCTTGCGCCCCTGTGGCAGTACAAGGATGGGGTCAACCGGGTCCTCTTTACCCCCAAGCGGAAAAAGCGCTCCCTCATGGCCTCCCTGGTCGTCGCCCTGGTGCTGGCGGTGGTGCTGGGCCATCTGTGCCGTTTCCTGCCGGAGACGGTCCGGCTGGGGCTTTTGGATAAGCTGGTCACACCCGTATTTGACACCTTCATGGGCCTTCTCACCGCCATATCCGGCCCCATGATATTCCTGTCGGTGACATGGGGCATCTGCTGCATCGGCGACGTGGCCTCCTTCGGCCGCATCGGCAAGCGGATGATCACTATGTTCATCCTGCTCACCGTCATATTGTCGGTCGTCGGAGGGGCGGCCGTGCTGCCCTTCTTCCCCGTGACCGCGGGGGGCGGACAGGCCTTTGACCCATCGGAGCTGCTGGACATGGTGCTGGACATCGTGCCGGCCAACTTCTTCACCCCCTTCACGGAGGGCAACCCCCTGCAGATCATCTTCGTGGCGGTGCTCATCGGCATAGCGCTGCTGCTTTTGGGGGAAAAGGTCTCTGTGGCGGCCACCTTCGTGGAGCAGTCCAACTACGTGGTCCAGCTCATCATGGAGGCGGTCAGCTCCCTGGTCCCCTTGTTCGTGTTCGGCAGCGTATTCAAGATGTTCCTGGGCAACGAGTTCCGGCTCCTGGCCCGGTCCTATAAGATCATCCCCGTCGTAGTCCTGGCCACGGCGGTGGTGATGGTATGCAGCCTGGCGATCGTGTGCGTCCGGCGGAAGGTCGGGCCCATGATCATTCTCAGGAAGACCATGCCCACCTTCCTCATTGGCCTGAGCACCGCGTCCTCCGTGGCGGCCTACCCCACCAACCAGGAGTGCTGCGAAAGGAAACTGGGTATAGACGAGAAGATCACCCGCTTCGGCATCCCTCTGGGGCAGGTCATCTACATGCCCGGCGCGTCGGTGCTGTTTCTGGTTGCGGGCTTTTGTATGGCGGAGACATACGGCGTGGCCATCACGCCGGCGTGGCTGCTGACGGCACTTTTCATCTGCGTGATGCTGGCCATCGCGGCGCCGCCGGTGCCGGGGTCGACGCTCACCTGCTACACGCTGCTGTTCACCCAGCTGGGCATGCCCATGGAGGCCGTAGCCATCATGACGGCTCTGAACGTGATTTTGGAGTTCCTCGCCACGGCGTCGGACCTTTTCTGCCTGCAGCTGGCACTGACGGACCTGGGCGGCTCGCTGGATATGCTGGATATTGACACCTTGAGAAATTAGATATGGCAAGGAGAACGGACATGAAAAGAGGGCGAGGCCGCGCAGGCCCCGCCCTCTCCCTATGCATCCGGGCGGCTGGATGGCTTAAACGGCAGGTTTGACTGCGTAAACGTCAGATTTGACTGCGTAAACGTCAGCCGCCATGCGTTGAAGACGCCTTCGCAACATGATAAAGTTGAAAAAATTAAAAGATTATATGAGGGGAGGGCTGCTCAATGGAGAGTGTGGACGAGAGATATGACCTGACAGGACCCGGCATCGACGCCGCCGGGGAGGCCGCCTATGGCTTCCTCACGGCGGACAAGGTGGAGCGAAAGAACGCCCTGCGGGTCTGCCTGGCCATGGAGGAGGCGCTGCTGCGCTATCGGGACAAGGGGACGGCAGAGGGGTTCACCCTGCGCTGCCGCCGGCGTTTTCGTGCCCCGCGGGTGGAGCTGGCCGTGCCCGGCCAGTCCCTGGACCCCCTGGCGGAGGAGGACGAGCCCAACAGCGGCGCGCTGACAGGCTTGATGGCCCATATGGGCCTGGCGCCCCTGTGGCAGTACAAGAACGGGGTGAACCGCGTCCTCTTCACCCCCAAGCGGAAAAAGCGCCCCCTTATGGGCTCCATGCTCACTGCTCTGGTGCTGGCGGTGGTACTAGGCCATCTGTGCAGGCTTCTGCCGGAGGCGGCACGGCTCATGCTTGCGGATAAGCTGGTCTCGCCGGTATTCGACACCTTCATGGGTTTTCTCACCGCCATATCCGGGCCCATGATATTCCTCTCGGTGACATGGGGCATCTGCTGCATCGGCGACGTGGCCTCCTTCGGCCGCATCGGCAAGCGGATGATCGCCAAGTTCATCCTGCTCACTGTCATCCTCGCGACCCTGTCGGGGGCGGCCATACTGCCCTTCTTCCCCTTGGCCGCGGGGGGCAGCCACACCTTCGACCCGTCAGAGCTGTTGGACATGGTGCTGGATATCGTGCCCGCCAACTTCTTCACCCCCTTTACGGAGGGCAATCCCCTGCAGATCATATTCGTGGCGGTGCTCATTGGCGTGACCCTGCTGGTTTTGGGGGAGAAGGCCTCCGTGGCGGCTGCGTTCGTGGAGCAGTCCAACTACATGGTCCAGCTCATCATGGAGGCGGTCAGCTCTCTGGTCCCTGTGTTCGTGTTCGGCAGCGTCTTCAGGATGTTCCTGGGGGACGGATTCCGGCTCCTGGCCCGGTCCTATGAGATCATCCCCATCATGGCTCTGGGGTTGGCGGTGGTGATGGCGTGCAGCCTTGCGCTGGTGTGTGTCCGGTGGAAGGCTGGGCCCATGACGGTTCTGAAAAAGACCATGCCCACCTTCCTCGTAGGCCTGAGCACCGCGTCCTCCGTTGCGGCCTATCCCGCCAACCAGGAGTGCTGCGAAAACGGGTTGGGCATACATGAAAAAATAACCCGCTTCGGCATCCCCCTGGGGCAGGTCATATACATGCCCGGCGGGGCGGTGCAGCTTCTGGTCTCCTGTCTCTGCATGGCGGAGATATACGATGTGACCATCACGCCGGCGTGGCTGCTGACGGCGCTTTTCATCTGCGTGATGCTGGCCATCGCGGCGCCGCCGGTGCCAGGGGCGCCGCTCACCTGCTACACGCTGCTGTTCACCCAGCTGGGCGTGCCCATGGAGGCCGTGGCCATCATGACGGCCCTGAACGTGATATTGGAGTTCCTCTCCACGGCAGCGAACCTGTTCTGTCTGCAGATGGCGCTGACGGACCTGGGCGGCTCGCTGGAGATGCTGGATATTGACACATTGAGAAACTGACAAAGGGAAAGGAGAACAGACATGGATAACGAAAAAGAACTGCGGGAACGGACAAATCCGGTGTTCAACACCGCCAAGGCGACGGTGATGAACATCTGCCTCTCCGGCGACAGAGACGCCCGCCTGCTGGCCCAACGGCTTGGTATCGACACCGACTCTGTCATGCACGGCAGCGAGCAGGAGGCCATGTTCGGCCTGGCCAACCGGGCCGTCATCGAGACCCGCTACCGGACCATGAACGCCCTTATAAGCGCCCTGGGCATGGGCACGGTCCTGGATATCCCCTGCGGCTATACGCCCCGGGCCCTGAACGAGGCCTTCCGGGATACGCATTACATAGGCTGCGACCTGCCCGCGGTCATCGACGAGGTGGGCCCGGCCATAGGGGCCATGCTGGAAGAGCGGGGCGTGAAGAACAAGGAGTTCCGCAGCGCCGACGCCACCAACTACGCCTCCCTGCGCAGCGCCCTGGACACGGTGGAGGGGGAGCTGTGCATCACCACCGAGGGGCTGGTCATGTACCTGAGCGGCAATGAGCTTTCGGAGCTGTGCGCCAATATCCGGAGCCTTCTCAAAGAATTCGGCGGCTGCTGGGTGACCTATGACCCGGAGTCCAGTTCCATCACCATGGCGACCATGAAGAGCATCGTGGGCGAGGAGGCTCTGAAGACCATGCTGGCCTCCTGGAAGGCCCTGTCCGACAAGTCCGACCTGGCCATGAGCACGGATCTGAACGTGATGAACGTCAGCGCCTTCGACTACCAAAACGGCGTTGCCAAACTGACGGACTACCTCCGCTCCATGGGCCTCAAAGCCGAGCGCATCCCCGTGGTCCGCTATATGCCGGAGCTCAATACCACCGCCGACCTGCCTGAGGAGACGAGGGTGGGCGTCAGGAAGGCGCTGGGGCCTCTGTGCATCTGGAAGATGACCCTGGACGAGGCGTACGCTCCCGCCCAGCCCGCCGGTGAGGGCGGCCGCTTCGCCGTGGACGTGAAGACGGAGGTTGGCGTCATGACTGTGGCATTGCGGGGCCGGGTGGACTCCATGACCGCGCCGGGGTTCCTCGCGGCCTACGAGCAGGCCGCGGCGGCAGAAACGCCGGAGAAGATCGTCGTGGACGCCTCCGCTCTGGAGTACATCTCCTCCGCGGGACTGCGGGTGCTGCTCATCATGATGAAAGCCGTGGGCGGCGGGAACCTCACCGTCACCGGGCAGAACGAGACCGTGCAGGCCATCTTTGAGCAGACCGGCTTCGCGGACATGATAGGATGAAGAGAAAAACCGGGCGCGCTCAGAGCGCGCCTGTTTTTTTCGCCTTTGCCAGGGATGGACGGGACGGGCGGAATGTGATATGATTGGGCGCGGATGATTTTTTTGGGGAGGCATTCCTATGCTCTTAAAGCGCGACATGCTCTTCACACCAGCGGGGAAAAACCGCCCGCTACATATCTGGCTGCCGGAGGGATACGAGAGCTCCACAGAGCGCTATCCGGTCATGTACTTCTTTGACGGCCACAACCTCTTCTCCGACGCCGACGCCACCTACGGCAAGAGCTGGGGCCTGCTTGAGTTCCTGCAAGGCTGGGAAAAGCCCCTCATCGTGGTTGGCATTGAGTGCGGCCACGAGGGCAACGAGCGGCTATATGAGTACTGCCCCTACCACTTCACGGGCAAGTTCTGGGGCGACATCCAGGGCACCGGGGCGGCGACCATGGACTTCATGGCCTATGAGCTGAAGCCCATGATCGACCGGGAATACCGCACCTACCCCTTCCGGGAGGCCACGGCCATCGGCGGGTCCTCCATGGGCGGGCTGATGAGCCTCTACGCCGCCATAAAGTACAACGATGTCTACTCCAAAGCCGCCTGCGTCTCCAGCTCCATCTCCCCCTGCATGCCCGCCCTGCGGGCGGATATCTGGGGCTCGGCCATGGACCCGGACACCCGGGTCTATCTCTCCTGGGGAACCAAAGAGGCCAACAGCCGCCGCGGCCACGTGGGAGACTACGAGACCACCACGGCGAAAAATAATCTCGCCGTCGCCAAGATGCTGGAGGAAAAGGGCGCCCGCACCCGGGTCGTCTGCCAGCAGGGCGGCAATCACAACGAGGCCAGCTGGGAGAAGCTGGTCCCGGGATTCATGGACTTTTTGTGGCTGGACAGATAAAGAAGGCGATCTTACATGGTCAAGGCAAAACGGCGCTATACGCTCTTCACGGCGCGGCAGCTTCTGTGGCTGGTGCTGCCCATCGTCATCGAGCAGATCTTCTCCACCTCCCTAGGCTTTTTCGACTCGCTGATGGTGTCCAACATCCACGCCGCCCAGGCGGTGCGCAGCAACGCCAGCAATGCCATCGGGAACGTGGACTACATCAACAACCTCATCATCCAGCTCTTTTCCGCCTTCGCCACCGGCGGCGCCATCGTCACCTCCCAGGCCCTGGGGGCCAAAGACCTGCCCCGGGCCAACAAGGTGGCGAAGCAGCTCTTAGCCCTGGTGGTGTGCATCTCCCTGGCCGTGGGCGGGGCCTGCCTCATCCTAAATAAGCCCATACTCCGGCTTTTCTACGGCAATGTGGACGGCTCTACCTTCGCCTACCAGCGGACCTACTTTTACGTCACCGCCGTCTCCTTCCCGTTCATCGGGCTGTTCAATGCCTGCGCGGCGCTGCTGCGGGCCCAGCGGAAGAGCTTTTCCTCCATGGCCAGCGCGGCCATCAGCTGCGTACTGAACGTGGGGCTGAACGCCCTGTTTTTATTCGTGCTGGGCATGGGCGTGCTGGGCGCGGGCCTGGCCACCCTCTTCTGCCGGGCCATCCCGGCGGTATTCATGCTGGGTCTGCTGGCCCGGAAAGACAACCCCGTGCGGGTGCGGATATGGGAGCGGTTCCGCTTCGACGGGGCCATGATAAAGAGCATATTGAAGCTGGCCATCCCCAGCGGCGTGGAGTCGGCGCTGTTCCAGCTGGGCAAGCTCATGACCAATACCTTTGTGAACGCGGCCGTGTACGCCACCGGGGCCAAGAGCCTCACTGGCCTGGACGAGGCGGGAAGGGTCATCCACATCAACATCCAGGCCAACGGCAACACCATCGCGAACCAAATAAACAACTTCGCCTCGGTGGTGGGCGGCGGCGTGGGCACCTCCTGCCTCACGGTCATTGGCCAGGCGGTGGGCGCCGGCGACCCGGACCAGGTCAAGTACTACATGAAGCGGATGCTGGTCATATCCTATGTGACCAACGCCCTCTGCGTGGGCACGTTCCTGGCGCTGATGCCCTTCCTCACCGGGCTCTACGGCTACGTGGCCGAGGCCAAGGCGATAGGAAAACAGTGTCTATTCTTCTGCCTGACGCTGCAGTTTTTCACCTATCCCCTCTCCTTCACCGCCCCGGGGATACTGAAGGCCACCAGCGACGTGAAATATGTGATGTACAGCGCGGTCCTCTCCATGTTCCTCATGCGGGTGACGCTGGCGTTTTTGCTCACCACGGACCGCATCCCCGGCATGCCTCAGCTGGGCGCCATGGGCTACTGGATCGGCATGGGCTCCGACTGGGCGCTGCGCTCCGTCCTCTTCTCCGCGCGCCTGCTCTCCGGCCGGTGGAAGAAGGCCTCCGGGCTCATCCGGGAGAGCGGGACATCTTGATTTCCATAGGGCGTTGGTAGTATAATATCTGTACCACATTTTTTGGAAAAGAGGGTATTTTCATGCTGGATAAAAAGATCGCCAAGCTGCTGAACGAGCAGGTCAACAAGGAGCTCTATTCGGCCTATCTCTATCTGGACTTCGCCAACTACTACGCCGACGAGGGGCTGGACGGCTTCGCCCACTGGTACGAGGTCCAGGCCCAGGAGGAGCGGGACCACGCCTTCATGATCCGCCGCTATCTCATCAACAGCGGCGTGAAGGTGGAGTTCCTGCCCATCGCCAAGCCCGACAAGGAGTTCAAAAACCACCTGGCACCCCTGGAGGCGGGCTATGAGCACGAGCAGTACGTGACCTCCCTCATCACCGCCATCTACCACGAGGCCTTTGAGCAGAAGGACTACAAGACCATGCAGTTCCTCGACTGGTTCATCAAGGAGCAGGGCGAGGAGGAGACCAACGCCGACGATATGGTGAAGAAGATGAAGCTCTTCGGAACCGACGCCAAGGGCCTGTACGCCCTGAACCAGGAGCTGGCCGCCCGGGTCTATACCCCCTCCGCCACCGGCCCCGCCATGTAACAACGCTCTATACGGCACAAAAAACACAGGTACGGAAAAACGTACCTGTGTTTTTTATATACTTTGGTGTTGGCCGGTTTTGCGGTCCGTTCCGGGGGACCGGGGCGGGCGGTTTTTATTGGGCCTTCTTCAGCTCCGACACTTCCTGCATCAGAGACTTGACGACGGACTTGAGGAAAACGACGTCGTCCTCCAAGTTGTCGACCCGGCTCTTTGGGGCCAAGGTCTCCAAAAGCGTCTGATGCCCCTCTGCCAGCAGCTGGAAGTTGGGCATAACAGCGGCTTCAATGTAGGCCATGATGCGATTCTCCGAGGCGTCGATCTTCGCCGTCATGCGCTCTTCGGAGGCGGCGATGGAGGCGTCGATCTTCGCCGTCATACGCTCTTCGGAGGCGGCGATGGAGGTGTCGATCTTCGCCGTCATGCGCTCTTCGGAGGCGGCGATAGAGGTGTCTATCAGTTCTTTGATGGCTTGCAGGTCTTGCTTGTCTAACATGGTATACCTCCAGAAGTGACCACCTGCTCTCTGACAAGAACAGCGATCATTTCGCAAAATCGAGTTAGGCTGGCCGGGACCGGCAGCGCTTTTTGCGCTTATAGTATAATCGCCATATCTAAAATCGTCAAGTCCGTTCCGCCTTTACGGCAATAGCGCCACCGCCGCCCGGACCGCCGGGCGCAGGGGCTCGGCGCGCCAATAGATGACGTCGTCGAAGTAGAGGTCGTCCACCGGGATGAGCCGCACGTTGGGGTCGGAAACGATGCGGTTATTCTCCGAGATGACGGAGATGCCGATGCCCGCCTCTACGTACAGGAGCAGCGTCTCGATGGAGGCGGCCTCCCGGATGATGCGGGGCTCGAACCCCGCCCGGCGGCACACCTCCTGGAGGGTGCGGAAGCCCTGGGGCGTCTCCTCCTGGGAAAGGGCGATGAAGCTCTCGTCCCGGAGCATGGGCAATGTCACCGTGTCGTGCTGGGCCATGGGGTCCCGGGCGTTGATGGCGATGACGCCCCGGCAGGTGCTCATGATGCGCCGGACCATGGACGCGGGGATGGGCGGGGTTATGCCGCTGACCTCGCTGGTGACGATCATGTCCAGGCGGCCCGCGCCGAACTCCTGCCACAGCTTATGCATGCTGCACCGCTCCAGGCGCAGGAGGATATCCGGGTGCTCATCCTGGAAGCTTCTCAGCTGCTGAGGCACCATGGAGGACACGTTCACGCCCTCCAGCACCCCCAGAGACAGGACGCTGTCCTGCTCCTGCTGCAGGGCCCGGGCCTCCAGCAGGGACTGGTCTATCTTGTCCAGGGCCTCGGCCCACTCCTGGCTCAAAAGCCTGCCCGCCTCCGTGAGGCGCACCTGCTTGCCCACCCGGTGGAAAAGCCGCACCCCGGTGGTGTGCTCCAGCTCCGCGATGCGCTTGCTCAAATTGGGCTGGGCCGTATAGAGCTCGTTGGCTGCCCGGGAGAAGTTCTCATACCGGGCCGCCGTGATGAAATACCGGATGGCGTTCAGGGAAATGTTCATGCCTTACACATCCTCTCGGGGAGAGTATAGCATATTTATTCCCTTTTGTATATATAAAAATGGAAAACAGATATTTCTTATTTGTTTAATGAACAATTATAATAAGAGAATACGAAGCGTTTTTATGCAATTCTGATATTTTACGGGGCGCTTTTCATCGAAAGGAGGAGGCTATGGGCGCGTTCAAGGATTTTAAGAGGAAAAAGGACTTTCTGGTGTGCGTGGACTCGGACGGCTGCGCCATGGACACCATGGACTGCAAGCACATCCACTGCTTCGGCCCGAAGATCATCGACGAGTGGGGCCTGGAGGCCTGGAAGGACGACATCCTGACCCGCTGGAACGAGATAAACCTCTACTCCATGACCCGGGGCATCAACCGTTTCAAGGGTCTGAACATGATGCTCACGGAGATCAACGAGAAATATACCCCCATCGAGGGTCTGGCCGACCTGACCGCCTGGGTGAATTCCGGCGCGGCCCCCAGCAACGACGCCCTGCAAAAGGCCATCGACGAGACGGGAAGCCTCATCCTCAAAAAGGCGCTGAGCTGGTCCAAGGCGGTGAACGAGGCCATCAACGCCCTGCCCGACAGCATGAAGCTGCCCTACCCCGGGGTGCAGGAGGCCCTGGCCCTGGCCCATGAAAAGGCAGACGTGGCCATCGTGTCCAGCGCCAACCCCGGCGCGGTGCTGGAGGAATGGGAAAAGTACGGCCTGCTGCCCCATACGGACGTGGTCTGCGCCCAGGACGTGGGCAGCAAGGCGTTCTGCATCGCGGAGCTGTTGAAACAGGGGTACGACCCCGACCACGTGCTCATGTGCGGCGACGCGCCGGGGGACATGGACGCGGCAACGAAAAACGGCGTGCTCTACTACCCCATCCGGGTCCGGCAGGAGAAGGAGTGCTGGGAAGAGTTCGTGTCCGAGGGCTTCGGCCATCTTCTGGACGGCACATACGCCGGCGCATACCAGCAGGCAAAGATAGACGCATTCCTGAAAAATCTGGGGGGCTGAGGCCCTGTCATAAGCATTATATAAAAGGAGGAGAAAGCCATGGTAGACATGAAAGCGAAGCCCTTTTTCCTGACGGATGAGGACTGCAAGTGGGTGGAGGACACCATCGCCGGGATGAGCCTGGACGAGAAGATAGGCCAGCTCTTCTTCAACATGGGCGATAGCCGGGACGAGGAATATCTGAAGATGACGGTCAATAAGTACCACATCGGCGGCATCCGCTATAACCCCGGCAAGGCCGACGAGATATACGAGCAGAACCGCATCCTCCAGGAGAACAGCAAGATCCCTCTCATCATCGCCTGCAACACCGAAAACGGCGGCAACGGCGCCTGCGTGGACGGCACGCCCATCGGCTGCCAGACGAAGATCGGCGCCACCCGGGACCCCAAGTACGCCCACGACCTGGGCTACATGTCCAACAAGGAGGCCGCGGCCATCGGCTGCAATTTGTCCTTCGCCCCGGTCAGCGACATCTTCCTGAACTGGGAGAACCCGGTCATCGGCCTGCGCACCTACGGCAACGACACCGACCAGGTGGCGGCCATGGCCAAGGCGTATTTGGAGGGCGCCCATGAGAATCCCGGCTTCGCCTGCGCCGCCAAGCACTTCCCCGGCGACGGCCTGGACTTCCGGGACCAGCACGTGGCAAACTCCGTGAACTCCTATTCCTGCGAGGAATGGGACGCCACCTTCGGCAAGGTCTATGAGACGCTGATCGACGCGGGCCTGGAGGCCATCATGGCCGGGCACATCATGCAGCCGGCCTATACCCGCCACTTCAATCCCACCATCGCCGACGACGACATCATGCCCGCCACCCTGTCCCCGGAACTGATCACCGGCCTTCTGCGGGGCAAGCTGGGCTTCAACGGCATGGTCCTCACCGACGCCAGCCACATGGTGGGCCTCACCTGCCGCATGCAGCGCAAGGACCTGATGCCCGCCGCCATCGCCGCGGGCGTGGACATGTTCCTGTTCTTCAACGACATGGAGGAGGACTTCAACGCCATGAAGGCGGGCTATCTGGACGGGCGCATCACGGAAGAGCGCCTCAGCGACGCCCTGCACCGCATCCTGGCCCTCAAGGCCCACATGGGCCTGCACAAAAAGGCCAAGACCGAGATCATGCCCCCCAGGGCGCAGGTCCATGAGATCGTGGGTTGCGCGGAGCACAAGGCGGCCCAGAAGGAGATCGCCGACAAGGCCATCACCCTGGTGAAGTACAAGGACGCCGACGTGCTGCCCATGATACCGGAGCGCTATAAGCGCATCATGATCGTGTACGTGAAGGGCCTGGAGGCCCCCGGCCTGGGCGCGCTCTTTAACCAGAACGCCGTGTCTCCCGCCGACAAGCTGCGGGACCGGCTGAACGCCCGCGGCTTCGACGCCTTTGTGTACGAGAGCCCCATCCAGAAGCTGATGCAGCAGATACAGCGGGGCGAGAAGGCGGACCTGAACCTCTACTTCGCCGGGAAGTCCGCCATCAAGGACTTCGTGGCCGGCCAGGACCTGATCATCACCATGGTGGACATCGCCGGCGGCTTCCAGCCGGTGGCCCGGCCCGCCTTCGGCATGACCAAGGGCGGCGGCGAGATCCCCTGGTACGTCCACGAGCTGCCCGTCATTGTTGTGGGCACCCAGCAGCCCTTCGTCCTGGCGGACATCCCCCAGGCCCGGACCTATATCAACACCTACGACAGCCTGGACACTACCCTGGACGCCCTGGTGGAAAAGCTCATGACCGGCCCGGAGGCTTTCCACGGCCAGGACCCGGTGGACGCGTTCTGCGGCGTGTGGGACACGCACCTGTAAGGAGGATACCCTATGGTCGATCTAAAAGCCAATCCCTATTTCCTGTCCGACGAGGACATCGCCTGGGTGGAGAAGACCATCGCGGCCATGACCGACGAGGAGAAGGTGGGCCAGCTCTTCTTCCAGCTCACCTCCAGCCAGGAGGAGGGCTATCTCAAAGAGCTCATGGAGAAATACCACCTGGGCGGCTGCCGGTATAACGGCATGCCCGGGGCGAAGGTGCTGGAGCAGAACCGCATTTTGCAGAAATACGCCAAGGTGCCCCTCATCATCGCCTGCAACACCGAGGCCGGCGGCGACGGCGCCTGCTCCGACGGCGTGAACATCGGCTCCGGCATCAAGATAGGCGCCACCGGCAATGCCCAATACGCCCACGACCTGGGCCGCATGGCGAACGAGCAGGCCGCGGCCATCGGCTGCAACATGGCCTTCGCGCCGGTGTGCGACATCCACTACAACTGGCAGAATGAGGAGATCAT
The DNA here is from genome assembly GCA_947625045.1 of uncultured Oscillospiraceae bacterium. Classification (GTDB taxonomy): domain Bacteria; phylum Bacillota; class Clostridia; order Oscillospirales; family Oscillospiraceae; genus CAJOIG01. The sequence continues at coordinate 13,571 of CANQMW010000015.1, forward strand.
CTCCCGGGGCTTCGGCAATGACCCGGAGCGGGTCGCCGCCATGAGCCGGGCCTATCTGGACGGGGCCCACACCATCCCCGGCTTTGCCTGCGCCGCCAAGCACTTTCCCGGCAACGGCCAGGACTACCGGGACGCCCACATGGCCAACAACGTGAACGAATTCGACCGGGACCAGTGGATGGCCACCTACGGCATGGTCTACAAGACCCTCATCGACGGCGGCCTGGACGCCATCATGGGCGGGCACATCATGCTGCCGAAGTACATGCGTGAGGTAAAGCCCGGTATCACCGACGACGAGATGCTGCCCGCCACATTGTGCCCCGAGATCATGACCGGGCTATTGCGGGAGGAACTGGGCTTCAACGGCATGGTGGTCACCGACGCCAGCCACATGGTGGGCATGACGGACCGTATGAAGCGCCGGGACATGCTGCCCGCCGCCATCAACGCCGGGTGCGACATGTTCCTGTTCTTCAACGACCCGGATGAGGACTTCTCCACCATGCTGGACGCCTATAAGACCGGCGTCATCAGCGAAGCGCGCATGACCGAGGCGCTGACCCGCATCCTGGGCCTCAAGGCCCACATGGAGCTGAACAAAAAGGCCAAGGAAGAGCTTGTCCCCTCCCCCGAGGCCCTGCCTGGGGTGCTTTCAGACCCCAGCTACAAGAAGACCGCCGAGGCCATCAGCCGGGAGGCCCTGACCCTGGTGAAGTACAAGGACGAGGGCGTGCTGCCCCTGGATCCCAGGAAGACCCGCCGAGTCATGATCGTGTACGTGAAGGGCGCGGACGGGCCCATGGCGGCCCTGATGGCCATGGCCATGGGCGCCGGCGGCAAGCGGAAAAACCCCGCCGAGGACCTGCGGGACCGGCTCATCGAAAAGGGCTTCGACGCCTTCATCTATGAGAGCCCCCTGGAGAAGATCAAAAAGCAGATCGCCGCGGGCGAGGCCCCCAGCCTGAACCTGTACTTCGCCGGGAAGAACGCCATCGCGGACTTCGTCTCCCAGATGGACCTGGTCATCACCCTCTGCGACGTGGCCAATGGGCACCCCGCCTTCGGCATGAGCAAGGGCGGCGGCGAGATACCCTGGTACGTATTCGAGGTGCCCGTGGTGGCGATAAGCGTGAACCTGCCCACCATGCTGGCGGACATCCCCGCCGTGCGCACCTACATCAACGCCTACGACGCCAAGCCCTACACCATGGACGCGCTGGTGGAGGCGCTGGTGACCGGGCCGGAGGCATTCCACGGGAAGGACCCCATCGACAGCTTCTGCGGTCTTTGGGATACCCGCATCTAAAGAAAAGGAGGAGAGAAATGCGTCAAGTTATCAACATCGACAAAGGCTGGAAGTTCATCAAAGCCGATGCGGGCCTGCCCGATAAACTGCCCGCGGACTGGGAGAGCATCGACCTGCCCCACACCTGGAACGCGGTGGACGGCTGCGACGGCAACGGCAGCTACTATCGCGGCAAGTGCTGGTACGCCCGCACCTTTGCCACCCCGAAGCAGCCCCTGGCCGGGGACCGGGTATTCGTGGAGGTGCTGGCCGCGGGCCAGCAGGCCACGGTGTATGTGAACGGAACCGAGGTCATCTACCACGAGGGCGGCTACTCCACCTTCCGGGCGGACGTGACCGACCTTTGCAAAGAGGGCGAAGAAAACCTGCTGGTGATCGCCTGCTCCAACGAGGAGAAGAGCAGCGTCTATCCCCAGTCCGCCGACTTCACCTTCTACGGCGGCCTCTATCGGGGCGTGAACATCATCTCTGTCCCCGACGCCCACTTCGACCTGGAGTACTTCGGCGGGCCGGGCCTGGCCGTGACCCCCAAGCCCCAGCCCTGCGGCGGCGCCACCTTTGAGCTGAACGCCTGGGTGAAGAACGCCGACGAGAACTTCACGGTCCTGTGGTCCATCGAGGACGAGGAGGGCAACGAGGTGGCCGCGGCCTGCCGCCCGGCGGCGAGCCCCGCCGTGACCGTATCCGTGCCGGACGCCAACCTCTGGAGCATCGACGAGCCCTACCTCTACACCGTCACCGCCACGCTGCAGCGGCGGAACGAGGCCTATGACGAGATCGCCTGCCGGGCGGGCGTGCGGAGCTTCTCCGTCACCCCCGACGAGGGCTTCATCTTAAACGGCGTCCAGACCCCCCTCCGGGGCGTCAGCCGCCACCAGGACCGGCTCTACAAGGGCAACGCCCTCACCGCCGACGACCACTACGAGGACGCTTACCTCATCAAGGAGCTGGGGGCCAACACCATCCGCCTGGCCCACTATCAGCATTCCCAGGACTTCTACGACGCCTGCGACGAACTGGGCTTCATCATCTGGGCGGAAATCCCCTTCATCAGCGTGTTCAATAAAGACCCCGCCGCCCACGAAAACTGCGTCAGCCAGATGACGGAGCTCATCATCCAGAACTACAACCACCCCTCCATCTGCTTCTGGGGCGTGTCCAACGAGATACTGATCGGCGGCATCAGTGAGAAGCTTGTGGAAAATCACAAGGAGCTCAATGAGCTCTGCCACAAGCTGGACCCGACGCGCCTGACCACCATCGCCCACGTGTCCATGACCCCGGTGGAGAGCCCCATGCACCACATCACCGACGTGGAGAGCTACAACCACTACTTCGGCTGGTACGGCGGCAAGATGGAGGACAACGGGCCTTGGCTGGATAACTTCCACAAAGTCCACCCGGACATCTGCTTGGGCATGAGCGAGTACGGCTGCGAGGGCATCATCACCTACCACGGGCCGAACCCCGCCTGCAAGGACTATTCCGAGGAGTATCAGGCCCTGTACCATGAGCACCTGGCGAAGGTCTTCGATGAGCGGCCTTGGATATGGTCCACCCACGTGTGGAACATGTTCGACTTCGGGTGCGCTGCCCGGAACGAGGGCGGCGTGGCCGGCCGGAACAACAAGGGCCTCATGACCATGGACCGGAAGACCAAGAAGGACAGTTATTATGTCTACCAGGCCTATTGGACGAAGGAGCCCATGGTGCATATCTGCGGCAAGCGGTACGCCCAGCGGGCCGGGGAGACCACCCTTGTAAAGGTCTACTCCAACCAGCCCACCGTGGAGCTCTACCTCGACGGGGAGAAGATCGCCGAACAGAGCGGGGAGAAGGTCTTTGAATTCACCGTCGCCCTCAAGGACGGCTTCAACACCCTCCTGGCCGTGGCGGGGCCCGTGAAGGACACCGCGACCATCGAGAAGGTAGAAAAGGAGCCGGCCATCTACGTGCTGCCCGAGGTCAACGAGCGGGCCGAGGGTGTGGCCAACTGGTTCAAGATGGTGGGCGACCTGGACCTGACCGCCCCCATGGAGTTCCCCGAGGGTTACTACAGCGTCAAGGATACCATGGAGGAGCTCTTTAAGAACGAAGAGGTGGGCGCCGTTGTCCGCAAGGCCGTAAAGATGGCCACCAACTTCGACGTGGCCCCCGGCGAGGGCATGTGGGGCATGATGAAGGGCATGACCCCCGAGGCCATGATGAGCCTTGGCGGCGGCATGCTGCCGGAGGGCTTCCTGGAGAGCCTGAACGCTCAGCTCATCAAGATCAAAAAGGCGTAAAAAATGTATTTTTGCTCCCGGGGGGAGCTGAAATAAACAAGAAAAGGAGTAAAAACAATGGCAAACGAAAACCCCACCCTGCGCCCCTTCGGCATAAGGGATAAGCTGGGCTACATGTTCGGTGACTTCGGCAACGACTTCACCTTCATTTTGTCCTCCTCCCTGCTGATGAAGTTCTACACGGACGTTATGGGCGTCAGCGCCGGCCTTGTCGGCGTCATGATGATGCTGGCCCGTTTCGTGGACGCGTTCACCGACGTGACCATGGGCCAGATCGTGGACCGGTCCAAGCCAACCAAGGACGGCAAGTTCAAGCCCTGGCTCCGCCGGATGTGCGGCCCCGTGGCGGTGGCCTCCTTCCTGCTGTACGCCACATGGTTCAAGGACATGGCCATGGGCTTCAAGATCTTCTGGATGTTCTTCACCTACCTCCTCTGGGGCAGCGTGTTCTACACCTCCATCAACATCCCCTACGGCTCCATGGCGTCCGCCATCTCCGCCGAGCCCAAGGACCGCGCTGAGCTGTCCACCTTCCGTACCATCGGCGCGACCCTGGCCGGCACCTGCATCGGCGTGATCATGCCCCTCATCATCTACTACACCAACGAAGCCGGTCAGCAGGTCATGGCTCCCAACAAGGTCATCATCTTCTCCCTGATCTGCTCCGTCGGCGCGGTGGTGTGCTATCTGCTCTGCTTCCACATGACCACCGAGCGTGTGAAGGTCGAGCAGAAGACCGAGAAGTTCAATCTCGGCAAACTGCTGAAGGGCTTGGTCACCAACAAGGCCCTCATCGGCATCGTGGTGGCCTCCATCTGCCAGCTGTTGGTCCAGCTGACCAGCCAGGGCATGATGGCCTATGTGTACCCCAACTACTTCGGCAACATCCAGGCGCAGTCCATGGCCGGTCTCGTGGGCACCGCCATCACCCTGATCTGCTCCGTGTTCGTGGTGAAGCTGTCCACCATGTTCGGCCGCAAGGAGCTGGGCATCTATGCCTCCATCCTGGGCACCGTGGTGTTCGTCATCGCCTTCATCATGCACACCCATAACGCCTGGGTGTTCCTGGGCCTGTACTCCGTCAGCTACATAGGCCTGGCCATCTTCTCCCTGATCTGCTGGGCCATGATCACCGACGTCATCGACGACACCGAGGTGCGCACCGGCTCCCGCTCCGACGGCGAGATCTATTCCGTGTACTCCTTCGCCCGGAAGCTGGGCCAGGCGGCCTCCTCCGGCGTCACCGGCCTGCTGCTGACCATGATCGGCTACACCGCCGAGACCCAGTTCGAAGAGAGCGTCACCAACGGCATCTACAACATCACCTGCCTGGTGCCCGCCATCGGCTACGCCTTGCTCGCGGTGGTGCTGATTTTCCTGTACCCCCTGAACAAGAAGCGCGTGGAGTCCAACGTGGCCACCCTCGCGGAGCGCCGCAAGTAAGTCCTGTCCCCGCCGGCGGGTCCTCCAGGCCCACCGGCGTGAGCGAAAGAAACTCTCCCAACAAAAAAGCTCCGGTAAAAACCGGAGCTTTTTTGTATGGGGTCATCCGTACTCATGCCGACCGCCTCTGCGGAAACGCCTGGAAAGATCCGGCCGGACCTATTTCACTGTCCCGCCAGCGCGTCCAGACGCGCTTTTACGCCATCCCCCTCTTTCGGGAACGGGTATTCATTTCTGTTGCCGAGCTGGAGGGGAAAATCAAACACATAGGTCTCCCCGCCCGGCTGTACAGAGTATTTTCTCTGGGTGTAAGGGATCATCGGGACCGTATCAAGCGCCCCCATCCATCCATGGGAGACAGAAACGAAGGTGTTCTGCGACGCGATCCTGAAAGAGCTCTCAAACATGCCAAGCATCTCGCTGACCTTGTATCTGAACTCGCCGTCCGCTTCTCTCATGGAAGTGATCACATAGAGCAGACCGTCGCTCCCCAGGCAGTAATCCCAGGCGGCAGAACAGCCATCTTCCTCGATCCGCTCAAAATGCTCCAGCAGCCAGCCATTAAAACGAACGGTGACCTGCTCAAAGGAAGTTACCGTTTTCCTCTCTTTCCGATAACGGGTCTCCTTTTTGAAAAGCCCCACCTTCACTTCATAAGGCACATCTTCTTCGACTGTTTTTTCCCTCTTTATCCTTCCGCTGACAGATACATCAAACGGTTTGCTGCATGTCTCTGCGGCATGATGGGCTTTCTTGTACACCGATACTGCTATATCCCGCATCTGCCCAAAGGTCTCGCCGTCTCCGCCCAGCGCGGGAATGACCGCGTTATTTCCATAATGAATGATATCCCAAAGCGAGACGGTGATCTGCGTGCACCACATCATCCCGCTGTCTCCCAGCCATTGGAGCCATGACTGAACGCCGTTTTTCTGGTACCAATCCAGCATGCTCCCCTCGGGATGCACCGCATGATCCATCTCGTAATCCACGCGGCCGCATTCATCGGCAAGGAGCGTGCAGCCGGACAGATCCCGCACGCGCTGGACCGGGGTCTTTTTCACATCCTCGAGGCTTTCGCCGAATCCCTCCGCTTTGAGCCGGAAGTAATGCTGGTCCACCAGATTGCAGAAGTCGCCCTCATAATTGAGCCCGTACAACGCGGTGGCCAGGACTGTTTGTTCAAACAGGCCCGTTATATCCCCGCCGTTTTCAATGCCCTGAACAAACGACTCAGCGATGGATCTTTCTGACTCGGAGTAAGTATGTATCAGGATCGCTGCCGCCGCTATCTTGAAGCGTGGTTCCTGTGAAAACGCGGGGTCCTGAAGCAACCCGTTGTCGGTAACGCCATTGATTATGGCGCTGTACGCAGAAGGATAGGCGTTCGGACCTTTGCTGAGGTCCATGAAGTGATTATAGATCGGCATAAAATTGGGGTGATCCTGCGCCAGTTTTTCCAAAACAGGCGGAAGCATCAGGACGAACATCACACGGGTCACACCATCCTTATCGTCCTCATAGCGCAGCCCGGCATTCTTAAGGTCCCGATTGGCCAAAAGCATTTTTGCGAGCAGGATCGCCTCATTTTCTTTATAGATCTTACCAGCCATTATCTTTTACCTCCTGTCATTCATGCCTCATGAATACGCAGGCAGGGAACAGGCCCTCCGGGCCCGTTCCCTGCCTTTGCCTTTCAGCAATACTTGTTAAACTCGTCGATAGCGGCGCTCAGAGAGGAGAAGGGACCGTACTTGGACCTGCCGTCCATAACATACACCCAAAAAGTCACACCGTCTCCCTCGATCCAGCAATGGCCATAGGAACTATTGCCTTCTCTGTAAACCATGATATGCTCCTCCTTCTTTATGATCCTGTTGCAGAGTGTTTCCCCCGCATACTTACATTTATTATCTTATTAGATGAAAGTACGTTTGTCAAGATGACAATACGTGCAAAAAGCAGGTGGACCGCAGTCCCATGCCGCGCCGACAAAAAGCGGTTTTTATGATCGGGCGAAAATTGCAGAACATATGGCCGACAAGCCAATAGGGCGGCATTGTAAAGATGCTCCATCCCATCCCCGGTACCGTGCGCTTCTATTTTTTAACTCCCGCTTTACCAGCTCCTCAAAAAGGAACCCGCTGCGGAGCAGCTTTTGGAATATAGTGTCTCTCCGATTTCATCTACAAACATGCTGCTGCATAGTGCCCAACATGCTGCGATCCAAAGCCGAAGGATCCTGATCGTTCAGCACCACTTGCAGATGTTGTACGCCTTGGTGCATACGGCATCCATAATAATGCCGTCTCTCTGCAGCTGCTGTTTATAGTCCTCCAGTTTCTCCTGCTGACCTTCCAACTCCGGCGACACCATGCACAGCTTATATCCCATGCTTTTCAGTTCCCGGTATATATCGCCCGTGATCGGAAGGTATGTAAGGCAGTCCACCCACACCCAATCGACGCGTCCAGCCATGTTACGGATGGTATCCAGGCCCTCCAGCTCGGAGAACCTGAGCGCTATGTTCCTCTCGCCCATATCGGACAGCAGCTTTATCATCGGGAAGCTGCTGTCCAGAAAGAAATACTTTGTAACGCTGTACTTTTTCAGCAGCTCCAGCGCCCGGTGTTCGATGCGCTCGCTCTTGATATTCAGTATCATTGTTCCGTGATGATACTCTTTCAGATACTCCTCAAAATCTTCTCCAGGCTCGAAGGGGTTATGAGAGATATATATTCGCCCATTCAGATCGTCCCGCAGGTCCAGTTCCACGCCGTATCGGGCATCCAGCATCCTCAGTTCTTCGACTGTATTTATCCTGTGCGCGATATACTCCATCACTCGATCCCCGCTTTTTTCATATTTCTGCTGAATGACAGCGTCCTCTTGATGAACTTCCACTTGGACTTGAGCCCCGTGTTCCAGTGGGAGCTGCCGTAAAGACGCGGCGGGAAGCGCACGTCGAACCGGATCACGTCCAGCCCCTTTACCTTGGCCATATACAGCACGTACAGGTCCAGCGCGAAATCATAGGGCGGGTTCTTCCAGCTGTCAAAAAACGCCTTGGAGAAGATATTGGGCTGTGCGTTCACGTCATACAGCCGCTTTCCCAGATAAATCGTCTCAAAAACGCCCATGCCGAACGTGAAGAACTCATCCCCCAGACCCCGGCCCTTCCGGTTTCCTTTCACATAGGTATTTGCGTCCCAGTGCCGCTCCTCCAGGATGTGGTACGCCTTGACCACATCCCCGGGGTCCGTCTGCATATCCGCGTGGGTCCAGCCGATGAAATCGCCCTTTGCCGCTTTCAATCCTTGCAATATCCCGTAGCCATACCCCTGATTGACCGGCACGAGCACTGTCCGGGCAAAGGGGTATCGGGGCAAAAGCTCTTCCAGCACGGCGGCGCTCCCATCCGTAGAGCCGTTGTTGACCAGCACCACTTCCATGTCCTCACCGGCGATGCAGGCCTGGAACTTCTCCAAGATCAGCGGTATGTTCTTCTCCTCGTTATAGCAAGGGATAACGATCGACATCTTCATAGTTCGTTCTCCCTTCACTTTCTGAATACAAAGTATTTCTGGCCCAGGAAATTCAATACCGTGCTCACGCCTGTGGCGCACAGGAACGCCAGCATCTCCATGGCCGTGATCTTCAGCACCAGCCGGTTCACAGCCGCATTGATGACCGCCGTGCATGCGTACAGGATCACATATCGCAGCACCTCGCCTTTGGAGAATTTGGCGCTCTCAAAGGTCCAGAGCTTATTGATGATGAAGCCCACCGCCGCGCCGCAGATGAAGGAGATGGCCTTGGATATGTCCTGGCTCAGCCCTGTCAGCATCAGCAGCTGATAGACGATATAGTCCACCACGACCGCGCTGCCGCCGCCAAAGAGGAACCGTATCAGTTCCTTCTTTTTGATCTTAGTGAATCTCATCCAGTATCCTCCTCACATCCCGCAGAGACGCCGCCGTCATGTGTGCGCCGTCATCTTCACCCTGGAACCAAACTGCGTGCATGCCCATCCGCTCCGGCCCCAGCACGTCCTTTTCCAGGCTGTCACCGATGAATACCGCTTCCTCCGGCTGAACGCGCAGTTTTTCCAGTATCATTTCGTAGATCGCCCTGCCCGGTTTCTCCACGCCGGCCTCCTCGCTGGTCACGAGCGCATCCACGAAGTCTGACAGTCCCAGCACCCTGAGCTTTCGGTGCTGGATGTGAGTGGTCAAGTCGGTACAGATACCTATCCTCAGCCCCTGCTCCCGGCAGTACCCCAGCAGCTCTTCGGTGCCATCCCGCAGGCGCATATGTTCCAGCATATAGCCCCAGTATGTCTCGTACATATCCAGTGCCAGGCCCGCCGGCGGCTGGCCCAGATATTCCAGCGTTTTCTGGCAATACAGCAGCCGGTTGTGGCTGGCCCCCGTATGGCCGAGAACGCGCTTCGTCTCCCCGCGGCCCCGGTCAAAGGCCTCCCGGAACTGCCGCTGTGTGACACCCAGCTTTTCACAAACGAAGGCGCACAGTTTCTCTATGGCCGCCCGGTTCAGCCTCTCATATTCGTACAGGGTGTCGTCCAGATCGAAAATGACCGCCCGCAGCATCTTATCAGCCCTCTTTCAGCTTCTGTCCCACCATCATCAGCAGCACGATCGCCATGATACCGTGAAGGGCATCGTTGGCCTGCAGAGGTCTGCTGATAAGTTCGTCCAGCCGCGGGATCGTCTCATAGGCGATCTGGGATATGGGGAGCCTCTTGCTCTCCAGGTCCTCTCCCTCAACAATAATGGACTGCTTCGTCAGGCTCTCGTCATATTCGTACTGCACAGATATGCCATAGCGGGTCAGCTTCTGCATCAAGGGCTCCAGGTCCACGGAAAGGTCGATCGTCGCCTTCAGTCCCAGTTTTACCTCGTGCTCCTGGTCCATAGGGTCCATAAGTCCCCGGTCAAAATAGGAGAACACGACGTCGGCGTACTTTTTCTGCGGATAGATGTACTTTTCCGCGTCGCCAAGCCGACCCATGATCTGGTCCATGATCGCGGTCATGTCATAGCCTCTTTTTGCTGTATCCCGTTGGATCTTCCAATACCGCCGCAGCGTCTCGTCCACATCCATATAGATCTTCAGGTCCAGGTTATGGCGCACCTGTGGCAGGTACAGCGCGTGCAGTCCACACAGTAAAAGATACGGCTTTGGCCTTATCCTCTGCTCCGCCGTGAACCTTCCTGTGTCATGGTCATACTCCGTCCGGACCACGCTCTCGTTGTTCTTCAGCTGGGCCAGGTCCCGGGCCTGCCGGTAGAGGTAATTCGACTTCGGGTCCAGATGGGAGACCTGCTCCCACATCGCGTTGCCCCGCTCCCACCGGTGGTCGCCGTCTCCCTCGACGACAAGCACCTTCTTTTCGCCGAATATCTGCTTTATGAGATCTGTGAACGTGCTCTTTCCGCTGCCGCTGTCCCCCGCCACGCCGATGGCGAAGGGCATGTTCCGCCTCTTATAAAACGAATTGCTGGCCACGCCGGACTGGTACATCATATAGATGCAGTAAACCAGTACCGCGGTCATCATTGTGAACAGCCCGTTGATGACGAACGAAGAGTCTGTCTTCAGCCACATCAGGCTGTCTTCCAGGAAGTAGAGGTCCACATATTCCGTGCGGTGGGCGACAAGGAAATACAGCAGATACAGCCCGTTCAGCGCGGCGAATATCACCACGTCACAGTACCGGTCGCTGGTCATATCGATAAAGTAGATCGTGATGAACGGGACGATCCACACATACCAGCCGGGCATGGGCGGTATCAGCACCAAAAAGACCGCGAATAGGATCCCACATAGGCTGTAAAGCAGGTCCTTGTTCAGCCGGCTGATCGTAAACGTCTTCATGTACACCAGCGCCAGGGCCAGGATGGGAATGTAGATCTTTATGTCCAGATAGTCCATCGTGATCTTCGTCAGGACAGACTGCTCATTGTTGAGAAGGACGTTCTGACGGAATCCCTCTCCCCAGAACGGGACCACGCACAGGACTACCGCCGCCACGGGTATGGCCGTCTCCACGACAGCCTTCGTCCACCCCTCCCGTTTCGCGATGTAGACGAGCAGGATGGGCAGCACCGCGAATATATGGAACTTGCTGGCCAGCGCCAGGGCCAGGAGCAGCATGTATTTTACAGTCTTATTCTGTCTGGCGTCCGTCAGGCAGGCGATCGCCCCCAGCAGCAGCGTGGTCGGGATGATATCCAGCTGCCCGTGCATGTAGGTGGAATAGACGATGATGGGCGAGGCAAAGTACAGCAACGCCACATACCGCCTCTTCCGCGGGAACATCACCATAAGATAGTGCATCCCCAGGCAGTCGAAAAACAGGCTGGGCAGCTTGAACAGCACGTTCCGCAGGAAGATGGACCCCCCCCCGAGCCCGGAAAGCGCCCCTCCCACGCATTCCACCGCCAGCATCACCGGCGGATAGGGAAACAGGCCCGGCTCCGCCTTGAAGAACTCATAGGGGTTTATCCAGTTCCCCCGCCGGACCTCATCCAGAAAACCGTTGACGAACCGCATGAACATGGCGTTCTGGTAGTCCGAGGAAAACAGGCCCATGAGCACGATCTTGACCGCAAATACCGCCGCGATAAAAATATGAAATTTATGTATGGAACGTCTTCCGCCGCGCAGGATATCCATCAGCTCATCTGGCACCTTTCATCCCGGACGAATCTCTCCCAGTATCGGATCGTCTTCATGTAATCTTCGTAGTCCCTGGGCGTGCCCCAGCCGATATAGCGCTCTATCTCGAACACCTTTGCCCTATAACCCAGCCGGAGCACGTGCTTTATCACTTCATCCACATAAAACTCGCCGTTGACCCGGTCATTCTCCCGGATCATCTTCTCTGCCGCCTCCACGAAGATGCGGCCTTTTTTGAACCAGAACGTGGCCACCACCGCGTGGTCATGGACCGGGTCGTCCGATATGGCCTTTTTGATGGACATGCCCGTGATATTTTCTTCGCTGTCCACGATCATCCATCCGTAGGCGTTGGGGTTCGCCAGGACGGCCTCGTTGTTCCGGTAGGTGAACACCAGGCAGTCCGCCTCCTGCGTACTCCGCTCGAACCGCTCCCGGTCGAACGCCATCCCGTTATCGCACCCCGCGATCAGAAGGGCTTCGTCGTTATCGATCCTCTCCTTCGCCAGCAGGCAGGTACAGGCCTGTCCCTCCGTCAGGTGGTCCACGGTGATGAAGCCGGCGCCGGGGAATTTCTCCCGGATGGCCTCCTCCACCCCGTCCCGCCTGTGAAAGTCCCGGTCCACAAAGATCACGTTGCTCCCGTCCGGCTCCACACCGGGCAGATCCAGCGCGGCGCACACCACCATCGGCAGCGTCTCGCCCGTGCCGCGGTATATGGTCGGTATCGCGGGCTTGGGCGTGGTATATCCCTCGTCCTGGAAACGCTGACCGGCGCCCGCCATCGGTATAAGTATGTTCATTTCCCCTCATACCTCCTGACCGATTCCGTCCAAAACAGGTATTCCTCCAGGTCCTCCGGTGTGCCCCACTGGCAGAACTGCTCCGCGTTGGTCGGCACCCATACCTTCAGGCCGTCCCGCACCATGAAGTTATAAGGAAGGCTCGCGTAATACTCGCCCTTCAACGTCTCCCCGCTGTCCACCAGCGCCTGACAGTATTTTTTCAGCAGCGCGCCGGTCTTGAAATAGTACACGCCAGGGGAATGTCTGCCCCTCATCTTGTCCTTCTCGAAGGAGAACTTCTCCCGTATCTCGATGAGGTCGTCGTTCTCATCCGTCAGGCAGGAGGCATACAGATTCTTCTCCGGCAGCAGGTGGGGATGGAACCCCGTATAGCAGGGCACGCAGCCCTCGCAGCCCCGGGCGATGACGTCCCTTTTGAACGCCTCCCAATCCCAGTACATGAAGAAGTCGCAGTAATTGATGATGCAGGGCTCGTCGTCCGGTATGCGCTCCGCCGCCCGGAGCACATCATAGACCGGGCCTTTCTTCACCCAGTCGCCGATGGCGAATATCTCCGCCGTGGGCGCGATGGCCATGAGCCGCTCCCGCATGTCCGGTATCGTGTCCAGATGCTCGCCCCGGCAGACGAAGAGGATATCCTTCTCCCCGGGATACATGCCGTCCACGATCCACTGGATGATGGGTTTTCCCTGGACCCGGATAAAGGGTTTCAGCTCCTTATACCCGGCCGCCACGAACCGGGAGCCATAGCCCGTCATGGGTATGATGATCTTCATAGCCGTCTCCTACTGTATATTTCTTCTGTACTTTTCCGCGTCCCAGTTCAGGAGGAACCCTTGCTCCTGCTCCGTGAGCCTGTCCATGGCATGGCCGCCGTTGCATGCGGCGATGCGGGCGCTGAACGCCAGCACGCTCTCGATCTCCCGGGCCTTTTTCACGCTGTCCGCCCGGATGAACAGGTCGTCTCCGCTTTGGATAATGACCGGCTCCCCATAGGCGCTCAGAAAGCTGTCCAGCCGCTCTTCCAGTCCCTCCGGCCCCTCGTAGCAAAACGCCTTCATGCCGCAGAACACGACGCAGTCCGGGCACACCTGATGGTCCCACAGGGAGTGCCCGAGGCGTTCATAGGTATCCAGAACGGTCCTGTTTTCCGCCTTTACGATGATCTTTCCATCGTCCAGGCCGCAGGCGCCCATGGCCGCGTATATCTCATACGCCTTCCGATAGGCGCCGCAGTCCATGCCGATATACCGCTCCACGGTCCGGCATACCCGCTCCGTCTCTTCGATGACCTGCGCCGCGGTATCGCCGCTGACCACGAGCCCGTGGTTTTTCAGGAAGATCACCGGGAAGCCCGCCTCGGACATGCGCGCGCTCTTTTCGTGCAGATATGTACTGTGATACAGCCGCGCCAGGTCCAGCCCGGGCGTGGCATAGCCCACCGTCAGCGCCTCCGGGAACAGCTTTTGCAGCTTGTCCATCCCCCCGGCCCGCGCCGCCAGCACGTTGACCGCCACGGGATGGGTATGCAGCGTCACCCGCCCGGTGATGGCGTGCAGGAACGTCTCGATGGACGGCCGCTTTCCCTCCAGCAGCGCCTTTTCCAATATCTCGCCGGCGGTATACCGGTCCGGGTCCTCCAGCAGCTCGTCCATATACTGCCCTATCCGTGTGTAGTCCGCCACGGAATACCCCGCCGTCTCCGTCACGTCCGCCATCTGTATGCCGGAGGCCTTGATGAACATACGTCCCCCGTCCGCTTTTACAGAGCTGTTGCCTCCGCCGGCCTGGACCAGGTCCTCCCGCATCCCGGCGTATTTTGATATCTCCTTTAATTCTCTTCGGGCGCCGCCGCAGCAGTCCGCCATCCATGAACACCTGCCTTGCTATAATGTCGTATCGCTTTCTCACCCGCCGGTATTGTTTTGGATCTCCTCTTTCATCTCGTTATACGTCTCCATAGAGCCCGTCAGATCGCCCAGCGGCTTTAATGTGTAATACATCAGCTTCGCCTTAAACGAGGGCGACAGGCTTCCGTCGTCGTTCACCGTCAAAAAGCCGGTTTCCGTCGCATCGTGTATCCTCTTTTCAAAGATGCTCCTTGAGAACGCCTCTTCGATATCATCGACATTGACCTTCCCCTCCTCCACGGCATAAAAAGCGATATGATAGGAGATGCTTCTGTCGATAAAGGTCGGGCCAAACACCGACAGGCCGATGACCCCGAAAAGATACACGACGCCCATGACAAAAACGGTGAACCTGTCGTACAGCCCGCGTGTCACCTTGGCGAGCAGCAGGCAAACAGCCGCCGCGACGATCAGCCCGATCACCAGAGACGCAAAGAAAACGATCGGATCCTCTGAAACGCGGGTATATATCCCGATACCCAAACAATAGAGCACGATCACAGCGATCCCGCCCAGGACAAATCCGCCTGCTTTTTTCATGTTCATTCTCCCTTCCTCATCTTGGTTTGCCGCATCCCGCAGCCCCGCTTATTGAATTCTTGCCGAGGGGCAGCCGGGGCTTGTTTATGCATTTCCTTTTGCCCGTCTCCGTTTTTCCAGCGCGAACATGACGCCGACGGCGCACAGGCTCAGGGCCGTTATGCCTATGCCCAGCTTCAGGCCGGGGGAGCAGTAGTGGAATTCGATGTCATGGTGTCCCGCCGTCAGAGGCAGGCACATGAACATATAGTTGCCCCGGAGTATCTCAACTTCCTCTCCGTCCACCGTGGCGGTCCAGCCCTTGCTGTAGGGCACGCTGACGCACAGGACCTTGTCCCCGGACAGGTCCACCGTGCCGGTCAGTTCATTGGTCCCCCAGTGGATGTTCTCCATGGGCTCCGCCCGCAGGGCCTCCACCTGCTCGGGATAATTGTCCATGGGCAGGGCGTAGAGTTCAATATCGTCAAGTTTGTATGTGCCCGTCTCCTGGAAGGTGATGGTCAGCTCGTGCCGCGCCTCGCCGCTGTAGCCCAGGTTGATCAAGTAGTTCTCCCGGCCGTCAAACATGAAGTACGTCTCCGGCACGAATCTGCTCAGCTTCGATATATCGCCGGATTCATTCTTCAGATAAACATGCCGCATAACGCCGTCATAAGCTTCGTTTCCCAGCGGGACGATACCCTTCAGCCGGACGTAGCCCTCCGTTCCGGGCTCCATGTCGAACTGTAATGTCACCGTGGCTTTGGCCTTGGTGACCACGAGCTCTCCGTCCTCCCAGGTGCAGTTCTTATACTTGGCCTCATAGGGCAGGCGCTCTTCGTCAAAGGTCAAGCTCTCAGCATCCAATCGCGCCGGGCCCTTCCCTTCCTCCAGGGCCACCGCCTGGAGCATGGCCTGCTGCTTCTTCAGGCCGTTCATGGCGTCCAGGTCGTCATAGGAGATGACGGTGTCGTAGGTGTATCCCCAAGGCAGGGCATACTGGTTTTCAAAGATGATATTGCCTTTTTCGGTCGTCTCAATGGCCTCATAGCCAAAGGGGACGTAGGCCGCTTTTTTCTCCGTCTCCACCTGGTACTTGGTGGAGAGCAGGGTGTTGACCGCCGTGCGCTGGTCCGTCCTCCACACTCTGGTAGGCATGTCGTTTCCGGCGGCCTCGACCTGCCCCCAGAAGTCGATCACGTTTCCGTTGACCATGGAGCTGTAGTACAGCGGCGTAGGAATATGCCACAGGAGATCCGTACCCATCTCAAATGTGCTTCCGTCGCCCCTGCCATCCGGATCGCCCAGCAGATAGGGCTCCAGCTCCCGCTCCGTCGCATTTTCCAAGAGGGGTACCGCGCCGCCGAAGTCAACAAGGTTTTTCATGTAGTTGCCTTTATCGGCCGCATCCTTATATATTCTGTTGACCCCTACGTTGACCGCTACCAGGAGCAGGCAGGCCAGCGCCCGGCCATTGGCGCCGCGCCGCCCCTTTTCCTCTGAAAACAGTGTCAGCACGATCACGGTCAGGGCCAGGAAGACCGCCCCCACCGGCAGATAGTTGATCCCTCTGGTGGCCGTGGGGAGCAGGACGGCAGCCGTATACACGCAGAGGATCAAAAGGCATATCCACTTCTGCCTCCTGGACAGCTCCAGCAGCTCCGGCAGCATCTCCACCACTGTGTACGCCACGACCAGGGCCACCCCAAATGCAAAACGGTTGTTGGGGTATTGGAACCCGTTCATAATCGTAGCGATCGCGCTGCTGAACAGACTGAATACCGCAATGGCGGAGAGGATCTTGAGCGTCCGCCGTTTTTTGGAGCACAGCAGCAGTACGAAGGCCGGCAGCGCGATGACCGCGAACGACATATTTCCCGCGTTGCCGATCGATAAACTGAAAGGTGGTGCGATAAATCTTAGAGCCGCGCTCACGATATCGATCAGGTTATAATGCCCCTGATAATGGCTGAACCCGCTCCTGCCGGAAGACAGGAACATGAGGGCCGCCGGGAGAAAGACCGCCGCCGAGAGGCCTACGCCCAGGAGGAAGGCTCCCGCGCTCCGTCCCACCGCGGAGAGAAACTCCCGCCAGCGTTTTTCGTGGTAGATATCGAAAAACCGCACCAGGGCGTACAAAGCGATCATGATTGCCAGCATATACAGGATGTAGTAGCTGCACAGCGCCCCGTACATCGTGGAGAAGACGAGTAGATAGGGCCGTTTTTTGCAGAGCGTCTTGTCGACCCCCACGATCATCAGCGGCAGGATGATCATGGCGCTCATAAGCCACGGATGGCTCAAGACGAAGAACGCATACCCGGAAAAGATATAGACCAGACTGCCGATCAGCGCGTGGAGAGCCCGCTTGTGAAAGTAGCCGCACAGATAGGAAAAGGCAAGCCCCGTCAGATATATATGAAGCACCAATATAAAGGTATAGGTGAACTCCGCATATCTGGTTGGCACGAAGGCCTGCAGGATATAGAGTGGATCAAATGCACCCCAGGGGAGCAGCGACCCGATGATATCGCTGCCCTCGCCGAAGCTGATATCAAAAAGCGGGACGCCATCCCCACTGAGCAGGCTTGACGCCGCCTGCCGCAGATACCGCCCCATATAGGCCAGATACGGCAGATGCAGCCTCTTGCCATCCGTATTGTTTACAAATGCCTTGCCTCCCAGCAGAAGCGGGCTGTAGGCAATTAAAAACGCTATCAAAAAGACCAGGGTATACACGCCGATATACATGAATACCCGCTTCTTTTTCGACGCTCTGCTCCAGCGGAAAAAGAACCGGTCCCACGGCCGTGCGGCTAGACGTCTCATCCGTTCTCTCCTTCTTCTCCCCGCTCTTCCTGTTCCGGCAGCGGGCTTGCTTCGTCCTGCTCCCCGTGCATGTGCAGGTCCGTCCCTTTCAGCGTCCGGTACACCCGCTTGGCCCAGGACTTCGTGGGGCTCAGGGCGGTCTTGTACGCATCCCGCTCCGACCTTTTGAACATGCTCAGCGGCGTATGCTCCCCGGTGAGCCGGTCCATCACGCCCTGATAGGCCGGCGAGGGCGAGCCCAGCGTCACGGTCGGGTCGTTCAGCGTCTTTTCCAGGCTCATTTTGAGGCACTCCTTCAGGTCGCCGAACACGAACTCCTCCCCGCACAGCTCGTTGAGCTTGGCCGTGGAGAAGCACCGGTCATAGAACCGGTCCCGGGCGATGGGGTCATACTGGCTGGGGATGTCCCGCCAGATCAGGGAGGCGTCCGGCAGCAGATACAGCTTCATCACCTCGCCCCGCAGCTCATACAGCACCTGCTGGTAGGTCTCCACCGCCTCGGCCCAGGTCATCCACTTGTTGGACGCGATGTTCACGATCTGCCCGTAGGCCTTGGGGTTGCCCACCATCTTCCCGATGGCCCGCGCCGCGTCCCCGCCGTAGGTCAGCGAGCACTTCTTGTCCATCACCTGCTGGGGCAGGACGATCGTCCTGCCGTGCAGATACCGCCACATCCACACGCTCAGCGGCACGGTGACCAAGGGGTTTTTCCGGGCGTTATAGGTGACCCAGGGGCGGATGATCGTCCAGTTGCCCCCCTCCGACGCCATGATCAGGTCGTCGTCCTTCGACTTTTTGATGTGGTAGCGGCCGCCCTGCCGGCGCTCCTCGGTGCTGTAGGCGTCATAGAGCCTCGGCGTCTCCTCCGTGATGAGGCCGTCCACGGGCGCGTACTCCGAGGATGTGCCCATGGTGATGTACTGGCCGCAGTTGGCATAGATATGCTTCAGCCGCTTTCTCAGCACCTTGGGCGGCCAGATGATAAAGTCCACGACCACGTCATACCTTTTCCGGATGAGCTCATGGAAAAAGGCGTCGCTCTTGATATTGCCCCGGATGTAAAACACATTGCTCTCCCGGGAAAAATGCTCGTGCCGGGAGACGATGTAAACGCTGTTGTCTTTGTCCTCGCTCAGGTATTTCGTCAGGGGGCTCCCCATGGCACCGGTGCCGCCGATGATAAGAATCTTCATTTCCGCTGTCCTCTCTCTGTTCCGCTGTAATATTGAAAGCCCCGGCCGTTCCACGCCGCCAGGGCGTCTTCCCTTATGGCCTGGAGCACTGTCTCCAGGCCCGCCGGCTTTTCAAGCAAAACGCCGTCCCCGCCCAGTTCAAGCAGCGGCCGGATATCCGACTCATACCGGTCGCCGGCGGACAGCGCCGCCCCGGCCGGGACGCCGTATCGCTCAAGGAGCATCCCCACGGCGTCCCGCTTGCTGAACGGCCCCGCCCCGGCATACGCCGTCGGGCAGACGATATCGTCGAAAAGCGCGCCGTCGATGCCCAGCCACGCCAGCGTATCCTGTATATTTTTGCGCGTATTGCTCGACAGGAGCACCAGCGGCGCGAGGGCCGCGAAGCCCCGGAGCGTCTCATTGGAGACGGCCTTCTCCCTGTCGATGTGCGCCGGCGACGTGTGCGCGTCGCAGTACGCCGTCCAGGCCGCCGGGTCGATGCCGCTGCGCAGGAAGAACTCCGTGGCCGAGCGGGCTTTTTCCGACTTGTAGGGGAGGATGCCCTCCCAGGCGAAGATGCGTTCCGTCTCCTCCCGCGTCAGGCCCTTTTCCGCCGCGAAGAAATCGGCCCGCATATCGTAATTGGCCCGGACCACGTCCTCCAGGTCATAGAACGTGCCGTCCACGTCAAAGAGTATCAGGCTATACATCCTGTCCCTCCGTCATGGGCCGCAAGTATCGCCCGGAAGTCCGGCAGATCGGCCGGGTCGTTCATCCGCCTGCCGTCGCCGCCGAAGAATATGGAACGCACCGTGTCCAGACACCACCGGGCCAGCCTGTTGTTGTCCTCCTTCTGGAAGCAGTAGTCATTGGTCTTGTAAACGAAGAAGAAAAACAGCGCCGCCAGATATCTCTCCCCGTCCACATACTTCCTGAAGTAGTCGAACATCTCCCAAAACCGCTCTTCCGTATGGGCCTGGTCGTCCCGTATCTCGATCACGGGCTGGATGACGTACTCAAATTCCCGGGGCCCCACGGCGCCTCTGGGGTCTATCGCCCGGATGCTGTCGCCGTCCTTCAAAAGATTGCGCTTATGCAGGTCCCTGTGAAGGTAAAACAGCGGCGCGCCGTCAAAATAGGCGTGATACACCCGCCGGCATTTGTCCTCCAGTATCTTCCTGGTCTGGTAGGAAAAGGTGCGCCTGCTGGCGGAGTCCACATACTCCTCGAATTCCGACAGGACGTTGGGCAGCGCCGTGTCCCCGCAGAGCGCCGCCTCCGGGATAAGGGCGTCGTTCACGCTGTCAAAAAAGCTCCTGAGCGCGCTGTTTTCAGGGTCGAACCTGACCTGCAGGCCCGGTTTGACCGTTTTGAGGACCAGCATATGATAGCTCTCGTCATAGCCCAGCATCTCCGCCATGGTGTCCTTCGCCGCCAGCCGGTAATATGTGTACTCCTTGTGGAAGAAGAATTCCGACGGCGTGAACTTGACGATGATGCTGCCGTAGGCGCTGGACTGCGCCTCATACACGATGTTCGCTTCCGTCTGGAAGTTCATGGAATAGCTGGTGATGCCGTACAGCGGCGCCACTTCCTCGTGCATGATGTTCTGCACGTTTCTGATCCACTGCGCCACGTTCCCGTTCTGGCTGCTGGCGGAGAGATACTTGTTTATGACCTGCAGCGCCTTTTCCTTTTCCGGCCCCCGGATGATCTTCTCATACAGCGCCTCCAGGAGGGGGATATCATGGGAATAGGTGACCTTCATCGTGTAGGGGTAATCGAAGCAGAAATACCCCTTGGCGTCGGCCGGCATGTTATGGAATATGTACTTTTTCAGATGCCCGAAGTCATAGGACGCATACAGCAGCGGGAACCGGTAGGCGTCCGGCTCCATGACGTTGAAAAAGTCATCCCTGTCCACCCTCGTCCCGTCGAAACGGTGCAGCGCGGGCGCCAGCTTCCATGTCGTCAGCACATAGTCGTATTCGTCCAGCAGCCCGAAATACTTGTCATACTGCTCCGTCGTGGCCAGCGGACAGACCGCGTTGGTGACGATGAGCTTTTCGCACGCATAGTTTTCATGAATATACCTGACGCCGTTGGCGACGGACTCAGGCCGGGAGCTGCCGCCCTGCACCGCCGGCGTATGATAGCGCTCTCTCAGCTCCTCCACATAGTTCCCCGACGCGACGATCACGATCTCGTCCGCGAAAACAGACTTCCTGCAGGCGTCGAATACATAGTCGATAACAGGCCGCCCATTCATATAGGTATACTGCTTGGGGCAGTCGGCGCCGAAGCGGGAGCCGATCCCCGCCGACATGATCATGATGATGTTCCTGCCGTGTTTTTTCATAAGGAGTCCGTCCCTCCCGTGGGAAGGACGCCCGTCATCCGGTCCATTCGCCCGTAGTAGTCCTTCTTCAAAAACGCGATGATCCGCTCGCCGCTCTTCCCGTCATGCTTCATGTGCTCCCGGACATATTTCACCCGCTCTTCCCGCTTGGGGTCCTGCCCCGCCAGCAGCGACTCCAGCTGCGAGATCAGTCCCTGTTTGTTCCGCACCGGATACATGTGACGCGCCCACTGCTTGGCATCGGTATCAAAGTGCCACATGACCCCGCAGAAGATGATCGGCTTACCGGTAATAAATTCCTCGACCAGGAGCGACGTCGTATCAGAAATAAAAACATCCGCCTCTTCAAAAGAGGGAAGATAGTCGCTATACTCGTCCAAATGTAAATTGTCCGTCTCTTCAAACAGTTTTTTGAATGCCGCGACATCATCCTCGGTCATCTCACCGGTCGCTATAAAATTGCCAAACATTTTAGGATGAGGACGGCATATCAGCTTATATTCCGGGTGATGGAGGAAGAAATCGATCAAGGTATCCTTATACTTGAAAAAAGTACTTGCCTCCAGCCTTCCCTCCGTCAGCCACCGGGGAAGCCAAAGGACTGTCGGCTTTTCTTTGTTTACTGCTTTCGTCTCTGTCTCATACAGATCAAACCGCGGATATCCGACGAACTCGATCTTTTTCCATTTTGCGCCGTACAGATCATGGTAGATCTTTTTGAGCATGTTTTGATACATCTCATTCTCAGTAAAAACAGCATAGGTATAGTCGGTCAGATTTTCCCTGTACACGGCCCGGCTGTCCCAATTCATTTTGCAATACGCGTAAGGGATATGGACGACTTTCGTATAGGTAGAGAGCACTTCAGAACGGTACTGCGGCGGAAGATAGTTTTGATTCGACCTGGAGATCACAACATAGTCTGGATGCAATGCCCGCAGATCAAACCACGTATCCGTTTCGGCGTCATATCCGTTGATCGTCTCAGGATAAAAGCTCTTGCAGTACTCGTACGCGACATTTTCTTCGCCATATATATTTGCTGTTATATCCGAAACATGTTTACTTTTACCCGTCTGCATCACCTTCTCCGGCAGCGCCAACAGGGTAACGTCAAAATCAGCATCCTTTACAGCCGCACGGAAGGCTGACATGCAGGCATTCCATGCCGCATGAAACTGGCAGATGAATACAATAGATACTTTTTTATCCCTATCTTTCTCCTTGTCGATCTTATCAACATACCAAAACATGCGGTTGCTTACTGCCGTGCGCATTCTCCTGTACGCAGGACGACGCCTGCACTTGAGTTCTTTCTCGTATGCAAGCGTGGTAAATCTGCGGAAATAATGATTATTGATAAATGCGCTGACCTTTGCTCTTAGCCTTTTGATAGGTTTCCTTATAAACTTGTCAAAACACCGTTTCAACGGAAGAACGATATGGTTCTTTATAAGCGCTTTCAAGTGTTGGCCTCCTGTTTACTATTTAAATAATCTTTTTTGATATAATCGATAACCCTTTTTCCACTCATACCGTCAAAGTTTATCGAAGTATGTATATACGCGCCGCGGGCGGTCTTTTTGGGGTCGTCCCCCTCCAGCAGGCGGCAGAGACAGCTTTCTGCCTCATCCCAGCTCCCCGCCTGATACATCAGCCGGGCCCATTTCCGGGCCGCCCGGTCAAAATGGGATATCCTCCCGCAGTAAATGACCGGCTTTCCCGTGACAAAGGCCTCTATCAGCAGAGAGGACGTGTCGGACACGAAGATATCCGCCGCCGCGAACGCCGGCAGATAGTCGCCGGACTCGTCCAGCTCCAGCCCCGGCGTCTCGGAAAACAGCTTTCTGAACGCGGCCTCGTCCGCCGGGCTCATCTCGCCGGTGGATATGAAATTCTGGAACATCAGCGGGTGCGGCCGGCATATGAGCCGCGTCCCGGGATGGCCCCGGACGAACCGGACCAGCGCGTCCCTGTACCGGAAAAACGTGGACGGCTCCAGCAGGTCCCTGGTCGTCCACCGGGGCAGCCACAGGATGGTCTTCTGCCCCGTATCCGGCGCCTTTTCCAGACCCTGGCACAGGTCCAGCCGCGGGTATCCCACGCATTGCACCTGCTTCCAGCCAGCTTTGAACATGCCCCGGAATATCCGTTCCACC
The DNA here is from genome assembly GCA_947625045.1 of uncultured Oscillospiraceae bacterium. Lineage (GTDB taxonomy): Bacteria > Bacillota > Clostridia > Oscillospirales > Oscillospiraceae > CAJOIG01. Next base: position 37,067 of record CANQMW010000015.1, read on the forward strand.
ATGGCCCGGTACGTCTCGTTTTCCGTGAACACGGCGTAGACGCTGTCCATGAAGTCGCAGCCGTACACCATCCTGCTGTCCCAGTTCATCTTGCAGTAGGAATAGGGGACATAGCATATCTTCGCGTAGGACGCGATGACCGCGCTGGCATAGCCCGGCTGCACCTCTTTGTCATAGGGCCGGGACAGCACCACATAGTCCGGCGCCAGGCTCTCCAGGTCGAACCAGCGCCCCGACGACTCGTCATAGGCGTTGATCGTATCCGGGTAAAACGCCCGGCAGAACTCATAGGCCAGGTTCTCCCCGAAGCCCTCCGCGGCCATGCCGTCCTTCGTCACCGCGCCGGCCGGGAGCGCCAGGAGGTATACCTCCAGCGCCGGGTCCTTCACCGCCGCCTCGAATACCGGCCTGCTGGCATTCCAATAGGCCGGAGAATAGCAGAAGAACGCCACCCGTATCCTCCGGCCGTCCCGGGGCCGCTGTTCGAGCCGGGCGACATGTTGGGCGGTCTGTGCCGCCCGGGCGATGTGCCGCCTCTTAAACCCCGGCTGCAGCATGCACCGCAGGCGTATCTCCCCGTCGTAGGGCACGAGCCGCCAGAAGATCCCCTTCAGTCTCTCCATGAACGCCCATCCCCTCGCTCCGCTCCGTATCCCGCGGCGACCTGCTCCGCCACGGCGGCCAGCTCAAAACCCGCCAGGGCCGCGGCGGCGCTCCCGGGCGCTCCCGAGAGGGCCGTTATCTCCGCCGCCCAGGTGCCCGCGTCCAGCGGCAGCAGCCTGCATCCGGCGACGCGGGCTTCCTCCGGCACATGCTCTGAGCAGACAACAGGCAGCCCCGCCGCCCGGGCCTCGATGACCGCGATGCCGAAGCCCTCAAAGAGGCTGGGGAACGCGAACGCGTCCATGGCCCAGTAGAGCCGCTCTATATGCTCCGAAACGCCGGCAAACAGCACCCGGTCCGCTATCCCCAGGCGCCGGGCCTTTTCCTCCAGCGCGGGCTTGTCCTCGCCCTCGCCCGCCAGCAGCAGAACAGCCTCCGGCTTATGCTTCACCGCCTCTGCCAGCACGTCCAGCAGGAAGCCCTGGTTCTTCTGGCAGCACAGCCGTCCCACATGGCCAATGACGAATCTTCCGTCCAGGCCCAGCTCCCGGCGCACCTCTTCCCGCGCCGCCGGGTCGAATCGGAATCTGTCCACATCTATCCCGTTGGGGATGAACTGAAAGCCACGTTTATCCAACTCATGAGCAGCAAACAGGAACGCCGCCGCGTCCCCAGAGCAGGCCCAGAGGGCCGTTGCGTCCTTCGTATACCGCTCTCGCGCCCAGCTATGTATGGCCAGCTTTATTGGCCGGGTGGCACTTTTCCGCAATGCCGTGTTGTGGCTATGGGCGATGCGCACCGGCACGCCTTCTTCCCTCGCGATGCGAAGGTAGGCAAGGGATAAGCCCTGAAAGGCGTTCAGGTGCAGCACGTCATAATGCCGCTCCCGCAGGAGCGCCCGGAACCGCCGGTGGTTCTCCCCTACATTTCGCATATTTCCGGACAGCTCATAAAACCGCACGCCCCGGGCCTTGAGCCTGTCCGTGAACACACTGTCACAAAGCTGCGCCGCCGCGATATCCACTTCCAGCGCCGGCACATCCAGCCGCGTCAGCACGCTGCAGAGGAACGACTCTATCCCCCCGGACGCCCAGTTCTCGCACAGGCAGCATACCCGTCTCATTCAGCTCTCCCAGCCGTGTTCCGTCTGCTCCGCGTCCAGCTGCTCCTGCATGAGCCGCTGTACGGTCTTCTCCATCAGCTCGGCACGGGTGGTCTCATACAGCTTTTGCAGCGCACGAGCGCTTGTCACGCCGCCGTCTATGCCCGCGGCCCTGCTCACGGCCTTTATCTGCTCCCGGACCGTCGACAAGCCCGTGATCGCGCCCGTTTTTCCCACAAATATGGCCCCGCTGGAAACGCCGTTCCGCCGGGCATAGGCCAAAAGCTCCTCCCGCAGACTCTCCGGCAGATGGATGACCCGCTCCGCTGTCCTGATCTCGCCGGAATTGACCTCCTCCACCGTCAGCGCCAAAAGCTCCTGCGGCCGGATGCCCGCAGAGACCGTCGCCCGCATAGCGAGATAGGCCAGTACTTTGCGCATCCTCCTCGCCGTCTTCAAAAGCGCAAGATACTGATCCCGCGTGAGCTCGTTTTGCTCCGGCGCCTGCGCGTCGGCCGGTTTCTGAAGTCTTTCCCTGGAAAGGCGCCTTGCCGTTTGCTTTTGTACCTGAAGTATCTCCTGCATCCTCAAACCTCCCAGCCCGCTGTGAGCTGCTCCTGCTCCGCCTGCCGGTCCATCGTCTGCTCCACCAGCAGGGCAAAATTGGCCTCCACCGCCGCTTTCGTGGACTTATAAAGCCGCCGCAGACACTGGGGATTGCACTTCTCGCCGGGCAGTCCCGCCTCCTCGCCCAGTTTCGCGATGGACTGCACGATGCCAGCACGGCACATGGGCCTGTTCTGGTTCGACAAAAAGATGGGCCCCGCGCCGATGTCCTGCCGCTCCGCGTAGGCCAGAAGCTCCCGGCACAGACACCCGGGCAGATGCAGCATGCTGCGCGTGCCGCTGGAGACCACCGTCATGCCGCCGGCCTTCGCCGCCTCCACCGTCACCTTATCCAGCTGCTGCACCGGCAGGTCGCAGGAGGCGAACAGCTTCACCAGCAGATACTCCCGCTCCTTGTCCAGCCGCTTCGCCGTTTGCAGCAGCTGTAAATATTCGTTCCGGGTCAGCTCCGGCTGGGGGTTGTCCTCCTGCTTTGGCAGTTCCGAAAGCTGATACTCCCGGTGGCCCATATAGTCCAGAAACCCATTCGCCACGATGGCAAAGCCGTTGATCGTGTTGGGGGCATAGCCTTTTTCCCGCAGCAATTCGACCCACTGGGCAAGGGTCCCCCGGCGGATACGCTTATCCGCCGGCAGATCCTGATAGAACTGCTTCAGAATGCCGCTGTACTGCTGGGGAGCAGATATACGTCCTTTGGCTTGCAGCCCGGCCATGTATCCCTCAATGTCCTCGTGGGTCATCCGGACGCCGGGATCATCTATGACTGCCCCGCGCTCGGTCTTTTGCGCCGGAAGCGGTTTCCCGCGCCGTTTTGGGAGAACAGGCAGGCGCTCGGCCTCCGCCTGCCGATCCATGAGCTGTACCGCCATATCGACGGCCCGGGCCTCCGCATCCGCCTGCCGGTTCATGAGCCGTTCCACCATGCCGGGAGCCTGAGCCTCCGCATCCGCCTGCCGGGCCATGAGTCGTTCCACTGTATCGGCGGCCCGGGCCTCCGCGTCCGCCTGCCGATTCATGATCTGTTCCATCATATCGGCAGCCCGGGCCTCCGCATCCGCCTTCGCGGCCCGATACAGCTTCCGCAGCGCGCTGGGACGGCACTTCTCTTCGTCCAGCTCTGCCGAACAGCATAGGTTATGCAGGAACCTGGATACCTGCGTCGCGTTGTAAGGCCGCCCGCTTCGCGTGATGAACACAGGTCCGGACCGGACGCTCTTCCACGCGGCATACTCCTCCAGTTCCTCCCGCAGGCCCGCTGCCAGCGGCACCACGTCATGTTCCACTTTCAGCTTGCCCGCCCGGACGGCTTCCACCGTCAGCTCCGGCAATCCCAGTATGGACACGCCGGTGGTCGCCATCACCTTCACCAGCAGGTAAGCACGCTCATCATTCGATCCCTTTGCCGTGTCCAGAAGATGCAGATACTCCTCCCGGGTGATATCCGCGCCCACAGTCCACATCTTCTTGGATCTCCTTTCTCCGCCCGCGGAAGGATAGGTCAGAATTGCACTACCGTTCCCCATGACAGAGGTCTGACCCCTCCAAAATGAAAAACCATCCTGCATGTGGACCATGCAGGATGGAAAAATGAGACGCCATGGGTATAGAAAAGCAGGCCGTTGAAGGGCATTGTTTCAACGGCCTCAATGCGTATGCCAAGTTTGCTTGATTTGGATGTTTTTTACCGCCGTATACAGAGCATACCACTTGATTAATCTGTAGGGATGTGGTAATATTCTCTCAACTGTTAGGGCGGATTATCAGATATAATTATAATGTTTGTCGCTTAAGTGCAATTTTGTTGATGCTTCGCTAACTGACAAGTCCCAGCCGCTCCAGCGTCCTGGCATGCTCCGCACCGGTGGTGATGAGGTATATCCGCGTGGTGTTGATGGATGAGTGCCCCAGCACGTCCGCCAGCTTTACGATATCGTGACAGGCCCGGTAGAACGTAGTGGCAAACAGGTGCCGCAGGTTGTGGGGAAACACCTTCCCCGGCTCCACCCCCGCCAGCGCGCACACCGCCTTCATCTCCGCCCATATCTGCCGCCGGCTCAGACTCTTCCCGCTTCTGGTGAGAAATATCTCGCCGGAGGCGATTTTTCGTTTCCGGGCATATTTCAGCAGCTTCCGGCATAGCTTCCCCGGCAGCATGATGGTCCGTATCTTCCCCTTCAGCGCTATCTCCGCCCGGCCCATCTGAGCCGCCTCCACCGTTATGTACCGTACCTCGGAGACACGGATGCCTGTTCCGCATATGGTCTCCATGAGCAGGGCAAGCCTGGGTCTTCCGCTGTCTCGGGCCGCTGTCACCAGCTTTTCATATTCCGCCTTGGTGAGGTCCTTTCCCGGATCCCGGAAGGCCCGGCGCTGGAGGCGCAGGGCCCTGACGCAGCAGTCCTGCCGGCCGCAGAACTTAAAGAACGCGTTCACCGCCGCCACCTTCACGTTCACTGTGGCCGGCGTATAGTCCTGGGTGAGCAGATGTTCCTTCCAGGCCACAGCGGCCTCCTTCGTCACCTCACGGCCGGCCAGCCAGGCCATGAACTCCCCTATGATCCGCACATACATCTTCACCGTGGCCGGCGCCCGCTCCTCTTCCGCCAAAAAGCAAGTAAACTCTTTGACCCGTCTCTCTGTGATGGTGTGCATACCAACACCCCCGTTTCTTGTAGTAGCTCTCATTTTACACAAGCCGGGGGCACTTTCCCAAGCCCATCTCACGGGGACAACCATCAAAATCGCCGAAATTCCGGCCCATTAAACCGAAAAATCGTCCATCCATAATCCATATTTTCCCTTATCCTCTTATGTGCAAAGGGGGAGGATCATGTGGAAAAGACCAATCACCTGTCAGATAATCTGAGGGCCTATCAATACACCCAGGGCAAGTCCCTGGCAGAGCTTTCTCTGGAATTCGGCATTGCCAGATCCACCATCCAGTCGGTCATGGCAGATGGAAATACCACTCTCGATACCCTGATCCGTATAGCATGCGCCATGCACTGCTCGCTGGATGAATTGGTCTTTGGCGGCCGGCCTGCCAAACAGATGGACGGCATCCATTCCTTCATGGGCCGGTTGGAGTGGTTCGCCGGTCTCCCGGCTGAAAAGCAGGAAAAGTTCGTGTTCCATCTGCTGGAAATGCTCAAGCTGCTGGAACATGATGAATGACGTATCCATCCCGGTGGAAGATATCGTTCAGATATATGATCTGTTGTACCGCCTTGGCATCACCGCCAGCCATACCGGTTTCTTCCATACCGTTTATGCCGTTTACCTCGCCGCAAAGCAGCCTGACCGTTTGCTGCTGGCCGCAAAGTGGCTCTATCCTGAAGTGGCCCGGCACTACGGCATCACCTGTTACTGCGCGGTGCGCAGTATCTACATTGCCTCCAGGACCGCCTGGCTTACGAACCGGGACCTTCTGGAGGAGCTGGCTGCGCGCCCATTGCCTCACAGGCCGGCCGCCGCGGAGTTTCTCGCCATTCTGGCCTCCTATTTCAACTGCCGCTTCGCCGCATAGAGGCTGTACTCCCCAGCCTCAGCTCTGCTGCGCCTTTCCCGCGCCGACAAAAATTGGTTTTTATAATCGGATGAAAAATGCAGAACATATAGCCGACAAGCAAACAGGGCGGCATTGCGAAATGGCCGCGAGACCGTTTTGGACAGCCGATCCTCTGCCTGTCAATGCAGCGGAAAGGAGTAGAAACGAAAATGGCTAAGAATTCCAATCAGCTTGTGAACCCCAATGCCCGTGACGCGATGGACCGCTTTAAGATGGAAGCCGCCACCGAGGTGGGCGTCAACCTGAAGCAGGGCTACAACGGCGACCTGACCAGCAAGCAGGCCGGTTCCGTCGGCGGCCAGATGGTCAAAAAGATGTGTCCCGTACGAACTGTGAAATTTAGGAGGAACGACAGAAATGCGATGGGGCATGAAGTGGAGATAAAGTACATAACAGGGATCACGATTTAGGAGGGCTTTGAGATGCGAAAACTGGTCAAGTGTGCGTTCAATATGGACACTGCCTGCGTGGAACTGCGCTTCTCTGATGGCAGCCGGATCGACATCGACACCGTTGGCGTGGAGAACGAGATTGCCGACAATCTGTATCAGCGCAGCGATCTGGACTGGCTGATCGATAACAAGCCGCTGGAATACGCCAGGCTCGTCCTTGGAGGCAAGTTGGAGGGATATGTACAAGGGACAGCGGAACATAGGTTGGAAGATTGAGCAACGCAAAGAACACGCCCTGCCAGTTGAGCTTGATTGGCAGGGCATTGTTTCATACTCTTCTTATTCACTCAGTCCGTTCCGAATTTTGAACGATTTGCTTTTTCATTTCGTCAACATCCGCCTCTGTCAAACTTGCGCGATAGTCAATGTGCTTTGGATTGATTTGCTCCGATAAATCATTTACATTGCAACAATCATAGACCACATTTTGTACTCTAATTATTCTTTCTGGCTTTTTTTGCAGTTCTAAATCGTCCTGAGAAAAAATAACGAAGTTCATCCCCACATGACTTTGGAAGCTCGGATACGATATCCCCTGAACTGAAGCATCTTTATCCCTAAGAGCATTAACCAAATATTGTGTTGGTAGATACTCCAAATCTGCGTCTCCTCTACGAATGGGACGCGAGAACTGGAATGACAACTCTCTTGCGGTTGCATTTAAGTAAATGTTTATATCCTCGTCATCTATGAGCATCGCCTTTAAGTCTTGCCCGGTGCGTGGTAACTTAATTATCTTAATTGGCGACGGGTTTACATACTCTACTACATTCACAAGCTCTAAGATTGACGGACGAACCTCCGAGACTGCTGTGTATATGTTATCTGTTACATATAAGTCGGGAATTCCCTTTGGACTGGCTCGGTTTGGACCGGCCTTCTCTACGGGTGGCACGCCAACATCAGAAGGATCAGAATACCCTCTGATTAGGCTCTTTCTAGGTATCCAAACCGGCATTTTCTCATTATCATGTCCCAAATAATCTATGTGCTTTTGAACTGTTAATTTCCACCCTGGGATAATCCTTGCTCTATAGAATACCGATCCCACAGGAACTTCAACTGTGAAGTACTTTGCTAGCAAGTCCGTAACTTCATCAATGAACTCTCTGTCTTCCTTTCGGGGAATAAAACGTGCATTGTGAATCAGGTTATAACAAAACATGTTCCATCGATGATGGAAATATGTACTTTTTGCCGCAAATTCAAAGTTCTTCATTCTCTTTTTTAGTTCTTGCTCTTCCTTCATTTCATCTTCCTCTAAAGCAAAAATCACTGCGCTTCTCTCAAGCTTTTATAAATCTCTTCCGTAAATATTCCCAGCACCTGGCGTTTGAGTTCCTCGTCACTCAGGAGCAGCGAGAAGAAATCCTGGTTTTGTGAGAGACCCTCAATCAGCGCGTCATCGATGTCATCGAAATAGGAAAACTCAAAATCCTTAACGGTATTGCTCTTGGCGCTGGCCCGCAGTTTTTCCGACTTCAAGAGAATATCCCGTATCTGGAGCATCGCCTTGACCGCCACATCCGTGTCATAGGCCCTGCCGGTGCGGCTGTTTATCTCAGCAATAATTTCGGACAGGCGCTCTTCCTTTGCTTCTGTGAGGCCGAATGTCTCCGCCGTCGGGAGTTTCACCACCGGCTGTGCGACGAGCTTCGGCTCGACGTGTTCCGCTTCTTTCTTCTGCACAAAGTTGGTTGCCCTGATTTTACCGTCCAGATCATAGCCGCCGCCCGGATGCTTGATATTGATATACGCCAGCAGATATGTAATGAAATTGTACTTTTTATGCAGGTCAGTGTCTTCAAAACAGGATACCTGCAGCAAAAACTCATAGAACCGAACAAAGTGCCGCAGCTGGGCAACGATCTCCTGCTGGGTAAGCGGCTCATATTGCTCGATCATGTTCTTTGCCCGTTTGAAATAGAACGTGAGTTTCTGCTTGTCCCTGGGCGTTATATTCGCCTTATAGAGCAGTCCGTTTGCCCTATCAATATCATCGGGATCGAGTACGGCATAGGCGTCGATCCTAGCTTCCAGATCATAGATCGCTGTCGGCGTTACGGAATTGGACAGCAACGTGGTCGTATAATACGGCGCAAAGGCAGTCTTGATTTCCTCATAGCTGTTCACAAAATCCAGCACAAAAGTCTTTTTCTCAAAGGGCGGACAGATACGGTTCAGCCTGGAGAGTGTCTGTACCGCCGACACTCCTTTGAGTTTTTTCAGCACATACATCGCGCAGAGTTTCGGCTGGTCGAACCCGGTCTGATACTTGTTCGCTACCAGCAGAACCTGATACTCATTCTCGTCAAACTCTCTCGGAAGCCGATTCTCCGGGAACCCGTTCATGGACGCCTCGGTGTACTCCGTCTCGTCGTCCGGCAGGGTCACCTTGCCAGAGAATGCCACCAGTGCCTTAATATCGGTATAACCCTTCTTCTTGGTGTAATCCTCAAAAGCCTGCCGGTACTTCACTGCTCCCTGCCGGGAGGCAGTTATCACCATGGCCTTTGCCATGCCGCCAAGTTCCGGCATTACCGTGGTACGGAAATGCTCAACTATGACTTCCACTCGCTGGGCGATATTTGTCTCATGCAGTTCTACGAAACGTGCAATCTGCCGCTTGGCGTCCGATGTTTTGCAGCGAGGGTCCTCCTCGATCTCCTTGTTGATTTGATAAAAAGTCTTATACGTCGTGTAATTCTGGAGCACATCAAGTATAAAACCTTCCTCAATAGCCTGCTTCATAGAATAGATGTGGAAAGCCTCCCGCTGCCCCTTTTTGTTCAACCGACCGAAAAGCTGGATAGTCGTAGGCTTAGGCGTGGCCGTGAAAGCGAACATGGACACGTTCGCCTGTTTGCCATTCCTGCGAATCTCATCGGTAATCATGTCCTCGACATCGCCGTAATCCGGTTCGCCAGCACCAAGAGACTTGGTTACGGCGGCCATATCCTTGCCAGCCGTGGAGGAGTGCGCCTCGTCAATGATCACAGCAAACCGTTTTTCTTTCAGCCCCTTTACGCTGTCCACAATATAGGGGAATTTCTGAATGGTGGTAGCGATGATCTTCGTGTTGCCATTGAGTGCATTCGCCAGATCGTTGGAATTACACTTGTCATCCATCACTCGAATCAGGCCAGCCTTGTGTTCCATGCCCATGATCGCCTTTTGCAGCTGCCGATCCACTACTACCCGGTCAGTGACTATGATAATATTATCAAATATAATATGGTTGTTCGCGTCATGCAACGATGTCAATCGGTGCGCCAGCCAGGCGATGGAGTTGGTCTTGCCGGAACCGGCGCTGTGCTGGATCAGGTAATTCTGTGTGGTGCCGTTCGTGCGCACATCCGCCAGAAGCTGGCGGATAACGTCAAGCTGGTGGTAACGGGGGAATATGATGTTCTCCGACTTCTTCGTCTTGCCAGTCAGTTCGTCGCGGCTCTCGTTCGCGTCAATGAAGATGAACTTGCTGACAAGGTCGAGAATCGTATCCTTTTTCAGGATGTCCTCCCACATATAAGAGACGCTGTACTTATCCTCAAAAACAGGGTTGCCCGCACCGGCATTCACGCCCTCGTCGCGGCCCATGTTGAACGGCAGAAAGAATGTGGCATTTCCGGCCAGTTTGGTGGTCATATAGACCTGCTCAAGGTCCAGAGCGAAGCAGACAAGGCACCCAGCTTTAAAGCGGAACAAGCGGGTCCCAGGATCACGATCCGTGCGGAACTGATAAATCGCGTCCTGATAAGATTGCCCGGCGAGGTTGCATTTCAGTTCAAAGGACATAATGGCAAGGCCGTTGAGGAAGATTACAAGGTCGATGCGTTCCTCATCGCTTGCCCATACTTCCTCCATTACAGAGAATATATTCTTTTCGTACTTAGCCAACAGTTCCTTGTTGAAAGTGGTCGCCGGTTTTGTGTACATTAGTTCCAACTGCATATTGGAGATCTCGACGCCATGCTTCAATATATCCAGCAGACTGCCGTGCGCCTTCGTCGCCTCAGCATTGATGAAGCTGACGATTGTTTCCTCCAAATCGGCCTTGTATATCTTCCGCAGGGCGTCCATCGTCTCTGCCTGGGTATCCCATAGGAACCGAAACAGCATCTCCCGGTCCATGGCGAAGCGATGGTCATAGTCCGTTTGGCTGCGGATGATATATCCATTATCCTGGGAGAGGCGCTCCATTATGTAGTGCTGATATTCTTTTTCGGATAGGATGTAATTCATAATCCGTACCCCTTCTCATATGTTACGCTATGTTCAAAATAAATTATTGATCTCTAAGCCTCTTAATTAGTTGCCTTGCAAAGAGAATTGCGATTTGGTCACAGGTATAATCGTTGGATTTTATGCCTTGGATATCCACTATGGATGGATAGTGGTTCTGTAAGTCTGTTCTTGTAATGTTATGCAGTATTGGCAATATCACCTTTTGCCCATTCTTGTTCTGTCTTCCAAGAAACTCTGTCAGTTCGCGCTCAGTCCATTCCCTTCCGAAGAAGTTTTCAGATATTACGATAATAGCAAACTCGGACTTCTCTGTCCCCTCAAGTATGCGCTCCTTCCAGTTATCTCCCCATTCGAGCGATTCTTTGTCATAAAAAATCTTAATGTCAAGCATATTCAAAGATTGATACAGTTTATCAACTAGTTCAACCTTATCTTTACTAGCATGAGAAATGAAAACGTCATATTTACTCAACTGCATTCCTATATTATCAGATGCAAGGTTTTCTTGATTAATATGTTTACGTTTTCTATATTCTGTGTCACCACATATACTCTCCAAGACAGAGACCAAATCATTATAAGTACTCAATTTACGATGAAACAAAATGGATTCAATTCGTTTTGCAAGAGGATGATCCGTCAAATACCTATGGTAGAATATTTCAAAATCATTGATCCAAATATTACTTGGACGGTTGTATTCGTTCATATCAGTGCCAATCGGAGCAGCATTAATCGGAGAATTAATCATCTTGGTTCTGTGAAGAAGTTCAAACAGTTCCCTCTCAAAAGGGGAAAAATGAGCTTCCGTTTTCAATTTATCTAATTCAGCCCTGTAAATGCGTTCTTCATATGTATAACCATCTTTCAGGACTTGAATGTGATATGGAATATCATCGGCCCAAAGCACGGAAATTAGGTTATTATTCTTTAGTTCTCCAAAACAGCCACGTACAATTATTTCTTCCTTATATTGCATTTTTTCAAATCGTTTCCGCCAATAGTCCGGCTCCGTCTCATGCTCTATTATTTCTGCAAGAAGTTTTCTTGCCTCGTCTGAGATATACGTAGCCTCTTTCATTGCTCAATTCCCTTCTTCCCTGTGACACATTCAAAAACAATAGACTGTCTATATTTCTCAAGAGCATCAAGTTGTCTCTGCAAACTAGATGATAATTCCGCAATCTTACTACAACGACTATCTAAAAAGTCAGCTATTGATTCTTGCTCGTCTAAGGGGGGATAAGGAATGTATGTATTTCCAAAATCTTCAAAAGCAATGTTTTTCCCATCACGTAAACTCATAGTATGAGAATTCATTTCACTAATAAAACACTTGTCCTTAAACAGGTACTTGTAGAATCGATCACAGATCTGTCGAACCGGATAAAACACCTGATAAGCAGGTGAAACTACACCTTCATATTTTGAGTACTCAAAGCCACCTTGAAAACTTCTAAGGCTAATACAAAAATCGCCTTTATGAATTGTTTTGAAGGCCGAGAGGTCTGTGTCATCTTTCACTTTAACGACATTAGCACTTGTCAGTTCTTCAAGTAATGCCTGCGGAATAACGCCAAAATGTTGTGTTGGCGAAAGAAGCTGCAATTCAATATTATTTCCCTTTTCATTTCGCTGAGTAAATATGTACTTTCCTTTGTAGAATTCCCAATAGTCAGGGACTTCACCAAGCCACTCAGCAAGAGGATTAACTGTCAGTGCCATAATCATCACTCCTTATACGCCTTATACGAACAAATCCCTTGTCTGCATTATTATATCTTGTGCTAAACTCTCAAGTTCATTTTTTAAGAGATCACTGTTCTCTGGGAATTTAGGTTTATAAAATTTCCGGGTAAAAATAATTTCGGCTCCCGTTTTAATAATTTGATTCTTTGCCGTTAAGTTTTCCTCAAAGAAAGCTGCTGCATCAGGGATATATGGAAGTACTTCCCGACGCATATAGGTCTCTATATCGATCTTTACTGGAACTTTCTCCGTATCTTTCGATTCTTTGTCATATAATGTATATCCTTTTCGATCACGCTGTATCTCAGCCCGCTTGTCCATCGCGGAAAGCCCATCCGCAATTTTTTCAAGCAGCTTCTTATCGCTTGTTACCTGTGTAAGGGCAGCCGTCAGCACCGGCATAAAGGCAGCCGGAGAATAGTAGATGCTCTCGGAAACTGCATCCTGCAACGCGGCAAGGATAGCATCATAAACCGATTTGTTGTCTTGGTACTTCTCCAGTTTTCTCTGATTCTTTCCGGACAGTTCCTCGACGTTTTCCAATTCACTGACCTTCGCTTCGTCATAAAGCGAAGACAGTGACCCTTTTGAGAGCATGGAAGCAATGCGCCCTTCTGTGATAGCATAGCTACGCTGGAGAGGCTGCATCACCGTGTACTCTCGATAGATGAACTCCTCATTGTCATAGATTTTACAGTATTCATTCTCTACAAAATTAGCATATAGTTTAGTAATGACAGAACGATCCATAGGGGTAATTTCATTTTTCTTGTCGCCAAGTCCACGTCTCAACTTGTGAAAACAGGACGACGCATCAATCAATTGTATCTTTCCTTTGCGTTCCTTTCGCTTGTTTTTTGAAAGAACCCAAATATATGTTGCTATTCCCGTATTGTAGAACAAATCACTTGGTAGCTGTATTATTGATTCAATAAAATCGTTTTCCAAAAACCATTTTCTTATCTGGCTCTCACCAGAAGACGCTCCACCGGTAAACAGCGGGCTACTGTTCTCTATTATGGCGGCGCGGCCAAATTCATCGTCCATTTTGTCGATAGCGGATTGCAGAAACAGCATCTGCATATCGCCCGCACTGGGCAACCCTGCGCCCCAACGACCAGAAAAACCCTTCTGATGCTCAGCCCTAACCGCTTCCTCTACGCCGTCGGCAGCATCGCTGCCGCCCCACGCCTGTCCAAACGGCGGGTTCTCCAGAACAAAGCGCATTTTGGTGTCTTTGAATCGGTCTGCAACCATAGTGTCCTGATAACAAATTCTATCTGCACTCTGCCCCTTAATGAGCATCTCCGCCAAACACATAGCATAAGATTCAGGATTGTTTTCCTGCCCAAATAGGCGCACGTCGGCGGTCGGATTATATCGCTTTATAAAGTTATATCCTGTGGACAGCATGCCGCCCGTGCCGCAAGCCTGATCCAAGATGGTAATGACCTTACCATCGTCAAAAATGTCGTCACAGCCCTCGGCCAGCAGGATGTTGACCATCAGTTTGATGATGTCGCGGCCGGTGTAGTGGTCGCCAGCTTCGGCGTTTTCAGAGAACTTCCGGATCAGTTCCTCAAAGATATACCCCATCTTTACGTTGTCGATGGTGCGCGGATCTAAATCCAATTCAGAGAATGCTTTCACGACAGATAGCAGACGGTTGTTCTTGTCCATCTTGTCGATCTCTTCACCAAAGTTCAGTCCTCGCTCCTTAGACAACAATATTTCCAGCACATTGGCAGAGAACCCTTCCAGGTAGCTTTTGAAGTTAGCGGCAATATGATCCGCATCGTTCACAAGCTCGGCAAGGTCATACTCGCTGGTATTGTAGAACGGGAAGCCGGAAACACGGTACATTGCCTTTGCCGGGTAATTTGGATTGGCCTTATACTGAGCCACGACAGCCTGCTTTGTCGGCGCAAGGGCACACTCGAACCGTCGAATGATCGTCATAGGGATGATGACGTCCTTATACTTGTCGCTCCGGTACGGCCCGCGCAGTTTGTTGGCGATGGACCAGATGAAGTTTACCTCGGTAGAGACATCTATGGGAGAATCATCCCACATCGCGTCAATGATTTTTCTGTCAGCCATTACTTTGTCCTCTTTTTATTCTTACAGTATCAAGATTAATCATTGCAACCCCAATCAGCCTGTCCACCTGCTTACCATGACCATGTGGGTGTTCAAAACAAAGAATCAGTCAAAAGGGGAGAGCTTCCTCCTCGTCTGGTTCGTCATCTCCTTCGAGGCCAAGCAACTGTCTTGCGCGAAGAAGGAGTTGATCATAAGTCATAATATGAAGCTGGTGATATGAGGCATTAAGTATTCTCAACGCTTTTGATTTGTCCTCTCCCCAGTCGTTTGATCGTCCATACACAAGTAAGCATTGCGGTTTAACCGTCTTTGTGCCTCCAACGCGCTCTAAGAACTCGACTGAATTCGACTGAAGTTCAATCTTATATAAATAGTTTAGACACTGCATTATTGCACCTGAGAGTGTTGCCGATGGACAATAGTTACCGTGTGAATCGGGACCAACCCAGAAAGGAATCGTTGGTTTTTTTATCTCTACAACATCCAAAAAACCGTCGAGTGAACGCATAAGATAGTCCGCAATATCATCAACATCAATATCTCTTTCCGGAAGTATATTTAGGAACTCAGATCCCAGAATCCATTTATTATGCTCAAACCATTCCTGCCAATATGATTCAGGGTAGTTTTGCTCAATGGCATTCCTGAACTCTTGTATGGCATAGTTTCTTCTTGCAGCCGTAATTGCAACACTCAGGTTTTCGGTAAGTACGCCCGATTCCAACAGCTTGTCCACTACTTCGTCATCTGAAATCCCAAGTTCGCGTACTTTGGAGAATAACTTTGCTGCATCCTCATCAGCTGCAATGAATTCGGTCATTCCCACATTCAACGGCACATAATAATCCTGAATATAGTCAATCAAATTATCTAGCTCAGGTGTTGTAAGTGTAATCGATTTATCAACTTTCTCTTTGAATCCTTCAGCGATTTTACTCATTCTTGCAATTTTCAGAGATACGATTTTCTCCCCTGTTGAGTTGTGCGTATTTCTAAAAAACACAGCCCGGCAAGAACTTCTCACTCCGGAACTCAATTCTTTTGCTTCAACATATTCTTGCCCACTCCTAGATGTTTTAACTATTTTCCACTCCTGCATAACAACTCTCTCTTTCAAAGATTAGGTTCATGTCGATACAATATGATTGACCAACCCCAAGCTTAGACTATATCTATAACCTTTGTTTCTTCAACCCCACCCCGATCAATCTGTCCGCCTGATCCGCCATAAACAACGGGATATTCAGCACGTCATCGTCCAGCTTCAGGTTGTCCAGAGAAAACCGAATACGGAGCTTAACTTCCTCCGGGAACAGTTCCTTGAACTTCCGCAGGCTTCGGCTGGCGGTATTGGCCTCGGACTTGACCTCCACCGGGAAAATGTCGTTCTCCCGTTGGATCAGGAAATCCACCTCATATGGCGGGTTGGTCTGGCTCCAATAGCGGGGCATGACCTCGAACTGGGTGATGAGCGTTTGCAGCACATAGTTTTCCGTCAGCGCGCCTTTAAACTCCGTGAACAAGCGGTTCCCCTCGCCAAAGGCGGTCGGCGCCAGCTGTGCCAGCCGCCGCAAGACGCCCACATCCGCCAGGTAGATCTTGAACGCGGACAAATCATCATAGGCCGACACGGGCAGCCGTGGCGCGGAACTGCGGTAGACCTTATGCACCAAGCGGGCGTCCACCAGCCATTGCAGGGCGTCTTCGTACTCCCTGGCCCGGGCCCCCTCCTTCACGACCTTGTAGATGAACTTTTTATTCTCGCGCGCAAGCTGCGAGGGAATGGACTTCCATACCATGGATATTTTCGGGAATTCTTTCACGTCCGGGTGCTTGCCGAAATCCCGCTCATAGGCCCCGATGATGTTGGACAGCGCCTCCTGCATGGCCTCCACGTCCCGCTCCTGGGTCCACATAGCCACCGGCTCCGGCATGCCGCCCGTGACGTAATACATCTTCAACCGCTCATAAAGCGGGTTGAAAAAGGCGTCCGGTATCGGCTCAATGGCATCCACGCGGTCCATATACTCCACAAGATTCCCGTCCCCGTTGGCCAGCAGAAATTCTGTGAACGTCATGGGGTCGATCTGCATGAAGTTGACCTTGCCCACCGGGAAGGAGGCCGGCTTCGCCAGCGCGATGCCCAGCAGGGACCCGGCGCAGGCGACGTGATACTGCGGCGCGTTCTCACAAAAATACTTCATGGAATTGATGACCTTCGGGCAGTCCTGCACCTCGTCGAAGATGATCAGGGTCTTCTCCGGGACGATTTTCTGCCCGCTGGCCAGCATCAAATTTTGCAGGATGCGCTCCACGTCCTTGGTGGTCTCGAAAAACTGCTTATATTCCTCGTTCTCGTCAAAGTTGAAGTAGGCAGTGTTGTCATAGTACCGCCGCCCGAACTCTTTGAGCACCCAGGTCTTGCCCACTTGCCGTACGCCTTTCAGGATCAGCGGCTTGCGGTGCTTGGAATTTTTCCACTTCAACAGGTCATTTAAGATCGATCGCTCCACAAAAGACACCTCATCACACTTTTATACCAGAATTAGCGCTTTATAATCACACTTTTATAGAATTATACGCCGGGACAGCTAAAAAAGCAAGTAAGAATGCAAAAAATAAGGGCACGGTTTCCCGTGCCCCTATTCATGCTGTCGGTTTGCCAGGCCCTGTCCAGGCGTTGATCTTCAAGGCCATCTTATTGCGCTCGCGTTCTGTGATCAGTCCGCGCTCAAACAGGACCTGATTATAATAATGAAGCCATGTGCGTGATGCAACGATCTCCTTGGTTTTTAGTGCGCTCTGCTTTGCCACACGGCCTCACCCTCTTTGATCATTCCCACTTTGCGGATCAAGAATCCCTCCTTTTGCCAAAAAAGTTTGATCTACTCATTCAACGTTCTCTTTTGTCATTTTGTCTTTCCTGCTCGATTATCGGCTGGCCGCGCTGATCCAGCGCTACATTGACGTGGTGCCGGACCTGCAGCAGCTTCGTGAGATCATCCCGCAGGGGCTTGTACTTGGCGTAGGCCGCCTCATGCTCCCGCGCCAGCCTTTCCATCTCCCGCTGCCAAGCGGAGATGGGCAGCTTGCCGTCCGGCGTGAGGACATCCTTCAACTTGCGCCTGGTCATATAGAACAGCCGCAGCTCGCGTTCATGCTCCTGTCTGTATTTCTCCCGCTGGCCCTTCCAGCGGATGCTGTTCATCTCGTCAAAGACAGGCTTTAGCCGGGCGTAGTTCTCCGCCTGCTGGAGCAGGTCCTTCAGCTCCTTCTGGCGTTTGTTGGAATCATCAAGCTCCGCCTTCAGCGCGGCGACCTGACCGCTGATGAAATCGACCCGCTCCGTCAGCGCCTCCACCGTGAACAGTTTGTTCTCCATGATGTAGTTATAGGCTTCCACAAACTGCTTCAGATTGCCCAGCTTTGCCTTCTGGCTCCACGCTCCGGCGTTTCTCATGGCAATGTAATCGCCCAGAAGCTGGCCCAGGTTGGGCTGCTGGGGCTGGGACAGCTCACGTCTGACATCTTTCAGCCAGTCCAGCAACATGGTGATCTTCTTCCGCAGGCTGCGGATGGCCGCGTTGGCAGAGCGAATCCAGCGGTTGAGATCGCCCTTGTCGGTAGGGATGCCCTTTGCCTCCATCTGGCGGACGGCGGGACCCTCATGGACCGTCGGTATCTGGTCGATGCCTTGACGTTCATAGGAGCGGTGGTCTATCCGGCAGTCCAGGCCCTTTTCCTCAAACTTGGCGTTGCACAGCGCGGCCCACGCCTCCCGCCAGGATCCCAGCCGCTCCGGGCTGCCCCAATCAGTGGTAGGCACAGCGTCAAAGGTCGCCTTGCCGTTCTCGTCAAGAATGCGGTCGCCGTTCTCGTCCAAGTGATACACGCGGCGCTGCTTGTATCCCCACTTCCCGTTCTCTTTCAACGGCCGGATTGGACAGAGGATGTGGAAGTGGGGATTTTGTATCTCTTTGTCCGGCTTATGGATGGAGAAGTCTGCGATCATACCCCGGCTGACAAGCTGCTCCGATACAAATTGCCTTGCAAGAGCGATGTTCTCCTCCAGGGAAAACTCGTTCTGCAAGGCAACGTCAAAGCTGTATGCAAGCTGGGCGTCTTTGTTCCGCTCTGCCTGCTCCAAGGCGTTCCATAGGGTCTGCCGGTCCGCGTATTCCAGCGGCGCATTTGTCGGGAGAAGTATCTCGGAACAGATCACGCCTTTCTTGTGGCTGTAATCGCTGGTCTCGCCGTAGTATTCGCTGTAAAGTTTCTCTCCGGCGCGGTAGGCGGCGGAAGCGATGGCGGACTGACCGGCGCTGCGCTGGATCTGGGTGACGTGGAAATGATAGAGGACCATTTACAAATCCTCCCCTTGCAGCGTCCTACGGATAACGGCCTGGGCTTCCGGCAGGGATAGTATCTGCTCCATGAGGCCATAGAATGGCACTTCCTCCATGCTCTTGACCTCCGGGACGATGCTCTCCACGGCGGCCCCACGGGTGATGAGCCGGTGCGCCCGTGCGGTCCGCTCGGCATGGTTCAGATACTTCGCCCGATTCTCCAGCCGCTGGATGCGGTGTTGGTACTGTTCCAACAGAGCCTTGTCTCTGGCCTGTTCCGCTCTCAGCTGCTCCAGCGTCTTGCTCATCTGCGTTCCTCCCGGGGCTTCCAGCGTTTGGACCAGTAACGATCACAGACGACGATGCCCATGCGGAAGCTCTGCTTGCAGTCCTGGGTGCAGCCTCTACAGATAGGGCATAACAGCCGCTTTGCGCTGTTATGCCCAAGTAATACCAGTCGTACTCCCGGCTCGCGCCGGAACCGCACGACATGGTACTGCATGATACGATTACGGCGGTTGAGGAAAAAAGACCATTCCTCCCGCCGTTTCTTGCTCATACGCGGCATTGTTACTCCTTTTCATACGATAATTGAGATTTGGTGGACCGGGAAGATTTCTGTATGTTCCCGGTGTCATTTTGGCGATTTTTCGGCGCTGTGAGCGCGTTTTCGCCTTCCCGCCGTGCCGGGACAGCGGGGCGGCGAAAAGCGGCATTTTGTATCTTGTTGGGAACATTGTGATCCCTCCTTCAGAATGGATTTCCGACATGGGGATAGAAAAAGCAGCCACGAGCTGTCTCGTGACTGCAATTTGCATCTCTGTCTGATTTAGTGTTCGCTTAGAAAATCGTTATACTGGCTATGGGCAAACACCTCATACCCGGCGGCGATCTTGGCGATCCGTTTGGAGATGGCCCCGGTAGTCTTAAAGCCTAGCTTGTCCGCGATCTGCTGCTGGGTGAAGCCCTCCATCCTCATCCGCAGGATCGTCTGATCGTCCGGGGACAGGCTGGCGAAAAACGAATCCACCGCATCCCGCGACATGACCTTCTTCTCATACTCCGCCCGCGGGTCCTCAATGTCATACAGCATGTCGCCATCCAGCTTGGTCCCGTTCTGTGCGATGTCCTCCAGGGAAAGGTGCGTGGCCGTCCGGTCATGATACCAGGAGCGGAGGAAATCCCGTTTCTTTGAGTTTTTCCCGCGGTTGTAATCCTCCGCTTGCCGATCAAGCCATATCTCGTCGATGATGGGCTGCCAGTTTTCCTCAGCGACGATCATATCCGTGAGATTCCCGATAAGGTTGCTGAACTGCTGCCAGTTCAGCCAGGGGGACCTCTACGTTCTCCGGCATGAGGAACAGCCGCTGGAAGCTCCAATCCATCTCCGTCTCAAACTTCTTGCGGAAGTGCCGGATGATGTCATAGGACATTCGCCAGAGCGGGAAGTCGCCGGAGTAGTCCTGCCACTCGCCGGGGATGTCGTGATACGTTCCGCCTTTGAAGGGAACTAGGAAAAACTGCCACGCCGCCCATGCGTAACAGTCCCAAACCAGCTCCAAAAACGAATCGTCCTCGATGAGCTTTCTGGCCGCCTCATCCGACAGGAGTTTTACGATGTTCCGAGGGAGAGTGAGAAAGACCGGCCGCTTCTCCACAAGCTCTCTGGGCAAAGCGTAAAACAGTGTCATCCACGACAGATAGCTGTCCTGGGGTATCTCCATGATCCCATCTGCCAGCATAACGATGAAACCGGAAGGGCCGTTCTGGTCTGCCATATGCTCACCTCCTTCGGCTCAGGGAATGGCCCCTCCATAATAAATGGGCATGAGAAGGGCCAAATTGTTCCGGGAACGCGAAAAAATTTTTGAAAAATTTCAAAAACATTATAACTGTCTCTCTGTTGCTTGTCCAGCCGCCTCTTTCACGGCTCATCAGGAAGCAGGCAGCAGGGGGGATAGCCTCATGGGGTCCCCGCAAAACATGGTTTTGTGGGGAGAGGAGGAGCAAGGGAGCGTGTGCAGTTTTCGCTTTAGCGGAAACGGAACAGAGCGGACTTTGCGACGACGAGGCGCAAGGGGGCCGCCCCTTGAACGGAGCAGCAGCGACGCAAAACAGCCCGGACATTCGCCTGTCCGGGCTGTGCCTCGCAGAGCGCACATGCATGGTCGTCAGACCATGTATAGAAGTGCGCCCTTTGTTCCAAAGGGACTTTCCCTGCGTTTCAGTTTGCAGTTGACCTATTCGCCAATATCTGATATAATCTTTGTAGTAATGATAATATGACTAACAAAAATAAAATGGAGGAATTGCGATGGACATACATACCATACGCCAGCAGCTGCGGACGAAGTCGCTCTATGACATCAGACTGCGGGTGACGTACTATGCCCGCGTGTCCTCCGAGTCGGATGAGCAGCTCAACTCCCTTGGCAACCAGATCACCTACTACGAAGACCTGATCCGGAAAAACAAGGCATGGACTTTTGTTCCCGGCTACATCGACGAGGGCATCTCCGGCATCAGCACCCGGCATCGGAAAAACTTCAACCTGATGATCCAGGACGCGGCGGAGGACAAATTCGACCTCATCATCACAAAGGAGATCTCCCGTTTTGCCCGCAACACCCTGGACTCCATCCAGTACACCCGCCAGCTTTTGGACTGCGGCGTGGGGGTGTTCTTCCAAAACGACAACATCAACACTTTGGACGAGGACTCCGAACTTCGGCTGGCCATTATGAGCTCCATCGCCCAGGACGAGCTGCGCAAGCTGTCCAGCCGTATCAAGTTCGGCCACCAGCAGGCCATCAAATCCAAGGTCGTGCTGGGCAACAACCGCATCTTCGGCTACCGGAAGGACAACAAGCGCCTGGTCATCGACGAGACCCAGGCGCCCATGGTGCGGGAGCTGTTCGAGCTATACGCCACCGGCGAGTACAGCATGAAGCAGTTGGAGCGGATATTCTGGGACAAGGGCTATCGGAACAGCAACGGCAACAAGATCGCCCACACCACCATGAGCGGCATCATCTCCAACCCCAAGTACAAGGGGTACTATGTGGGCAACAAAGTCAAAGTCGTGGACATGTTTACGAAAAAGCAGAAGTTCCTCCCGCCTGACGAGTGGGTCATGTTCAAGGACGAGACGGGCCAGATCGTGCCCGCCATCGTGCCCGAGGAACTGTGGGAACAGGCCAACACTGTCCTGCGCCGGCGCAGCGAGGATGTGAAGTCCCGGCAGGGCATCTGCAATCACGCAAACCTCCTCACTGGCAAACTTATATGCACCCAGTGCGGAAAGCCTTATTACCGCCGGGAGTCCAGAGACCGGAAGGGCAACGTCAACAGCCGCTGGGTCTGCGCCGGGAAGATCAACAACGGGGCCGACTCCTGCGACAGCTTCGCCATCTACGAGGACGAGATCAAGCCCCTGCTTTTTGAGGTGTTCCGGGACACGGAGGTAGACGCCGAGGCCATGATCGGAGAGTACGTCCGGATGTATCAGGAGATCACCGACGACGACCGGCTGCCGGAGCAGATCAAGACCCTGCGGCAGACCATCGACCTGGCGGAGAAGAAGAAATCCAAGCTGCTGGATTACAACGTCACCGGCCAGATCAGCGACAACGACTTTGTGACCATGACCCGCGCCTGCAACGAGGACATCGACGCAGCCCAGGAGCAGCTGGAAGAACTGGAGAACAGAGAGCAGACCGGGCGGGAATTTCAGAAGCACATCGCCTCTATCCGCGCCACGCTGGAATCCGCCCGCCGGGACGCCGCCAAGGGCATCATCACAAAAAATTATGTAAACCAATATATTGATAAAATCTTCGTCACACCGGTGGACGAGCACACCATGAAATTGGAGATCAAGATCTTTACCGGAGAGACCACGGCAAAATTCCTGCAAAAGCTCCGTCAGCACGAACAAAGTCTAAAAGCCGCAAACCCGCCTGTACCAACGGTTTCCGGCTCTGACGATGAATTCTGTCATGTGGGTCACACGTCTAAAAAGATGATCGAGGCCTACGAGAACGGCATGAAGTGAGTTCCTCTGTAACAAGAGGGGCGGCGCGGCAGAAATGCCGCGCCGCTTTTTTACTTATTAGGGTATCGCACACTCACGGCCATGGCCCGCTGGGCCAAGTGCCGCTGCTCCGTGAGTTCTTTTGGATAATGTATGAGCCCGTGGTCCTCCCAGGGGTCGTTGAACCAGTACCCCTCCTTATCATATCCCACCAGGAGCATGCAGTGCTCGTTGGAGGTCCATTCAAACGTCTCCCCGCTGTCCCAAAGCCGCCAGAAAGGCCCCTTGACCGGCGGGCGCATGTCGATGCAGGCCCAGAATACCACGGGGACATCATGGTTTACATAATTTTCTATCAGTGCCTCCATAGATGTTCCCGTTTCGTCCACCACAAGGGGCGGGTCGGCCATGCGGTCCGCCAGGACCTTTTCCAGGGCCGCGCGGATCACAGGGGCATAGCAGCCCATGCCGTCTTCGTCATAGGGACTGCCGCAAAATACCTTTCGGGGGTCCGGGCCCCAAAGCTCTCCGTCCCGGGTCTCAAAGCTGCCCATAGGCAGGTAATTTTGGATGAACGCATCCACCGTGATATCCACCCCCAGATGGCGCAGCAGCATCACCGCGCTGACGCTCTCGCAGCCGGTGGGAAAAGTCCCCTTTTGCCCGATATACGGGGCGTGTATCAGTTTCACGCTCAGTCCGCCGCAACGGCGTAGGCCTCCAGGATGGCGGGGTCGGTCCCCTCCTCCGGCAGGGCGTGGGAGATGGTCACCTCATCGCCCTCGCTGAGGACGATGACGTTCCTGTCCTGGGCGGCGGAGACGGCGTAGAACACGTCCTCGCCCTTGAGACGGATATAGTACCAGCTTGTGCCCTCCAGCACCGCCGTGCGTATCTCCTCAACGACGCCCTTTGCCTCGCCCTGCTCCTCGGGCAGGCCGCCGCCGGTGACCACACTGCGCTCGTTGAGAAGGTTTACATAAGTTCTCTCGCAGGCGGACACCGTGGAGCCGGTGGCCACGATCTGATACTGGGCCACGTTCACCATGGCGTAGCTCTTCACCAGGTTGGTGGCGTCCATGAGGGGAATGAAGTAGGTGGGCTGGCCGGAGATGTTGAGCAGCAGCGGGAACGTGGCCGTGTAGCCCAGGTCCTGGACCACGCCCATGGCGGAGGCCCGGGCGGCCGCCTCGGTGGCGCCGGGGGCCACGTAGTACTTCGTCTCCTTAGTGCGCATATTGCATAGCAGGAACCCCAGGTTGGACTGGTCCGCGTTGGCGCTGGTGACGCCGGTATAGACGTACACGTCGTCGTTCATGGCGATATAGTTATACCCGTCCGTGGTCATGGTCACGTCCCGCTGGCCCAGGATGGAGTTGATGAAGCCCCGGACCAGGGTGCCGTGGTAGTCATACTGCTCCATGATGAGCTGGGGGGTGTAGAGGGTGTCCACCCAGGTGGGCACGGTCTCATAATACTCGCTCTCGCCGGTGACCGCGTCCATGAGCACCGCGCCCTGGATGTCCCGGCCGCCGAAGAGGCCGATGGTCTTCACCAGCCGCGGCGCGATCCACCAGGGATGACCTTCCTCGTCGATCTCGAATTCCGGCGTGGAGAACATCATTGTGGGATACTGGAACCGCAGATGGCGCAGCACGTTCCGGTTCAGAGGTTCGGAGAAGGAGTACTTCATCCCCTCTCCCGCCGGCAGGCGCACCACGCTGGCCTCCTGGGTCACCATGTCCACCACCACATAGGCGGGCAGGCCAGTGCCCCGGTTGGTGAACCATTTGAACAGGTCCGCATACCCAATAGGGGCCACCCGCACGGGCCGGCCCTGGTAGTTTATTTGGGTGGAATCGTTGGAGTACTCGAATTGGCTCACCATGTCGGACAGCGTGCCCATCTGCCGGTCGCCCAGGTAGTTGGCGCTGGTCCTGTCCAGGGTGGGTATCTCGTTGAAGGAGATCTGGGCCACATCCTCGGCGAAGTCCCCGGTCTGCACGTCCAAGAGCTCCCGGTAGGCCCCGGCACGGAACATGGGCAGGGATATGACCTTGCCCACGAGGGCCGCCAGCAGCACCAGCGCCAGGGCGATGCCCACGGGCAGGCAGTGGGTCTTGATGAAGGCGAAGCCGCCCTTGATCTTCCCCTTCACCGACGCGTCGTCCAAAAGCCCGGAGATGCCCGTCGTCAGCACCACGCAGGCGATATAGACCACGCACAGGAAGATGAGGAAGCCGTAGAATTCCCCGTCGTGCAGGTTGATGGCCGGCAGGGACACATAGAAGTACACGAAGCCCGCCAGGACCGTGATGAGGATGCAGAAGACCGTCCTTCCCACCCGGCCCTTGGGCAGATGGAACCCGTGCTTTTTCCCGTCCATAAGCGTTTCCTCCCGTATCAGCTGTCTTTTTCTGTATTTCACCACATCTTTCTGTATTTTACCACATCCGGCCTCTTCTTACAACCGGCAGGGCCCGCGCATTTTATGTTGCAATCCGCCGTACATATATGTTAATATATAAGTTAAAGGTCCGGCGGACCGGACCCATAAAAAAGCAATTGGGAGTCCTATGAAAGCTAAACAGCAGAAAAAGAATCGTATCAGCCCCTGGGACGCGGCGGTCATCGGCGTACTGCTGGCGTTCGTGTTCGTGTCCTTTTACCTGTTCATCCGGGACAACCGGGCGCGCATCCTGGCCCAGAACGACAGCTTCATCCAGGCCGCCACAAGGCAGAAGGCGGACAGGCTGGACGATCTGGTGGACACAGCGATGATGGACGCCCAGGCCATGGCCCACCTCTATGGCCAGACGCTGACGGAGCCCAAGGTGGAGCCCGGCATGCTGGAGGACCTCACGGCCCGGACCAACTTCGACTACGCCGAGTTCATCGGCAAAAACGGCATGGACCTCACCGCCGACGGCAAGAGCGTGGACCTTTCCGACCGGGATTACTTCCAGGACGGCATGAAGGGAAATTCCGCCCAGATCATCCTCTACCACTCCCGCGTCACCGATGAGACCCTTCTCATCTCCTACGCCCCGTTCTACTATGAGGATGAGATCATCGGCGTGCTCAGCTGCATCATGAAGGAGAGCACCGTCATGGACGTGCTGGGCGCCAACTATCTGGGCGTGCAGGGCGACACCTATCTGCTGGACCGGGAGGGCCGCATCCTCTTCACCACCAGCGCCGGCACGCCGGGCGTCGACCTTATCCAGTCCATGGCCCGGGGCGGGTATATCAACAGCGAGACCATGCGGGCCTTTAAGTCGGTGCTGAGCACGGACAACGACATCGATGAGGTCAGCATCAACTATGAGGGCACCAGCGGCGCCGGCAACGCCTATATCACCACGCTCCATGACGGCCGGTGGGTGCTGATGCAGACCCTGTCCTCCACCGCGACCACCGATATGGCCCGGGGAGCCAACACCCTCGCCTTCCGGCTGGCGATATCCCTTGCGGCCGCGTTTTTGGTCTATGTCATCTACCTGATCGTGAAAAACTGGCTGCAAAGGCGGCAGCTGGAAGAGGAAAAGCAGGCCGTGACCCAGATCGTGGACGCGGTCACCTCCCTATTCGCCCGGTTCATCCTGGTGGACTACGAGAAGGATACATACGAGTACTTGAAGCAGGACGACGTCCTGACCATCCCGGACAAGGGTTCGTTTAAGAAGCTGATGGCCCACCTCTCCCCCATGTACGTGGAGGACGGGGAGCGGATGACCGCTTTCGTGTCCCCGGACTATGTGCGGGAGCACCTCACCGAGGACGTGCCCTACCTGCAGACCGAGTACCAGCTGGACGCCGGCGGCGCCCGCCGGTGGGAGAACCTGTCCATCCTGTGCCTGCGCCGGGAGGACGGCGTGCCCGTGGGCGTGCTGTACGCCATCCAGGACGTGACCGTGCTGAAGGAGCGGGAGCTGGAGATCCGGGCCGCCATGCAGGAGGCCTCCGACGCGGCCCAGGCCGCCAACCGGGCCAAGAGCGACTTCCTCGCCCGCATGAGCCACGATATCCGCACCCCTATGAACGCCATCATGGGCATGACGGCGGTTGCCGCCATGCACCTGGACGAGCCGGAGCGGCTCAAGGACTGCCTGAACAAGATCACCATCGCCAGCCGCCATCTTCTGGCGCTCATCAACGACGTGCTGGACATGTCCAAGATCGAGAGCGGCAAGGCCACCTTGGACGAGGCGCCCTTCACCGTGCCCGACGTGGTCCGGAGCGTGCAGACCATCATCCAGCCCCAGGCGGACAGGAAGGACCAGCAGCTGGAGGTCATCACCGAGGCGCTGGAGCACCCCGCCGTGGTGGGCGACGCCCCCCGCATCCAGCAGGTGCTGGTGAATATCCTGGGCAATGCCGTGAAGTTCACCCCCGAGGGCGGGCATATCACCTTCTCCGTCCGGGAGCTCAGCTCCACGGTCCATGGCATGGGCTGTTACCGGTTCGTCTGCAGGGACAACGGCATGGGCATGGACGAGCAGTTCATCAAGACCATCTTCGAGCCCTTCACCCGGGCCGATAACTCCGCCACCCGGAATATCGAGGGCACGGGCCTGGGCATGAGCATCACCCGCAGCATCGTGCAGATGATGGAGGGCGACATCCGGGTGGAGAGCAAGCCCGGCCAGGGCTCCACCTTCACCGTGGAGATACACTTAAAGCTCCAGGACAGCGGCCGGCAGACCGCCCCCGCCGGGGAGGAGCCGGAGCTGGGAGAGGACCTTTCCGAACCCTCCTTCGAGGGCAAGCGGGTGCTGCTGGTGGAGGACAACGAGCTCAACCGGGAGATCGCCGAGGAGCTCCTCACCGCCATGGGCGTCACGGTGGAGCAGGCGGAGGACGGCAAACAGGCCGTGGACATGGTGTCCCAGGCCCCGCCTCACTATTACGACCTGGTGCTCATGGACGTGCAGATGCCCGTCATGAACGGCTACGAGGCCGCCCGGGCCATCCGGGCTCTGGACCGGCCCGACGCCGGGGAGCTTCCTATGGTGGCCATGACCGCCAACGCCTTCGCCACGGACATCCGCGCGGCCCTGGACGCGGGCATGAACGGCCACCTGGCCAAGCCCGTGGAGGTGGCGAAGCTGGCCCAGACGCTGAAGCGCTGGCTGTGACCGGGAGGGCGCTATGTTCAACAAGGGAAAGATCCTGATCGTCGACGACTCCGAGATGAACCGCTCCATCCTGGCGGACATGCTGGAGGAGGAGTACGTCATCCTGGAGGCGGAGGACGGAGAGCAGGCCGTCTCCGTCCTGGAGGAGCGCCACGAGGAGATAGCCCTGGTGCTCCTGGACATCGTCATGCCCCGGATGGACGGCTTCGGCGTCCTGGAGACCATGAACCGGCGGGACTGGATCGAGGACGTGCCCGTCATCATGATATCCGCCGAGAGCGGCTCCGCCTCCGTGGCCCGGGCCTACGACATGGGCGTCACCGACTTCATCGCCCGGCCCTTCGACGCGCTCATTGTGCGAAAGCGCGTGGTCAACACCCTGCTTCTCTACGCCAAGCAGAAGCGCCTGGCCTCCATGGTGGAGGAGCAGATCACCGAGACCGAGCGGCGCAGCAGCCTGCTGGTGGAGATACTGAGCCACATCATGGAGTTCCGCAACGGTGAGAGCGGCCTTCACGTCATGCATGTGCGGACCCTGACCAACTTTCTTCTCAAGGCCCTGGTCCGGCGGACGGACAAGTACGCCCTGTCCGCGGCGGACATTGAGCGCATCAGCGTCAGCTCCGCCCTGCATGACATCGGCAAGATCGCCATCGACGAGAAGATACTCAATAAGCCCGGCAAGCTCACCGACGAGGAGTTCGCCATCATGAAGACCCACGCCCTGCGGGGCGCGGAGATGCTCAACGCCATGGAGGAGCACCGGGACGACCCGCTGGTGCGCACCAGCTACGAGATATGCCGCTGGCACCACGAGCGCTACGACGGCCGGGGCTATCCCGACGGCCTTGTGGGCGACGAGATCCCCATCGCCGCCCAGGTGGTGGCGCTGGCGGACGTGTACGACGCGCTGACCAGCCCCCGGGTATATAAAAAGGCCATCGACCACGACACCGCCGTGCAGATGATACTGGATGACCAATGCGGGGTGTTCAACCCCCTGCTGATGGAGTGCCTAAAGGAAAATTCCGAGAACATCCGGGGCCTTCTGAAGGGCACGCTGGAGCAGTCCGCCAGGCGGGAGGCCCAGGGCATCGTCAGCGAGTCGGTGCGCCCCGCCGGCGCCTCGGACCGTACCCTGCGGCTTCTGGACCAGGAGCGGATGAAGAACGACTCCTTCTCCGCCATGACCAACGACGTGCAGTTCGAGTACACCGCCTCCCCCGCCATGATCAGCATGAACCCCCACAGCGCCGAGACTCTGGGATTGAGCGAGATCATCTCGGACCCGGCCACCGACTCCCAGCTCCAGACCGTGCTGGGCCCGGACGGATGGGCGCTGCTGTCCGAAAAAATACGCCTGGCCTCCCCCGAAGTGCCGAACATCGCCTATGACTGCGAGCTCACCTACGGCGGCCATACCCGCTGGCATCGGGTGATGCTGAAAACCTCCTGGTCCGACGAGGACCCGCCCCGCTTCCTGGGGGCTCTGGGCAAGGCCACGGACATCCACGAGACCCGCCAGAAGCTGGAGGAGCTGACACAGAAGGCCTCCCGGGACCCCATGACCGGCCTTCTGAACCGGGCGGCGGCCCAGGAGCGCATCGAGGCCCGGATGCTGGAGCGGCCCCAAAGCCAATACGCCCTGGCCCTGTTCGACCTGGACTTCTTCAAGTCTGCCAACGACACCTACGGCCACCAGTTCGGCGACGCGGTCATCCGCACCGTGGCGGACCGGCTCCGCCGCAGCGTCCGGGGCTCGGACATCTGCTGCCGGGCCGGCGGGGATGAGTTCATGATCTTCCTGGAATACAATACCGACATCGAAAAGACCGTGGACCGCATCTTCCGCCAGCTCACCGGCGACTATGAGGGCTTTTACATCTCCGTCACCATGGGCGTGGTGCGCAGCCATATCATGGGTCTGAGCTATGAAAGGCTCTTCCGGGCGGCAGACCAGGCCCTGTACGCGGCCAAGCGGGACGGCAAGGGCCGCTACTGCTTCTACGACCCGTCCAACACCAGCACCTATTCCGCCATTTCCGACATAGACGAAGACCCAGACGAATAATAAGGAGGACTTACGCCATGACGCTCCAGGATTGCTACAAGGCCATGGGGGCCGACTACGATGAGGTGTTCGGCCGGCTCCGCAGCGAGCGGCTCATACAGAAATTCGTCCTGCGCTTCCCCGACGACGGCAGCTTCGCCCTTTTGGAGAGCTCCCTGGCCTCGGGGGATATCGGGGAGGCCTTCCGGGCCGCCCATACCATCAAGGGCGTATGCCAAAACCTGGGCTTCACAGACCTGGGCCAGTCCAGCAGCGAGCTTACAGAGGCCCTGCGCTCCGGCACCCCCGCCCCCAACACGAATGAGCTCCTGGAAAAGGTCCGGCAGGACTATAAGGTGACCATGGACGCCATCCGCGCTTTCCAGGCGTCTCTGACCTGACAGTCCACATCCCGTCCGTCCCCAACGCTGAGGAAAGGTCACAGGGAGAGTGCACATGAAGAGAAAGACAAAACTGGACAGGAACGCGGTCGATACCCTGATCCTCATCGCCGTTATCATCGCGCTGTTCATCCTCGCCTTTTTCCAGATCCGCTCCGCCATATGGGAGCGGTCCATGAGACGTATGGAGGAGGGCGTGGAGACCGTCATGGAGGAGATCACCTCCAAGCTGGACCGGGACAGCGCCATCCTGAACGCCACGGCGGACATCATCGCCGCCGCCAACCCCGAGGGCGCCACGGAGCTGGATGTGGATACCGCTCTGAAGACCATCCGGCTGGCCTCGCCGCTGTTTTCCACCATGAATCTGCGCATCCTGCTGGACAACAACATGGTCCTGACGGCGGAAGGGCGCATCTCCAACGTGGCCAAGGTGGACTCCATATTCTTTGAGGAAGAGGCGCCCCTGGGGGAGCACGTGTCCAACCGGGCCCGCAGCGTGGTCATGGACTCCTATGTCCTGCGCCACTATGTGCCCATACAGATCGACGGCAAGACCGTGGCACTCGCCTATGGCGTGACCTACCTGAACGACCTGGCCAAGACCCTGAACATCGCCAACATCTATAACTCCACCGCCGACATCTATATCATCGACACACGCTCCGGCGACTTCATCATGGACACCGCCCACCTTCACCTGGGCAACATCGACGACTTTTCCACGGAAAACGACCCCGACCGGGAGACCAAGGGCGGTACCAGCTGGGACGAGTACAACGCCGACATCATGGACCAAGGCACCGGCTATGTGGTTTACCGCACCGACGCCACCGACGGCTGGGAGTATATGTACTACGCCCCCTCGGGCGTCAACCAGTGGTCCATCGCCGTGTCCGTGCCGGAGAAGGAGGCCTTCTCCAGCGTGTTCGCCGCGCGGGAGATATTCTTCCTCATCGGCTTTCTGATGTGCCTGGCCGTGGCGGTATACTACATGGTCATCCACCGCAAGGCCCAGCGGGCCATGGACGAGGCCGTGGAGAAGGCGGTGCTGGAGGAGAAGCTGAAAAAGGCCGAGGCCGCCGAGCGGGCCAAGACCACGTTCCTCTCCAACATGAGCCACGATATCCGCACGCCCATGAACGCCATCATCGGCTTCACGACCCTGGCGGAGACCAACATCGACAACAAGTCCCGGGTGCAGGAGTATCTGGCCAAGATCATGTCCTCCAGCAATCACCTGCTGAGTCTCATCAACGACGTGCTGGACATGAGCCGCATCGAGTCGGGCAAGCTGCATATCGAGGAGAAGCCCTGCTCCATCTCTGACATCTTCCGGGATATGCGCAACATCATCCAGACCCAGATGCAGGCAAAGCAGCTGAACTTCTTCATGGACACTCTGGACGTGACGGACGAGGATATATACTGCGACAAGCTGCATCTGAACCAGGTGCTTTTGAACCTCCTGTCCAACGCCATCAAGTTCACTCCCGCCGGAGGCTCCGTATCCATGCTCATCCGCCAGAAGCCCGGCGCCCCCCACGGCTACGGCTCCTATGAGATACGGGTGAAGGACACGGGCATCGGCATGAGCCCGGATTTCGCCGAGCACATCTTCGAGCCCTTTGAGCGGGAGCGCACCTCCACCGTCAGCGGCATCCAGGGCACGGGCCTGGGCATGGCCATCACAAAGAGCATCGTCAACGCCATGGGCGGCGACATCGAGGTCCAGTCCGAGCAGGGCAAGGGCACCGAGTTCATCATCCAGCTCCAGTTCCGGCTCCAGTCCGAGACGAAGCAGGTGGAGGTCATCCGGGAGCTGTTCGGCCTGCGTGGCCTGGTGGTGGATGACAACTTCTCCACCTGCGACAGCGTGACGAAGATGCTGACCCAGATCGGCATGCGGGCCGAGTGGAGCATGCACGGCAAGGAGGCCGTCCTGCGGGCCAAGCAGGCCGCGGAGCTGGGCGACGCCTACTACACCTACATCGTGGACTGGGCCCTGCCGGACCTGAGCGGCATCGAGGTGGTGCGGCAGATCCGGGCCATCGTGGGCCAGAACGTGCCCATTATCATCCTCACCGCCTACGACTGGGGCGCCATCGAGCAGGAGGCCCGGGACGCGGGTGTCACCGCTTTCTGCAACAAGCCCATCTTCCTGTCCGACCTGCGGGAGATCCTCATGACCGCCCTGGGCAGGATGGATGCCCCGCTCCCGGCGAGCATCATCCCCGACCCGGTGGAGGAGCTGAAGGGAAAGCACATCCTGCTGGTGGAGGACAACGAGCTGAACCAGGAGATCGCCCGGGAACTGCTGGAGGAGAGCGGCTTCACGGTGTCCACCGCCAGCGACGGCTCCGCCGCCGTGGACATCATGACGGGTGCCAAGGCCGGGGACTACGACCTCATCCTCATGGACATCCAGATGCCCCGCATGAACGGCTACGAGGCCTCCCGGGTCATCCGGGCCCTGCCGGACAAGGCCGTGGCCTCCATCCCCATCGTGGCCATGACCGCCAACGCCTTCCAGGAGGACAGGCAGAACGCTCTGGACGCGGGCATGAACGACCACGTGGCCAAGCCCATCGACGTGGACGCCCTGCTGCAGGTGCTGACCGAGCAGCTTTCCAAGCCCGCCGATGAAGGCGAAGAAAAGTGACATATATACACTGAGCGGGCCGCCCTCCGGGCGGCCCGCTCTTCTTATTCTGTATCTATCTCGCCGCACCAGCTGCATGGCTCATAGCCCATGTCCAAAAGCTCCTCCCGGGAGCCCTCGAATATCTTCCGCTTGCCGTCGTCCATCTGCACGGCGCTGAGGCAGAACATGCGGTGGAACTTCTTTGTGGCGGTGTTGAGGACCCACGCCCCCTCCTCCGGCTCAGGCCGGGCGGGCACGGCGTCCGCCGGGGCAAAGGTGTCGGCACGGCCGCCCCGCTCCGTGGTGAAATACACGTGCTCCCCGTCGCTGGTGCACACCACCGTGCCCTGCATGTCCGTGCGGTACACCTTGACCCCCGCCTCCTTCAGCCGCCGGAGCAACGCCGGGGCCGGGTGGCCGTTTTCATTGCCCGCCCCCGCCGATATGACGGCGCAGTCCGGGTCCACCGCCTGCAAAAAGGCCGCCGCGGTGGCGAAGGTGCTGCCGTGGTGGCCCACCTTCAGCACCGTGCTCTTCACCGCCCGGCCGGAGGCCAGGATGGTCTGCTCCTCCGCCTCCTCCCCGTCGCCGGTGAAGAGGAACGCCGTATCGCCATAGGTCACCCGCAGGACCAGGGACATGTCGTTGGTGTAGGGCGTGGTCCGGTCGATGGGGCCCAGGACCTCCACCGCCGCGCTGCCGAGGGTAAAGGTATCCCCCGGCCGGGGCACCGCGAGGGCCGTGCCCTGTTTTTCCAGGAAGGTGGTAAAGGTCTTGAAAAACACTGTGTCATCAGCGCTTACCGGGGACAGAGCATGCCTGGCCTTCGCCTGGAACATGGCCCCGGGCAGGCCGCCCATGTGGTCCTCATGGGGGTGGGTAGCCACTATGTAGGAAAGCTCCTTCACGCCCTGGTTTTTGAGATACAGGTATATGGCCCCGGCGTCGGCCTTGTTGCCCCCGTCGATGAGCATGGCTTCGCCGTCGCAAAGGACCAGCGCCGCGTCCGCCTGGCCCACGTCTATGCAGTGGACGGCGAAGCCGGTCCTGCCCGCGCCGCCGGAGAATATCCCCCGGAACCGCTCCAGTGCCTCCTCCAGGGGCCGCCGGGCGAAGAAAAAGCCCACGGCCAGCGCCGCCAGGAGCAGGATTACGCCTATTATGAGTAATATCTTTTTCGCCCGCTTTTTCCGGTAGCTGGGGGGCACATAGGGCTTCCACCGGTGCCGGGATGAGCCGAAGCGTCTTTTCATGATGTTTCCTCCGTTTTCCCCATCATACCACGTCCGGCCCCCGGGCGCAATGCGCGCCGTTTGACAGAGGGATTATAATGATACCGTTGGGGGTGAAAGCATGAAGACCCTGATCTATGGCGGCCGGGTGATAGACCCGACGGATAAGATAGACAGCCGCCTGAACGTGCTCATTGAGGATGGAAAAATCGCGGCCCTGTCCCCGGAGGACATGGCCGCGGACCAGCGCATCGACGCGGCGGGAAAGGTGGTCTGCCCCGGGTTCGTGGACATCCACGTCCATGAGGACCCGGTGGAAAACAGGCATATCTACGCGGACCCGGAGAGGGCTGTGTTCGCCTGCATGCTCCGCATGGGCGTCACCACCGTGGTGGGCGGCAACTGCGGCAGCAATTTCTGCGACCCGGCCAAATACCTGGACATCGCGGACCGGGACGGGACATACGTGAACGTGGCCATGCTGGCCGGGCACGGCTGGTTCCGGGAGCAGGCCGGGGCGCTGGACCCCTACGGCCCTGCCACGGCGGCGCAGATAGATTCCATGTCGGCGGCCATCCGCCGGGCCCTGGACGCCGGGTGCGCCGGGGTGTCCTTCGGCATCCGCTACAGCCCCGGCACGGACGGCCGGGAGCTTTTAGCCACCATGGGCGTCCTCCAGGGCACGGGAAAACCCGCGGCCTGCCACCTGCGGGATGACGCGGCGGCGGTGTTTGCCGCCATGGACGAGTTTCTGGACGCGGCGGAGAGATGCGGCGTGCCCGCCCAGGTGTCCCACATCGGCAGCATGGCCGGCTTCGGCCAGATGGAGCGGGCGCTGGCCCTGGTGGACGCCCGCCGGGCGGCAGGGCAGGACGTGATGTGCGACTGCTACCCCTACAGCGCCTTCTCCACCGGTCTCGGCTCCGCCACCTATGACGACGGCTGGCTGGAGCGCTACGGCTGCGGCTACGACGTGCTGGAGCTGTGCGAGGGCTCCTACAAGGGACAGCGCTGCACCGAGGCCATCTTCCGCTCCCAGCGGGCCGCCTTCCCATCCTGCCGCACGGTGTGCCATGTGATGCAGCCGGCGGAGATCACCCGGGCGCTTTCTCACCCCGCGGTCATGCTGGCCAGCGACGCCACGCTGCATCTGGGCCAGGGCCATCCCCGGGCGGCGGGGACTTTTCCCCGGCTCATCGCGGAATATGTCTGCCCGGGGCACATGAACCTTTACGACGCCGTCGCCAAGATGACGGCCATCCCCGCGAAGCGGTTTGGTCTTGCCGGCAAAGGCGCCCTCGCGGTGGGCGCGGACGCCGACGTGGTCATATTTGACCCGGACCGCATACAAGACCGGGCGGACTTCGCCGACCCCATCCGCCCGCCGGAGGGCATCGACACGGTCCTCATCGGCGGCGCCATCGCCGCCAAGGGCGGCAAGATCGTCTCCCCGCCCCGGGGCCGGGCCGTGAGGGTATTTTGACAGTGTGGTATAGAAAAACGCCAAGGCATCTTGCCTTGGCGTTTCCTAATTATATGGGGCTTACAGCACGAAGTGGGCGAAGCGCAGGACCTCGAACCAGTCGTTGGAGGTAAAGGACACGTTCTTCCCGTCCTCCAGCTTGGCGCCGGGGTAGAAGCTGCGGGAATAAGCCTTCTGGTGCTCCCGGAAGCGGACGGTGATATCGAACCGGTCCGGCATGGGCACGGCGCAGTTTTTGGAGTTCTTCACGGCCTTCTCCGCCGCGTCACGTATCTGCTTCACCGCCGCGTCCGGGTGGATGGACACCACCGCGCCGCCCACACCCTCGTTCACGGGGACGGTGGTGATGCCGGGGATGAACTCTTTTGCGAACTGGCACAGGGCCTTGTCGCCGGACAAAAACGCCACGGGCACGCCGTAGTACCCGGCGGTATAGGCGTTCATCATGAACTCGCTCATGCGCACGCCGTTCAACGTCACGAACTCGTTCTGTCCGTTCATGGTGTGGCTCAGGGGGTTGCCGCTGCCGGCAGCCCAGGAGTGGTAGCCGGTGAAGAGCACCGCGTCAAACTCCCCCTTGTCCACGCCGCTCATCATGCTTAAAGGGTCTCCCGACCAGCCCCGCATGATGCGGATGTTCTCCGGCAGGGCCGCCGGGTCCAGGTTCCGGGCGGAGTCATGGGCGTCCTTGATGAACACCTCCGCCGCCCCTGCGGCGATGGCCCCCTCGCAGGCGGCCTTCACCTCCCGGGTCATCTGTTTCCGGAAGGGGTCATAGTCCATGGGGGTGGTGCGCTCCGTCTCCGCCCAGCAGGCGATGCCGCAGGTCCCCTCGATGTCGGCGCTCAAAAATACGCGCATTGTGTGATACCGTTCCTTTCCGTAAATTTAAAAGAGGCTCCCGATGGCGGTGATCTGCTCCGCCAGGTCCGGCCGGAAGTCCTCGTGGGCCGGGTCCAGGCTGTTGATGACCACGCCGTCGCTGCCATTCCTGGCGGTGGAGTGGATGTACCGCCCGCCGCCCAGGTACACGGCCACGTGGCCGGGGAAGAACAGCAGGTCGCCGGCGTCCAGTTTGTCTCTCTCGATCGCGTGGATGGGGTAGCCCTCCCGGATGGAGGCATCCCGCCAGATGGTCACGCCGCTGAGGCGGTACGCCATGAAGGCCAGGCCTGAACAGTCGATACCCGCGGGGGTCTTGCCGCCCCAGAGATAGTGGGCGTCCCTGTAGAGCCTTGCCATGTCCGCGATATGGGCCCGCAGGGCCTTTTCGTCCTTCAGTTCCGGGATGTCGAAGAGGAACCCCGCCTTGGTGTACCCGTCCCGGCCGTCGGGCAGGGATACCCGCTGCCAGCCATCGGCGTTGGGCTCGCCGTGGACGGCCAGGGTCGCCCCACGGGTGAGCCCGCTCACCTGCCAGCCCTGGACCCGGGGCTCGGAGCGCACGGAGGCCATGCCCCGCAGCACCGTTTTCTTGGGCAGCTCCGCCCACCGGGCGGCGTTGCCGTCCCCCTCGATCAGGTCCTCCGCGGGGGCGTAGCCCGTGTAGCCATAGTCGGTGCGCACCTGGTACCAGCCCGGTGCGGGGTCATCCAGTATCTCCACCTGCCAGCCCAGCAGCGCCTCGTCCGCCAGCTCGCACTGGCGGCTGGGCCGCAGGTACAGGGGACATATGGGCGATGAGACCACAGCGTTCATGTTTGCTCTCCTTTATAGGCGTCAAATATGGCCTTGCCCAGGCGGCCGATGAACTTCTTCTGACTCTGGACCGGTGCCCCGTCCAGGTCGGGGCCCTCCCAGGTGAAGACGCCCACATACAGGGGCCCCATGGGGGCCAGGAACAGGCCGCTGTCGTGGCACACCTCGTCAAGGCCGCCGGTCTTGTGGGCGAAGGTCACCCGGTCGGGGACGTAGCGCAGGATGCAGTCCATGGACCGCTGGCGGGTCAGGATGTCCATAGCCGTGCGGCAGAGGTCCGGAGTCAGGATGCGCCCCGTGTGCAGGAGCCAATAGAGCCGCCGCTGGTCCAGGGCGGTGGTCACGTTGTCCCGGCCCATGCGGGCGGCCTCGAAGTCCAGCATCTTCCGCCGGCAGAGGGTGTTTTTAAGTCCCAGGGAGGCGCAGTAGTCCGTGATAAACTCCATCCCCACCGTGTCCAGCACCACGTTGGTAGCGGTGTTGTCGCTGACGGTGATCATCCAGTAAAGGAGCTCCTCCAGCGTGTACCGGCTCACGCCCCGGTCGAACACCCGGGTGTCCGGCAATATGACCGTCTCGGGCACCTCCAGCTCCTGGGAAAGGGTCAGCTTTCCCTGCCGCACCAGCTCCAGCGCCGCGGCCAGGACCGGGGTCTTTATGGTGGAGGCAGCGGGCACCTCCGCGTCCCCCAGGTTCTCATGAAGGGGCGCGCCCTCCATGGTATCGGCTATCACATAGGCGCACTTGCCGGGAAAGGCCTCCGCCTCCCGCTGCAAGAATCTATCCAGTTCTTCTCTCGTCATGGCGTTTCCTCCGTCACAGCAGCATTTTCCGGTACCCGTCCAGCTCCCTTTGGCTGCCCCGGACGAAGTGGCCCGGCTCCAGTTCCTCCCACACCGGCGGGTCCGCCGGGGTGTACCCGTGCTGGTCCGGGTCATAGACGATGAGCTTCTTGCCCCGCTCCCCCACCGGGTCCGGCATGGGGATGGCGGACAGCAGCGCCCGGGTGTAGGGGTGCAGGGGGTGGGCGAAGAGCTGCTCGCTGCCGGCAAGCTCCATGAGCTTTCCCCGGTAGATGACCCCGATGCGGTCGGAGATGAACCGCACCACGGAGAGATCATGGGCGATGAAGAGGTACGTAAGGCCCCGCTCCTTTTGGAGCTGGCTCATCAGGTTCAGCACCTGGGCCCGGATGGACACATCCAGGGCGGAGATGGGCTCGTCGGCCACGATGAACTGGGGCTCCATGATGAGGGCCCGGGCGATGCCGATGCGCTGGCGCTGGCCGCCGGAGAACTCATGGGGGAAGCGGCTGGCGAATTCCGGCAGCAGGCCCACGTCGCTGAGGGCTTTGGCCACCCGCTCCTTCCGCTCCGCCTCGGGCATGTGTCTGTGGATGGAGTAGAGCCCCTCGGAGACGATGTAATCCACCTTGGCCCGCTCGTTCAAAGAGGCCATGGGATCCTGAAACACCATCTGGATGTTGCGGATGACCCGTTTGTCCGTGGCCCGGCTCACCCGGCCGGAGATGACCTCGCCGTCATATTTGATGACGCCGCCGGACACCGGGTTCACCCGGATGATGGCCCGGCCAATGGTGGTCTTTCCGGAGCCGGACTCCCCCACCAGGCCGAAGGTCTCCCCCTTGTAGATATCGAAGGACACCCCGTCCACCGCCTTGAAGGGATGGCGGCGGGAGCCGAAGGTGACGGAGAGGTCCTGGACCTCCAGGAGCTTTTCCCTTGTCTCAGGCATAGCTTCCGCCTCCTCTCTCCCTTAACTTGCGGATGTGTTCAGGGGGCTCCACCTTGGGCGCCCGGGGGTCCAAAAGCCATGTCCGGGCCTTGTGGGTGGGGCTCACGTCAAAATAGGGCGGGCGTTTGATGAAGTCTATCTTCAGCGCCCGGGGGTTCCGGGGAGCGAAGGCGTCCCCCTTCACCTCGTGGAAGAGGTTGGGGGGCGTGCCCTGGATGGAATAGAGGGCCTGGCCCTTCACCCCCAGCTGGGGCAGGCTTGAAAGCAGCGCCCAGGTGTAGGGGTGGCGGGGGTCATAGAACACCTCGTCACAGGTGCCCACCTCCACGATGTCCCCGGCGTACATGACCGCGATGCGGTCGGCCACGTTGGCCACCACGCCCAGGTCGTGGGTGATGTAGATGGTGGTCAGGTCCAGCTTTTTCTGCAGCGTCCGTATGAGGTCCAGTATCTGGGCCTGGATGGTCACGTCCAGGGCCGTGGTTGGCTCGTCGCATATGAGTATCTTGGGCCGGCAGGCCATGGCGATGGCGATGACCACCCGCTGGCGCATGCCGCCGGAGAACTCATGGGGATACTGCTTGTAGCGGTTTTCCGGGTCCGCGATGCCCACGTCGGCCAATGCCTGGACCGCGGCGGCTTTGGCCTCCGGGCCGTGGAGATGCTGGTGGAGCTCCACGGCCTCCAATATCTGCGCGCCCACCGTCTTCAGGGGGTTCAGGCTGGTCATGGGATCCTGCATGACCATGGCGATCTCCTTCCCCCGGATGGTGAGCCATTCTTTCTCGGTCTTGAATGTGGCCAGATCCTTGTCGTCATACCATATATGGCCGCCGGCGATGGTGCCGTTGGCGTCCAGCAGGCCCATGGCGGACTTGGTGAACACGCTCTTGCCGGAGCCGGACTCCCCCACGATGGCCAGGGACTCGCCCTTGTACACGTCCAGGGAGATGCCCCGGATGGCGTTCAGTACCTGCCCCCGGAGGGTGAAGCGGATGTCCAGGTCCTCAAAGGAGAGGATGACGTTGTCTTTCATATCTTCCCCCTCCTCAGTTGACGTGGTTCTTGGGGTCGGCGGCGTCGGCAAAGGAGTTGCCGATGATGTAGAAGGAGATGGTGATCACCGCCAGCACCGCCACGGGGAA
Organism: uncultured Oscillospiraceae bacterium; assembly: GCA_947625045.1. Lineage (GTDB taxonomy): Bacteria > Bacillota > Clostridia > Oscillospirales > Oscillospiraceae > CAJOIG01. The sequence continues at coordinate 77,441 of CANQMW010000015.1, forward strand.
GATGAGCTGGTAGCGCAGCACCGCCATCTGCATCAGAGACCGGCCCGTCTGGATGAGGTTGCCCAGCGAGGGAATGGACACGGGCAGGCCTATGCCGATATAGGTCACGAACACCTCGCTGCCGATGGCGCCGGGGATGGCGAGGGCCATGCGCATGGTTATGACGCTCACGAGGTAAGGCAGCAGGTTCTTGAAGATGATGCGCTGGGTGGGCACGCCCAGGCACCGGGAGGCCAGGTTGTAGTCCCGGTCCCGGATGATGATGATCTGGTTGCGGATGAACCGGGCCATGCCCAGCCAGCCCGTCAAAGACAGGGCGAAGATGATGGTGGACACACCGGGCCGCATGATATAGGAGATGAGGATGAGCAAAAGGGTCTGGGGGATGTTGTCCAAGACGTTGTAGAGCTCGGTGAAGAAGAAATCCAGCTTTCGCACATAGCCCCACAGCACTCCGGCCAGGATGCCAACCACCGCCTCCACCACGGCCACGGAAAAGCCGATGAAGAGGCTTGTGCGGGTGCCGGCCCAGATGCGGGACCACAGGTCCTGGCCGATGGAGTTGGTGCCGAACCAGAACTCGCTGTTGGGGGGAACGTTATTTAAGGGCAGGCCCCACTCGCCGTAGTGGACCAGCAGAGGGTCCTTCTGCCCCGGCAGCAGGGGCTGGATGAAGGTGAACAGCAGCGTCACCGCCATGAGGATGAGGAAGAATACCGCTGTCTTGTTGCGGAAAAAGGCCCGGAGGGTGGCCCGCCAGTAGGAGTAGTTGGAGTAGCCGCCCCGCTCGGCGGCCTCGGGATGAAATTCCGCGAAGGAGAAGGCCTCCCCCTCCCCCATGGCGGCCAGGGCCGCGTCCTCGTCCAGGTCCCGCGCCAAGCGCTCGTTCAGCTTATCGCCCAGCTCGTCGGCAGGTCTTTTGAAGAAGCTCATCGTGACCCCTCCTTCTTGGAAAGGCTGATGCGCGGGTCCACGATGGCCATCAGAATGTCGCCGAACAGGAGCCCCAGGATGGACACCACCGCGTAGATGAGCACCAGCGCCTGAACGAGGGTGTTGTCCTGGCGCTTGATGGCCGTGACCAGAAGGCCGCCCATGCCGGGGATGGAATAGAGGCTCTCCACGTACAGCGAGCCCATGAGGGTGGATAAAATGGAGCCGGGGATATACTGCACCAGGGGGACCATGGCGTTGCGGAACACGTGCTTGCGGGAGATATTTCCGCTGGACACGCCCTTGGCCCGGGCCAGCATCACGTAGTCCTTGTTGGCCTCGTCCACCATGTACCGGCGCAGCCACATGGCGTAGTAGGCCGTGTTGCCGATGGACAGGGACAGGATAGGCAGCAGGTAACTGATGGGCTGGGCCGGGTCAAAGAGCATGGGGATATGGGCGTACTGGGAGCCCACGAACTGGATGACGATGTGGTACACCGCCGAGGGCACCGCCTCGACCACCACGATAAGGACGGTGCCCAGCCTGTCGCCGATCTTGAACCGGGTGCGGGTGCTGTGGGCCATCCATACGCCCAGCGCCAGGCCGAACACCAGGGACAGGGCGAAGGAGACCAGCCCGAACTTCACGGAGATGGGTATCTTCTCGGCGATGATGGTGTTGATGGATACGCCCCGGCGGTAGATGTTGGAGGTGCCCAGATCGCCGTGGAGGAGCTGGTCGTAAAATCGCGCCAGCTGTTTGGGCAGCGGGTCGTTGAGGCCCAGGGAGTTGAGCTTCACCTGGATCTCCGTGGAGGACACCTTGTCGAAGTTATCAAAATATCCCTCTATCGGCATGAGCCGCAGAAGGGTAAAGAGTATCGTTATGATGATAAACAGCGTGACAGACGCCCTCAGGACCCGTTTGAGGATATATTTTGCCAATCGGACCCCTCCTTTTCAGGTCATACTGGAAAGCCGAGGCCCCCTGCCGCCGAAACGGCAGGGGGCGCGGTGTCATAGATTCAGTTCTTGTTGGCAGCCCACTCGGCATAGGCGGCGTTGTACTCGTCGATGCTCATGGACTTATCCTGGATGTGCTGGTCCTTGTAGCGGTAGGTCACGGTGTCCACCATGGCGTACTGGCCCTCAAAGACGTTCAGCTTGCTCATGGAGTAGCTGATCTCGTTGGTGTGGATGGGCACTACGAAGGCGTGATCCAGCAGGAAGGCCTCGGCCTTGGCGAAGGCGGCGTAGCGGGCATCCACGTCGGTGGTGATGGCCTTGGCCGCGTTCACCAGCTCGCAGTATTCCTCATACAGGGCCACGGTCTCGGGGGCCGTGCTCTTGTCGATGAAGTTATAGGAGGAGCCGGGCACGAAGGGGTCGGTCCAAGTCTCGGGGTCGGCGTAGTCGGCGCCCCAGTTGCACTTCATGAAGGCGTAGTTGCCCGCGCGGCGGACGGCGGCCAGGAAGCCGTCGGAGGGGCCGGCCTCGACGATGATGTCGATGTAGTCGGTGCCCAGGACGCTCTCCATCTGCTGCTCCACCACCTGGCACTCATTGGCCCAGTTGGAGGTGGAGGGGTTGTAGCACATGAGGACCTTCACGGGGAAGGTGGCGCCGGCAGCGGTCAGCTCCTCCACGGCCTTGTCCTTGTACTCCAGGGCCAAATCGGCATTGAAGAAATCAAAGCCCTCGGCAGTGTAGGCGTCCAGGCCCTCATAGGAGGTGTAGTCCTTGCCCTCATACAGGGAGAAGTTGCTGGGAGTGATGGTGTTGGTGACGTTGGCGGTGGGGTTCAGAGGATCGTTGGCGGCCAGGGCCGGGATGCGGTTCAGCGCATGCACCAGGGACTGGCGGAAGTTCTCGTTGTTCACCGCGATGGTCCAGTTCTCCGGCTCATACTCCTCGTCAAAGTTGGCGTCGAAGTTGAACAGGTACCAGTAGCAATAGGAGGTGCTGGGACGGGAGGAGTGGATCTGGTCGGCGGTCTTGGGATCGGCCATCATGGCGCTGAGCAGGTCGGAGGACACGGTAGCGGCGTCCAGCTCACCGTTCAGGTACATGGTGGTGGCGATGGAGGCGGCCTCGGCGTTGTAGGTCTCCCGGACCTCCTCGATGTACACGCACTCAGGCTCCCAATAGGAGGCGTTCTTGGTCAGGACGTGCTCCTGCTGGGGCTTGAAGGAAGAGAGGATGTAGGCGCCGTTGTAGAGCAGGTACTCGTTGCTGGTGCCGAACTTGTCGCCGCATTCCTCCAGGAAGGGCTCATACACGGGCATGAATGCGCCGTGGCTCAGAAGGGACACGAAATAGGCCTTAGAGCCGGTCAGGGTGAACTCCAGGGTGTAGTCGTCCAGAGCGACCACGCCGATGTCGTCCAGAGAGGCCTCGGGGGCCTCCTCCAGGACCTCCTCCTCGCCGTCCTCGTTCACGATGACCTTGGCGGGGTTGCCGTTCTCGTCCGTGCCGTCCTTGGCGGTGGGCAGAGCCAGCTGATAGGCGGTGTAATCATAGTAGGCGCTGGCGCCGGCGATGTTGTCCCGCAGGACGCTGTAGGTGCTGGCGTCGTTGGCGGCGTCGCAGATGTAGTGGGCGGCGGCCACCCAGTCATTGGCGGTCACGTCGGCCACTTCATTGCCGTCCTTGTCAACCCACTTGACGCCCTCCCGCAGATGGAACGTCCAGACGCTGGCGTCCTCGTTGGGCTCCCAGCTGGTGGCTAGGGCGGGCTCCACGTTGCCGTAGGAGTCATACTCCACCAGGCAGTCGATCAGGTTGAAGGTGAGGCTGGTAGTAACGGCCTGGGTGCTGTCCAGGTAGTTCAGGGTGTCCACCTCGCTGGAATACAGGGTGCGGTAGGTGGTCTGCTCCCCGTCGGCGTAAGCGACGCAGCCCAGGGACAGGACCATCACCACAGCCAGCAGCAGGGTGAGCATACGTTTGGTCGTTCTCATCTTGATACATCCTTTCATAAAATGTGCATATCCATACCGCCTTCCGGCGGAATGATACATCTTTACGCCCAGCAGTCCGCCGGGACGCGGACACCGATGCCGGGCGATTCCGTCATGGCGATGACGGGGCCACGGAACTGGGGGCCTCCCGGGAAGGGCTCGCAGGCGCACAGGGACGGTCCGTCCAGGTCCGCCATGGTGATAACGCCCCTGGCGGCGGCCAGGTGGGCCGCGGCGGCCACGGAGATCTGGCTCTCCAGCATGCAGCCAATCATGCACTGTACGCCGAAGCTCTCCGCCATGGCGCAGAGCCGGAGCGCCGGCCATATGCCCCCGGTCTTCATCAGCTTGATGTTGATGTAGTCCGCGGCGTGCTCGGAGATGACGCGCATGGCGTCCGCGGGGGAGAATACGCTCTCGTCGGCCAGGATGGGGGTATTGACCCGGCTCGTCACGTATTTCATCCCGTCGAAGTCCGCCGCGGGCACCGGTTGCTCTACGAGCTCCGCGCCCACAACCGCGTCCTCCATGGCGGAGATGATGCGCACCGCCTCCCGGGCCGTCCAGCCCTGGTTGGCGTCCACCCGCAGGGCCACATGGGGGCCCACAGCCTCCCGTATGGCGGCCAGGCGCTCCACATCCGCGGCGGGGTCCTTCCCCACCTTCACCTTCAGGATGGAAAAGCCCCGGCCCACGGCCTCCAGGCTGTCCCGGACCATCTCATCCACGGAGTTTACGGAGATGGTGATATCGGTCTCGAATTCCCGTTTGGCCCCGCCCAAAAGCCGCCAGAGGGGGGCGTTCAGCGTCTTGCCCCACAGGTCTAAAAGGGCCATGTCCACCGCCGCCTTGGCGGAGGTGTTGTGGACCATGGAGCGCTGAAGCTTCTCCATGACGGCGTCCATGTCCATCAGGTCCATGCCGGTGATGGCCGGGGCGATGAAGTCCCGGACAGCGCAGGCGACGGAACCCTTTGTCTCCCCGGTTATCACCGCAGTGGCGGGGGCCTCGCCATAGCCCTCCAGGCCGTTCTCCCCCCGCACCCGGACGACCACGTCGTTCACGTGCTCCACGGTGCGCAGGGCGGTCTTGAAGGGATGGGCCAGGGGAAGGGATATCTCCCCAATGTCGATGTGTTCGATGCGCATGGGTCCGCCTCCCGGCTGCGGCCTCTTGGGGTACTATACTAAAAACCGGCCGCAATGAAAATAGTGCTGACTGCTCTTTAGATTGCAAAAAGTGCTGTCCGGGCTTTCCCGCCTGTTACGGCGGGGCCCCGCCGCCCATGGCAGCGGGGCGCTCCCGTAAGGTTCACTCTTCCCCGGAAGCGGCGGTCTCTTCCTCGTCCTTCTCTTTGGAGAGCATGACGTTGGCCAGGATGCCAAGGATCAGGGAACAGGCCACGGTGCGGATCTCCACGGCGCCGAAGCTGACGGACAGGCCGCCCACGCCGGTGATGAAGATGATGGAGGCCACGAACAGGTTCCGGTTTTTGTTCAGGTCCACGCCCTGGAGCATCTTGAAGCCGCTCATGGCGATGAAGCCGTACAGGGCCACGCACACGCCGCCCATGACGCAGGAGGGGATGGTCTGCAGAAAGGCCATCAGCGGGGAGATGAAGCTGACGATGATGCACAGCACCGCCGCGCCCCAGATGCTGACGGTGGAGGCGTT
>CANQMW010000016.1 GCA_947625045.1 uncultured Oscillospiraceae bacterium
GAGGGCAGCCACCCGGCCTGGGTCTGCTGGTTGATGATGCCCACGGAGTTGGAGCCCGGAGGGCTCTCCCACTTGGCGACCAAAAAGCAGGTGACCTGGATGGCGATGTAGTTCATCATCAGGGTGAACAGGGTCTCATTTGTGTTCCACCGGGCCTTGAATACGGCGGGGACGATGCCCCACAGGGCGCCGGCCGCCACGCTCACCACGAGGCTCAGCGCCAGCAGCGCCGGGGTAGGGAGGCTCCGGCCCAGATAGATCATCACCGCCGCGGTGGCGCAGCCGCCCATGAGCACCTGGCCCTCCGCGCCCACGTTCCAAAAGCGCATCATAAACGCCGGAGCCAGGCCTACGCCGATGCACAGCAGGATGGAGGTATCCCGGAAGGTGATCCACATGCGCCGGGAGGAGCCGAAAGCGCCCTCCCACATGGCGGCGTAGACCTTCACCGGGTTCAGCTTCGTGACGCCGTAGATGAACAGCGCGCATACCAGCAGCGCCATCACCGCCCCGGCCAGGCGGATGAGCCAGGCCTTGTACCAGGCGATGGTGCTGCGCCGGGCGATATGGAATAGAGGCTCGTGCTCGGTCATTGGATCACCTCCCCGCCGTCGGTCTTCATGTTGGTCATAAGATAGCCCACCTGTTCCTTGGTGGCGGTGCGGCCGTCCAGGATGGCGTTGAGCCGCCCGCCGCACAGCACCGCGATGCGGTCGCACAGCTGCAGCAGCACATCCAGGTCCTCGCCCACGTAGATGACCGCCACGCCGGCCTTTTTCTGCTCGTTCAGGAGCCTGTAGATGGTGTAGGAGGTGTTGATGTCCAGGCCGCGGACGGCGTAGGCGCTCATGAGCACCGTGGGATGCAGGGCGATCTCCCGGCCGACCAGCACCTTCTGCACGTTGCCGCCGGACAGTTTCCGGACGGGGGTGTCGATGCTGGGAGTGACCACCTCCAGTTCCCGGACCACCTGTTCCGCCAGCTCATGGGGGTGACGCCGCTCCACCAGGGGGCCCTTGCCGGAGCGGTATTCCTTCAGCATCATGTTGCCCACCAGCGTCATGTTGGCCACCAGACCCATGCCCAAGCGGTCCTCGGGGACGAAGGCCAGGCGGATGCCCTTTTCCGCGATGGTGCGGGGGTTCTGGCCGACCAGCTCATCCGCGGGGCCCTCCGGGCCCGTGGGGCGGTAGCGGACGCTGGAGCCGGACTGGGTGGGCTGGAGGCCCGCGATGGACTCCAAAAGCTCCTTCTGCCCGCAGCCGGATATGCCCGCGATGCCCAGTATCTCCCCGGCGTAGACGTCCAGGTTGATGTCCGCCAGGCGGGTGACGCCCTCCTTGTCCTTGACGGAGAGATTTCGTATCTCCAGCCGCCGCTGGGGGGCCGCCGGCTCGTCCCGCTGGATATTGAGCGTCACGGTCCGGCCAACCATCATGTCGGTGAGGGCCCGGGCGTCCGCCTTGGCGGTGTTCATGTCGCCGATGTACTCGCCCTTCCGCAGGACCGTGACCCGGTCGGATATCTCCAGCACCTCGTTGAGCTTATGGGTGATGATGATGATGCTCTTGCCGTCGTCGCGCATATTGCGCATGACGGAGAAGAGCTTTTCCGTCTCCTGGGGGGTGAGCACCGCGGTGGGCTCATCCAGAATGAGGATGTCCGCGCCCCGGTAGAGGGTCTTCACGATCTCCAGTGTCTGCTTTTCCGATACGGACATGTCGTATATCTTCTTGTCCGGGTCCACCGCGAAGCCGTAGCGGCCGCAGATATCCCGTATCTTTTGGGCGATGGCCTGGCGGTCCACTACGGCGCCCCCGGGCAGGCCCAGGGCGATGTTTTCCGCCGCGGTGAACACATCAACCAGCTTGAAGTGCTGGTGAACCATGCCGATGCCCAGCTTATAGGCGTCGTGGGGGGAGGCAATGGTCACCTCCCGGCCGTTGACATATATCTGGCCGTCATCGGGAAAATAGATGCCGGAGAGCATGTTCATGAGGGTGGTCTTGCCGCTGCCGTTCTCGCCCAGCAGGGACAGTATCTCGCCCTTTCTCAGCTCAAGATAGACCTTGTTGTTGGCTTGGATGGTGCCGAAGGACTTGGTGATGTTCACCATGCGCACGGCGAATTGGTCCGTCATGAGGTTCCTCCTTATGGGTAGTGAAGAAACAGGCAAGGCGCCGCTCAGGGTCGCGGCGCCTTGTCCGTCATATGTTCATTAGCTGAGCTCAGTTATGCCATCAATGCGGAGGGAGAAGTAAGGCGCGGAGCGCAGCTCGGGGTCGGACTCATAGAACACGCCGTCCCGGATGGCCTCGCCCTCGTCGCCCACGAAGTCGCCGTCCACGTCGATGGCCAGGAAGGAGGTGGGATGCTCGCCCTCCACGGTGAAGGTGGAGCAGTCGAAGACCTGCAGGCTCCCGTCGGCCAGAGCGGCCTCCACCTCGGCCACCTTCTCAGCGGTGCCCTCGGCGCAGATGGGGTTCAGGGGGAAGATGAAGTTGGCCTCTTCGCTGTAGCCGGCGGACCAGTCATGGGGGATGTCCTCGCCGTCGATCATGCACTGCAGGGCGAAGGTGTAGAACTTGCTCCAGTCGTTGCCGGCGCTGGTCAGCGCGGTGTCGGGAGCCACGGACTGCATGTCGATGTTGTAGCCCACGCAGAACACGGTGTGGCCGGCCTCGGCATAGGCCTGGACCGCGGAGGGGGCGCCGGTGGAGTCGGCGTGCTGGCTGATGATGACGCAGCCGTCGGCCATCAGGGCGTCGGCCGCGGCGGCCTCAGCGATGGGATCGTACCAGGAGTTGGTGTAGCGCACGTCCATGTGCACGTTCTCCACGACGGAGCGGATGCCCAGGAAGAAGGCGGTGTAGCCGGAGACCACCTCGGCGAAGTTGAAAGCGCCCACGTAGCCGATCTTGGCGTTGCCGTCGGCGTCAAAGTTTTCGTCGGACAGCTCGCCGTTTTCGATGAGCTCGGCCAGCTTCATGCCGGCCACCACGCCGGAGACGTAGCGGGACTCAAAGGTGTGGTTGAAGGCGTTGGCAAGGTTCGACAGACCGGACAGGTTCGCGGTGTCGCCGGTCATGGCGCAGAATTGGATCTCAGGGTACTCGCTGGCCACCTGCTGGGTGTAGGACTGATGGCCGTAGGAATCGGTAAAGATGATCTGGCAGCCGTTCTCCGCCAGGTCGTAGCAGGCGTCGGCGGCCTGTTCGCTCTCGCTGACGTTGTACTTGGGGATCATGTTCTCGGCGGGGATGCCCAGGGTCTCCATGGCGGTCTTCAGACCGGTCAGGTGGGCGATGTCATAGCCGGAGTTGTCATCGCCGATGCAGACCATGCCGATCTTCAGGTCCTCGGGAGCGATACCGTCCGCGGCGAGGGCGGCGGCGCTCAGGCTCAGTACCAGGCACAGGGCCAGCAGCAGGGAGAAGAACTTTTTCATGTTTGCCTCCTAAATATAATGTTTTTTAGGGGATACGAAATAAAATAACGGGCAGCCCCGGGAAGGGCCTGTCCGTCAATTTTCAAAAACAAGGCTGTCGTCCGACATGGACGCGATGCGGGCCAGAGACTCGATGCGCAGGCCCTGCTCCCTGAGGCGCCTGCCGCCGGGCTGGAAGCACTTTTCCACGGCGATGCCCGCGCCGACCAGGGTGGCGCCCGCCTGATGAACCAGGTCGCACAGCCCCTCCAGGGCCGCGCCGTTGGCCAGGAAGTCGTCGATGAGCAGCACCCGGTCCGTGGGCAGCAGGTAGTCCTTTGCCACGATGACGTCGTACACATAGCCGTGGGTGTAGCTGGCCACCCGGGTGGTGTAGACCTGACCGTCGATGTTCTTGGTCTTTGTCTTTTTAGCGAATAAAACAGGGCATCCGAACTCCTGGGCCGCAATGCAGGCCAGCCCTATGCCGGATGCCTCTATAGTCAGTATTTTCGTTACGTTGTCGTCCTTATACGCCTCGTGCCAGGCCTTGGCAAGCTCACCGAACAGCTCCACGTCCATCTGGTGGTTCAAAAAGGCGTCCACCTTCAGGATGCCGCCCGCGCGCACCTTCCCGTCCCGCAGGATACGTTCCTCCAGCAGTCTCATGGGGAATACACCTCCGTCGGCCAGCGGCCCTTCGATAACTCATTGTACAATGCAGGCCCGTCCTTTTTCAATTGACATTTGCGAAGATGTTTGCGGCTTATTTTGCATCTTTTTTCGACAACCTGGACAATCAGCCAAAAATTGGAAATATTAGAAAACGTTTCCAGTCCTACCAGGGGATGCTGCCCGTCTTGGTGACGAGATACGCGTGCTCCGCCAGCTCCGCCATGGGCGTGTCTGACCGGGAATCGGACCAAAAGCCCTCTATGGGGGCGTTTCCGTAGGCGTCCCGGAACCGGCGGACCTTCTCCGGGCCGTGGCAGTTTTCCCCTTTGTACAGGCCGGTGGCCTGCTCCACGGGGGAGGCGATGAGGGCAAAGCCCAACGCCCGGGCCGCGGGCCGCAGGAGAAATTCCGGGGAGGCGGATATGACCAGGTCGTCCGGCCGTTTCTGGGCCAGATACCAGGGGCATATGTCCCCGATATGCCCCCGCCAGAAGGTCTCCGGCGCGGCGGCGGGCACATGGCGGAGGAAGCGGTAGAATATCTGCTTGCAGGCGGTCTTGGGCTTGAGCTTGAGCCCCAGGCAGACAAAGGCCCAGGCCGTGCAGGGCAGGGTGAGCCATGTGCCGGGATAATGGCGCAGACACCAGAGGTAGAACTGGGCCGTGCTGTCCCGGGGGTATATGGTCTTGTCAAAATCGTAGACGTTCATAAAATGGGTCCTTTAAAACAGCGCCGCAGGCAGACATCCGCGGCGCAGGATGGTTTTATTGTTTTTGGAGCAGCTCTTCGCAAGAGCGCCGCAGGGCAGGGATATCCCGGTTGAGGGTCTCCCACACGGAGGGAATGTCGATGGCGCCGTAGGCGTGGACATAGAAATTCCTCGTGTCCTTAATCACACGCCAAGGCACGGAAGGGGCTTCCGCCTTGGCCTCATCCGAGAGTTGGGCGACCAGCTCGCCGATCTGCACGATGCACATGCAGCAGGCATCCTGGAACAGGTGGTCGTTCCGAAAGACGTCTGGGTCTCTGCCGCAGCGGGACAGGTCCTCGTCTATGCGGCGGCAGTAGCTGACGATCTTTTCCAAAAGCAGTCTGTCACGGGCCAGGATAGAGCAACACCTCCTCCTTCGCAATGGCTCCCAGAAAGGCCGGGTCAGAGGCGTCGCTGGTGACCAGGTCCACAGGCAGATGGAGAGCGTCCTCCAGGGCGAGGCGAAAGGCACAGAGCTGATACAGCGTCTCCAGTGCGCCTTTTTCTATTTTCAGGTCCACATCGCTGGCGGCGGTAGACTCGCCGCGGGCGTAAGAGCCGAAGAGGGAGACGCTCTTTATCCCGTGCTGCCGGGCGATGGGGTCAATGATCTGCCGCAGCTCGTCCACGGAATAGGGCATACCGCTCACCTACCTTTCTTAACAAAAAGTATATCATGAGGGAAGGAAAAAGAAAAGAGTGTTTATTTGACTGCGCCCAACATATACGCCAACGCCCCGCTCACGGCCGTGAGCGGGGCGTTATTCTGTGCGGTTTCACGCTTTGGGTTTGAAGGTATCCTTCAATGCTACGGCCCGGTTGAAGACCAGATGGTCCGGGGTGGAGTCCTTGTTGTCCACGGCGAAGTACCCGGTGCGCAGGAACTGGAAGCTTTCGGGGGCCTTGGCGCCGGCAAGGCATTTTTCCGCCTTGCAGCCGGTGAGCACCTCCAGGGAGTCGGGGTTCAGGCAGGTGAGGAAGTCCTCCGCCGCGTCGGGCTCCGGGTCGGCGAAGAGGTTATCGTAGAGCCTGATCTCCGCGTCCACGGCGTCGGCGGCGTTGACCCAGTGGAGGGTGCCGCCCTTCACCTTCCGGCCGTCGGCAGGGTCGCCGCCCCGGGAGTCGGGGTCGTATTCCGCCAGCACGGCGGTGACGTTTCCGTTCTCATCCGTTTCGCAGCCGGTGCACTTGATGAGGTATGCGCCCTTGAGGCGGCACTCGGGGCCGTCGGGGTAGAGGCGCTTATACTTGGGCACGGGCTGGGCCATGAAGTCCTCCGCCTCGATCCACAGCTCCCGGCTGAAGGTCACGGGCCGGGTCCCGGCGGCCTCGTCCAGGTTGTTGTTCTCGATCTGGAAGGTCTCGGTCTTATCGGCGGGGTAGTTGGTGATGATGAGCTTCACGGGGCGCAGCACCGCCATCCGCCGGGGGGCGGAGAGGTTCAGCTCCTCCCGCAGGCAGTGCTCCAAAAAGCCGTATTCCACCGTGCTGGTGACCTTGGAAACGCCGATGCGGTTGATGAACGTGCGGATGGAGGTGGGGGTATAGCCCCGGCGGCGCAGGCCGCACAGGGTGGGCATGCGGGGGTCGTCCCAGCCGGAGACATACTTTTCCTCCACCAGCTTGCGGAGCTTGCGCTTGCTCATGACGGTGTAGTTGATGCCCAGGCGGGAGAACTCGATCTGCCGGGGCTTCGAGGGCACATCCACGTTGTTGATGACCCAGTCGTACAGCGGCCGGTGATCCTCATACTCCAGGGAGCACAGGGAGTGGGTGATGCCCTCCAGGGCGTCCTGGATGGGGTGGGCAAAGTCGTACATGGGGAAGACGCACCACTTCGTCCCCTGGCGGTGGTGCTCGATGTAGCGGATGCGGTACAGCACCGGATCGCGCATATTGAAGTTGCCGGAGGCCAGGTCTATTTTTGCCCGCAGGGTATATTTGCCCTCGGGGAATTCCCCGTCCCGCATGCGGTGGAACAGGTCCAGGCTCTCCTCGATGGGCCGGTCCCGCCAGGGGCTGCGGGCAGGGGTGCCCACGTCGCCCCGGTACTCCCGGAACTGCTCCGGGGTCAGCTCGCAGACATAGGCCAGGCCCTTTTTGATCAGGCCCTCCGCCAGCTCGTATGTCTTTTCAAAGTAGTCGCTGCCGTAGAAGAACCGGTCGCCCCAGTCGAAGCCCAGCCAGTGGATGTCCTCCTTGATGGCGTCCACGTACTCGGTGTCCTCCTTGGCGGGGTTGGTGTCGTCCATGCGCAGGTTGGTGATGCCGCCGAAGCGCTCCGCCGTGCCGAAGTCGATGCACAGGGCCTTGCAGTGGCCGATGTGCAGGTAGCCGTTGGGCTCGGGCGGGAAGCGGGTGTGCACCTGCCGGCCCTCGAAGCGGCCGCCGGGGCCGATGTCCTCCGCGACGAAGTCAAGGATAAAGTTTTTTGCATTCTCGTCCATGGTAACGCCTCGCTTTTTCCTTAGTTACACTTGAATTATACACTTTTTTGCATTTTTTTACAGTGCAAATTGCAAAATCGGCATTTATCACAAAATCCCAAGCCCCTCCAGCAGGAGTTTTAGGCCGATAAGCACCAGCACCACGCCGCCGCAGAGCTCCGCCTTCTTCTTGTACCGGGCGCCGAAGACGCTGCCAACCTTCACCCCGGCGGCGGAGCAGACAAAGGTGGTGACGCCGATGAACAGTACCGCCGGGAGGATGCTCACGTCCAGAAAGGCGAAGGTGACCCCTACCGCCAAGGCGTCGATGCTGGTGGCCACGGCCAGCAGGAACATGGTCTTTACGTCCATGGCCCCGTCCACATCCTCCGCCGAGGCCGGGTCCAGGGCTTCCCATATCATCTTTCCGCCGATGACCGCCAGCAGGATGAAGGCCACCCAGTGGTCATAGGCGGTGATGATCTCCGCGAAGAACCGGCCCAGGAAGAAACCGATGAGGGGCATCAGCGCCTGGAACCCGCCGAACCAGGCCCCGGCAATGGCCATGTGTTTGGCGCCGATGGATCTGCCCAGGCTCAGGCCCTTGCAGATGCTCACCGCAAAGGCGTCCATGGACAGGCCCAGCGCCAGTATGAACAGCTCCCAAAGGCCCATGGGCACACCTCCTGACGTTACGGATAGTACATGCTATGCGGGGGAAGAGGTCTACAGAAGTTCGCGGTAGTAGAGCCCGCCGGTGCGGGGCAGAGGGGAGGGCAGACCCTCCTGAAACTCCCGTATCACAGCGGCGCAGCGGGACCGCGTCTCCCGGGTGAACCACAATAGCCGCCAGTCCCCAGAATCGTCCCTATCGGCAACGTGCAGGGGCACGCTGTTGAGGAGGCTGGCGTATTTCCTGCCGCCGCACTCCACCGGGAATGCGATACCCTTTCGGTCGGTGAGCTCGCCCCGGCCGCCGCAGGCGGCGCAGCCCATATTGGCCCGGACGGGGCAGCTCCGGAACCGCATCAGGGGCAGATGGCCGTAGGCGGCGATGCCCCAGGAGATGGGCCCGTCCAAGGCCCGGAGCTTCTTCATAGGCAGCTCAAAGGACAGGGTGAGGCTGGCGAGACCTTGGTTTACATAAAAATTGATCGCCTGGGCGTTGGCGATATTGAGCCCGAACCCGCCCCGGACTGTGAGGCCCAGGCGCTTGCCCAAGGCTATGCCGTAGACGTTGTCCGTCCAGACCTCCCGGAGGCCGGCGGCCTTCAGGAAGGTCAGACGGTCTTCCGAGGCGGCCTCGTCCTCCGGCCACGATGCCGCCGGCAGCTCCGCGGTGAGCTTGTCCCCGTACGTATCCAGCAGGGCAGGCGTAAGGGCGTCGATCGGGAGTATCAGTCGTTCCAGGGCATCCGCGCCCGCTATCTGCTCCGGGGTATAGAACCGGGCCCACAGGGGAGAGGGGGACGGGTGGGAGCGCTGCTCAGAAACGATGGGCGCATAGGGACCGGGGGACATCTCCGGGACCGCACCCCGGGCATCGTCCAGTTTTGCCAGCGCCGCCCGGCGCATGCCGTTCAAGGCCGCGGCGGGGAGGGTCAGGCCAGGGGCGATATCTGCCTGAAAAAAGTTAACATAATATTGTGTCCCGCCGGTCTTTTCAAGATTCTGCCGGGTCCGGTCGGCATCCAAAGGCCGGTTGACGGCGGCCTCAGGGACGGGGCCCTCGACGGTGACGGTGTTCGTCCCGTCGGTGACGGTGAGGCGGGCGCTGTCCGCTGTCATGGAAAAGGCCATGTCCACGGGGACGAGGGGCGTCTCCTTCCGGTACAGGGCGGCGAGCCCGGGCAGGGCAACTGCCGCCGCGGTCACGTCCTCTTTGGTGCGGAAGCCGAACATGCTTTTATCCCGTTTGCCGGTGAGGTAGCCGTTGGTGAAGCCGCTGCGAGAGAAGGCCGCGGCCAGGGTGTCCCTGTCGTAGGGTCGGCCCTCCCGGGCGCACTTACAGGCGGTGACGGCGGCGGCCACGTACTCCGGCCGCTTCATCCGGCCCTCGATCTTCAGTGTCGCCACCCCGGCGTTTGAGAGCGCCCGGATGTGGTCGATGAGACTCATGTCCTTTAAGGACAGCACGTGATCTCCCTTGCCGCACTTCCAGTCCAGGCGGCAGGGCTGGGCGCACAGGCCCCGGTTGCCGCTGCGGCCTCCCAGCATGGCGGAGAGGGTGCAGGCCCCGGACAGGCTCATGCAGTGGGCCCCGTGGACGAAGGCCTCCGCCGGGATATCCACGGCGGCGCATATCCTCTCCATCTCCGCCAGGGTAAGCTCCCGGGCCAGGACGAAGCTGTCGAAGCCCGCGTCCTGCAAAAACCTCGCCCCGTCCACATTGTGGACGGCGGTCTGGGTGGAGGCCACCCGGTGCAGGGCGGGGTACTTGTCCCGGAAAAGCTGCAGGGCGGCCATGTCCTGCAATATGACCCCGTATGCCCCGGCGGCGGCGACGGCGTTCGCCGTCTGCTCCAAAGCGGGCAGCTCGTCCTCCGTAACCAAAGTGTTCACGGTCACGTAGACCTTCACCCCGTGGGTGCGGCAGTAACGGACAGCTTCGGCCAGGGCCTCCGGGGAGAAGTTGGCGGCGTTCCGCCGGGCGTTGAAGGAGGCCGTGCCCAAGTATACGCTGTCCGCCCCGCAGCGGACCGCGGCCAAAAGCTGCTCTTCGCCCCCGGCGGGCGCCAGTATCTCCGGACCCATGGACGCGCCTCCCTTCGTTATTTTGTTGATTTTACTTCCCTTTTCCGCTCCTGTCAATTATAATGGCAGGGCGAAAGGGGGCGATACCATGCATATCCCGTCGGCGCCCACGGCGGCGCTGGACCTGCTGACCTTTGACGAGGCCATGGCTCGGTCCGGGCAGGGGGACGGCTACGACAGGGAGAAGTGGCTCTACGTGCCGGATTTTTACGCGGACTACCGGTACATATTGGGCACCCGGGGGGCCCATCCCCTTATCTGCATCGGCATCAACCCCTCCACCGCGGAGCCGGGGAACCTGGACCCCACATTGAAGAGCGTGGAGCGCATCGCCGCCGCCAACGGCTTCGACAGCTTCATCATGTTCAACGTCTACGCCCAGCGGGCCACGAGACCCCAGGACATGGAGCGGGAGATGAACCCGGCCCTGCACCGGGAGAACATGGCGGCTTTTGAATACGTGCTGGCCCACGCCGGCGCGGCCCCCGCCGTCTGGGCTGCCTGGGGAAATATTATAGAAACGCGGGGGTACTTAAAGGACTGCCTCATGGATATGCTGGACCTGGGACGGCAATACGGGGCGGTGTGGTACACCGCCGGGCCCCGGTCCAAGCGGGGCCACCCCCATCACCCGCTGTATTTAAAGAGCGGCAGCCCGCTGGACCGGTTTGACCCGGCGGCCTACTGCGAGAACTGTCTTTAAGGGAGGGAGAGACTATGGCCGACCTATTCGATTACCTTGCCTGGCGGGGGGACCTTACCCTGCGGCAGAGCCCCTTCAACGAGATCGACGGGATGATCCTGTCCCGGTTCGCCTATGTACCCTTTGAGAGCTTCACCCAGCCGCTGCCCAAGCGGTTCATCTCCATCCGCGACCTGGCGGCCCAGGCCATGGCGGACACGAACCTGAAGGTGGGGGAGCACTGGAGGCAGCGGGACAACGAGCTCTTGCCGGCTCTGGCGGCCAGCGGCCGGTACGGAGCGCTGGAAGTGGGCTTTCACGGCAACGTCCTGGACGACGTATTGCAGACCCAGTTCTCCGCCGTGACAGTGCGGCTGGACGAGGACCTCTGCGCCATCGTGTTCCGGGGCACGGACAGCACGGTCATCGGCTGGAAGGAGGACATGAACATGTCCTTCCGCTGCCCGGTGCCGGGCCAGAAGCTGGCGGCGGACTATGTGGACCGCATCTGGGAGAAGGTGGGCGGCCGGCTCATCCTGTGCGGCCACTCCAAGGGCGGGAATCTCGCGGTATACGCCGGGGCCTTCTGCGGCAAGGATGTGCAGGATAAGATAGACGCGGTCTATAACTACGACGGCCCGGGCTTTTACGACAACATCATCGACACGGACGGCTACCAGGCCATCCGGGAGCGGATACATACCTTCGTGCCCCAGTCCTCCGTGGTGGGCATGCTCATGGGCCACCCGGAGGGCCACACGGTGGTCCACTCCACCGAGTCGGGCCTGAGCCAGCACGACATCTACTCCTGGGAGGTGCTGGGCGCCGGGTTCGTGGCCCTGGAGACCGTCACCGGCAGCAGCCGGTTCGTGGACGCCACCATCAAGGACTGGACCAAGGACATGACCCCGGAGCAGTTCGAGGGCTTCGTGGACACGGTGTACACGGTGCTGACGGACACCCAGATGAGCACCATGCACGAGATGAAGGAGAACTGGATGGGCGCGGCCTGGAGCATGGTCAAGTCCGTGGCGGGCATGGACGAGAAGATGCGCGCCGCGGCCTATGAGGCGCTGAAGATGCTGGCCAAGAGCGCCGGCCGGGAGGCCATGGAGGCGGGCAAAGAGGCCATCGGCGCAGGGGTATAAGAAAACGGAGACGGGATGGGTTCCCGTCTCCGTTTTTATGGGGTCCGGTCAGATGAGCCGGATGAGTATCATATAGATGGCCGTGCCGGAGAGGATGCTTATGAGGGAGTTTTTCCGCCAGACCTGCAAAGCTACCACCGCTGCGGCGGCGATGAGCTCCGGCAGACCGTAGGGGGCCTGGGCGAAGGTCATGTCCTTCAGGCAGTATATCACCAGCATGCCGATGATGGCCTGGGGCAGCACCTGGCCCAGATAGGCCACATAGGCGGGGATCCGCTTTCCCCGGCGGAAGATGAGAAAGGGCAGGGCCCTGAGGAGAATGGTGACGATGCTCATGGCGGCCACCAGCGCCGCGGCGTGGATGTTCCCGCTCATTTCGCCGTCCCCTTTCCGCTGAGGCGGGGCCGCAGCGCCGTCAGCGACGCTGTGATCACCAGCATGGCGGGGATGAGGAAATCGTCCGGGCCGAACAGGAGAAGGCACGCGAGGCTCCCAACGAGCCCCACCACCGCGGGGGTGTGTTCATGGGAGTCCAGCCACTGCTGGGTGAAGGACGCGATGAAAAGCGCGGTCATGGAAAACTCGATGCCCGCGGTGTTGAAAGGAAGCGCCGCGCCCAGGATGCTCCCCAGCACGCAGCCCGCCACCCAGTAGCACTGGTCGAACAGGGACACCAGAAACCGGTATTTGTCCGGGTCCGCCCCCGCCGGGACCTTGCCGTCGCAGAGAAGAGAGTAGGTCTCGTCCGTCAGGGCGAAGATGAGGTAGGGCTTATATTTCCCCGCGTTTTGGTAGCGCTCGATCATGGATACGCTGTAAAAAAGATGCCGGGCGTTGACCATGACGGTGGTCAGTATGGCCGTGATCACCGACGCGCCCCCGGCCAGAAGCCCCACGCCCACATACTGCATGGAGCCGGCGTAGATAAGAAGAGCCATGGCGAAGGACCAGGCTACCCCGTAGCCCGCGTCGTGCAGCAGGATGCCGAAGCCGATGCCCAGCACCACGTACCCCGCCATGACGGGCACGGATGTGATGAAGGCCTCTTTGACGGCGCCGGCAGGCCGTGCCGGCGGCTTTTGCGCTTGGTTCATGTCTCTTTCCACCTCGTTCGCCTATTATACGTGAAATTTCGCTTGCGTGCAACTGTTCACAGTGCATAAGTGTTTTTGTGAAAAAACGGGCAAAATTGGCAATTTCCTATTGCAACGAGGGGCAAGTCCGTGTATTATAGAAAGGTAGGGCTACTATATTTTGTATATATAAACTACAGACAAAACGCTGAAAAGACCGACAGGTCGGGAGGTGCTCGAATATGTCATTGGAGGCGCTGGATACCATCGCCCTGGCCGAGGAGAAGGCCCGCCAGATCCGTGCCGCCGCCCAGGCGGAGGCACGCAAGGCCGTGGAGGACGCCCAGTCCGCGGTGAAGGTGGCTATGGCCGCCGCCGACGGAAAGGCGGAGTCCGAGATCAAGGACCTGATCCGCAAGGCCGACGACAAGGCGAAGGAGGACGCGGGCGTGCTGGCGTCCAACACCCGCAACCGGGAGGCGGCCATGAAGGCCCGTGCCGACAAGAAAATGGATGAGGTCGTGGACAAGATCGTGGAAAGGATCGTGAACGGCTGATGGCCATCGTGAAGATGAAAAAGCTGCGCGTCATCGCCCTGCGTGAGCAGCGGGACGAGCTGATGCGCCAGCTTCTGCGTCTGGGCTGCGTGGAGGTCCATGAGCCGGAGGGCATGCTGGAAGACCCCGAGGCCGCGGAGGTCCTGCGCCCGGAGCACGCGGGGCTGACGGAGGCCCGGGGCCGGGAGGCGGAGATGGACGCCGCCCTGAAGGTCATGGCCCACTATGCCCCGGAGAAGAGAAAGATGCTCTCCCCCCGGCCAGAGGTGTCCGAGGCGGACTTTCTGGATGAGAAGGCCCTGGAATCGGACGTGGCCCTGGCCCGGGAGATAAACTCCTGGGACAGCCAGCTGCGGCGCATCGCCGCGGACCAGGTCCGCATCCGGGACGAGATAGAGTCCCTGCGGCCCTGGGAGGCCTTGGACCTGCCTTTGGAGACCGAGGGGACCAAGACCTGCGCCGTGACATTGGCCAACGTGCCCGCCCAGGTGGACATGGAGTCGGTGGCGGACGCCGCCGAGAGCGCCACGGAGCTGGTGCAGCTCATTTTGGTCAGCCAGGACGAGCAGCAGAAGTGCTTCCTCGTTATCGCCCGGAAGGACGAGATGGCCGCCGTGCTGGACGCCATGCGGGGCGTGGGGTGCACCCCCGTGTCCTTCCCCGGCGTCACCGGCACCGCCGCGGAGAACATCGACGCCCGGAAGCGGAAGCTGGCGGAGCTGGACGTGCAGAAGAAGGACCTGGAGGCGAAGATCGGCCAGGAGAAGGCGAAGACCGGCTCTCTGCGCCTGAGTGCCGATAGACTCGCCACCGAGACAGCCGAGGCGGAGGCCGCCGAACGGCTGCGGGGCACGGACAGCGTGGTGGCCCTGGAGGGCTGGTTCCCCGCGGAGGACGAGGCGGCGCTGACCGATTGCCTCAAGAGCTTTGACTGCGCCTATGAGTATGCCGACCCCACCGAGGAGGAATACCCCGACGTGCCGGTGAAGCTGAAAAACAACCCCGTCACCCGGCCTTTGAACATGGTCACCGACATGTACGCCCTGCCGGCCTATACCGGCGTGGACCCCAACCCCCTGATGGCGCCGTTCTTCATCCTGTTCTACGGCATGATGATGGCGGACATGGGCTACGGCCTCATCATGATGCTCATAAGCCTGATCGTGGTGAAGAAGGCGAAGCCCCGGGGTCCCACGGTGCGGAACCTGTTCCCGCTCTTAGGCCTGTGCGGCATAAGCACCTTCTTCTTCGGGGCCATCACCGGCGGCTTCTTCGGGGACTTCATCCCCCAGCTTTTAAAGATCATAAACCCGGAAAGCACCTTTGCCCTGCCCGCCCTGTTCAGTCCTCTGGACGACGCGCTGGCGGTGCTGGTGGGCTCTCTGGCCCTGGGCGTGGTCCAGATCCTCACCGGCATGGCGGTGAGCGCCTGGAAAAAGTGTAAGGACGGGGACAAGTTGGGGGCTCTCTTCGAGGAGGGCACCTGGACCGTCATCCTCGTTGGCCTGGGCCTGTTCGCGGGGCTGAAGACCCCCATCGGGCTCATCATCGGCGGCGTGATGCTGGTCGTTGGCAGCGCCCTCAAGGCCGTGAAGAACGGCGGCGGCCCGGTGAAGATCGTCATGAGCACGCTCACGGGCGTGGGCGGCTCCCTTTATAACAACATCACGGGCTATTTCAGCGACATCCTCTCCTATTCCCGCTTGATGGCCCTGATGCTGGCCGGCGCGGTCATCGCCCAGGTGTTCAACACCCTTGGCGGCATCACCGGCAACGTGTTCACCTTCGTGCTCATCTCCATGATAGGCAACGCTCTCAACTTCGCGCTGAACATCCTGGGCTGCTTCGTGCATGACATGCGTTTGCAGTGCCTGGAGTTCTTCGGACGGTTCTATGAGGACGGCGGCAAGCCCTTCCGTCCTTTAGATATGGAAACAAAATTCGTAGACATAGTGAAAGAATAACAAGGAGGACAATCACATGAGTTTCTTCGAATCCTTTGGCGGCCTGGCGCTGGCGCTGCTGGGCTCTGGTCTGGCCGTTGGCCTGAGCTGCGTGGGCTCCGCGAAGGGCACCGGCATCGCCGGCGAGGCGGGCACCGGCCTTCTGGCCGAGGACCCCTCCAAGTCCGGTAAGGTCATGGTCCTGCAGCTGCTGCCCGGTACCCAGGGCCTGTACGGCTTGGTTGTCTGGTTCTTCTGCCTCATCCGCATCGGCATGATGAGCGGCAATGTGGACCTGACCGTGCAGGAGGGCCTGCAGTACTTCGTGGCCTGCATGCCCATGGCGCTGGGCGGCCTGCTGTCCGCCATCGCCCAGGGCCGCGTGGCCGCCGGCTCCATCAACATCCTGGCCAAGAAGCCCGACGACTGGTCCAAGGGCCTGATCCTCTGCGGCATCGTGGAGTTCTACGCCATTCTTTCCCTGCTGGCCTCCATGCTGATGCTGCTGTGGCTGTAAGGGGCGCGAAAGGATAAACGAGATGAACGGCATCGACAAGATCACGGCCCGTATCGAGACGGAGGCCGTGGCGGACGCCGCCCGTATCGCCCAGGAGACGAAGGCCCAGTGTGAGGCCATCAAGGCCGAGGGCGAGAAGAAGGCCCAGGAGGGCTATTGGGAGAAGGTCCGCCAGGGCGTGGCCTCGGCGGAGGACCGTGTCCAGCGTCTGGCGAAGACCGCCGACATGGAGGCCCGCAAGAGCGTTCTCAGCTTCAAGCAGTCCATCGTGGCCGACGCCTTCGACAGGGCGGAGAAGAAGCTGAACGCCATGGAGGGGGAGGCGTATGTCTCCTTCCTGGCGGGGCTGGCCGCCCGGGCCGCCGTGGACGGCACGGAGGAGATCGTCCTCTCCGCCGCCGATAAAAAGGCCATCGGCAAGAAGGTCGTCGACAAGGCCAACGCCGCCCTGAAGGCCGCCGGCAAGAAGGGCGGGCTCACCCTCGCCAGCACCGACGGCAGCTTTTCCAAGGGCCTGGTGGTCCGGCAGGGGAGCGTGTCCGTCAACTGCACCCTGGAGGCCCTGATGGCCCAGGCGCGGGAGGACATGGCCTCCGACGTGGCGGCGGCGCTGTTTGGCTGAGCGGCCAGATCAATAGGCATGATTGAGGAGGTACTGACTTGTCAAAAGTGAAAAGTACCGATTACCTGTTCCTGTCCACCTACATCCGGGCAAGGGAAAATTCCCTGCTGGGGGAGAAGCGGCTGGAACAGATGGTGGAGGCGGCGGACTTTGACGAGGCGGCCAAGACCCTGACGGAGTGCGGGTTTCCGGACCTCGCCGGGGCGGCGGACGCCCAGCTGGAGGAGGCGTTCGCCCAGCGGCGGACGGAATTTCTCGCGGAGTTTGAAAAGCTCTGTCCGGAGAAGGATCTGGTCACCGCCTACCGCCTGAAATACGACTACCACAACGCCAAGGTCCTGGTGAAGGGCGAGGGCGGGGAGGAGCCCATGCGGCTTCTGTCCTCCTGCGGCCGGGTGGCGCCCGAGACGCTCACGGAGGCGTACCGGAACGACGCCTGGCAGGAGGTGCCGCCGGCCCTGGCCGCGGCCATCCGGGAGGCAAGGACCACCCTGGCCCGCACGGCCAACCCCCAGCTGGCGGATATGGGCCTGGACAAGGCCTACTTCGCCGAGATGCTCTCCCTCACCAAGACCCTGTCCACCGGGTTCTACACCGGCTATGTGCGCCTCAACATCGACGTGGCAAACCTGCGCAGCGCGGTGCGCTGCCTGCGGGGGCACATGGACGAGGGACTTCTGCGCACGGCGGTGATCCCCGGCGGCAATGTGTCGGCGGAGAGCGTGTGCCGGGTCTACGGCGAGGCCGTGACCGAGGTGTTCCACGACCGGGCGCTGGCCGCCTGCGCCGAGCTTGGGCAGCAGTCCGTGGAGGGCGCGCCTTTGGCCGCCTTCGAGCGGGCCTGCGACAACGTGCTCACGGAGTACCTAACGGCCGCCAAGCGTGTAAGCTTCGGCCCGGAGGTGGCGGTGGCGTATCTTGCCAGCCTCGAGGCGGAGATCACCGCGGCCCGGATGGTACTGCTGGGCAAGCGGGGCGGCGTGGCGCCGGAGACGCTGCGGGAAAGGTTGCGTGTGAGCTATGTATAAGATCGCCGTCATCGGCAGCCCGGACACGGTCATCGGCTTCAAGGCCCTGGGCCTGGACACATTCCCCGTGCGCCAGCCGGAGGAGGCCCATAAGATATTCAGGGCCATCACCAAGGCCGACCAGCCGGACGAGTACGCCATCATCTATCTGGAGGAGAACCTGGCGGAGGCCCTGAAAGCGGACATCGACCGCTTCAAGGACGTGCCCCGTCCCGCGGTGATCCTCATCCCCGGCAAGGACGGCTCCCTGGGCCTGGGCCAGTCGGCCCTGCAGGCCGCGGTGGAGCGGGCCGTGGGCGTCAATATCCTTTAATAGTAAGATATCACTCCTTCTTGGGAAGGCACATTTTTACCGAAAGAAGGTCAAAGCATGAGCGGAACGATCACAAAAGTTTCCGGCCCGCTGGTCGTGGCCACCGGCCTTGCCGACGCCAACGTCTCCGACGTGGTGCGCGTGGGCGGCCAGCGCCTGATCGGCGAGATCCTTCAGATGAAGGGAGACAGCGCCTCCATCCAGGTCTATGAGGAGACCTCCGGCCTGGGGCCCGGCGCCCAGGTGGAGACCACCGGCACGCCCCTGAGCGTGGAGCTGGGGCCCGGACTGCTGACCAATATATACGACGGCATCCAGCGCCCCCTGACGGAGATCCGCGACGCCACCGGCGACACCATCGCCCGCGGCGTGGAAGTGGCGAGCCTGAACCGCAAAAAGCAGTGGGACTTCGTCCCCGCGGTGAAGAAGGGCGATGTTGTGAAGCCCGGCGACGTGCTGGGCACGGTCCAGGAGACCACCGCGATCCTGCACAAGATCATGGTCCCCGTGGGCGTTACCGGCGTCATCCAGTCCATCTCCGGCGGCAAGTACACCGTGGACGAGACCGTGGCTGTTGTGAAGGACGAAAAGGGCGGCGAACACAAGGTCACCATGATGCAGAAGTGGCCTGTGCGCGTGGCCCGGCCCTATAAGCACAAGTACATGCCCAGCCGGCCCATGAACAGCGGCCAGCGTGTCATCGACACCCTGTTCCCCATCGCCAAGGGCGGCACGGCCGCCGTGCCCGGCCCCTTCGGCAGCGGCAAGACCGTGGTCCAGCACCAGCTGGCCAAGTGGTCCGACGTGGACATCGTGGTCTACATCGGCTGCGGCGAGCGGGGCAACGAGATGACCGACGTGCTGATGGAGTTCCCCGAGCTGAAGGACCCCCGCTCCGGCGAGAGCCTGATGCAGCGGACCGTGCTCATCGCCAACACCTCCGATATGCCCGTGGCGGCCCGTGAGGCCAGCATCTACACCGGCATCACCATTGCCGAGTACTTCCGGGACATGGGCTACGACGTGGCCGTCCTGGCCGACTCCACCTCCCGCTGGGCCGAGGCCCTGCGTGAGATGAGCGGCCGTCTGGAGGAGATGCCCGGCGAGGAGGGCTACCCCGCCTACCTTGCCAGCCGCCTGGCCCAGTACTACGAGCGGGCCGGCGTGGTGGAATGCCTGGGCTCCGACAGCCGTCAGGGCTCCATCACCGCCATCGGCGCCGTGTCCCCCCCGGGCGGCGATACCTCCGAGCCCGTCAGCCAGTCAACCATGCGCATCGTCAAGGTGTTCTGGGGCCTGGACAGCTCCCTGGCCTATGCCCGTCACTTCCCGGCCATCAACTGGCTGACGTCCTACAGCCTGTATGTGGACACCCTGAAGGACTGGTACGACGAGCAGTTCCCCGGCTTCATGGCATTGCGTGACAAGGCCATGGCCATCCTCCAGGAGGAGGAGAGCCTCAACGAGATCGTGAAGCTGGTGGGCCGCGACAGTCTTTCCGACGCCGACCAGATGACTTTGGAGACCGCCAAGATGCTCCGGGAGGACTTTTTGCAGCAGAACGCCTTCGTGGACGAGGACGCCTATTCCTCCTACGACAAGCAGTTCCGGCTCCTGGGCCTCATCATCAAATATGACGAGCTGTGCCGGGAGGCCATGGCCAAGGGCGCGGACATGAACGGCCTGTTCTCCATCCCCGCCCGGGAGATCATCGGCCGGGCCAAGATGGTCGCTCCCGACAAGTACGCCGAGGAGTACGGCAAGATCGAAGAAGATATGAAAAAGCAGATCCAGAAGCTTTCAGCGGGAGGTGAGGACCAGTGATCCGGGAATATCAGACGATCAGCGAGATCGCCAGCCCTCTTATGATGGTCAAAAACGTGGAGGGCGTCACCTACGACGAGCTGGCGGAGATCGAGCTGCCCCACGGGGAAAAGCGCCGCTGCAAGGTGCTGGAGGTAGACGGCGACGTGGCCGTGGTCCAGCTGTTCGAGAGCGCCCAGGGCATCAACCTGGCCGGCTCCAAGGTCCGCTTTTTGGGCCACCCCCTGCAGCTGGGCGTTTCCGAGGACATGCTGGGCCGGGTCTTCAACGGCATGGGCGAGCCCATCGACGGCGGCCCCGCCATTTTGCCGGAGAAGTATGAGGACATCAACGGCCTGCCCATGAACCCCTCCGCCCGGGCCTACCCCGCCGAGTTCATCCAGACCGGCGTGTCCACCATCGACGGCCTCAATACCCTGGTCCGGGGCCAGAAGCTGCCTATCTTCTCCTGCTCCGGCCTGCCCCACGCGGCCCTGGCCGCCCAGATCGCCCGTCAGGCCCGTGTGCTGGGCACCGACGAGAGCTTCGCGGTGGTCTTTGCCGCCATCGGCATCACCTTCGAGGAGTCGGAGTATTTCATCAACGACTTCCGGCGCACCGGCGCCATCGACCGCACCGTGGTGTTCTCCAACCTTGCCAACGACCCCGCCGTGGAGCGCATCTCCACCCCCCGTATGGCCCTGACGGCGGCGGAGTACCTGGCCTTCGAGAAGGACATGCATGTGCTGGTCATCCTGACCGACATCACCAACTACGCCGAGGCCCTGCGTGAGGTCTCCGCGGCCAAGAAGGAAGTCCCCGGCCGCCGCGGCTATCCCGGCTACATGTATACCGACCTGGCGACGCTCTATGAACGCGCCGGCCGGCGTGTGGGGAAGAAGGGCTCCATCACCATGATCCCCATCCTCACCATGCCCGAGGACGACAAGACCCACCCCATCCCCGACCTGACCGGCTATATCACCGAGGGCCAGATCATCCTCTCCCGTGAGCTGCACCGCAAGGGCATCGTGCCCCCGGTGGACGTACTGCCCAGCCTCTCCCGTCTGAAGGACAAGGGCGTGGGCGAGGGCCGGACCCGCGAGGACCACGCCGGGACCATGAACCAGCTCTTCTCCGCCTATGCCGCCGGCAAGGAGGCCAAGGAGCTGATGACCATCCTGGGCGAGGCGGCCCTTTCCGAGACGGACAAGAAGTTCGCCAAATTCGCCGACGAGTTCGAGCAGCGCTACGTCAACCAGGGCAACCAGACCAACCGGTCCATCATCGAGACCCTGGACCTGGGCTGGGAGCTTCTGAGCCTGCTGCCCCGCAGCGAGCTGAAGCGCCTGAAGGTGGAGCAGATCGAGAAGTATATGCCCAAGAAGGCAGAGGAAGAATGACCGTTCATGCGGTCACTGTGAGGTGATTTTATGCCTAAAAGTGCCGTGACGCCGACCCGGATGGTGCTGAACCAGCTGAAGGGACGGCTCCGTACCGCCAGCCGCGGCCACAAGCTCTTAAAGGACAAGCGGGACGAGGAGATGCGCCAGTTCATGGACATCGTCCGCCGCAACAAGGTCCTGCGGGAGAAGGTGGACGAGGGGCTGTCCGGTGCCTTTGCCGCCATGAGCATGGCCAGCGCCGTCATGAGCCCGGAGATGCTGGAACAGAGCCTGCTCTATGCCCGGCAGCGGATGGAGCTGGACGTGTCCCACAAGAACATCATGAGCGTGAACGTGCCGGTGTACCACTTCGACCAGCAGTCCCCGGACGAGAGCGGCCAGCTTCCCTACGGCTTTGCCCAGACCAGCGGCGAGCTGGACGACGCGCTCCGGCAGCTCTACGACGTGTTCAACGATATGCTGGAGCTGGCGGAGGTGGAGAAGACCATGCAGCTGCTGGCAGAGGACATCGAGAAGACCCGCCGCCGGGTCAACGCTCTGGAATACGTGATGATCCCGGAACTGCAGGAGAACATCCGCTATATCACCATGAAGCTGGCGGAGAACGAGTCTGCCACCAAGGTGCGGTTGATGAAAGTCAAGGAGATGGTCCTCCAGCAGGCCCACCATTACGAGCGGTAAAATAATAACGCGCAAAAGACCCGCAGGCGACGCCTGCGGGACTTTTTTATATCTACCTATTGACAGCAAGGAATGACAAGAGTATAATTCAAAATGACAAGGATATTTGTCAATAAGACAAAGAAGATTGTCAACGGAGGTATGCTATGATCCTGTGCAACCGGCTGAAGGAGCGGCGGGCGGCCCTGAACGTGAACCAGCAGGAGATGGGCCGGCTCTGCGGCGTCTCCCGGCAGACCATCAGCCTCATCGAGCGGGGGGACTATTCTCCCTCGGTCACCCTGGCCCTGACCATCGCGAAGGTCTGCGGCGTGGCGGTGGAGGAAGTTTTCTATCTGAAGGAGGAAGAGGAAAATGGAAAATAACGACGCGAAAAAGGCCAACCGGAAGGCTTTGCCCAAGTTCTTGCTGCTGCTGATCGGCAGCGCGGCGGTGGGCGGCGTGATAGGGTATTTCTCCGTCCGGTACGGCCTGGACGGCTTGGCGGCGCCCATGAAGGCCGCCGGGGCGGTGTTCGCCGGCCATGTTGCCCCCTGGCTGCTGGTGGCCCTGGCTGTGCTGGTGCCCGCGACGGCCATCCCGTTCTACCGGCAGGCGAAGAAGCTGCTGGCCGGCTGGGACGGGGAGGACGAAGAGGTGCCCGACGACGTGGACGAAAAGCTCTCCGCCGCCATATGGATCGTGAGCGCGGCGATCATCATCGGCTATTTTCTCCTCGCCGCGGCCTATTCCGGGGGCTTCGCCGCCTTTGAGAACGATAGGAACGCCTATATGGTCCTCCTGAGCATCGGGGGTTTCCTGGCGATACTGGCGGAGTACATCCTCATCCAGCAAAAGTGCGTGGACGCCGCGAAAAGGACGAACCCCGAGAAGACCGCGTCGGTCTATGACATGCGGTTTCAGAAGAAGTGGATGGACAGCTGCGACGAGGCGGAGAAGGCCATGGTCGGCAAGTGCGCCTTCAAGGCCTTCAGCGCTGCCAGCTCCGTCTGCAACGCCCTGGCCCTGGTGTTCACCCTCTCGGCGCTCATATTCAATACCGGGTTCCTGCCCGTCCTGGCGGTGTGCCTGGTGTGGCTCGTGGGCCAGTGCGTCTACTGCAGGGAGGCGATGAAGTGCGGCAGGAGAGGGAATAAGGTGTAATGATATGTAAAGGCCCGCGAGCAGCGCTCAAATCTCAGGGCTCCCATGCGAGCCCAACGCAGTGGGTCGCATGGGAAAAAGGAAGAACGGCTTTGACCGATGAGGGGGCCTGGTTTACCAGGACCTCGAATCTTCAAAGCCGTTCTGACGTGGCACCCATGAGACGATTCGAACGTCCGACCTGCCGCTTAGGAGGCGGCTGCTCTATCCTGCTGAGCTACATGGGCAGGTGCTTAGCTATTCTAAACGAAAACCGGGCCGCTGTCAAGGCGGCCCGGCGTGTGTTTTTACAGTACCGGATGGCTTGTGTCGCCGGGCTTTTCCAGCAGCTCCGGGTGGGCCAGGAATTCCTTCATCCTGGCGAAGGCCAAGGCAAAATAGTGGCCCGAGGCGATGCGCTCGTCCATGACGATGCCCAGGGGGATGCAGCGGACGGCCTCAATGGCGCCGCCCTTGCCCCGCTTCACCACGTCCCGCATGTTGCCCATGGCGATGGCGATGGAGGTGGTGCCGAAGTCATAGACGTGGTGGTAGATGTGGTTGGTGCGGATGCTGGCAAGGTTGGTGATGAGGGCGCTGGCGTGGAAGGGGCTCACGTCCAGGAGGGACTGGGGGATGAGGCCGTGCTTATCGCCGAAACGGAGGACCCAGCCGATGAAGTTGATGAGCCAGGGCATTTTCATGATGATGCCCATGATCTTCTCCATGTCGTTTTCGCCCTCATCGGCGCCGGCGGTGTTCTCCTCCAGGTACTTGTCGATCTTGTCCTGGATATCGAAGATGGTGTCCGCGTAGCTCAGGTCCAGCTTGGACTCGGTGTCGTCGTTGGCGCCGCCGCCGGCACGCAGGACCACCATGGCCATCTTGAAGTCCTTGTGCTCGTATATCCGCTTGTTCACCAAAAAGCGGTTCAGCAGCGGGAACTCGGCCACCGTGTGGACATAGGCCGTTATGATGAGGGCCAGGTGGCTTATGTGCTTTCCCTCCCGCCGCTGGGCGTTCATGTACTGGCGCAGGGGCTCCACGGGGATGTCCACCGTGATCATGTTCATGGAGTCGTGGCGATGCGGCATGAACTGGGGTACCAGATAGTATATCGGGTTGGAGGATTCCCGGACCCGGATGCCGTCAGGTCTTCCCATAGCTGCGCTTCCTTTCTGTACAGAGGCGTATCAACACGCTGTATCAATACTTCAATATATTTAAGCACATATTTCCTGATAGTGCAATAGGTTTTTGCAAAAAAAGGAAATATTGGTTTTATGCAAGGTGCGACAAATTTTCCCAGGAACGGTTTTATGCTATTGACAAACAGGGGGCATACCGATATAATATGGCAGTCTCAATTGGAAGGACGAAGGTTTTTCCGAAGCAGGATGCGACCGCCGTTTTCTTAAACGGCCGAGGCCACACGGACAGCCGGGTCGAATGCCGAATCGCCGCGGCCAGCGGCTGGCAGCGCGAGCTGCCTTATTGATTGAGTTGGGCCGCCATGGTCCAGGGCTCAAGTTTTATAAGTTGGTTACTTTATAACCGGTGCCGGGCGGCACGAAAACTTGTAAAATGGTCAGTAAGAGTAGGGCAAGGCATTTTGCTTTCAGAAAACTCTCAAATCCATTGGGACGGCCAGCCGTCGCATCCCCCGCGGGGCGGCAGACTGTAACTCTATCGCAAGTGGAACGGGCCCGGAGCCGTTCCGCTTGTTTTTTTTATTTGCCGCTGAGAGGGAGAAGACATGGATAAGATCATCGAGCTTAAGAACATCACCAAGTCCTATGACGGCGAGGCCGTCCTGGACGACATCAGCCTGGACATCTACGACAACGAATTCATCACCCTCTTAGGCCCCTCCGGCTGCGGCAAGACCACGACTTTGCGGCTCATCGGCGGCTTTGAGACGCCGGACAGCGGCGACATCCTCTTCGGCGGCGAGCGCATCAACGACGTGCCGCCCCATAAGCGCAACGTGAACACCGTTTTCCAGCGCTACGCCCTGTTTCCCCATCTGAACGTATTCGAGAACGTGGCCTTCCCCCTGCGGGAGCGGAAGGTGCCCCGGGACGAGATCACGGAGCGGGTCAATGAGATGCTGGCCATGGTGGCCCTGAAGGGCTTTGAGCACCGGTCCGTCACAAGCCTCTCCGGCGGCCAGCAGCAGCGGGTGGCCATCGCCCGGGCCCTGGTGGGAAAGCCCCGGGTGCTCCTGCTGGACGAGCCCCTGGCGGCGCTGGACTTAAAGCTCCGCAAGGACATGCAGCAGGAGCTCAAAAACATCCAGAAGGCCACGGGCATCACCTTCATCTTCGTCACCCACGACCAGGAGGAGGCCCTCTCCATGTCCGACACCATCGTGGTCATGAGCGAGGGGCGTATCCAGCAGATAGGCACCAGCCAGGACGTATACAACGAGCCGAAAAACGCCTTCGTGGCGGACTTCATCGGCGAGAGCAACATCGTGGACGGGGTCATGCTCCGGGATAAGCTGGTCTCCTTCTCCGGGCATACCTTCCCCTGCGTGGACGGGGGCTTCGGCGCCAATGAGCCGGTGGACGTGGTGGTCCGGCCGGAGGACGTGGACATCGTAGCCGAGGACAAGGGGATGCTCACCGGCGTGGTCACCTCCGTCACCTTCATGGGCGTGCACTATGAGGTCATCGTGGACATCGGCGGCTTCAAGTGGATGATCCAGACCACCGACTTTGTGGACGTGGACGAGCGCATCGGCCTTTACATCGAGCCCGACGCCATCCACATCATGAAAAAGAGCGAGTTCTCCGGCCTGTACGGGGACTATGCCTCCTTCTCCAACGAGTTCGACGAGCTCAGCGACGCGGAAAGCGAGGGGGAGGAATGACGAAGAAAAAGACCCGCGCCTCCCTGGTGACCGGGCTGGCCGGCGGACCCTACGAGCTGTGGGCGGTGATATTCATCCTTGTCCCCCTGGCGTTCGTGGCCTACTATGCCTTCACGGACAACGCCTTCCACTTTACCACCGCCAATATCACCCGCTTTTTTACCGCCACTTCCACTGTGACGGGCTCGGACGGCGCCGCGGGCGAGGTGCATACCTACCTCGTTATCGCCTGGCGGAGCATAAAGCTGGCGGTCATCTCCACGGTGGTATGCCTGCTGCTGGGGTATCCGCTGGCCTACATCATCTCCCGGGCCTCCCCCCGGGCGCAGAAGACCATGATGACCCTCATCATGATCCCCATGTGGATGAACTTCCTCATCCGCACCTACGCCTGGATGACCATATTGCAGGACACGGGCATCCTCAATAACTTTCTCGCGAAACTTGGCCTGGGCCGGATACACATCATCGGCACGGAGACGGCGGTCATCATCGGCATGGTGTACGACTACCTGCCCTATATGATCATGCCGCTGTACTCCATCATGGCGAAGATGGACTACCGGCTCATCGAGGCGGCCCGGGACCTGGGCTGCGCCCCGGCGGGGGTGCTGCGGCGGGTCATCCTGCCTTTGAGCATGCCGGGCGTGGTCAACGGCGTGACCATGGTCCTCATCCCCTCCATCAGCACGTTTTATATCTCCCAGAAGCTGGGCGACGGCATGTTCTTCCTCTTGGGTGACGCCATCGAGGGGCAGTACGTGGCCAATAACCTCCACTTCGCCGCGGCCATCGCCTTTATCCTGATGGTGGCGCTGCTGGCGGCCATGGCCGTCATGCGCGCTCTCACGGACCGGTATACCTACGGAGGGAAGGGCACATGAAAAGAGCGTCGAAAATCTTCACCTTCCTGATGTTCCTGTTTTTGTTCGCACCGCTGGTCATCCTGCTGGTGTTCTCCTTCAACGAGGCGCGGAGCCTGTCCGTATTCTCCGGGTTTTCCCTGAAATGGTACAAGGAGCTCTTCCGGGACACGGAGACATTGAACACCGTGCGCAATACCATTATCCTCGCGGTGTGCGCCGCCGGTGTGTCCACCGTCATGGGCACCGCCGCCGCCGTGGGCATCCACCGGATGCGTTCAAAGTACCTGCGCTCGGCCCTGGACATGGTGACCAACATCCCCATGATCAACCCGGACATCATCACGGGCATCTCCATGATGCTCATGTTCGTGTTCGCCAGCCGCCTCTTCGGCTTCGCCAACAGCCTGAGCTTTATCACGCTGCTCATCGCCCACATCACCTTCTGCCTGCCCTATGTCATATTGCAGGTGCTGCCCCGGCTGCGGCAGATGGATAAGTCCCTGCCCGAGGCGGCCATGGACCTGGGCTGCACGCCCTGGGGCGCCTTCTGGAAGGTGGAGCTGCCTGAGCTCATGCCCGCCATCGTCACCGGCATGATCATGGCCTTCACCCTGTCCCTGGACGACTTCGTCATCAGCTACTTCACCACGGGCACGGGGTTCCAGACCCTGCCCATCCGTATCTACAACATGACCAAGAAGACCGTGACGCCGGACATGTACGCCCTGGCCACCATCATCTTCTTCGTCATATTGGCGCTGCTGCTTTTGTCCAACCTCACCGACAGCGAGGACAGCCAGCGTCTCCGGGCCGCCCGGAAGGCCAAGCGGGCCGCCAAGGGCAGGCCCCCCATGGACCCCCGGAAGCAGCGGTTCCTCTACGCCGGGGGAGGGTGCCTGGCCCTGGCGGCGGTGGCCGCGGCGGTGGTGTTCGCCGTCACGGAGACGGACAACAAGCCCCAGGTGCTGAACGTCTACAACTGGGGCGAATATATCTCCGACGGCTCCGAGGGCTCCATGGACGTAGTGAAGGAGTTCGAGGCCTGGTACAAGGAAGAGTACGGCCGGCCCGTGCAGGTCAATTACACCACCTTCGCCTCCAATGAGGACATGTACGCAAAGCTGTCCCAGGGGGCGGTGAGCTACGACGTGATCATCCCCTCCGACTACATGATCGAGCGGATGATCGGCGAGGACATGCTCCTGCCGCTGGATTTCGACAACATCCCCAACTATGAGCACATCGCGGACAACTTCCGGGGCCTCTACTACGACCCGGAGAACGTCTACTCCGTCCCCTACACCTACAGCATGGTGGGCGTCATCTACAACGCCAACGAGGTGGACCCGGCGGACGCGGTGGGCTGGGACCTGATGTGGAATGAAAAATACGCCGGGCGGATATTGCAGTTCAATAACTCCCGGGACGCCTTCGGCACGGCCATGTACCGGGCCGGGATAGACGTGAACACCACCGACCGCACCCAGTGGGACAGGGCCTTGGAGGCTCTTTTGGAGCAGCGGCGGCTGGTGAAGAGCTACGTCATGGACGAGGTGTACAACATGATGGAGGCCGGGGAGGGGGCCGTGGCGGCCTACTACGCCGGGGACTACTTCACCATGGCGGACGCCCAGGCGCCCTCCGTGGACCTGCGGTTCTACTACCCCGAGGCCACCAACTACTTCGTGGACGCCATGTGTATCCCCAGCTGCTGCCAGAACAAGGAGCTGGCGGAGATATTCATAAACTACATGCTCTCGGAGGAGCCCGCCATCGCCAACGCGGAATATACTTGGTATGCCTCGCCCAACGACCTGGTGTATACCAACGAGGATTATATCGACGAGATGGGCGAGGACGCCATGGATATCCTCTATCCCGACCTGGAGGGCTTCGCCGATCACTACAACGCCTACGCCTACCGGAACCTGGACGGGGAGCTGCTTGACTACATCAACACCCTCTGGGAGACCCTGAAGATCAACTGAAAAAGACCTGCCGCTTCATGTGGCAGGTCTTTTTTATGGGCAGTTATTTACGTGGTGTATTGCCAGAGGTTATAGAGGCTGATGCAGATGATGACGGCCATGAGGCCCATGAAGAGCTTGTCCACGGCCCGGTCGTCCATGCGCTTGTTGAGGGCCCGGCCGGCTATACCCCCGCCGATGCCCCCCGCGATCATAAAGAGCAGGGCGGGGAGATGAAAGGCAGGCACGGAGCGGGTGAGGAGCGTCAGCAGGAAGCTGGCCAGCTGGCTGAAAAAGATGATATAGAGGCTGTTGGCGGCGGCCTTTTTCGTCTCCATGCTGAAGAAGTAAAAGAGCACCACCAGGTTGATGGGCCCGCCGCCGATGCCGAGAAAGCTGCTCATGAGCCCTAAGGCCAGGCCGATGGCGGCGCTGGCGAGGGGGCTGCGCACATGCTTCGTCTTGATCTTCGCCTTTTTGATGGTATAAAGGAGCGTGCCCAATGTCACCAGGGCCAGGCACGCGGCCTGGACGGCGCTGACGGCGCCGGGCCGGGCGAAAGCGGCCTTGACTTGGGCAAAGAGCTGGTTGCCCAGTAAGCCCCCGGCCACCGCCCCGGCGATGAGGGGCCCGCCGGTGCTTTTTTCCAGCTGCCTCTCTCCGGCCAGGACCGACCGGCCCACGGAGTAGGCGCTCATGGACAGCACCGTGCACCCGGACAAAAACTGGATGGCCGCCACCGTCTCTAAGTGGAACAGGTCCAGCACCGGCTTGATGATGACACCGCCGCCGATGCCGCATATGGCCCCTGCCACGCTGGCCAGAAAGGCCACCAGAAAAAACACGGCCATGAGAGCGCTCCTTTCCCCATTTATGGCACTATCATACCCTCCCCGGCGGAGAAAAGTCAACCCCGGCGGGGCCGGACCGTACAGGGTCCCGCAAGGGCCGAAAGTTGATGGGTCCGGGACCCTCTCAGGGCTTAACATTTCTAATGAGATATGCTATACTTTTCCATAATAATATAATTACCAAGGAGGCGGAGCGGGATGCTGGACTGGCGCGTGACAGTGGATACGGCCCATGGGCCGGAGACCGTCTCCGGGCAGTGCCCGGCGGAGGGCGAGGCGCATGTGGTCTGCGATCTGCCCCGGGGGAAGATCAAAAGCGTGCGGGCCGCTATGGCCCTGGCCGTGGACGAGCAGGAAAAGATATTCATGAACGGTTACCAGACCTGGACTTGGTGCCGGGAGATGGGCAAAGACGACCGCCTCCACGGCCTGAACGGCGTGTCCGGGGAGATGGTGCGAAAGTACGGCTTCGATAGGTACGGGGACTGGCTCTTTGCCGACTACCCCGATAAGCCGGGCCTGAGCCACGGTTGGTCCTGGTGCTATTTCCGCAGGGGAGAGCGCTTCCGGCTCATCGCCTCCCTGGACGAGCAGCCCGGCTATACCCTTTTCCGCTATGACGCGGGGAAGGGGGAGCTCACCGTGGAGCGGGACTGCGCGGGCGTCATCTGCGGCGGAGGGTTCCACGCCTTCGACCTCTATTTTGCGGAAGGCGCCGAGGACGCCGTCTTTGACGGATGGTTCGCCGCCATGGGCCTTGAAAAGCCCCATGCGCCCCTCCTGAAGGGCTATTCCAGCTGGTATAACCGCTATGAAGACATCGACGAGGCGTCCATCCTGTCGGACCTGGAAGGGTGCAAAACGCTGTTGGAGCCGGGAGACCTGTTCCAGGTGGACGACGGCTGGGAGCCCGGGGTGGGGGACTGGCTGGAGCCGGATGAAAAGAAGTTCCCCGGCGGCATGAAGGCGCTGGCGGATAGGATACACGCCGCCGGATTCAAGGCGGGGCTGTGGCTGGCGCCCTTCGGGGCACGGGGAGCATCCCGGTTTGCGCAGGAGCACCCCGACTGGCTGCTGCAAAAAGACGGCGAGCCTTGGTTTCTGGGCTCCAACTGGGGCGGGTTCTATGCCCTGGACATCGACAGGCCGGAGGTGCTGGACCACCTGCGGAAGGTCTTCCACCGAGTGCTCCACGAGTGGGGCTTCGACCTGGTGAAGCTGGACTTCCTCTACGGCGCGGCGCCCTTCGGCACCGAGCGGGAGAGCCGGGCCGGGCGGATGATCCGGGCCATGGACTTTTTGCGGGAGCAGTGCGCGGAGAAGCTCATCCTGGGCTGCGGCGTGCCCGTCATGCCTGCCTTCGGGCGGGTGGACTACTGCCGGGTGGGGCCGGACGTGAGCCTGGACTGGAACGACGATGATAACCCCCACATGGTCCACCGGGAGCGGGTCAGCACGCGAAACGCCCTCCATAACGTCATGTACCGGCGGCAGCTGAACGGCCGGGCCTACGGCAGCGACCCGGACGTGTTCTTCCTGCGCCGGGAGAATATCAAGCTCACGGAGGCGGAGAAGGCACTGCTGGCGAAAGTGGACGCCCTGCTGGGCGGGGTGCTGCTCACCTCCGACGACCCGGCGAAGTACGACGGGAGCCAGCGGGCCATGTATAAGGACCTTCTGGCCCTCACGAGGGCGGAGAACGTCCGGGTGGACGCCGACGGCCGGCGTATCTGCTACGACCTGGACGGGGCGCATCAGGAACTGGCCCTGTCCGAGGCCCTTTTCTGAGACGGGACTGGAAAAACGCCGAGAGTGTGCTATAATACCGTCTTACGCGCATACCCATCACTGACAACATCGGAGGAACCACCATGACCCTCATACTCACGGCGGTCATCAGCTATCTCATAGGCTCCGTCAACAGCGCGATCCTGCTGGTGCGGGGGCTTTTCCACAAGGATATCCGCTCGTCCGGCAGCGGCAACGCCGGGGCCACCAACGCCGGCCGCTCCTACGGCGCGGGGGTGGGCGCGCTGACCCTTTTGTGCGACGTATTAAAGGCGGTCGCCGCCTGCCTCATCGGCCATGCGCTGGCCGGGGACACGGGCCGGGCGCTGGGGGGGCTATTCTGCCTCATCGGCCACTGCTGGCCGGTCTTCTTCCACTTCCGGGGCGGCAAGGGCATGGCCGTGGGCACCGGGGCGCTGTTCACCATCGACTGGCGGGTGACGCTTATCCTCATAGCCTTTTTCCTTCTGGTGTTCCTCATAGGCAGGAGGGTCTCTTTGAGCACCGTGCTCACCGTCATCGTCTACCCGGCGGTATACTATCTCATGCACGGGGCGTGGGATATAACTTTGACCTTCACCACGGTAATGGCCGTGCTCATCGTGTTCCAGCACCGGAGCAACATCGCCCGCATCATCAAGGGCACGGAGCCCAAGTTCGCATTCAAGCACGCCGACAAGAAGTGATCGGCTTTTGGGCGCGGCCATGCGCCTGGAGAGAGGGAGACTGACTTGACCTTAAAAGACCTGCCCATCGGGAAGAAGGCCACCATCGCCGTGGTTGGCGGCGAGGGGGCCCTGCGGCAGCACTTCTTGGACATGGGCGTCATCCCCGGCTCGGATATCGTGCTGGTGAAGTACGCGCCTCTGGGCGACCCCATGGAGTTCATGATCCACGGCTATGAGCTCACGCTGCGGGTGGCGGACGCGGAGCAGATAGAGATAAAGGACGTGCGCGACCCGGAGGAGAACGCGCCGGGGAAGGCGGAATACCGCCGCAGGGTGAGCCATCCCGGTCTCGGCGAGAGCGGCAAGTACCACGAAAAGGCCACGGAGAATCCCCTGCCGGACTCGGAGACGCTGACCTTCGCTCTCGCGGGGAACCAGAACTGCGGCAAGACCACGCTTTTCAACCAGCTCACCGGCTCCAACCAGCACGTGGGCAACTTCCCCGGCGTCACGGTGGACAGGAAGGACGGGGTCATCAAGGGCCACGACAACACCCTCATCACCGACCTGCCGGGCATCTACTCCCTGTCCCCCTATACCAGCGAGGAGATCATCACCCGGGCCTTCATCCTGGAGGAGAAGCCCCGGGGCATCATCAACATCGTGGACGCGTCCAACATCGAGCGGAACCTCTACCTCACCATGCAGCTCATGGAACTGGACGTGCCCATGGTGCTGGCCCTCAACATGATGGACGAGGTGAAGGGCAACGGCGGCTCCATCAAGATCAACGAGATGGAGGACCTTTTGGGCATCCCGGTGGTGCCCATCTCCGCGGCGAAAAACGAGGGCATCGACGAGCTGGTGGACCACGCCCTGCACGTGGCCAAATACCAGGAGCCGCCCCGGCGCATCGACTTCTGCCGGGAGGACAAAAACGGCG
Organism: uncultured Oscillospiraceae bacterium; assembly: GCA_947625045.1. Classification (GTDB taxonomy): domain Bacteria; phylum Bacillota; class Clostridia; order Oscillospirales; family Oscillospiraceae; genus CAJOIG01. The sequence continues at coordinate 32,887 of CANQMW010000016.1, forward strand.
GCGCGGTGCATCGGTGCCTGCACGCCATCATGCACCTCATTGAGGACCACGCCAAGGACGCTTCCATCCCCGTCCGGTTCGCCGCCGGGAAGCTGGCGGAGGGGGACGAGGCCATTGCCCAAGCCCTGAAGCTGGACCAGAATGAGCTGGAGACCTTGGAGCACATCGTGCGCCAGATGGAGGCGGAGAGCAGCATGGACCGGGCCGCCGCCATCGCGGACATGCGCTTTACATTTATAAAAGACGTCTGCCAGGCCACGGTGGTGAAGCCCCATGAAAGCAAGGAGCGGGCCCGCAGCGCGGACATCGACAAGATCCTCACCGGCAAGTTCACGGCCATCCCCTGCTTCGTCGCCATCATGGCGCTGGTGTTCTGGCTGACATTCGACGTCATCGGCGCGAGGCTGCAAAATGGGCTGGACCTTCTCATCCAGTGGCTGGCGGGCCAGGTGGACGGGCTGCTTCTTGCGATACACGCGGGCCCCGGCGTGCGCTCGCTGGTGATGGACGGCGTCTTCGCCGGGGTGGGGAGCGTTTTGAGCTTCCTGCCCGTCATCGTGGTGCTCTTTTTCTTCCTCTCCCTCATGGAGGACAGCGGCTACATCGCCCGGGTGGCCTTCGTGATGGATAAGCTTCTCCGGAAGCTGGGCCTCTCCGGCCGGAGCATCGTGCCCATGCTCTTGGGCTTCGGCTGCACCGTGCCGGGCATCATGGCCACCCGCACCCTGCCCTCGGAGCGGGACCGGAAGCTGACCATCCTGCTCACGCCCTTCATGAGCTGCAGCGCGAAGCTGCCCGTGTACGCCTTCTTCACCGCCGCCTTCTTCCCGGCCCACCGGGGCGTCATCATGGTGGGGCTCTATATCCTGGGCATTCTGCTGGGCATTTTGATGGCGTTCCTGTTGAAGGGGACGGCCTTCAAGGGGGAGGCGGTGCCCTTCGTCATGGAGCTGCCCAACTACCGCATGCCAGGAGCCAAGAACGTGGGGCATCTTCTCTGGGACAAGGCAAAGGACTTTCTCCAGCGGGCCTTCACCATCATTTTCGTGGCATCCATCGTCATATGGTTCCTGCAGACCTTCGACTTCCACCTGAACGTGGCGAAGACCTCCCAGGACAGCGTCCTGGCCTCCCTGGCGGGGCTCATCGCGCCCCTGCTGGCGCCCCTGGGGCTGGGGGACTGGCGCATATGCGTGGCCCTCATCACCGGCTTCATGGCCAAGGAGAGCGTGGTATCCACCCTGTCGGTCCTCTTCGGCGCCGAGGTGGCCATCCAGTCCGTGCTGTCGCCCCTCGCGGCGGCCAGCCTTCTGGTGTTCTGCCTTTTGTACACCCCCTGCGTGGCGGCCATCGCCGCCGTGCGCCGGGAGCTGGGGGGCAGATGGGCCGCGGGCATGGTGGTGGGCCAGTGCCTCATCGCCTGGGTGGCCGCCCTCGCGGCCCGGCTCATCGGCATCGCCCTGGGAATGGGCTGAACACGACATCATAACGACTTGGAGGCGCTATGGAAAAGCTGAACATATGCCTTTTGAACGACTCCTTCCCGCCCTGCATCGACGGGGTGGCCAACGCCGTGGCCAACTACGGCCAGATCATCTCCGCGGGCCTGGGCAGGGCCGCGGTGGTGACGCCCTATTATCCCGACGTGGACGACGGGGCGTTCCCGTTCCCCGTGATACGCTATCCCAGCCTGGACGTGACGAAGCTGGTGGGCTACCGGGCGGGGCTTCCCTTTGACGCGGAGACCATGGAGAGGATGGAGGAGCAGGGCTTCGACCTCATCCACAGCCACTGCCCCATCATCTCCACCGTCCTGGCCCGGACCCTCCGGGACCGGATCGATAAGCCCCTGGTCATGACCTACCACACCAAGTTCGACATCGACATCGCCAACGCCATCCGGGGCAAGCTCCTGCGGGACGAGGCCGCCAAATTCCTGGTGCAGAACATCGCCGCCTGCGACGAGGTGTGGTGCGTGAGCCGGGGGGCGGGGGAGAACCTGCGGGGCCTGGGATATGAGGGGGAGTACGTGGTCATGCCCAACGGCGTGGACCTTCCCCGGGGCCGGGTGGACCGGACCCTCATCGACAAAGCTACGGCGGGACTGGACCTGCCGGCGAATGTGCCGGTGTTCCTCTTCGTGGGCAGGATGATGTGGTACAAGGGTCTGCGCATCTCCCTGGACGCCCTGGCCGCGCTCATGGCCCAGGGGCGGGACTTCCGTATGGTGTTCGTGGGCGGAGGCGGCGACCTGGACGAGGTGAAGGAATATGCTTCCTCCCTTGGGCTGGACGGCAAGGTATTCTTCGTGGGGCCGGTCCACGACAGGGACCTGATCCGGGCCTGGTACTGCCGGGCGGATATGTTCCTGTTCCCCTCCACCTTCGACACCAACGGTCTGGTGGTCCGGGAGGCGGCGGCCTGCGGCCTGGGCAGCGTGCTCATCAAGGGCAGCTGCGCGGCGGAGGACGTGACCGACGGCCAAAACGGCCTTCTCATCGAGGAAAACGCCGCGTCCATGGCGGCCATGCTCTCCCGGCTCATGGATGTGCCCGGGACCATGGCTCAGGTGGGTGAGAATGCCCAGCGGGAGCTCTACATGTCCTGGGGCGAGGCGGTGGCCAGGGCCTATGAGCGCTACGGCGTGGTGGTGGAAAACTACCGCAGCCATAAGCCGAAGCACGATACCGTCACCGATGGCCTGGTCCACGGCATGGCTGCCGCCCTGGACGGCATCAACCGGGGCCGGGAGCTGCTGGGTCAGGCGGAGGACGAGCTTGTCGGCGGCTACGGAGAGCTGAAAGCCCTCATAGAGGGGGAGAAGCGGAAGATCATGGCCTGGGTGGAGGACCTGACGGGCCGGAATTAAATACGTATAAGAACGCCCGCGGCCGGGAAAACTGGCCGCGGGTGATATTTTTTGGATGAAGCGAAGCGGGAAGAGATACGGGAGCTGGGCACGGCGGCCCCTGCCCAGATACAGGTGCTCACCATCATCGGCCAGATCGAGGGCCACCAGGTGCTGGGGGAGGAGAACAAGACCACCAAGTATGAGCATGTACTGCCCCTGCTGGCGGCGGTGGAGGAGTCCCCGGACGTGAAGGGCCTGCTCATCCTCCTCAATACCGTGGGCGGGGATATCGAGGCGGGCCTCGCCATCGCGGAGCTCATCGCGGGCATGGCCAAGCCCACCGCGTCCCTGGTGCTGGGGGGCGGCCATTCCATCGGCGTGCCCCTGGCCGTGGCGGCCAAGCGCAGCTTCATCGCCCCCAGCGCCTCTATGACCATCCACCCCGTGCGCATGAACGGGACGGTCATCGGCGTGAGCCAGACTTATGAGTACTTTGCCCGGACCCAGGAGCGGATCGTCCGGTTCGTCACCGCCAATTCCCAGATAGGCCGGGAGCGGTTTTTGGAGTACATGCTCCGCACCGGGGAGCTGGCCAACGACGTGGGCAGCATCGTGGACGGCCAGGAGGCGGTGGCCTGCGGGCTCATGGACAGCCTGGGCAGTCTCGCCGACGCCCTGCGCTGGCTCCATGGTCAGGGAGAGAGGGAATAAGAGTTTCACAGGGAAACGGAGAAAAAAGGGCTCCCGCGAAAGCCCAGCGAAGCGGGTTTCGCGGGAAAAAGGAAGAAGAGCCTTGACCGATGAGGGGGCCTGGTTTACCAGGACCTCGAATCTTCAAGGCTCTTCTGACGTGGCAGCGGGAGAAGGATTCGAACCCTCACATACGGAGTCAGAGTCCGCTGTGCTACCTTTACACAATCCCGCTACGCTCAACAACGTGCATTATGCCACCAAACAGGCAAAAAGTCAAGAATTTTTTACCTCATTTTTTACCCGATTTGATGGGCTTTTTTGGGGATTTTTCAATATAAGAGCCCGGAAACGATGTTTCCGGGCTCTTGCCATGCTCATATATCGTTGATGAACTCCTGGATGAAGTGGCAGGCGGCGCCCAGGACGGAGCTGTGGCTGCCCAGGGTGCTCAATTGGAGAAAGCCGGAGCCCCCGTCCAGGATGCTGCCGTCGGCCACGTACTTTTGCAGCAGGGGGAACCAGGGGCCCAGGTAGCCGGTGAGGTATCCGCCCAGCACCACGTCGCAATCCAGAGCCATGTGGATGTTGTTCACGCCGATGGCCAGATGGCGCAGCATGTCCCCCCACAGGGCGGAGCAGGCCGGGTCGTTGTCCCGGACCCTGTCGAAGAACTCCTCCACAGCATAGCCCGCGGCCTGGATGCGCCGCACGGAGCAGTAGGCCTCCAGGCATCCCCGCCGCCCGCAGCTGCATGCCAGGCCTCCCGGCTCCACGCACATATGGCCGAACTCGCCGCTTCTCTGGGTGCGGCCGGTGTAGAGGCTGTTTCCGATGAGGATGGCGCCGCCTACGCCGCCCTCCAGGGAGAGGTAGGCCATGTTGGGCTGATGGTCCCGGATGAACCACTCGGCGCTGCCGCCGCAGTTGGCGTCGTTGTCCACATACAGGGGGTAGGGGATACGGGCGTAGAGCCCGCCCAGAGAGGTGTCCCGCAGGCCCAGTGTGGGGGCGAACAGCAGCTGCCGTTTGTCGGCGGAGAGGATGCCCGGGATGGACACGCCCACCCCCAGCAGCCGGAACCGGTCCACGGCGTTCTCGTCCAGGAACGTCTCCAGTTCTGCGGCCAGGGGCCCGCCCAGGTCGGGGCCAGGGACAAAGGGCACGTTCTTATAGACAAGCTGCCGCAGCCGCAGGTCCGTCACCGCCAGCCGGAGCCGGTCGTCCGTGACGGATATGCCCACGGCCAGCCTGGCCTCCGGCACGATGGCCAGGCCGCTGGCGCTGCGGCCGCCGGTGGCCCGCTGCTGGCCGGAATAGGCCACGAGACCCATGTCCATCAGCTCGTTCACGTTCTGGTACACCGTGGGCATACTCAATCCCAGGGCCCGGGCCAGGTCCTGCTTGCCGCAGAATCCATCGGACCGGTGGAGATAGCGGTAGATGCTGCCGCGGGCGGATTTGCGCGGATAAGAAGTGTTATTGGCCTTGTCCATTCCCGGCGCCTCCCGGATGTCAATTATTAGTTAGGTAAAACGCAAGAATAGATTATAACAAAAGGACAGGTTATGTCAATCTTTTTTGGTTTAAAATGCCAAAAATCCCGAAAGTTAAGTAAAGTTAGTTTATTTAATAGAGAAGGGCAACTGCCATTATGCACAAAAAATGAGGTAAAATAAGGGGGGCGTTGACAAAAATACTAAAAACGCATTGACAAAACATAAACGACTTTATAAAATATTTGGCAAGGAAGTGGATCGAGAGTATCCACAAAAACCATCCCTATATGGGAAATAATTAATAAGGAGAACCACTATGAAAAAGGCACTTTCCATCCTGCTCGCGCTGGTCATGGTCCTGAGCCTGTGCTCCATGGGCTTCGCCGCCGAGGAGAAGACCGTGGGCATCGCGATGCCCACCCGTTCCCTGGAGCGCTGGAACCGTGACGGCGAGTATCTGCAGGAGCAGTTCGAGGCCGCCGGCTACGGTGTTGAGCTGGTGTACTCCGACAACGACATCACCCAGCAGAACAACGACATCGGCAACCTGATCGCCGACGGCGTGGACCTGCTCATCATCTCCGCCATCGACGGCGAGAGCCTGACCCAGACCCTGGCCGACGCGAATGACGCGGGAATCCCCGTCATCGCCTATGACCGTCTGATCATGAACACCGACGCCATCAGCTACTATGTCTCCTTCGATAACTACACCGTCGGCGTGCTGCAGGGCCAGTTCGTCATCGACACCCTGGGCCTGGACCTGGAGGACACCTCCAAGACCTACAACATCGAGTTCACCGCCGGTGACCCCGCTGACAACAACGCCGGCTTCTTCTTCGGCGGTGCGTTCGACACCCTGAAGCCCTACATCGACGCGGGCATCCTGAATATCCCCTCTGGCAAGACTGAGTTCGAGCAGGTCGCCACTCCCGCCTGGAGCACCGACACCGCTCTGACCAACATGCAGAACACCCTGGCTTCCTACTACTCCGACGGCACCGTCCTTGACGTGGCCCTGTGCTCCAACGACTCCACCGCTCTGGGCGTCGCTCAGGCCATCACCTCCGACTATGCCGGCGACAACCAGCCCCTGGTGACCGGTCAGGACGGCGATATCGCCAACCTGCAGAACATCGTGGACGGCCTGCAGACCATGACGGTCTACAAGAACGTGTCCGACGAGGCTGGCACTACCCTGGAGCTCGGCAAGGCCATCCTGGCCGGCGAGACTCCTGCCGCGGAGCTGCTGGAGAACCTGAGCGCGGAGGCTTCCTATGATACCGAGACCTATGACAACGGCACCGGCGTCATCCCCTCCTACCTGCTGGTTCCCTACGTGATCACGAAGGACAGCCTGGACCGTCTGGTGGAGACCGGCCTCTACGAGTGGGATGCCAACAACCAGTATCTGGTGTCCACCGCCGCGACCACCTGATAGGTATATAGGTATATAAGCCTTATCTGACGCATAGCTAGACCGAGGGGCGGGGGATGACCCCGCCCCTCTTTCCATATCCGCCTGTTCCGGTATGGCCGGGCGGGCCAAGAGGAGGCATGGGATTTGGCAGATAACATTCTTGTGATGAAAAACATCACAAAGGAATTCCCCGGCGTAAAGGCCCTGGACAACGTGAATCTGGAAGTGGAGCGGGGCGAGATACACGCCCTGGTGGGCGAAAACGGCGCCGGCAAATCCACTCTGATGAACGTGCTCAGCGGCATCTATCCCTACGGCACCTATACCGGCGACATCATCTACGAGGGCCAGGAGTGCCGGTTCAAGACCCTGCGGGACAGCGAGGAGAGGGGCATCGTCATCATCCACCAGGAGCTGGCGCTGATCCCGGAGCTGTCCATCGGGGAGAACATGTTCCTGGGCAACGAGCGGAAGGGCAAGTTCGGCATCGACTGGGACAGGACCTACCATGAGGCGGAGCAGCACATGAACCAGGTGGGCCTTAAGGACGACGCCACTACCCTCATCAAGGACATCGGCACCGGCAAGCAGCAGCTGGTGGAGATCGCCAAGGCCCTCAGCAAGAACGTGAAGCTGCTCATACTGGATGAGCCCACCTCCTCGCTGAACGAGGAGGATTCCCGCATGCTTCTGAACCTTTTGCTGGACTTCAAGAAGCAGGGGCTCACCTCCATCATCATCTCCCACAAGATCAACGAGATCGCCTACGTGGCCGACAAGATCACCGTGGTCCGGGACGGCGCTACCATCGAGACCATCGACAACACCGACCGGAAGGTGGACGAGGACCGTATCATCCGGGGCATGGTGGGCCGGGAGCTCTCCGACCGGTATCCCGCCCGGGAGCACAAGATCTCCCCGGAGATCGGCATGGAGGTCAAGAACTGGACCGTCTACCATCCCGTGTACATCGAGAAGAAGGTGGTGGACAACGTCTCCTTCAACGTCCATAAGGGGGAGATCGTGGGCTTCTCCGGCCTGCAGGGCGCAGGGCGCACGGAGCTTGCCATGAGCATCTTCGGCGGCTCCTACGGAACCAACATCTCCGGGGAGCTGTCCATCGGAGGCAAGCCCATAAAGCTCAAAAGCGAGCGGGCGGCCATCGAGGCGGGCCTGGCCTACGTCACCGAGGACCGGAAGGGCAACGGCCTGGTCCTGGAGGAATCCATCGCCCAGAACACCACGCTGGCGCGGCTGGAAAAGGTCTGCTCCCACGGCATCATCGACGTGGACAAGGAAAACGCCGCCGCCGAGGAGTTCCGGGAAAAGCTGAACACCAAGACGCCCTCCGTCCAGCAGCTGGTGGGCAACCTCTCCGGCGGCAACCAGCAGAAGGTGCTGTTGGCCAAGTGGATGTTCGCCGACGCGGACGTGCTGGTGCTGGACGAACCCACCCGCGGCATCGACGTGGGCGCGAAATATGAGATATACTGCATCATGAACGATATGGTGGCCCAGGGGAAATCCGTCATCATGATATCCTCCGAGATGCCGGAGCTGCTGGGCATGTGCGACCGGATATACGTCATGAACGAGGGCTGCATGGTGGCGGAGATGGCCGCCGCCGACGCCACTCAGGAGAAGATCATGGCCGCGATCCTCAAATCCGATAAAGCTTGATAGCGGGGGAGTTAAAAATGACGACAAAGACAAAAGCTGCTCAATTCATCAAAAAATACACCATGGTCATCGCCCTGGTTGTGGTGTTCGCTCTGTTCGCCGTGCTGACGGGCGGGCGGCTGCTGTATCCGCAGAACATGTCCAACCTTCTTCTGCAGAACGCCTATGTGCTGGTGATGGCCTGCGGCATGCTGCTGTGCATCCTGACCGGCGGCAACGTGGACCTGTCCGTGGGCTCCACGGTCTGCCTCATCGGCGCCATCGGCGCACAGCTGCTGGCCAATACGAACCTGAATGCCGTCCTGGTCATCCTCATCTGCCTGGCCGCCGGCGCGGTCATCGGCGTGTGGCAGGGCTTCTGGATCGGCAACGTACATATCCCGCCCTTCATCTGCACCCTGGCGGGCATGTTCCTGTTCCGCGGCCTGGGCCGTGTGGTCCTGGGCTCCCGGACCGTGAGCATCAATAACCAGCTTTTCCTCAATATCTTCGCCTCCTACATCCAGATACCCGGCATCGACGGCGACGTGAAGTGGTCCGCGTTCATCGTGGGCGTTATCGTGGCGGTGCTGCTGCTGCTCAACACGATTCTGGGCCGGGCCAAGAAGGCCCGCAAGGGCTATAAGATGGCCTCCGCCACCAGCGCCTTCGGCAAGATCATCGTGATAGACGCGCTGATCCTGGTCTACACCTGGAAGCTGGCCCACTACAAGGGCATCCCTGTGATGGCTCTGTGGGTGCTGGCGGTGGTGCTCATCTACGCGTTCATCACCTCCAAGACCGCCTTCGGCCGCTACTTCTACGCGGTGGGCGGCAACGAGAAGGCCACAAAGCTCTCCGGTATCGACACCAAGAGGGTCTACTTCATGGCCTACGCCTCCATGAGCTTTTTGGCGGGCCTTTCCGGCCTGCTGATGGCCGCCCGTATCGGCTCCGTCAACGGTGACACCGGCACCTCCTTCGAGATGGACGCCATCGGCTCCTGCTTCATCGGCGGCGCCTCCGCCTACGGCGGCTCCGGCACGGTGTCCGGCATCATGGTGGGCGCCATCCTGCTGGGCGTCATCAACCAGGGCATGAGCATCATCGGCCTGGACAACAACTGGCAGTACGTGGTCAAGGGCGCGGTGCTGCTGGTGGCCGTCATCTTCGACGTGGTCTCCAACCACAAGACCGGCAAGGCCGGCTGATAAGGAGGGAGCTATGCTGTACATAGGCGTCGATCTTGGCACCTCCGCCGTGAAGCTGCTGCTCATGGACGGAGAAGGGAAGATCCTCAACATCGTATCCAAGGAATACCCCCTGAGCTTTCCCCATCCCGGCTGGTCCGAGCAGGACCCGGCGGACTGGATGCGCCAGACAGTGGCGGGCATCCGGGAGCTCACCGAGGGCTTCGACAAGACACAGGTGGCGGGCATCGGCTGCGGCGGCCAGATGCATGGGCTGGTGGCGCTGGACGAGCACGACAGCGTCCTGCGCCCCGCCATCCTCTGGAACGACGGCCGCACGGCGGAAGAGGTGGAATATCTCAACGGCGTCATCGGCAAGGAGAAGCTGTCCAAATACACCGCCAATATCGCCTTCGCCGGGTTCACGGCGCCGAAGCTCCTGTGGATGAAAAAGCATGAGCCGGAGCTGTTCGCCAAAATAGCAAAGATCATGCTGCCGAAGGATTATGTAAACTACATGCTCACCGGCGTGCACTGCACCGATGTGTCCGACGCCTCCGGCATGCTCCTGTTCGACGTGGAGCACAAATGCTGGAGCCCCGAGATGCTGGATATCTGCGGCATCCGGGAGGACCAGATGGCTCAGATATTTGAAAGCTACGAGGTGGTTGGCACGCTGAAGCCGGATATGGCGGAAGCGCTGGGCCTGCCCGATACCGTGAAGGTATGCGCCGGGGCGGGGGACAACGCCGCTGCGGCGGTGGGCACCGGCACAGTGGGGGAGGGAGGCTGCAACATCTCCCTCGGTACCTCCGGCACCATCTTCATCTCCAGCGAGCGGTTCGGTGTGGATCCCCACAACGCCCTGCACGCCTTCGCCCACGCGGATGGGAATTATCACCTCATGGGCTGCATGCTCTCCGCCGCCTCCTGCAACAAGTGGTGGATGGACGACGTCATCGGCACCACGGACTATCCCGCCGAGCAGAAGCCTATCACCGACGATAAGCTGGGCGCCAACCACGTGTTCTTCCTGCCCTACCTCATGGGCGAGCGCAGCCCCATCAACGACACCGACGCCCGCGGCTGCTTCGTGGGGCTCACCATGGACAACAGCCGTGCCGACATGACCCAGGCGGTGCTGGAGGGCGTGGCCTTCGGCATCCGGGACTGCCTGGAGGTGGCCCGGAGCCTTGGCGTGGACGTGAAGCGCAGCCGCATCTGCGGCGGCGGGGCCAAGAGCCCCCTGTGGCGGAAGATCATCGCCAATGTGTGCGATATCGAACTTGAGCTCATCGAGTCCGAGGAGGGCCCCGGCTACGGCGGCGCCATCTTGGCCGCGGTGGCCTGCGGGGAGTATGCCTCCGTGCAGGAGGCCGCGGAGAGGCTCGTAAAGGTCACCGGCACGGTGGAGCCCGACCCGGCCGTCGCCGCCCGGTATGAGAAGCAGTACCGGAAGTTCCAAAAGATATACCCCGCGCTCAAGAGCGTGTTCCCGGCGCTGAACGGCTGAGGAGGACTATGGATCCGAGAAAGACGCAGCCCCAATATGACCCCCAGAAGCGGTCCAGGGCCACCATCAGCGCGGTCCTGCGCTCCATCGTGGCCTTCTACCTGGCGTATCTGGGCTGGAACGTGGCCCAGAACGCCGGCGGCCCGGATACCACCATGAAGCCATGGATGGGCTGGGCCATATGCGCGGTGTTCATGGCGGTGGCCATCGTCTTCGGGGTGTACACCATCAAGCGGTACCAGGCGGACCTGAAGGCGGCGGTGCTGCCTCAGGAGGAGAAACAGGAGGACGAGGATGAATAAGCGCCCCCTGCGGGAGACGGCGGTACGGGTGGCTCTGCTGCTGGCGGGACTGTGCGTCGCCCACTTGGGCGTGACGCTGTTTCTCCAGTCCGACCTGGGCTCCGACCCCTTCAACGTGCTCATCCAGGGCCTTTTCCGGTCCGTCCCCTGGCCCGCCTGGGCGGGGATGACCCACGGCCGGACGCACCTTCTGGTATCGCTCATCATCATGGCGGTGCTCTGGTTCGTGGACCGGCCCCAGGTGCGCATCGGCACGGTGCTGTGCATGGCCCTGGGCGGGCCCATCATCGACATGTTCACTGCTCTGCTGGGCCCCTGGCTCAATGCGGGGCTGCCCATGTGGGCGCGGGTGGTGATGCTGGCGGCGGGGTGTGTCATCCTGGCCTTCGGCATGACCGTCGTCATCCGCTCCGAGGCGGGCACCGGCCCCAACGACCTGGTGGCCGTGGTCATCAGCGAGAAGACGAAAAAGCCCTTCGGGGCGGTGCGGGTGGCCGTGGACCTGGCCTTTGCCCTGGCGGGCTTCGCCATGGGCGGCGTGCTGGGTGTGGGCACGGTGATATGCGCCTTTCTCGTGGGCCCCGCGGCACAGATATTCATGCCCTGGAGCGGACGCATATGCGCATATTTCTTGAAAAAAGCAGGGGTGGCACCGGCCGCCCCGGAAAGGTGAAGCTATGAAAATAGGTTCGGTATATGACCCTTCTTTCGCCCCCTACGGGAAGGTGCTGGAGGGCTACGACACCGGGTGTCTCAAAGCCATCATGGAGGCCATCCCCCTGCCGGAGAGCGGCACGGCCTATGAGCCCAGCATTCCCGCCATGGAAGCCACGGGCCTTTACGGCCAGTTCCAGAACAACGCTTACGGCGGCATGCCCGTGCAGCTGGGCATGTGCTGGGGCCGGAACACCAAGCTCAACTGCCTGGAATACCACCGGGACAGCGAGGTGAACATCGGCATGGAGGACTTCATCCTCCTGCTGGCCAAGGAGGAGGACATCGTGGACGGCGTGCTGGACACGGCGAAGATAAAGGCCTTCAAGGCCCCCGCCGGCGTGCCGGTGGAGGTCTACGCCACCACGCTGCACTATGCCCCCTGCCAGGCGGAAAAGGACGGCCATTTCCGGGTGGCGGTGGTCCTGCCCCGGGGCACCAACGGCCCCAAGCCCAATATCACGCCCATGAACGACGAGGACAAGACCCTTTGGGGCAGCAACAAGTGGCTGCTGGCCCATGCCGAGAGCGACGAGGCGGCCCAGGGGGCCGTAGTGGCTCTGAAGGGCGTAAATATCGACATCGCGGCCGATCTCTGAGCGGCGAAAAAATATTATTAATGAGGTGGAAACTATGCTGACGAACATTCCTGTGGTAAAGCTGGGCATCATCGCGGTGAGCCGCGACTGCTTCCCCATCGAGCTGTCCCAAAAGCGGCGCAAGGCCATCGTGGAGGCCTATAAGGGCGAGATCTATGAGTGCCCCGTGACCGTGGAGAACGAGAAGGACATGCTCAAGGCCGTAGAGGACGTCACGAAGGCCGGGTGCAACGCCTTGGCGGTGTTCCTGGGCAACTTCGGCCCCGAGACCCCCGAGACCCTCATCGCCAAGAACTTCGACGGCCCCTGCATGTATGTGGCCGCCGCCGAGGGCGACGGGGACATGATCAACGGCCGCGGCGACGCCTACTGCGGCATGCTGAACTGCTCCTATAACCTGGGCATGCGCCATCTCAAGGCCTACATCCCCGAGTACCCCGTGGGCACCGCCGAGGAGCTGGCGGAAAAGATTGGCGGCTTCGTGCCCATCGCCCGGGCCATCCTGGGCCTCAAGGACCTGAAGATCATTACCTTCGGCCCCCGGCCCCAGGACTTCTTCGCCTGCAACGCCCCCATCAAGGGCCTTTACGAGCTGGGCGTGGAGATCGAGGAGAACTCCGAGCTTGACCTGCTGGTGAGCTACAAGGCCCACGCCGGCGACAAGCGCATCGACGACGTGTGCAAGGATATGGCCAAGGAGATGGGCGAGGGCAAGTACTATCCCGACCTGCTGGCCCGCATGGCCCAGTTCGAGCTGACGCTCCTTGACTGGGCGGAGGCACATAAGGGCGCACGGAAGTACGTGGCTTTCGCCGACAAGTGCTGGCCCGCCTTCCCCGAGGCCTTTGGCTTCGAGCCCTGCTACGTCAACTCCCGTCTCGCCAGCCGGGGCATCCCCGTGTCCTGCGAGGTGGATATCTACGGCGCCCTTTCCGAGTACATCGGCATGTGCGTGTCCGGCGACACGGTGACGCTCCTGGACATCAACAACTCCGTCCCCAAGTATATCTACGACGAGGACGGCATCCAGAAGATGGGCTACGACATCACCGACACCTTCATGGGCTTCCACTGCGGCAATACGCCGGAGTGCAAGCTCTGCTCCAGCCGGGCGGTGAAGTATCAGCTCATCCAGCACCGGCTCCTGGAGCCCAAGGACTCTGAGCCAGACTTCACCCGCGGCACCCTGGAGGGCGACATTGCCGCCGGCGACATCACCTTCTACCGGCTCCAGTGCGACAGCGAGGGGACGCTGCGGGCCTATATCGCCCAGGGCGAGGTGCTGGACGTGCCTACCCGTTCCTTCGGCGGCATAGGCGTGTTCGCCATCCCGGAGATGGGCCGGTTTTACCGCCATGTGCTCATCCAAAAGCGCTATCCCCACCACGGGGCCGTGGCCTTCGGCCACTACGGCAAGGAGCTCTTTGAGGTCTTCAAGCTGCTGGGCGTGGGCGACATCGCCTATAACCAGCCCAAGAGCCTGCCCTATCCCACGGAGAACCCCTGGGCGTGAGCTGGCCGGAGCAGGTCCGGGCGCTCTGGGAGGCGTATATCGCCGAGACGGAGCAGCTGGAACGGGACAAAAAGCCCGGCGCCGGCATATTCGGCCTGACGCCGGGCCCCAAGGACGACCCCTGCCACGACAAATTCCTCTTCCAGGCCCAGGCGCTGCTGGGAAGGATGGACGAGGCGGCGCCGCCCTCCGGAGAGGTGCGCCAAACGCTGGAATACATCTACCGTGCGCCCCTGGACCATCATGAGCCCCTGACCGCCTATTGGTCATTGCAGGCCATCCACGGCGCCGCGGCGCCCCTGGCGGCGCGGCTGGACCCGGCGGACGCCCGCGCTCTGCGGGACGAGTACAAGAAGATGTACCGCCGCTGGGAGCGGCTGCCCGCTATGAAGGAGGCCCTGGCCGCCCTGGACAAGGCGGCAGGGAAGAGCTGAATAGTAAAAAAGCCCGGAAACGTGTTTCCGGGCTTTTTGTTATACCATGTCGCGCGGTTCCGGCGTCAGCCGGGAGCACGACCGGTATTTTCGGTATAATGACGCGTTGGCGTCATTATACCAACTTTACATTATACGCCTGCAACCAGTAGTTCACCTGGAGCATGTAGGCGATGGTCTGGGGTGTGGTCATGAGCTGGCCGTACCAGGGCTGGGCCTTGTCGTCCTCCAAAAGCCCCTCCAGCGCCTCCCGGCGGACCAGGTCCAAGAGCGGCGCGTGGGGCTGGGCCAGCACCGCCCGCAGGCGCTTCGACACCTCCCGCATGTATTCCGGGTTGTGGGTCTTGGGGTAGGGGCTCTTCTTCCGCCACAAAATCTCCTGGGGCAGGTAGTCCTTCATGGCCTCCCGGAGAAGGCCCTTCTCATAGTGCCGGTAGTCCTTCATCTCCCAGGGCACGTTGTAGAGATACTCTGCGATGCGGTGGTCGCAGAAGGGTACCCGCACCTCCAGGGCCGACCACATGCTCATCCGGTCTTTGCGGTCCAAAAGCGTCTGCATGAACCAGTCGGTATTGAGGCGCATCATCTCCCGCATGCGCTTATCCACGGGACTGTCGCTGTCCAGGGTGTCCGTGTCCGCCAATGTCATGCGGTACTTCGCCATGAGGTACTCCCGGCTGTCCAGCCCCCGGGCGTATTCCGGGCGGAGGAACCCGGCCCGGTACTGGATGGACTGGGCCCAGGGGAAGCCCTCCGCCATGCGTATCTTCTCGTCCCGGTACCAGGGGTAGCCGCCGAATATCTCGTCGGCGCACTCCCCGGAGAGGGCCACCGTCACCTGCTCCTTGATGGGCTTGCAGAATTGGAGCAGCGACGAGTCCACGTCGCTCATGCCGGGCAGGTCCCGGGCCTGGACCGCCTCATAGAGGCCGTCCGCCAGGGCCATGGTGTCCAGCACGGTGAGATGGTTCTCGCAGCCCAGCCAGTCGGCCAGCTTGGGGATATATACCGTGTCGCTGGTGGGCTGGAACTTCGTCTCGTGGAAGTATTTCAAATGGTCCTTGTAGTCCACGGAGAAGGTGTGCAGTACCTCGCCACGCTCTTTCATGTGCAGGTTCGCCACGGAGCTTATGATGCCCGAGTCCAGCCCGCCGGAGAGGAACGTGCCGATGGGCACGTCGGAGACGAGCTGCCGGCGGATGGCGTCGGTGACGAGATACCGCACCGTGTCGACGGTGGCGGCCAGGTCGTCGGTATGCTCTCGGGCGGTCAGCTTCCAGTACCGCTCCGTGCGCAGGCCCCGCTCGTCGAACCAACCCCGCCAGCCGGGGCGCAGCTCGTAAACGTCCCGGAACACCCCGTATCCCGGCGTCCGGCCCGGGCCGGTGAGCAGCACCTCCAGCACGCCCTCCCGGTCCACCATGGGCTCCACCAGCGGATGGGCCAGCAGGCCTTTGAGCTCCGAGGCGAACAAAAACGCCCCCCGGCGGATGGCATAGAAAAAGGGCTTCACGCCCATCCGGTCCCGGGCGATGAAGAGCCGCCGCTCCATGCTGTCCCATATGGCGAAGGCAAAGATGCCGTTCAGATGGTCCACGCACTTTTCGTCCCACTGGATGAAGCTCTTCAGGACCACCTCCGTGTCCGAGTGACCGGAGAAGGTCTGGCCCCGGGCAATGAGATCCCCCCGGACCTCGTCGGTATTGTATATCTCCCCGTTGTAGACGATGGTATAGGTCCGGGGCCCGTCCCCTGCGGTCATGGGCTGGCGGCCGTTCTCGATGTCGATGACGGCGAGCCGGTCGTGCAGCAGCGCCGCGTGCTCCGTGATATACTCGCCCTTCTGGTCCGGCCCGCGGCGGACCATGGCCCTCTGCATGGCCCGCAGGGCGTCGGCCTGGCCCCGCAGGTCCGTCTGAAAATCGATCGCTCCCGCGATGGAACACATATGTATCACCTCATATCCCAAATGAAAGGGGCACGGCCCGCTTTGGCAAGCGGAACGTGCCCTTTGTTCATTTCAGTCTATGCGGCGGCGGGGAAGGGGTGCGTTACCCGCTCCGTGTCCTGTTATTTTGCTCCTGCCTATGGTATCATAGAGGTCAGACCGCTATGATACCAAAAAGGAACCGGAAAAGGAGGCGGCTGCCCATGGACCAGGGAAAGATCGGACGATTCATTGCGCAGCTCCGCAAAGAGCGGGGCATGACCCAGGAGCAGCTGGGCGAGCGATTGGACGTCAGCCAGCGGACGGTGTCCCGCTGGGAGACGGGCAGGAACATGCCGGATATAGGGCTGCTGTCGCCCCTGGCCCAGGCACTTGGCGTGACCGTGGCAGAGCTTTTGGAGGGGCAGAGGCTGGGGAGCTCGGGGAGCATGAGTCCGGAGGAGGCGCAGGCGCTGGCGCAAAAGGTGCTGAAAAGCGCGGATGGCTCCGCCCGGGGCGGGCCGGACCGGAAGAAGTGGGCCGTGCGCTATGGCGTGTGTCTCGTTCTGTCCCTTTTGGAAATAGGGGCGCTGGCCTGGCTGATGGCCCGGGACCCGGACCACTGGGATGTATACTGGCCCGGTATGCTGATGACGGCGCTGGCCGTCGGTTTTGGCGCCTACTTCTGCCTGTTCGCCAGGACCCGGCTGCCTTGGTATCACGACGTGGGAAAGATCAGCATGTACTGTGACGGCCCGCTGCGCATGAATGTGCCGGGCGTGCGGTTCAATAACCGCAATTGGCCCCATATCCTCCTGTGGGTGCGGGCATGGTGCCTGCTGACCATGACGCTGTGCGGGGCCCTGTGCCTGGGGGCGAGGGCACTGCTGGGGCCGGGGCCGGTGGCCCAGTGGCTGCCCATGGTCACTCTCGCGGGACTGCTGGCGGCGATCTATGTGCCGGGGAGAAAGTACGAATAAAACACAAAAGGCCGCGCCCTTCTTCCGAAGAGCGCGGTCTTTCTATGCCGTCAGTAGGTGATGATGACGCCCTGGTCTTGGGCGTAGAAGCTGCAAAGGCCCGCGCAGGGAACGATGCTGACCATGGCCTTCTTCCACCGGGCCAGGATGTCCTCCTTGAGCCGCTGGGCGGCGGAGGGGTTCTGGCTGTGGCTGATGACCACCGGGCGGGAGCCGTCGTAGCCGGTGCGCTCTATCTCCTCCAGGATCCGGGCCAGCACCCGGTGCTCGCCCCGGGTCTTGAAGAAGAAGTCGATGCGGCCGTCCGCCGTCCGGCGGCCTAAGACCCGCATGTGCAGGTGGCCGGCGATGAAGCCAACCACCCGGCCCACCCGGCCGTTCTTCACCAGGTTCTCAAAGCTCGAGAGGGCGAACATGATGTGGCCGGCGTCGTTGAACTTTTTGAGAGCCTTGCAGATGTCGTCGAAGCTCTTGCCCTGGCCGATGAGCCGGTTGGCCAGCTCCGCCGCGCTGGCGAGGGCCCCCGCGTCGCTCAGGGTGTCCAGGACGAATATATTCTTGTTGGGGTGTGCCTCCAGGACGATGTCCCGGGCCGCCATGGCGGCGGCGTAGCTGCCCGACAGGTTGCTGCTGATGGTGAGGGCGATGATGTTGTCCGCCTGCTCGAACTGGGCGGCCCACTCCCCGGGGCTGGGGCAGGCGCTGGTGCTGGCACCCTCGTGCTCCGTCATGGCCCGGAGCATTTCCGCCGTGTCCAGGCCGGGCATATCCACGTATTCCTTCCCGCCGATGTTGATCTTGAAGGGCACCAGCGCGAATCCCACCCCCGGCGCCAGGCCGTCCAGCGCCCGTATCTCGCAGGAGGTGTCCGAGACGATGAGCCAATCCATGCTTTCTCCTTTCCGGGCAAAGGCCCGTCCCATGCATGTCCTATGCGTCTGAAATCATCATACCATTCAAACAGGTGATATCCAATCCATTGTTCCGTTCCCTGCTCTACCCTCCGTTCGACGGGCGGCTCTCCGATTCGTAGAATCCCCCATACCATGGGCCTTTGCGGGCACATTCATCGAAAAATAGTGCTTTACCCGCGCTGTGTCCTGGCAAAGTCGGGGCGGGCATGCTATGATGGCGGCAGGAAAGGACGGGACAGCCTATGGACCAGGAAAAGATCGGCAGATTCATCGTGCAGCTCCGCAGGGAGCGGGGCATGACCCAGGAGCAGTTGGGTGAGCGGTTGGGCGTCAGCCAGCGCACGGTGTCCCGGTGGGAGACGGGTGTTTCCCATAGTTAAGGAGATTACACCAAAGACCCACGCTTGCCTTACTTTTACATCTACGAATTTGGAGATAATGCTATATTTATATGCAAACCAATGTGCAATTTAGGCCATTAACAGATGCGAAACAAATTTTAGTGTATTCCTATTGAGAGAAGTTATTATCTTGTTTCATTTATTTGATTTAGTTTCAGCTTATCTCTAGTATCTAGAAGCTTTTGATACATGGGATCGTTTAACGTCTGGTAGCGCGGCACGATCTTGGGCTTCTTTCCAGCTTGAAAAATGATGATGTTACCCATTTCCATGAACATGATCTCCTCCAATGGGAGATTGATCATCTCACTGATAAAGGAACAGGTCTTCTTGTTCATCCCCCCGGGGAGATACGCCAACACACTGCAGTTATCGAGGATGACGGTGCTTTTGTCCTCTCCGTAGGTCGCGCTCAGCTGGGACAGGGACTGACAGAGCATCATACTGCTGATCCCTGCCGCTCTGAACGTCGAGAGGCTCTTTTCATAGTCCTGCACGGGAAATCCGCAGCTGAAATCATCGAAGACAAGCCGGACCGGCCTCGGCAGCCGATGCGACGGCTGCTTGTCCGCAAACTCCATGAGTTTGCGGATAGCAATGCTGAAGAGGAGATTCGCGAAGCTGTACTGTATCGTCTTCACCGGGCTCGTGATGATAAAGATAGCAGTACGTTCCTTGGCGAAATCTTCAAAGTCAGCGTAGGCCTTATTGCTCATGGCGCTCTGGATAGACAATGGGAACATACATTGCAGGATCTTTTCCAGGCTATCTCTGAGGCAGCCTGCGGTGCCATATGGGAGCTGCCGAAAGGCGCTAAGTTTTCTGGCGGCAACCGAATTGGGCGCTATCCGCTCAAGCCAGTCGAACTGGTCGTCAAGACTCGTCTTGATCCCTTTCCCGTCCTCCTTGATCTTCATTGCATAAAAGAGATCCAAGACCTTTTTCATGCACGGGTGATCCTCCGTCATGAAGACATGGTAGATAAAGCCTGTCAGCAAGCCCTCGGAGCCATCATTCCAATATGGATCGAACTTGGTAGATCGCAGATAATCGGGATTCGCGGCTATGATTTGCTTGACAGTCTGTTGAAGATCATCTTCAGAAGTTATGTATGTGAGAGGATCGGGTAGGTGATCATTCTTTTGAGGATTTGCTAGATTCCATATTATCGTCTTGTACCCAAGATTCTCGAAATACTGGACAGCTGCGTCAACCTCTCCGCCCTTTGCGAAGGTCCCGATGAAACTACTCTCCCGCATATGACACATTGTAGCCCACAATACAGACAGGGACTTGCCGGTGCCGGTCCCACCTATGATGAGCTGGTTGTCGTTGGGTCTGGACGTGCCCAGACCGTCCTCCAGAATGACGCCTTGTCCGAGTATCACCTTGTCCATACCGTTACCTCCTTGTATTACCAAAGCCCGGATACGACCTTGTCCGCGATCCCGAAGGAGACGGCCTCCTGGGCATTCATATAGTTGTCAAATGCAATGGCCTTCTCAATGGCCTCCTTTGATTGGCCGGTATCGGCAGCAAGCAATTCTATAGTGATCTTCTTCGTTTCCATGATGGATTCCGCAGTCCTCTGGATAGAAGTGGCGCTGCCGCCAACGCCGCTGGCAATAAGAGGCTCATGAATCATAATCTTTGCGTGTGGAAGGATATATCGCTGTCCTTTCTGCCCGCCGGCAAGGAGGATAGCGCCCATAGAGGCCGTGGTTCCCCGGCACCACATAGTGACATTTGCGCGGATACTTTTCAGCACGTCATACATATGGAGACCGGCCGCAACGCTCCCGCCGGGAGTGTTGATGTATATATCGATAGGCTTTTCGGGGTCTTCACTAAGGAGATACTGGATCTGTTGCTCAAAGACGCAGGCCGTTTCATCGTCGATCTCACCTTGGATGTATACCTTCCGGTCGGCCAACAGGCGACTTTCCAAAGGTATCGTCTGTACACCAGAACAGGATTTCATCATGATCTGCATCAGCTATTATCTCCTTCCTCTGAGAATGGATCGACATAGCGCCAGTTGTCCTCTTTAAGGAACTTAGTGATGGCGTCTGCGATCTTTGTTGAGTGCTTTCTTTCCATGGTAAAATCCCCCTTACCCTTTATATCTATCTGCTAGCTGACCAATACTCGCTGACAACCCAATCAGAGCAGTCAAATTCGTCAGTGATTTTATATTTAGACCCTTGTGATGTTTGTACAGGAAGGACAGCCGTCATATGAGCTCTGCCTATGAAGGCGACGATCTTCTCACCATTTTGATATTTTTGATCCAACATCTCGCAAAACTTCGCCCCTGTCGGCCAATGCCCATCAGCCCGGAGCGGCATGTGATGGTGCTGAAAACCGATGCGGTGTAAGTACGGCTCAAATACTCTATAAATATTAGACAGGATACTCTCGCCGGCAAACCTTGCCAGACCGTCCAATGTCTCTCCCCATGTCATCCCGGTCGCTGCGGCGATGGCGCGTATCAGGCAATCGCCAGTCGCCTTTCCGGCTGGATTGGCCTGATAGTAGTGGAAATACTCGGTATCCTTCGGAGGTGGCGCAGCTGGGGTCTTTTTTCGTCCGACGTTGCGGCGCCGGGCCAGGACAAGGTCATCTCCGCCATCCGAGTGGATATAGATGTCATCCACTCGGAGGTTTTCGCTGATTGGCGCGGCCCAGCAATATTCATAGCGGATTTTTCCAGTTTTTTGTGCCTGAAGCGGAAGCAACGGCACCATAGTCCCGCCGCCGCTTCTGCTCAGGCCTTTGATCTTCGCGATAGCCCGAATGCCAGGCGTTTGATAACTTGCGTTCATATACTTGCGTGCTGCGTCTGCTGAAGTCTGACCGATCTTGATCGGCTGCCGTATGTAACCAAAGCTGGCCATCAGACGTTCCACGACAGCTATATCTGTTGGCATGAGCGAAAGCGTACGAGCTTCGCCCATCAGCTTTGATCTGACAACATCCCATTCCAGCTTTTCGGCCAGAGACAGCGCCTCTACCGCCGAATGGGCAGTTGGTATGCAGCCCCTAGCTATGCGGATGAACTCCTCTTTCGTCATATTGCCAGCCCCTGATAGAAAGATGTTTGTATTATCTCCCCAAAGCGTTTCTAACGCTTTCCATCGTTTGCTTCTCTCGTTTGGTCAGCCATCTGTAGGGGTGTATATCGTTATATATAACGTCCAAAACCACATCCAAGCATTTTTGCTCATCAATTGCGCCGCCGCTGCTTTTAGCGTCGTACCACAAATTGAACAGCCCCATTTTTGCAGCCCGTGAGACAGCTGTGACCGATCGAATGGCCGGATAGCACCTATTCTCTTCTTCCTCCGATAGTTTATCGGATAAAGCATAATGAACAGATGGCAGGACCTCTTCTTTCACCAGAAGGCTTCTGTACTTGTCTTCGCGCACCAGGCGATAGAGAAGCCAGATCACACTGCAGAGAGCTACATGGAGGAATGCTTGATGTGCGACAGCGATATAAGGGGCTCTTGATTCAAAGTTGTTCGCTGCGCACACCCGGGCCAAAAACCATACTGCGGCATTCATGACCCAAAAGAATGATGCACCCCATATAACTGCCCGCGCAAATTTAATGGTTTTGCTGTTGTTCTGTACGTAATCCTCGGCACGTATTTTCCGGCACGGCCATTTCATCCATTTCCTCAGTGTTTTCGGAGATGGCAGGAGCAGCATGAAACCTGCATAGATTAGCGAAACTGAAAGACCAAGCACCAATAATGAGCTGGTAGTTGGCGCAATACCATCTCTTCCACACAGATAGCTGTAGACAAATGCCCAGCTTCCGTCAGGGAATAATACGACTGCGATTTTATCTAAAACATGCAACATAGCATCAACTATTTGTTTCAAAGCCAAATGTTTCTCCCTCCTATCATCCGCAGGCAAACAGAGCAAAAACTATGACCACTATGAGGACAACGATAATGATCCGGCACAAAACAGCTGCCAGTATACCAGCAAGCGGGACTACAAGAATACTGCCGCAAAGAAAAGCCGCTGCCGTTTTGATCGTGCCGCCGATCGTGTCGCTCCGGCATATCAGCCATGCCGCTGCAGCAACATAAGCGACAATTAAGAGCACCCCTGTCACTGCAATAAATGTATCCATTGAGCACCTCCGGCTGTCGAGTGTCAGCGACAGCAGATGATTGCCGCTCATGCGGGAAATTTTTCTTGACACCGACTTATCATTGAATGCACATCCACATAGTATTCTTTGCTCGAAAGAAGATCTATAAAAGTTATACCATAACAGCTTATACAATTGACATACACCGGTGATTTACATCTTGAAACTTTTGAAATCGATCTCACTGATGAGAGCAGAATAGAGTTCGATTGTATTATGGATTCTATCTCCTTTTTCCTGACCATCTGCATCAACGGCCAGTTTGGCATAAAAACAGAGATCGCCCTCCTCTGTAACTTCAAAGCCAAAAGATATGTGCGAGCGCCTGGGATCTCGATACGCAAGGCAAGTTCCCGCCTTGCTGACGGGCATTGTACTGACAAACCGCCACAATCGAATAGTACCGTCCTTTCCCGCAAACAGATCAAAGGTCAAGCCGTTTGGCAATGTACAAAAGTAAAGGATACCGCTGGAAAAGTTATTTTTATCGTATTTGATATGCATCTTATTAAGCTCATCTTCCGCGAGAGTCGTACAAGGTGATTTCTTTGCTTTCGGCATATTGTAGTTTCCTCAATTTACTGTATTTCCATATGTATTTCGTTTTTCGTTGTTGATCTGTTCCTGTAAGCGGGCAACACGCAGTTGAGTAGGCGGGTGGCTTCTATACAGAACTTCCGTCAAAGTTAATTGGCGAGGAGCTTCCCGGCCTGCGGCTTCCAGAAAGTGTGCCAGTTGAAGTCCATAGCCGAGAGTGCAGGCGTAACGGTCGCTTCTATATTCCGCACGGCGGCTAATCAGGCCTATAACGGAGCGATACGACACAACGATCAGCTTTTGGACCACGCCAAACGCGCCGCGTACGACTTTTGTACTTCCTCTGAAGAGGAAAAAACCCATCCAGGAACTGAAGCTGCCGAGTAGAATGAATATCAGAAAGACGATCACTACGGAAGCTGCCGACATCAAGCTGAGTGCTGCAATTAAAAGTGTAACGGAACAAAAAAACGCACGATTAAATTCCGGATCGAAACTGATAATATGGGATGCCTCATGCGCGAGTACAGCATTCAGCGTTACAGAGCAAGCATTTTCAAATAACCCGCGGGAAATGCTGACACAGTTTGCGCCGTAAGCGGTTGCCTGCATATCATCATCTCCTGGGATCAGGTAGATTTTCAGCCCTGATAGGTTTACCGAACTTGTATGTTTTACGTCCGCTATGAGCTGTCCTCTTGATTCATTCAGACGGTCTCTGTCATAGGCGGTGAGCCTGTCACTGCGCACGGCGCCTTCTTTAAAAAGGGATAGGTAGCCGCCCAGCCACACATAAAGTGCGATCGCTGAGGTAACAACAGCTGCAATCACGCCGTCACCAAAAACGATGAAGAGCAAATAATAGTCCCACCCCAGAATTGCAAGGACCTTGATAATTCCTAACAGCCTGACCACTTTGATCATCTCCTTGGATCGTAATATACTAGAGTGCAAACAACGCTTTATTCCCGCCACAGTCAATAATGGCGGTTCCGGGATACAGTGAGTTAATGGCTTCCTTGCGGAAACGGGATTCCTTTGATGGAGTGTTTTGTATTTCAGTGTCCGTTCTATTTGTGCCAAAGAGCATGTCCCAAGCGGAGTTCGTTTTGAAACGCCGATATATACTCACTGAGGAAGCTCGCTTGATGACATCGATCTGCCCGCAGAGGAGCTCGATCTTGCCGCACGAGGCCATATCTTCGTGCCGGGAATAAATTCGTACGGGGAATGTGTTCATTAAAACATTTTGTTCAGCTTCGCTTAGAGAGAACACATCATCTGAGATCATAAGAGCATTCGTCGTAGCAGGCAGACTGTTTATTGCATCGATAATGAAGCTGCGGTCGCCCTTACCGTCATCCAAGATGAGTACAGCGGAGCTGCTGGGATGTTGTGTTATATACGAGAGCATCAGTGTACACATCAACTTCTGCATAGGCCTGTCCGAAGCAAACTCGCCAACTGGAAGACGTACTGCCGTATCGCTGCGTGGATTGGTTTCGCCGAGAAATGGAGCAAAAAGCACGAGAAACGTTTCAAAGTCAGCGGCAGCCCCGCTTACCTCAGCATATCGGCCGAGCAGGTACTCGTAGTTTTCTTGACTTATGATCCCATTGGCGCTCAACTGGTCCAGTTTCCATTTCACAAGCATGGTACCGCTGTACTCTTTCAAAACATCGATTGAAAGCAGGCGGTCGTTGCCAAGCCTGCGTTCAGTTTCTTTGACAAACGACAGGTATGTGATTACTTTCATGGCGCGGGTCCAGTCAAAGCCGAGGTCTGACAGCAGGGTTCTAAGGCGGCTGATATGCTTCACAGAGTCGACCTCTAAAAGATCACAACAAAGACATACTTCTCCCGAAAGGGCGTTCAACACATGGTAGCCGCACAAGTTCCTGCTGAAACCTGCCATGCCCTTGGTATTGTCAAGGACGAACAGGGTTTTTCCGCGGGCAAAACAGGCAACCAGGATATTATGACCGACGACTTGGCGAACCTTTCCATCGACGCCGCTCACAAGAAAACGAAGGTCGGTAAGGGACTGATTTGTCTGGCGGCTGATATACTGTAGATAATTGACTGCCATCATGCACCTCCTACGGATTTGGACGGTAAACACGCACCTTTTGCGGCGGAAAGGACAGGATCTTCACATAGCATTCGCCGGTATCCAGCAAGGAAAAGTCCAAATCCGTCACGACGGGCTCCAGTTCGTATTTGACATCGGGGGCAGCATAACGGGATACCGGCATAACGATATGTTCCTTGTGCTCGGAGCCAAAAAGAGTCTGAAGGGTCTGGATCGTCGATGGGTCGCCCGGGCGAAATGCCAGCACCATCGGGAATCCTGCTATGCCGCCGGTCGTGATATGGTCGTTAAAGGCTGGCGCCAATCCAAACAGATTCTCAATGCTTTGTGTGGTAACCAGTAACTGAAGACCAAACTCACGGCCCAAAGTGGCCGCCTGGAACAAGCCAAAGTCTGCCGCTTTGCCATGATCAGCGAGTTTGTCGATCTCATCCATCACCCACAGCATGGGACCTGAAGCGGCGGCTTGGTTCGACATTTTGTAATCCTTTATCTTTTTCAAGTAATAGAGCATATGCGGACGACAGATCTCGGAGGATGCCAAGTCATATAGGAAGAACAG
Source organism: uncultured Oscillospiraceae bacterium (assembly GCA_947625045.1). Taxonomy (GTDB): domain Bacteria; phylum Bacillota; class Clostridia; order Oscillospirales; family Oscillospiraceae; genus CAJOIG01. The sequence continues at coordinate 58,855 of CANQMW010000016.1, forward strand.
ATGCCGGCCATATTTCCCGTGTATATAGTCATAGATCGTGTCCTGCCCATCACTTTCAAATGCGCCGCTGAAGGTTTCCAGCACTTGATTGAAGAAGAACATGATATCCTCCGCACGGCGAGACGGCACATAAGCGGCAGCGCTATCCGGCTCATAGTTAAAGTCCTTCCTCAGCAGGGAGTGGTTGCGGGGGTGCTTTGCGACATAGTGCAAAAGCTCCGGGATCGTCATGCTTCTCAGTGCATTTACAAGTGTCCAGTTGGTCGTATTCTCGTTTGGGTAGCAGTCAGTAATCGTACGAAGGACAGCAGAAAAGAGATTTCGTGCGGCCTCGACCCATCCCAGGTTTTGGTTCGCACCGTCAAGCAAATCGGCAAACAGAAATTCGCTGATCTGCCGTATCTCCGCCTCATGATCATCTGACTGTTTGATCTCTCTTATCAAGCAGGGGCGGAACAGGCTGCCGGACGGGACCGTTGTCGGGTTATGAACTATCACCTTGTCGTCAGGCTCCAGAAATGCGTCAATAAACGATCGCTTGATCTCAAAAAAGACTGCCTTCATCGCTGGATCAGATGCAAGCAGTGCTTTCGCTGCAGGAAGGGTGAAGGACGTTGTTTTTCCGGTCCCAACCAGCCCGAAAGTAAGGGCATTTATGCCCCGCAAAACAGGTATCTGCGTGGCAGTACCGTCTGGGAGCAACGCGGAGATCCCTTCAACGCCAGTTGGCCAATTTAAAGCCATATACTTTTTCGCTCTTGGAGGAATATCGTAAAGCATATGACGGCCTCCTTAGTCAGGGTCAGCACTTGCATCTGCATCTGCCTCACCGGCATCAGCTGCGGCCGCATCGGCAGAAGCCTCATCACCTGCCGATGCGGCGTCGGCGTCAGCAGAGCAGTCTGCCGCGGGTGCGCCGCTGTAATCTGCCGGGGCATAATCTGCAGCAACGCCGGGAAGCTCGGCGTCGGTACTTTCCATAAGATCTGCATATTCTTCGGCAGCCATAGACTCACGCAGGCCGTCGCCGGGGTTAGCGGCGTCAAAGGTATCGGGAAGCTCAGCGGACTGTGTGTAGGACTCCTGTTCCGCATTTGACACGTTGGTAAAAGAATGATGGATCGACTCGGTGTGGCCATCAGCATATGTCACCGCATCCGAGATCAGGAAGGCCTCGGGCCTGCCTCCAGGCTTGCCATTGACAACAGCGGTTTTTTCGGAATAGATCTCACTTCCATTCCGCAGGGCAGTCCGTTCACCCTGCTCCATGGAAACGAATGCCCGGTTGACGTCATGGTGCTGAGCCACTACGTTGGCAGTAGAATTGGATCCGCCTAATGACGAAGCAGTAATATGGCCGCGCTCATCGCCGGGCAGGTATGCGGCTGTACGGGCGGGCATATTGCGGTGGTCACCTTTTGTGATTTCAAGCGGACCGCTATATATGACATTGCCCGTCTCCGGGTCGATGGAGCTGTAGCTTGGATCGCGCATTGGTCAGACCTCCTTCAGGCTGCCGCGTCGGTTTTTAATGCAGAATGAAATGCCGGTTTTGGCCGGTAGGAGTAATCGTTTGTCATCACTGAGATCCTCCCGGAAACTCTCCCTTCGGGAATAGACAATAACCTCCGCCTCGGCAAAATCCTTTCCGATACTGCCCAGCATCTCCTTTCGGATCGGGTCACACACGAAGATAACAACCGGTGTCAGTGCGGCTCGGGCCGCACCGCTCACCTTATCGGTCCCGCTGTAAAACACACCCAGATTTGGGTGCGTATGGCCTTCGAGAACAAACTCTGACGGGCCGCACAGCTTTAGGAAGGGATCGACTTGGTATCCATAGGCATCGATATTATACTTTGCCTCCGTTCGCAAAAACTCTTCCCGATGATACTCCAAAAAGTCAAGCCCAGGGTTGTACTCTCCGTTAGGTCCCAAATTTGACGCTCCGACGGAATTCCTGTTCATAGTCTGGATCTCGATAAAGTGATTTACGACAGCGATATGCCCGCTTTCATCCATCAGGAAATGCCCGTAACCAACATATTTCTGCTCGCTTGCATTCATAGGGGACCGGCGCCCGTACGAGACCATCACTTCAAGCTCCCGCGTTGCTTCCGGCAAAACGATGACCTTGTTTACGCCTGTTCCATGCCGCTCCTTGATATAGACATTGCCGCACATATTGCTGACCAGGTCCATTGCTTCTCTCAGCGAGCATATCGGATAGGTTCTCGGCGTGACCGGTCGCCTTGCCGGCAGGGGAGTATTGTTGTTCATGGCACTGCATCCTCCCTCAATGATTCCTTTTAGGAAGGGGCGGAGGAGTCGCAAGCGGTCTGCTGGTCGTCCTGCGAGGTGGAAGAGGCGTCATCTCTGGGGCATAGAGCAGCTTGGGCCGAATCGTAGGAAATCTGCCCGACCTCACGCCATCCTGATGCCACTGCGCTACACCGCTGTTTGCCATACTATCATATCGTGTGACACTGGGGTCGTGAATCATATCCCGAACGAGCTTGTCCACGACCGTGATCAGGGAACTAGTAAAGGGGATCCACGTGTCAATACAGGCATTGCCGGAGCGAAATACGTTCGGGCTTGCGAGATAATGATCTGCCGCGTAAAAAGCTGATATAGCCTTCAGTGGATAGCCCGGGTAACAGATGATGTCCACCGTCATCGAATCACATGACTTCGGTGTAGTGTCCTCTTTTGTTGTGAGGTAATGCGATGGCGCATGGACAGTAACTTTGAGATGCAGAGCCTCACCGGCCTTGGCCTGGACCCTCTTGAAAGTTACACGCTTGGGATCGTACTTCCGAATAACTTCCCGGTAATCGTTCTGCAGAGCCAGGGCGGAATCATCTTCGGTAATGGAAACTTCCCGAGTATGGCCGAATTCGTCGGTATAGTTTGCTGTGTAGCTCATCATTGACCTCCCTCTTCTGATTAGAGTTTATGGATCTCATGCATCTTCAGGTGATCCCCATCGAAAGAAAATATCGTCTTTTTTATCTTCCCTGCATCAAGATAGTCAAGCGCACCATTCCGCTGGATCACCTCGATATGGGCACCAAGCGGATAACCGAGATCATAGAGCGTCATCTCCTGCACATCCTTTTCACTGCTGATGTCAAACGCGTGCAGGATCTCCCCATGGGAAAACCCCGCCATGTCGTGAGCGTGTTTCCCTTCGGCAGAGCACTCATCGCATAACAGGTCATCAAGGAAAATGCGTCCTTCATGCCGCATGACCTTGATGGGCCTTCTGCAGCAATGGCAGATATCGTCTACTACAAATCCTGCGTGAACGACCTTCCTATAGTTCAGTCGGTGTACGGACAGCTCAAAGTCTGTCGTTCCCAGGAAGCTGGAGATCTGTGCTACCGCCTCCTTCAGTTTCACCTCCATAACGGTGCCGTGGAGCCATTCGATCCTGGCAGGAGGATGTATCGCGCATCCCGGGCAATTCTGCTTGCGCATAGGACGGGAAGAGCTTAGTTCAAGATGAGGGTACGCGGTATATGTCAGCCTGCGGTTCATCACATCGGTGCTACCGATAACACTGGCTCTGAGCTGTTCGGCGCTCAGATGAGCGGCCATGGAGCTGGCGAGGTTAGAGGTGCGGACGATCTCACTGCCGTCTTCGAACTGCCTGACCTGAGGTCCCGTGCAGGATGTTCTGATGCTGCTGTCTTTCATCCAGCTCTCGTCAATCAGGCAGCGGATACAAAAATCGGTGTTGTCAAGGATAACGCTCTGAGCCATCTCATCATATGTACCATCCATGATGACGATCGGCCGCCGGTTCTCCGGAAGCTGGCGGATGAGTTCATTGAGAAGGACCTTAGCGTCGAAATTGTCCACCGCAGCCACCACATAGCTGTAATCGGCAAATGCCTCGGGGCCGAGCTTACACAGCTCGCCATCAATCCCATTGGAGGAGCATTCCTCATCCAGCAGCGGATATACCCGACCAGAAACGCATTCCGCCTTGTTGCGCCCGGCATCATCCGGCGTGCGGACCAGGCAGCTGTGTTTTGCCGCGTTTTCAAGGGTAAAGGCATCGAAATCGAGTGCGTCAGGGGAGGTCCCCATTTTTGCAAAGAATTCCATGAGGTGCGTCCCAACGGCTCCGGCGCCCACGACCAGGATCCTCTGAGCATGAAACAGCGACCGATGTTCCGACAGTTTCATTGCGTTGTAAATAACCTTTGACATTTTTGCTGTCCTCTCTTCCTCTGGTGTCAGAGCAGTTTGCCGTTGCGCTTAAAGCGGTGCCCTCTGGAACAGCGGTAGCAGTTCTTTCCGCTGTCCCAGAAAATCACCTGAGTCCCTCCCGGCACATTTCTCAGCTTATCATACGGGCAGCATGGGAACTGATCCGGTTTTATTCCGCGGGGCCCGCGATTGTTCAGAGCTCCCCGCGCTGCGTTGGAGCCGGCCGATACATGAGATTGCCGGGAAGGCGGCACCCTTGCGGCGGAAAAACTGTTTATTCCGTCTTGAGGCCGGCTAACCGCCGGTGAGGATATACCCACGTTGACCCGCGGCGGGAGAGGGGGAGGGGGACGATTTGCCTTTTCTCTGCGCCTCTTTTGCATTACAGAGGCGATCGTGACCACGCAAATGACCAGCGCCACGCCAGCAAGGGTATATATTGTCGCCATCATTTTGGTCCATTTTTGTCTACGCTACGCCGGCGTTGTCGCTGATCGCCAGCACATCACCCGCCTGAAGAGCAAACCCTTCCACGGTCTCGTCAGAGTTGCTGGTAGATGTTCCTGTCCGCTTATTTTCAAACAGGATTTTGCGATCGTTGGGATCCACCCCAATATCAGCGGCGTACTCCTTGAGCACCTGACCAAGGGTGTTCGCGCCGTAAACCGCAGCTCGGGGATAGGTTGTGCCAGTTACTTTGTTGAGCAGGTCAATTTCCAATGAGCTTTCGGCCACAATAAGGGCGTTGTCAATAGGATAGTCTGTCATAGCTGTTATCTCCTTTTTTATTATTTGTCGATGATATCTTACATAGAATGAGAGCATTATTGATCCCAGTTTTCAAGATCAGGAACTATCATCATACTGTTCATCGAACATTGAATCGCGCATCGGTCAAACCTCCTTTTGATTTCTGTGCTACCCAAATTAAAGCACGACATCTATATAATGAGAAGTAACCTATAGTTAAAGTAAACCAACGGGCTACATTTGTTATTGTTGCTTTCAATCGATTGCCTTGATCTTTCGCCCGCTGTCATCCCAGGAATCCCATGGGGTGAAGTGGCCATTGGAACGAGGGGCAGATTGGATAGTAATGGCGATTTTTTGAAGTGCACTTTCAAAGTATCGTTCATTCAGCACGTCAAATGCTTCCTCAAGAAACATGACCTCGTCAGATACTTTCATTGCAAAGAGCCTCCACACTGGTTTTATTAAAAACGTTCTCCATAAATTCTATAAATAATATACACAATAAAATCCCGGCGGTCTAAATACCGCCGGGTTACAAAAAGGCGAACACATGTATGAACACATGTTCGCCTCGGCATATCAGATAAAAGAACGTGATAACTAATAAAGGGACGGGCTGGTCGCAGTCCTCGGTGACGCATGATCGCCGATAACTGACGACCAGCTCGTCAAGAGAGCATCCGTACAGCTCTGCCAGGAACACCACATGCTCCAGGCTCGGCAGTTTTTTGCCGGTCTCCCAGTTGCTGATGGCTACCCTGGATGCCGAATCATAGCCTTCCTCGAAAAGCCCGGAGAGCATTTCTTGAGTCAGGTTGTGCTTGCGGCGCATACTGCGCAGCTGTCTCCCGGTCGCGACAGGGTCAATCCCCATAAGCCAGGCTTTCGCGCGGGAAATGGTGAGTCTCTGCTTTTGCATAGTTTCTTCCTCCTTAGCTTTTTTGGATCATGAAGACCCTTTCAATATAAGCTTTGGATGAAGAAAGACCCTATCCAACCGTTTGCATTGTAGCATGTACGACCCTGGGCTGTCAAGGACAGACGAAAACCTGTAAACTTTCGGTTATCACGAGAAACCGTTGGACCAGATGCTTAAACCATGGTATACCTGGCGGCTTGTTCTCCTGCCGGGAGCATTTCAAGAATCTCAGCTCCAAAAAAGGCCTGTCCATCTTGGAACTTGTATTCAAGTATTCTGACCTTGAAATCCCTTCCTACCGGCTGGAACACAGTTTCAGAATGACCCGCAAGATATTGCTGGACCTTTTTGGGAGAGACATTTACCGGGTATCCATCTTCGCAGGTAATGCCCTTGATCCCACCATTTTTTTTTCTGAGTGTACACCTGATGTCGCATATGGTGCCGATCGCCCTCTGGCTGACATCGATAGGGATCTGGAGTGAATACTCCATCTTGAACAGATCTCGACCGATCGTCGTGCACTCCAAGATACCAGAATGGCTATCATCCCCCAGCAATAGCTTACACAGTGTATCGATATTATCTTTTCCAGTGAGAGCCTCAGCGGGATGCAGACCGTTTCTGATCGTTCGGGCCTTATGGATATCATCGTGTACCGCATACCACCAGTCGCCCCAGGAGGTAGGCGTCTGTTCTTTTTCCAGCCGGATGTTGTATTCCTCACACAACTGACCGAGACGATCCGCTTTTTCACCGATCAAGTACGCGTAATTGCCAATGTAAGTATCCTTGATATTCTTGTTCCGGAAAGCGTTCTTGGAGCTGGCGTCGGTGCAATGGCGCACTGTATCATAGCTGGAGAGCTCATCGTCATTTTTGAACAAGCCGAAAAATCCGTCGCGCAGCGCCTGTTCAAGCGCCTTGCAGTACAGCACCAGCTGCGGTGATAGATCGTCGATCGGAAACGTCCTCAGATAATCCAGCGCATCTTCTACCACCAATGCCAGCTTGAGATAGAACTGACAGCGTTCATTCAGTTTCTCCAGAAGGTCGTCCGTCAGCGCCTCCCTGTTTTTATACCTGCGCCGCGCCTCATGGAATCGGTCGTCCAACGTCTGTAGTTCCGAAGGCGTGACGTCGATGAGTTCCTGTTCCTCATCCACTTCAACATCCTGAACGACCTGCTGGCCGAATTTATCAAATTCAACGTCGTACTGATAGGCAAATTCTTCTTCACCCACCCCAGCGCTTTGCGTCAGACTCGGGGGGGTGACATTGGACAGACACTTTTTTATGTGCTCTGCCAGCCGTTCGGAGAACATCTCTCTTGTGTCGCCGGGGCCATTCAACAGGCCGATCCACTGGGATGGTGTGAACCCCTGAATGATCGCAACATGCTCGGCCGTTATATTGGTGCGCTCATCCCTGGCGCCAGCCCCATAGTAGTTCCCGATGTACACCGTTTGCGCGGGGGCCGGCTCTGTGCTACCGGCAGATAGGGGGTTATCCTCAGCGGCTTTTTTCGCTTCGCCCTCCATGCAGAATCTCTGAAGCATCCGGGAATTGAAGCACACTTCGTAATCCGGGCCCTTACGGTGATTACCATACTCGTCTGTATATTCAGCTTGCTTGAGTATGCCCCGTTTTTTCAGCGTGTTCACTGCTTTTCTCAGGTCATCGCCTGCGCCGGTGAAATCCATGACAGCAGACTCTTTTGGGTCCGTAATACTGTCTGCGAGTAGCTGCAATACCTCCACCTGTGCAGGCGTCAGATACTTGCACCAGCTTTTGATGATCGGAATGCAGGCGTTATACGCCTCCGTAGTCACAAGCTGACCATCCAGTATATTGCCCGCCTTATCAACATTGTTATAGGCCTGCTCCGCTGCCGCTACCAACAGCCAAGGGATGCCGCCGCTCATCCGATAAAGGCTCTTGATAACTTTTTCGCTCAGCTGGATCTTGGAATCACGCTGTTTCTTTTGTATGAACGCCACAGATCCCTCTTCTGTCAAGCCGGTAAGGAGGATCGAACCTGCCAATGTGAATTTCTGCAACAGATAGGAACCCCTGACGTTCCTGGGAAGAGAATCCTTGGTCAGATCGCAATTCGTCGCGGCCACGCACAGCAACTGCCCGCCTTCGATCAAGCTCCTGAGGGCCTCGTGGTGGTCCATCGTGATCGTTGGAGACGAGGTGAAGAGTTCAAAATGATCCATGACCAGCACGATAAAATAGCCGTATTGATGAAGTGTCTGGATCATATTCTGAAAACGAGCCAAATTATCCTTTTCTTTGTTGAGATCATTCATGATAGACGGCAGATTATCAGTGCCTTCGAGCAATTGCCGCACAGAGTATGACAGCCGATCTGCCAGGTAGTTACGGATATCCTCACTGCTCTTATGCGTCGATATATCGGCCTCATACATGAGGATCTTGTGTTTTACGGCCATCTCTTTACAATAGGGGAACGAAAAAAAACACTTCAAAAAGGACGTCTTACCGACCCCCTGGACTCCATATACACAGGTATTGACCCTCTGAAGTATATTTGACTCCAGCGTATCAAAAATGTCAGTTCTTCCGATCCAGTCTTCACGATCCTCGATCGGCCACCGGCTCACAAAAGGGTTCATTTCTTTTTCTCCTTCCTTGTTCGTTTATTTAGGTATCGTCAAATTCGTTCAACCCTTTTATATCGTCGAGCGTCATCTTCGGTTGGGAGGATCCTGTCCCCGCGAACGGGGTCATCCCCGATGCTCCGGCGGCAGTTTTTCCGCTGGTGTAGGCGGATCTGACTGCTGCCTGTTTCTCGGCAGATACCCTCGCCTTATCCAACTGATAGAACATTTCCGGCTCAGCCGGGACGCGTCGGAACTCGGACACCTCGACGCTTCTAAAGTACCGCCGGTAAATATCCTGTGCGAACCGATACTGTTGCTGGTCCATCGGGTGTTGGGCAACTATCTTCAAAGCCCGCAGAATGGCCATCGTCTTTTGAACTTCTATGACCGGCCAGTTCAGCAGTTCGCTCAACTGGTTGACATGGATATACTCGTCCCGTTTTGAGGCCAAGCTTTGCATCGCGTCGACAAGTCTATACTCGGCGCCGCTTTCGCACCCTTCATAAAACTGCTTACACCATTGTTCGTCGGTCGCCTCTTTCAAGCTTGCCCACACATCATACGGATAGACAACGTAGCGCCCATCATCCTTGGCCCGCTGGATCGCCGCGTCACCCAAGACCTTTGTGTGCCATACCATGCCGTTGGTGTAGCCCCAGATCCAGTCGATGGCCTCCGGGGTGATGTACAACTCCGAGTATTTCTTATAGGGGACCCGAATCACGTCCTCGGCGTCTTCCGCCGGCAGCTTGCCCACCTCGATGACCTGCTGTCCAAACCGCTGGATAAACTGGATCGGTCTTTTCGTCTTGTCTCCCGCAATGTCATATCGGATCAGCCAGTTTGAACCGCAGATTATAAAGTGCACAGCCCTTTTACATTCCAGACTGTTCAGCATCGCGCTGATCGATCCGAACAAAACGTCAAGGGTGCTCTGGCTCTCAACCTTCTCAAACAGCCGGTCGATCTCGTCGATGATCAGGTATATACCCTTGTCGCCGATCCGCGCCTTGACGTCGGTATAGAAGAGAGGCAGCTTTTCTGGGTGCTGTCCGGCGGAGAAGTTACCACCGGAGTACCATTTCTTTTTCAGCCGGTCCCACTCATCATCCCGTAACTCAGGCAATTTCTGCTCCACTTTGTCAATGACCATATCGACAAAAACATATTGAATAGGATCGCTCATTGAAAAAGTCTGGCAGTCAACCGAAATGCAGATGATGTTTTTCCGATGAGCACTAATGTACGTTTCTATGAAATGGAGCAGAGATGTTTTTCCTGTGCGCCTGATGCCATATACCAGGGCACTCTTATACGTGGCGAAATCATCTCCGTCTACCAGGTCTGTCAGATCTTTCTTCTCCTTTTTGCGTCCAATGAAATCAGGGTTGAATACTTCCCCTGTCTCCTCGTCAACACTGAAATTCATGCCGTTCGGATCACTTGTGAGTATACCCGCGTCATATTCCGGCGGATCAAGAACACCTAGCGCCAAAACGCCCTTATCTGCCACGGAGGTATGCGTCTTGCCATCGTACGAGAAGGAGATGTTGATATAATACTCGAGCTCCTTCGCATCCGGCCAGGTACCATATGCGATCTCAAAGACCGCTTTTGCCCCTGGGGAGAGGTGGCTCAGCGCGTACTGGCTGCTGTGGCTGTCGTTGCCGTAATATGCCTGCAGAATGATATTTTCCGCCGCGATACTGCCTATATTGGTCACTTGTCCTGTGATATATCCATAGGTCCTTTGCACGCCGTGATTGAGGACCTCCACCTTCAGATCGGGCCGACGGTCCAGATCATTGATCTCATTGGTGATCAGCTTTTGGAGATTGTTTTTCAGCTCCATCCACGAATTCATCTCGATCCCTTCCAATTGGCGATATCCGTCGGACAAGCCCTTGATGAGTGTTTCCGAATCATTTTGGATGACATTGGAATAGCAATTGATCAATTGGTCAAGCACCGCGAATATCTGCCGCAGGCAAGCCAAACGGAGAGGATCTCGCAGGAAGCTTCTCATATAATGGAATATGGATTTATGCTCGCTGTAGCTATCCAACAGGTCCCGCAAAGATGTATAAGAACGGATCAACTTAAACAAAGCATCAGGAATGGTTTTTGCCGCCTCCTCATAGCCATATTCCGTAGGCTGTCCCTGCTGGAGCAGTTTTGCCACCTCGAAGATCGTTCGGTCGGCTGTTTCATGATCGTCTGAGGTCAGCGCAACATAATAGCAGTCATTGCCATACAACAGGAGCGCGTCATTGAGGTCGGCCTGCGAGCCGCCGCACGCCAAAAAATGCTGATAGATCTGTCGGGACAAGGCCTGCCGCTGCTGCCGCTGCTCTACATGCAGGATGGGCAGATGTTTATGGTCCTCGATCAGCTTGGCGACGTCGGGTGCATATGCGGGCACCAGGTCTATGGCAAAGGACGGCACTTGGGTACTTATGACTTTTCTCCCTTTGGTCATCTCATTCCGATCGTTCCACAGCGTGGGATCCGCCTGATGCTGCGCGTTGGGGTGCACTGTGACCGGCAGCAGCAGCTGATGTTTCGGGCTCATACCATAAAACACTGGATCTTGCCGTGTGCTGAGGTGCTCTACGAGCTCGACATATTTTTCATTTACTTTCTGTGCCGCATTGGAGTCCATCAGAAAACGGCTGTTTTCCGCCTTGCCGGGAACGTACGGATACTTCAGCACATAGCAGAAGTACGCCTTTGCTACGGCGCCGTTTATGGTATTGATCAGTTTCAGCTTTTCTTCGACATCCACTGACGGGTCTAAACCGCGAAGGAGCGCATTCGCAACGGCGGCGTTTTTTTTGCTGAAGTATTTGGCCAACCGCAGTACCTCGTCGGCTCTCGGAGAGGCCATCAGCGTTAAAACCAGGTTGATGCAGCTCCATACATGGAAGTCAGAAGATCCGACCTTTGTCGTGATCTCCTCGTCGTGTGAGAACAGGGCGGCGAGCCGGTATCTCGCCTCATACCGCTCACGTTTCTTCATCGCGTCATACCGTATCTTCCGCTCATTGCTGAACACATCTGTTCCAAAACCGACTTCCAGAGCATACAGCGCATGATACAGCCCACATGCCTGCTCGTCATTTCCGATCGCGAACTGCTCATCAGCTTTTTTGGTAAACTCATTCTGATAATTTTCCTGATAATACTCGTGGCCGACGAGTGCGCCTATGAGCCAAACGACAGCAAACAATTGGCTGGAATTACTTTTAACTGCCCGATCCACATACTGCTGCGCCACATCCTTGGAGAGACTGTAATCCTCAAACGGATCCTTCAAGATCTCGGACAGGGAGTCCATTTCGGTCTGGGTCTCCAGTTTGTTAAAACAATCGGCGGCCAAGAATTCTTTAACGAACTGGACCTGCTGGACCCGCTTCGGCATTCCTTCGCGTTGGAGCGAAGACTCGACCCAGGATACAAATTTGTTTCTCCTTTTAGGTTCTATATCTGCCAGCACCCTCAACATGCTGCGGGCTAAGCCGACATCGACATCCTCCTCGCCGATCTTGCAATTGGTCTCAAATTGGATATTGATACCGTCCTTCCAGGCGGACTCGAGCAGACTGACCCAGTTGTATGTAATACAGCTCAAATAAGCCTGCGTCCTTCGGGCGACCTCGTCCTCCCTGCGGTTGTTCAGATCGTCTTGGATCATTTTACGTATTTGCGTGACGCGGGCAAAGTCCGCAAGGGTAAAAACAGCGCGGCCTACCCTTCGGCAGTAACCCTCGGTATTATTGAAATCATATTCTACTATATCATCTATATCATCGGTCTGCTTGTAGTACGCCAACAAATCATTGGTCAGCTTGTTGTATACCAACAATTCGTCCAGGGCCGCGAGCATACAGGCGTATGTTTTTTCATCGCGGCGATAGAAACCGGTCCCTTTTTGTTTCGGTCGTAGGCGAACAAGTCCCCGCAGCGCTATGTGCAGCAAGGGCAGATAACCATCGAACTGCGTACAGCTCAAGTCAAACAGCGCATTATATATGCCGTAATCGTTCGGGAACATACGCCGGATCCGCTGAAGCACCTTCGCCGTTTCCTTTGCCTGCCCCGCTCTGATTCCGTCATATGTGATATCGTTGATCTTCTGGAGACTGGGACGGTTGCCGTCGGGGAGCATTATATGCAGCATGATCCTGTTTTCCGCTTTGGACGCCCACTGTTCGAGTTCATCTTCGGTCATTCCCGCCAGTGTATCCACCATATCCCGGTAGTTCATTTCTTCCAGCACGTTTTTCAGTTCCCCGAAAAGCTCGCGAGCTTCTTTGAAACGGGAATCCAGGACCAAATGGACCGCGACGACTACGCCCAGGTTGCAGCAGTTGCCCAGCAAGGAATACCTGAATCTTTCCATCAAATGCGTGACCGCTTCCGGAAATGCGCTCTTAACGGCGATAAGCGAGGTAGCGCGAAGCACGGTGTGATACTCGATTTCGGTCATTTCGGTCGACTTCACACCGTTGCAGATCTTTTTGACAATATCCAAAAGGATCGGATCGCCGGCCCATTTCACAAAATAGTTGGGCTGTTCCAAAAGACGGGCTTCCAAATACATGCGGCAGTTTTCCGGCTTATCGGAAGCCCATGAGAGGAACACCTCCAAAAGCAAATCGTATTGCTCATACTTTTCGCAATACTTCGCGCAGTTCTCCCATTTTTCCGGATCATTTTTACCGCATAAAAACAGCAGCTTTGCATAACCCACGGGATCGTCTTGAATGGGCAGCATCGTGCAGTAGCGCCAAACGGCGGCGTCTTCCGGCCTATTGAACAGTAGGCGAACGACCGTATTGCTTTCGCTCTCAGACAGCATCCTGCGGTCTGTCTCGCTGTCTATGGCCGTTGCCAGCCCCTGCATTCCTTCAATATAATCAAGGCTGGCAGTAATGTGCGCAAACCCGATATATTTTTCGATTTCCTCAGTGGAAAAAGCGTTTAAAACGTCTTTAAAAAGTTCCAGATAGCTGGGTATCCCATCTCCCCATACAAACTTGATCTGGTTGGATACTATCGAGCCCATTTCGTTGCCAAGTATTTCGGCGGAAAGATCGGCCAACACCCGCAGCAGGTAACAGGCGTATTCATTTTTGCCCAGCTGCTTCTCAATGAAGTAAAGGCACAGGATCCCCTCAGGCGATTTGGTCCTGCTCGTATATTCCGTGCAAATCATAAGAGCCTCTGAGAGGATCTCGTTCGGAAACCAGCCCTCAGAGAAGGCGCGGATATAATTCCGGCAAACGAAGCCAATGAAATCGTCGCTTGCCTCCATTTTGTGCGCGAAGGCATGTTTGTGGCAGAACGCTGTAAGCGTCTTCTGCGCATGGGCTCTGACAGAAAGCGCCTCCAAGTTCTTGTATACGTTGTAATCGCGGCAGGCCGAGGAATCATCCAGCACATGCAAAAGCTGATCGAAGGCCACCTCATTTGCGGGGAAGTTCTGAATGATCGCTCCTATCTCCTGCGCAGCCGACGCCCCTTCCCGGGAGGAGAGGATGCTTTGGATCTCCAGCAGAGATATCTGATCGTCCACTCCGTCCAGCGATCCGCCATAGATCGTCTGAAGATGGGACAAGGCTCTTAGTTTGTCGTCAAAGTTCATCTGATCGACGTCCTGCAGTCTGACTTCCAAGAAAGACGCCGATAGTTCTTTCATATCCCCAACGTGCAAAACGTTATAGATATAGAGAGCCAGTTCCGTGTGACCGCCGACGAGCGCATCGCTTTGAATCGCCGAAAGGACCGTATTTTTGACCGTGGAATTGCCCGTAACGATTTGCCTGACTTTCTCCTTCGGATATGCGTCGACCCATGTGTCGAAAAACGCAAAGAGCACGTTTTTCAGGTCCTCGATCCGTTCGCATTCTGCCAGCGTTGCGATGAGGAGCCTGCCCCATTCGCAGAACCACGCTAAATATTCCTCTCTATTTTCTTGGAATGAAATATCAGGAAGCGAGATCTTGGCTTTTGGATCCAGTTTGAGTTCGGCGATAAACAGTTGGAGGGCCAGGCCGGTTCCTGGTACTTCCGTCTCGCACGCCGATACAAAAGCGGCATAATTTTCCTTTTTGAACAGAAGTCTCAGATAGCGGTCCGTGTGTTCTTTTTGCAGCTGGGGATATTGCAGCAGCAGATCGAATAACAAAGACTCGTCATCCAGCGCGCAGTATACCGTCCAAAGCTGGTCAACAGCTCTTGCGTCCGGCAGCGCAAACCTTGCAAACGCCTCCGACACGCCCTTATAGGTCCCCAAAAAGCGATATGCACGGTCGGAGATGCTGATTGCATCTTTTCCGTGAGGATAGTTATCCGTCATATACAGATCGTTGATGCTACTGGCAATCTCTGTAGGCAGGCCCAGAGCTTCTGCGTTCTCGGCTGATGCATATTCCCTCAAAGTGCGATCCATGACGACAACGCTCTTTACAAACGGATCGGACAGCATACCGCTCAGTTGGAGCAGCTGTGGATACATCTCGCCGGACAGATTGTTGGACGCCTCGATCGCTTTCGACAGTGCCGCTTTTACGATCGGTACAGAATTAATCATCAGCAAGCAATCCTGCAGATTCGCTGTGATATATTCTTTGGTCTTTGCGTTGTTCAGGCGCAGCAGCGAAACAAAATATAGCTGACGGCAGTTGGTGTCGTTCGAATAATGGGCCTCAAAGCATGTAAACAGCCTGCAGCACTCTGTCCATCGCTCCTCCTGTGCCAATATGAGCATCAGGTGCGTTCCCATCGTGCTTCTTTCCCGTGCGATCCCCTTCCACATATACCGTTCGGCCAACCTGTGGTTATTTTTCTGGTACGCGTACAGGCGGCAGCCGATATCATATTCACTTTTGCCACGGAAGCTGGCGCCGCTGTCCTTCTCGGCCGCATTGGTTATCCTGTCGATCTCCTCCTCTGAATAGCCCATCTCCCCCAGGGCGTACCGATCCTCTGACAGACTGCTGATCGCTTCAACGTTCCCATCGACTATAGCCTTTTCCAGTGCGTTAAAAGCGTTATAGTCATACTGCGCGTCTTCACGAAGCCGGGTCTTGCGCTCTGTGAGGTATTCCTCTACATCCGGCGCGAATATCCCCGTTGGCAAAGACTCCAGCAAATCGAGGATCTCATCCTGATAGAATAGGTAACAGTACTTTCCTGCATATTCCACGGCCGCCTCCGGCGACTGATCGCACAGAATGGAAAGATAGAACAACTGGTCATCTATGCTCATAGCGCGGTCTGCGAAGTACGCATCCACCACTTCCCGGAACGCCGCCGTATTGCCCTCCTCGCGATAGAGCCGAAGGAGGGCAGGGGCACACCGGGCTTTATCAAGCGATAAGCCCAGAATATAGTATTTTTCTGCCAGCCTGTCGCGGTTTTGCATCACATTGTACAGGCGGGTCGCTGTAGAGAAGTATGTCAATTCCAGGGGGATCGCCGTGTTCGTCAAAGCGTCCAGCATTTCTTGGGCATCCGGCCAATCATTTTGATGCTTGGTCAGGTATTCTTTTGCAGCCTCACACTGCGCACCTACGAGCATTTTTTCAAGCTTGCCGTTAGGATAGACCGACCTTGCGCTCTCCATGGCAGCAACGCCGTCGTTTATGATCTCTTGGCTGCTTTGCAGGAGCTCCTCCGCTGTCACAAAGCGCTTCTCGCTCTTACCTCTGCCCTCGTTCTCAACGGCGCGTTTTATCTTTCCAAGCGCCCCCTCGAGCGCGTCGACCTGTTCAAGATACCCTTCTTCAAGTTCATACTGAAAAACGGCAAAAACAGCATAGGGGGAATAGATTTCAGAAAAATGCGAGCGCAGCATCTCAAATTTGGAGTCCACTTCATCCGAGAGCTCCGATGCTGATGCCACCTCAAACACGGCCCTGTAATAGCTCAGCGTATTTTCAAACAGACTGAGATCTATGACAGTACCTGTCCCCCTGTACTGCTGATGGATCGCCTCTTTGTCCGCCTGAACCGTGTCCTTATTAGGAAGCTTGCTTTTCGTGAATATATCCTGGACCTTATCGGCGATATCGTCAAACCCATTTATGCAGTTGTTGATCTGTTTGGAGATCGCGCTTTTCCCGGAAGCCTGTTCAACGATCTCGCTGATCGTTGCATCTTCTGGATATGGCTCGCCCCAAACGTCATTATATAATACCTTTAGATCCGCCAGCACCGTCTCAAGATCGGCTATCTCTTTTGAAATGCTGTTGGCAGGGATCTTACCATCGCGCAAGCGTTCAACATATGCGTCTATCAAGGGCATGATCTCTTCAAACGACCGGCCCGCACGCATGGCGCTTTCCTCTAGCTCCGCATAGCCCGCTGTACTGCGCTCGGATCCGACACCGTGATTTTTCAGCCATGCTCCCAAGAGAGACCCGTCATCGGCGCAGGCAAAATCGCTCATGACCCATGGCTGTTTCCCGTTATCCGCAGACATGGGATTTGGCACAAGGATACAGAAAATGATCTGGTCATTTTGATCCTTCAGTCCTGTGTCGACCGCCACCCTGGGATCGTCCTCGTTCCGGGCGTCGATCACAATATCGGGCTCACCCATCAGTGCCCTTGCGAACTGATGGGCCACAATAGACCTGACCTCCTCCTCGCTACTGTATTTACTGTTGTAACCGTGGAGCTTTTTGATATTTTCGCTCCACCAGTTCATAAACGCGACCGCATGCATTTGCTGAATTTCCTCGGTCGTCGTCGGAGGGACCGGCGGAGGTGGCGGAGGAATAACAACTCCCTTGCGAGTGAGCCAAGAGTTGTCGCCAGATAAAGCAAAATCTAAAAAAGTCGCTCTCAGCCACTCGGACAGCCTCTGGCCCGGCTGGGCAAATTGCGCCCACTGATACCCTTTGCTGTTAGGAGGATTGAGGTACCCAGGAATCGCCGCGACAGCGATCCTGCCCAGTTCTGAGAGTTTTTCATCTAAAATGCGCCAGATCTTCCCGATCGGATCGTTCTCGAGAACGATCTGCTCATAACCATTGCTGCCCATGACAAAGAACTCGCTGGAAAAATTCTCCTGGATCCAGCGTTTTGGCCCCGTTGCCGCATACAGTCTGGGGTCCAATCCGGTTGCCCTGAAAATGCCGTGCAATTGCCTCAGCATGAGTCGCTCGTTGCTCTTGATCCCGTCTGATATTACGGAAATAATCTTCTCCCGCTCCTGAGTCGTCATCTTAGTATTCCTCCTATAACTCCATTGTCATCCGAAGTTAACACAGCGAAAAGCAGAGGGCCGTACCGCACATTCTTGGTTGGACATTCCCTATTTACAGCCTTTACAGCTTGTTAAGCCTGTTATTAATGTAATTGCAAATATATTTATCATTATAGTAAAGATTTGGGTGGTTTGCAAGTAACAAGTGGATTGTCAAACTAAATGCAGCAGCGAGAGAGTTCAAGTTCCCACAACTCAACTGAAGAACGGAAGTTAAGGACCTCATGAGGCCTGGCGTTGAAAGCGTCAGGCCTCGTTTTAGGGTGGCAGGGCTGGATCGGGAGAGATTCATGACTTTGGCGTAAAGTTCACTGCAAGACCGTGTAAGAAAGTGCGTAAGTTGCAGAGCAAGTAACTTATCACTTTATTTTTGTGATACGGGGCCGTTCATTGGTGCGTTTTGTTCTTTGATATACCGAACATCTTTATGGTAGCGGTTGGCATCGGCTTTTTTTCAAAAACCGCCGCCTAGAGAGAAAACGGATCCCGCTCCGCCAACTGACATATGCATTTCGTCCATACGGCCACAAGGCATACGGCCGTCTGCTAATCGAAGCTTCCGTGGTAGAATCATTCTACAAAGGAGGCTTTACCTTGTCCAATGCGTGATTTCGCAGACATAGCAATTTGCTTTTCGGGATATTTCAATAAGAAAAGCTGATACGAATTTGGCCAATTGCTATCAGATGTTCCAGGCCAATAGCACAAGACTCGTCAAATCGTGTCAGTTTTTCTTGTTCCCCTGACGGATTTCGACAAATTCCGCAGAGAGAAAAATCTAAAATGATTTTGCACGGTAGATCACCGCTATGGAGCACCACTTGTCAGAGCAAGATTTTACCATGGGACCAAAATTCGCTTTCCGCTCATTTTTGCCCCACGGAATCTTGTTGGGGAGTGCCTTCCCCAAACCCTGCTTGTCGTCCTCGCGGCGTTCGCC
>CANQMW010000017.1 GCA_947625045.1 uncultured Oscillospiraceae bacterium
CACCTGCTCAACACAGATACCAGACCCTTCAGGTCGCTTAGCTCCTTATTTTGTCTAACTTTTGGGGTTCACTTCACTGTGACCGCTCGTTTTTTATGCCCATTTTTGCCCGCCGTCTGCCGCTTACGGCGCGGGAACGACCACCTGCGTCCAAATCGTTGCAAATCGGAAAGGAGTCGTTATACTTAAGTTACAAGAGTTACAAACAGGGCAGAGGAGGCACTTATGGGCAAGAGATGGCTTTGTATGCTGCTGCTCCCGGCAGTAATGATCGCGGCGGCGCCGTCCGCCTATGGGGCGGAGGGAATGGAAGCGCCCCCGGCGGCGGAGACGATGGAGGAAGCGCTGGAGGCCGCGCCTGCGACGGAGGAACCGCCCGCACTCACAGAGGAAACGCCGCCGGCTGAGGAAGTGGCCGTGACCGATGAGTCAGAGCCCGCCGCGGCCCAGGGGGTGACGCTTACCATCGAGGGGCCTACAGAGGGCATTCTTTGGTACGTCTGGTACGGGCTGGATGACATCCAGTATGGTACATCCGAATCCGGCACTTGGTATTCCTACTGTGAGACGCCCTCGGCTTTCCCTACCCAAGTATGGGTAGAGGAGACGGACCAAATACAGCGGCAAGTGACCGTGGCCCCCGGCAGCAAGATGTGGGTGTTCCTCTCCGACGCTGTCTATGACATCACCGTGACAGGCGGCATCATCACCGAGAACAGCCTTAACACCTTTACCCTGGGCCGGGAGGTATACGTCCAGTGCCCGGACAGCGGCTCCGTGACGCTGCACATCGCGCTAACCGACAGCTATGTACCGAAGAGGATACCCTTCACATTCTACAATGAGACCACCGACCGGGTGGTGGGCGGCGGCAGTACGGATGACTACGCCTACCCGGACGAAGACACTGTTACCACCGGCGGCAATTTCGATATCTGGGCAGCCCCCGGGTATGAGATACAGGTCCTGGAGGGCGGCTCCGTCACCAAGGTGTGCGCTCCCTCCGGTCCGGCGGCACAGTCTGTGCCCGCCGGGACCATGAGCTACGTCTTGCATGTGGACCTTGGTGCGGAACGGTTCGTGATAGCCGCGGTAAAGAAGGGTGAAACTTTCACCCCGCCGGCGGAGGATGAGGAGCCGGTAAAGCCCACGGAGACGCCGCAGCCCACCCAGACGCCCCTGCCGGAGGGCGTCATCTTCGCCGACGTGCCCCAGGGGAGCTGGTATGAAAACGCGGTGAACGCCGCCTATGAGAAGGGCATCGTCAAGGGCGTCACAGACCACACCTTCGACCCCGACGGCGTGACTACCCGGGGCCAGGCTGTGACCATGCTGTACCGGGCCATGGGCTCGCCCGCCGCCGATGGGGTGTTCACCGACACCAAGGGGGAGACGGCCAGCGCCGCGGGCTGGGCCGCGTCCAAGGGCGTGACCACCGGGGCCACGGCGACGAAGTTCGCCCCCAACGCCTACGTCACCCGGGAACAGCTGGTGACCATGCTTTACCGTCTGTCGGGAAGCCCCGCCGTGAACACCGACGAGGCGCTGAAACAGTACGGCGACGGAGCCTCCGTGCAGAGCTACGCCCGGGACGCGGTGGTATGGGCGCTGAGCACCGGACTATTGAACGGCTACACCGACATGACCATCCGCCCAGCGGGATACGCCACCCGGGCCGAGGTCTGCGCCCTCATCATGCGGTATCTGGCCATGTGAAAATATGAATAAGCGCCGCCTGAACAACAGGCGGCGCTTTTGTCATGTTCAGTTGAAGGTGTCCCCGTGGAGCGCGAAGAGCTTGTCGATCCGCTCCCGGAGGGGGCGGTGCTGAGGAAGGGCCAATTCCGGGTCGGCGGCCAGGATGGCGTTTGCCTCGGTCTGGGCGTCCTTCAATACCCGCATGTCGGCGGAGAGGTCCGCCACGTGCATCTCGGGCAGGCCGTGCTGCCTGGAGCCGAAGAAGTCGCCGGGGCCCCGCAGGCGCAGGTCCTCCTCGGATATCTTAAAGCCGTCGTTCGTCTTCGTCATGATCTTCAGCCGGGCCTTGGCCTCGGGGCTGTCGGCGTCGGAGAAGAGGACGCAGTAGCTCTTGTGGCTGCCCCGGCCCACCCGACCGCGAAGCTGGTGGAGCTGGCTCAGGCCGAAGCGGTCGGCGTTCTCCACGATCATCAGCGCCGCATTGGGCACATCCACGCCCACCTCGATAACCGTGGTGGACACGAGGATATCGTACCCGCCCGCGGCGAAGGCCGCCATGACCGCATCCTTGTCTTTGCCCTTCATCTTTCCATGGACGCAGGCCACCCGCAGGTCGGGGAAGATGTCCTTTTGCAGGGTCCTGGCCCAGCTCTCGGCGCTCTTTACGTTGGGGGGCAGCTCCTCGTTCTCCTCCACCATGGGGCAGACGAGGAAAACCTGCCGGCCCTCGCCCACCAGCCGGCGCACGAACCGCCAGATACGCTCTCGCATATCCTCGCCCACAGCAAAGGTGTCCACCTTCTGCCGCCCGGGAGGCAGCTCGTCCAGCACGGAGATGTCCAGGTCCCCATAGATGATGAGGGCCAGTGTCCGGGGGATGGGGGTGGCGGACATGACCAGCACATGGGGG
Source organism: uncultured Oscillospiraceae bacterium (assembly GCA_947625045.1). Taxonomy (GTDB): domain Bacteria; phylum Bacillota; class Clostridia; order Oscillospirales; family Oscillospiraceae; genus CAJOIG01. Next base: position 2,609 of record CANQMW010000017.1, read on the forward strand.
CGGGCGCCCTTGCCGGCCAGGGCGCTGCGCTGCTCCACGCCGAAGCGGTGCTGCTCGTCGGTGATGACGAGCCCCAGGTCCCGGAAGGCCACCCCGGCGCTGATGAGCGCGTGGGTGCCCACAGCCGCATGGGCCAGACCCGCTTGCAGCAGTTCGTTCACGTTCCGCTTTTCCGACGCCTTCATGGAACCGGTGAGCCGCGCCACATGCACCCCCAGGGGCTCCAGAAGCTCCGTAAGGGTCTTATAGTGCTGGGCGGCCAGGATCTCCGTGGGGGCCATGAAAGCGGCCTGAAGGCCGTTTTGGGCGGCCTGCCATATGAGCGCCGCGGCGACTAATGTCTTGCCGCTGCCCACGTCGCCCTGCAAAAGCCGGCTCATGGGCACGCCGGAGGCCATGTCGGCCAGGGCCTCATTTACCGCCCGGCGCTGGGCAACCGTGGGGGCGAAGGGGAGGGCGGACCAGAAGGGGTCCATAGGATAGATCTTGAGCTTTCGCCCCGGCTCCACCGTCCGCTCCCGGCGCATGGTGCCCAGGGCTGCCGCCAATACGAACAGTTCCTCAAATACCAGCCGCCGCCGAGCCTGGTCCAAGGCCTGGTCGTCCCGGGGGAAGTGGATGTTGGCGTAGGCGTAGGGCGCCTGAGCCAGGTGCAGCCGCTGGGTGAGGGCGGGGGGCAGCACGTCCGGGGCCTGGTCGCCGTACTGGTCCAGGACCTGGGAGATGAGCCCCATGAGGAATTTTTGGGTGACGCCGGTCTTCAGCCGGTAGATGGGCAGGATGCGGCCCGTCACCGTGCCCTGCCGGTCCGCCCGCTCAAAGGCGGGACTGGCCATGGTCCGGTAGCGGCCGAAGCTGTCCGCCCGGCCGTAGAAAATATACTCGTCGCCGGGGCGGAACTGGTCTTTCAGGTAATTTTGGTTAAAATAGGTGATGTCCAGCTCGCCGGTGTCATCCACGGCTCGGAGCTTCAATAGCTCCATGCCCCGGCGGGCCCGCACGGCCTTTGGATAGTCTGCGACCATGGCCTTCACGCATACGGGCTTGTCCAGGGGCGCGTCGGCGATGGCATAAAACTGCCGCCTGTCCTCATAGGCCCGGGGGAAGTAACCCAAAAGGTCCCCCACAGTCCGAAGGCCCAGCTTTTCCAGGGCTTTGGCGCGGGTGTCGCCTACGCCCTTCAATGTTCGGATGTCTCTCGTCAAGTCGTCCATGGAAAAATAATACCACGTTTTTCGCCGAAAGACAATCGCCGTCATGCTTGCGCGGGCGGGGCGGGTATGGTAAAATCTTCTTGCATGCGCCGCATACCGGCGGCAGAGGAGGAGCGTCATGATAAAGTTTTCGGATATGCCCTATGAGCGCCCGGACGTGGAGGGGCTCAAAAAGGACTTGGCGGCCCTGACGGCACGGCTGAAGGCGGCCCAAAGCTATGAGGAGGCCCGGGCCGTATTCATGGATGAGGAAACGCTCATGAAGCACGTGGACACCCTGGGCACGCTGGTGAGCATCCGCCACAGCATCGACACCCGGGATGCGTTCTACGACGCCGAGGAGAAGTTCTGGAACGGCGCCCTGCCGGAGCTGCAGGAGTACGCCCAGGGCTGGACGGCGGCCATGCTGGAGAGCCCGTTCCGGCCGGACTTTGAAAAGGAGTTCGGCACCCTGTGGAGCCTGAACGCGGAGATAGAGCTGAAGACCTTCTCCCCGGCGATCATCCCGGAGCTGCAGCAGGAGAACGACCTCACCCAGGAATACGAAAAGCTTCTGGCCTCCGCCCGGATCCCCTTCGAGGGCGGGACGTATACTTTGAGCCAGCTCACGCCCTTCAAGACCGACCCGGATGACGCCCGCCGCCTGGCCGCCTGGAAGGCGGAAGGGCAGTGGTACAAGGCCCATCAGGGCGAGATGGACGATATCTACGATAAGCTGGTCCGCCTGCGGGACGCTATGGGAAAGAAGCTGGGCTATGAGGGCTACACCACCCTGGGCTATTACCGCATGGGCCGCAACTGCTATGGCAAAGAGGACGTGGAGAAGTTTCGGGCCGCGGTGGTGAAATATGTGGTGCCCGTGGCGGACGGCATCTATCGGGCCCAGGCGGAGAGGCTGGGGATGGCGTATCCCCTCAGCTTCGCCGACGCGGCGCTTCAGTTCCGCTCCGGCAACCCCCGGCCCAGGGGGACGGCGGACGATATCCTGGCCCAGGGGAAGAAGTTCTACAACGAGCTGAGCGAAGAGACCAGCGCCTTTTTCAACACCATGCTGGAAGGAGAGCTTCTGGACGTGCTGTCCACAGAGGGAAAGGCCTCCGGCGGCTACTGCACGGCGCTTCCTGACTACGGCGTGCCCTTCATCTTCGCCAACTTCAACGGCACCCAGCACGACGTGGAGGTGGTGACCCATGAGGCGGGCCATGCCTTCGCCGCCTGGATGAACCGGGACCGGGTCCCGGCAAGCTATATCTGGCCGGGCATGGAGGCCTGTGAGGTCCACTCCATGAGCATGGAATTCCTGGCCTGGCCCTGGGAGGAGGGCTTCTTCGGCGCCGACGCCAAAAAATTCCGCTACAGCCACCTGGCCGGGGCGCTGACCTTCATCCCCTACGGGACGCTGGTGGACCACTTCCAGCACGAGGTATACGCCCGCCCGGACATGACCCCGGCCCAGCGCCACGGGGTATGGAAGGAGCTTTTAGGGGTATACATGCCCTGGATGCGGCTGGACGGGGATATACCCTTCTACGGCGAGGGGGAGGGCTGGCAGCGCCAGCACCACATCTATTCCAGCCCCTTTTACTATATCGACTACTGCCTGGCCCAGACGGTAGCTTTGCAGTTCTGGGCCCTGGGCCGGCAGAGCGGGGAGGAGGCCTGGGAAAAATACATGGCCTATACCCGCCAGGGCGGCAGCCGGACCTTCACGGAGCTTCTTGAAAACGCGGGGCTTGAAAGCCCCTTCGGGGAGAAATGCCTGCGGGGAGTCTGCAAAAAGGCGCAGGCCTGGCTGGAGGACTGCGACATGGCGGGCATCGCCTGAAATGGGTCAAATGTCTGTCAAAGACTTGACATTAGTCTTTTGTCGTAATAAAATCAATTTAACTGCATATTTTTAATATTTGTCCAGTTCGTGGAAAAATGTCCGCGGGATATGGACGGGCCAGGGGGCATGCCCCCTCCGTTTGCATCTTCTGATGCAAACGATGAGCTTTCGTGAACGAAGGGGCGGGCGCGCCCCTGTTCATAGACGTGTATTGTGTGACGAAGGAGGTCAAACAATTATGAACGCAAAGAGACTTCTGGCGCTGCTTCTGGCGCTGGTCATGGTCCTGTCTCTGGCCGCCTGCGGCGGCAAGAAGGACGAGCCTGCCGCCAATGAGCCCGCCGCTGAGGGCGAGGCTGCTCCCGCTGAGGGCGAGGGCGAAGCTGAAGAGGCCGAAGAGCCTGCCGAGGGTGAGACCGCCGAGGGCGGCTACACCAGCCTTGACTGGGCTGCCATCGACGAGATGGACCACGACGAGGCTTCCGAGACCATCTATGACTTTGTCCTGGGCGAGTTCGGCGACGCTTACGCCGCCGCCAAGGAGGAGACCGGCGCCATGCGCATGGCCATGATGGCTCTGGCCGAGGCCAAGCTGGTGGAGTCCGGCGCCTTCCTGCCCATCCAGACCCAGGGCGGCAACTACTCCATGAGCCGTGTGGTTCCCCGTTCCAACGCCGCCACCACCCTGTGGGGTATGGATCAGTACCGTTATCACACCGTCATTGTCACCAACGAGCTGATCACCACCGAGGACCGTACCGAGCTTCTGAAGCTCTGGAACGAGGCTGAGACCGCTGACGACTATCATGCCGCCGCCAAGGAGTATCTGGAGGGCAAGGGCTACACCTTCTCCGACACCTATGTCGTGTCCAACGGCTACAACGTGAATATCTGGGATACCATCGCTACCTCCTATACCTCCGACTCCATGTTCATCTCCGGCACCTATGACAACCTGCTGGAGTATGACGCCAAGGGCGTGCAGCAGCCCGGCCTGGCCGAGAGCTATGAAGTGTCTGAGGATGGCCTGACTTACACCTTCCACATCCGCCAGGGCGTGAAGTGGGTGGACCAGCAGGGCAGCGAGATCGGCGAAGTCACCGCCGACGACTGGGTAGCTTCCATGGAGCACCTGCTGGATAACGCCGACGCGCTGGGCTATCTGCTGACCAATACCGACGGCTGCGGCCTGAAGGGCTTCACCGATTACCTGAACGGCGACATCACCGACTTCAACGAGATCGGCGTGAAGGCCATCGACGACTACACCCTGGAGTACACCCTGGAGGCGCCCTTCGCCCCCTTCGTCACCATGCTGGGCTATGCCTGCTTCGCGCCCCTGAACCGTGACTTCTACGAGTCCCAGGGAGGCACCTTCGGCTGCGAGGGCGAGGAGTACACCCCCGGCGATTACGGCAAGACCCCTGCCAATATCGCTTACTGCGGCCCCTATCTCATCACCAACTACACCGCGCAGAACACCACCAAGTATGAGGCCAACCCCACCTACTGGAACGCTGAGGCTGTGCTGACCCCCAACCTGGTCTACAGCTTCAACGACGGCTCCGACGTGCTGCGCGCCTATAACGAGGCCAAGGACGGCACCATCTCCGGCGTCGGCATCAACTCCTCCGCTCTGGAGCTGATGAAGACCGATACCACCACTGACGTGGCCGGCAACGAGGGCACTTACTTCGACCTGTTCTCCTATGTTGCCTCCGGCACCGGCACCACCTACTGCGGCTGGTTCAACGTCAACCGCGGCACCTGGGCCAACTATGACGATCCCAGCAAGGGCGTCTCCCCCAAGACCGAGGACGACATCGCCCGCTACCGCGAGGCCATCGTGAACCAGCACTTCCGTCTGGCGCTGGCCGAGTCCATCGACCGCGGCGCCTACATGGCGCAGAGCGTGGGCGACGAGCTGAAGTATGCCGCCATCCGCAACTCCTACACCCCCGGCACCTTCGGGTTCCTCGCCGAGGAAGTCACCGTTGACATCAACGGCGAAGCCACCACCTTCCCCGCCGGCACCGCCTTCGGCGAGATCGAGCAGGCCCAGATCGACGCCGACGGCGTGGCTCTGAAGGTCTGGGATCCCGAGGGCGACAGCGGCGCCGGTTCCGGCGACGGCTTCGACGGCTGGTACAGCCCGGAGAACGCCATGGCCGAGCTGGAGCTTGCCATCGCGGACCTGGCCGATGTGGGCGTGGAGGTCTCCCCCGAGAACCCCATCTATGTGGACTATCCTTACGGTTCCTATAACGAGACCCTTACCAAGCGCGCCAACGCCCTGAAGCAGAGCGTGGAAGACGCCCTGGGCGGCAACGTCATCATCAACCTCATCGCCTTCGATAAGGACCTGGACGAGGAGAGCGCCACCTACCGCTTCACCTACGGCAACGAGGCCAACTTCGACCTGTCCACCGGTTCCGGCTGGGGCCCCGACTATGGCGACGCCCAGTCCTATCTGGATACGATCCAGGCGTACGGCTATATGTGCAAGGACCTGGGCCTGTTCTGATAAAGATCTGACCTAACGCGCGATAAACCGATCACGGCAGGGGGGTGGGGAATTCCCCACCCCCCTGTATCGATAAACAAAGTTAAGCGAGGTCAGAAAGATGGGCAAATATTTATTGAAGCGCCTTCTCCACGGTCTGTTCTCCGTCATATGCGTGGTGCTGATCGTGATGGTGCTGATCTACTCGCTTCTGGACAGAGGCAAGATATTCTCCGGCGACCCCAACTTCAACCATACCGCCAGCAATAACCGCATCACCTACCAGCAGTCCCGCTGGGAGGCGTTCGGCTATCTGGACTATGTGCCCTACGTGGACTATGTGAACAAGCTGGCCGCCGACGGCCAGATCGACGAGGCCACCCGCGCCGAGGCCGTGAAGATCGGCAAGACCGCGGACAAGGATACCGAGATCACCGCCCGGTATGTGGATAAGTTCACGCAGGAGTATCAGGCGAAGGGCTACCAGGTCGTGCGCCTGGACGCGGACACGAAGAAAAACGGCCAGGTCCGCGACGGCGGCCAGCAGGCGCTGTTCGCCACCAAGGATATCCCGCTTTACCAGCGGGCCATCAACTATTTCACGAAGATGTTCTTCATCGACAACATCCACTATGTGCCTGAGAATGCGGACATAGGGGAGAGGGGCATCAAGTTCACCCTGTATGACCCGGTACACAACCCGGAGGGCGCCGAGAAGAAGGTGTTCTCTCCGGCTATCATAGGGAACGGGACCCTGCACAAGTACCTTCTGTACTTTGACGGCAAGTTCCCCTTCATCCACCAGAACATCCTGACCCTGCACCTGGGCGAGTCCTATACGGTCAACCGGGGCGTGGACGTGTTCACTACCATGACCGAGACCCAGGGCTCCTACGTGCTGGACACCATCACCTTCCCCACGGGCGTCACCGCCGACCGGGCGGACGACCTCCACTCGGCCACCTATGTCCAGGGCTCCCGGGACGCCATCGCCTCCAACCAGCAGTGGTTCACCGACGACTACACCAACGTGCTCACCAACAAGGCGGGCATGAGCAAGCTGGGCTATTCCTTCGTTATCGGCATCATCTCCACCATCGCGGCCTATGTGATAGGCCTGCCGGTAGGCCTGGCCATGGCACTGAGGAAGGACAAGCTCCTGGATAAGCTGGGCACCATCTACATCATGTTCATCATCGCCGTGCCGAGCCTGGCGTACATCTTCCTGTTCAAGGCCTTGGGCGGAAAGGCGGGGCTGCCTACGCTCTTCGACATGGACTCCACGGGCAAGCTCATGTATGTGCTGCCCATCGTGTCCCTGGCCCTGCCCTCCATCGCCAACCTCATGAAGTGGATGCGCCGGTACATGATAGACCAGATGAACTCCGACTACGTGAAGTTCGCCCGGTCCGGCGGCCTTTCCGAGGGGGAGATATTCTCCAAACATATATGGAAGAATGCCCTCATCCCCATCGTCCACGGCATCCCCGGCAGCGTCATCTTCGCCATGACCGGCGCCATCATCACCGAGCGCGTGTATGTGGTCCCCGGCGCGGGCAACCTGCTGACCCAGGCCATCAACCGGTATGATAACGGCGTGATCGTGGGCGTGACGCTCTTTTACGCGGTGCTGAGCGTGGTGTCGCTCATACTGGGCGACCTGCTGATGGCCACCGTTGACCCGCGGATATCCTTCTCCACGAAAGAGAGGTGAACAGGATGAACGAGAAGATGGACCTCTCCGCTCTGGGACTGTCCGACGAGGAGCTTTTCTCCCATGTGGACCACAGCCAGACGGAATCTGAAAAGATAACCGCCCCCCGCTATTCCTACTGGAAGAGCGTTTTCCGGGTGTTCTTCCGCAACAAGGTGAACATCGTCATCCTGTCCCTGCTCATATTCATGATCCTGTTCGCCTATATCTATCCCGCCGTCACCCACTACGACCCCTTCGCCAACCTGCGGGACGCCAACGCAAAGCATCTGTCTCCCGCGGCGGCCATGGAGTACTTCGGGCCGGACCTGAAATGGATACTGGGCGCCGGCGCCTCCGGCGAGCCCACCTTCGACGCCATCTGGAACGGCTCGCGCATCTCCATTTCCCTGGCCCTGCTGTGCGGCGCCATCAATATGACCATCGGCGTGCTGCTGGGCGCCATCTGGGGCTTTTCCAAGCGTGTGGACGCCATCATGATGGAGATATACAACATCATCGGCAATGTGCCGCTGATCCTGATCATCTCCGTGATGGCCATGCTGTTCGCCCCCACCTTCTGGACCATGGTTTTTGCCCTGACGGTGGTGGGATGGATCGGCATCGCATTTTTCATCCGCACCCAAGTGGTCATCATCCGAGACAGGGAGTATAACCTGGCCTCCCGGTGCCTGGGCACCTCCACGGTGAAGATCGCCATGAAGAACATCCTGCCCTTCATGACCTCGGTCATCGTGACCATGCTGGCCACGGAGATACCCTCTTACATCTCCTACGAAGTGTTCCTCAGCTACATCGGCCTGGGCATGAGCGACATGAGCCTGGGCAGGCTCATCTATGCCGCCGAGCCCGCCATGATCACTCCGGGCTGGCAGCTGGAATTCTGGAGCCCCGTGGCCATCGCGTCCATCATCACGGTGGTGCTGTACGTGGTGGGCCAGAACCTGGGCGACGCGTCCGACCCCCGGACGCACATGGAATAAGGGGGCGGCGGTATGGAGGAGAAAAAGGTACTGCTGTCCATCCAAAACCTGACAGTGAAGTTCCGGGTCCGGGGCCGTATCCTGACGGCCATCCGGGACGTGAGCCTGGATATCTATGAAAACGAGTCCATCGCCATCGTTGGCGAGTCCGGCTCGGGCAAGTCCGTGCTCACCAAGACCTTTGCCGGCATGACCGACTCCAACGGCTTCGTGGATAAGGGCAAGATCATCTTTGACGACCCGGAGCTGGCGGAGACCTATGTGAAACTGACTCCCGGCGCCCGCAGCCTCATGAAGGACACATTGTCCCGGCTGGACAAGATGAGCCGCTATGAGCTGGGGGCGGAGACCTATAAGCAGATCGTGGCCCTGGAGGCGGAGAAAAAGCGCCGGGGCAGCCTGTCCGACCAGGAGCGGGAGAGCATCGAAAAGGAGCTGGGCGAGCTCAAATTCAAGCGTACAAACCTCTTCAACGAAAAGCAGACCTATGACCCCAGGAAGGAGAAGGACCGCATCAGGGACGCGGAGCGCCGCCTGAAGGAATACGACGCCCAGATCAAGGTCCTGGAGGGGAAGGAGGCCGCCGAGGAGAAAAAGCGCAGGGAGGAGGCCGCCCGGGACACCGCTTTTAACGACCGCTATTCCAAGGAGATGGCCGCCCTCAAGGCGAAATATGAAAAGGAGATATCCGCCGGGATATCCCCCGAGACCCACGCGCGCAACGAGGTCCTGGGCAAGGAGATACGCCTTTCTGTAGGCCGGTATCCGCTTTTCAAGCGCATCCAGCTGACCCATGAGCTCCTGAAGGCCCTGGAAAAGGCTATGAAGATCGGCGTGGATCTTGATGACGACGAGCAGAGGAACGCCATCTTCGACACGGTGGTTTTCCGGGTGAAGTATGTGGACGAGAGCGCGGACAAGCTCCACGGCACCTGCGTGCTGAACCTGGCCAACATGAAGTATTCCAAGGACTGGACCCAGGTCCGCGGCCGCCGTATCGCCACGGTGTTCCAGGACCCCATGACCAGCCTGAACCCCATCATAACCATCGGCAAGCAGATCACCTCCGTCATCATCAAGCACCAGGGCTGCTCCGAGGTGGAGGCCCGTTCCCGGGCCCTGGAGCTGATGCATAAGGTGGGCATCCCCCACGCGGAGGCCCGTTTCGACGACTATCCCTTCCAGTACTCCGGCGGCATGCGCCAGCGCATCGTCATCGCCATCGCCCTGTCCTGCCAGCCGAAGATACTCATCTGCGACGAGCCAACCACGGCCCTGGACGTGACTATCCAGGCCCAGATTTTGAAACTCATCAAGGACCTGCAGAAGGAATTCGGCTTCACCACGGTGTTCATCACCCATGACCTGGGCGTGGTGGCCAATATCGCCGACCGGGTGGCCGTGCTGTACGCCGGGCAGATCGTGGAGCTGGGCACGGTGGAGGAGGTCTTCTATGACCCCCGCCATCCCTACACCTGGGCGCTTTTGTCCAGCCTTCCCCAGCTGGCCGAGCGCAACACCACGCTCTATTCCATCACCGGCACGCCCCCCAGCCTTTACAACGCCATCGTGGGCGACGCCTTCGCCCCCCGCAACCCCTACTGCATGAAGATAGACACCCTCATGGAGCCGCCGATGTTCAAGGTCACCGACACCCACTATGCCAAGACCTGGCTCTTGGACCCCCGTTCCCCGAAGGTGGAAAAGCCCGAGGGAATCCGGGACATCCACGGCAAGCTCATGAGCGCGTTCAACATCTGAGGGAGGGGGAGACATGGCTAGAACAAAAGGTAAAAAAGAGGGCCGCTCCCTGTTCCCAGAGCATGGGCCCATCGCCGACAACGGCCGGGAGATACTTCTCTCCCTTAAAAACATCGATATCACCTTCGGCAAGGGCGAAAACGCCGTCCGGGCCGTGCAGGACGCCTCCTTCGACATCTACAAGGGGGAGACCTTCTCCCTGGTGGGCGAGTCCGGCTCCGGCAAGACAACCATCGGCCGGGCCGTCATCCGGGTCAATCCCCTGGCGGCCGGCGAGATAGACTACAAGGGCGTGCGCATATCCGGGAAGATCCCCCATGCCCTGGACAGGGAGGTCATCCGCAATGTGCAGATGGTCTTCCAGGACCCCGCCGCCAGCCTTAACGAGCGGGCCACGGTGGACTACATCATCTCCGAGGGCCTCTATAACTTTGGCCTTTTCGAGAATGAGGCTGACCGGGTTCGCAAGGTGGAGAACATCATCAGGGAAGTGGGCCTGCTGCCCGAGCACCTGACCCGGTACCCCCATGAGTTCTCCGGCGGCCAGCGCCAGCGCATTGGCATCGCCCGGGCCATGGTCATGGAGCCGGAGCTGGTGGTGGCGGATGAGCCCATCTCCGCCCTGGACGTGTCCATCCGCGCCCAGGTGCTGAACCTGATGAAGAAATTCCAGCGGGAGGACGACGTCACCTATCTCTTCATCGCCCATGACCTCTCCGTGGTCCGGTTCATATCCGACCGCATCGGCGTCATCTACAAGGGGCGCATCGTGGAGGTGGCGGACGCGGAGGAGCTGTTCGACTTCCCCCTGCACCCCTACACCCACTCGCTGATCTCCGCCATCCCCATCCCGGACCCGAAGCTGGAAAAGAACAAGGTCCAGTACGTATACGACCCGTCCATCCACGACTACAGCGAGGACAAGCCGGAGTTCGTGTGCGTCGGCCATGACCACTGGGTATACGGCAACAAGAAGGAGATAGAGGAGTACAAGGCCATCCGGGAGGCGGGTGTGCCTGTAAAGGCCATCACCATCGGCGACCCGGAGACCGCCGCCCAGGAGCAGGCCGCGGCCATCGACGCGGCGGAGGCCGCCGCCGAGGCGGAGTTCCTGAAGGCCCCGGTCCATGACACCGGCAGCTTCTGGTACGCCCTTCTGAGCTTCCTGCTGCCCATCCCCGGCTTCATCGCGGGGGCCATATTCCGGCGGCACAACCACATGCGAAACTATAAGGCCTGCAAGAAGGGCGCCCTGATCGGCATCATTACCCTGGGGGCCATCCTGGCCATCCTGGGGCTGCTGGTCGTGGCCGCGGTGATCTGACCGATGCGGAGCGCGAGACAAAAGTACGATCCGCACGTTCCCCCTGTGGAGCAGGTAGAGCTGACCTCCGCCCATTCCGGGCGGAGGATGACGCTGGCTGCGGTCCTGCTGGTGATGGGCGCGGCCGCGCTGGTCTATGCCATGATGCTGCTTTACGGCGCCAAGGGCGGCTGGCAGTCCATCGACGCGGAGATCACCGGCAACCTCTCCTGCGCGGGGGACTTCTCCCTCACCTATGAGCTGGGCGCGGGGGAGGAGAAGGTGAGCGCAGAGAACCGTGCCCTCTCGGTGCTTTATACAAGAGCGGCGGAGCGGGCATATGTCCTCTTTGACGTGGACGCCGAACCGGCCAGCGGCTCCCTGGCCTGGCTCAACGCCCACCCCAACGAGGATGTGGTCCTGGACCCGGCCCTCTATAAGGCGCTGGAAGAGATAGTTGCCTCCGGGGACAGGACCCTCTATATGGGCCCCGCCTGGGGCTATTATGAGAACGTGTTCGCCTGCGAAGACGACGCCATGACGGCGGACTTCGACCCGGCGCAGAATGAGGATACAAAGGCATGGTACGCCGCCTGTGCCGCCTATGCCAATGATCCTGCGTCGGTGGATGTGGAGCTGCTGGGCAATGATACGGTCCGGCTTAAAGTGTCGGAGGAGTATCTGGCCTTCGCGGAGGAGAACGAGCTGGACGCCTTTCTGGACTTCGGCTGGATGAAAAACGCCTTCATCGCCGACTACCTGGCCGATACGCTTTTGGACCACGGCTATACCCACGGGGCGCTCTCCAGCTATGACGGTTTCCACCGGTGTCTGGACGACCGGGAGATGGAAATAAAGTTTGGTATCGGCATCTGGGACAAAACGGAAGGAGACCCCATCCCGGCGGCTACCGTGACCTACGCCGGCCAGCGGCGGATGGTCTCTCTGTGGGACTATCCCGTGGATGAGCAGACCGGCGGGAAGTTTTATACCTTCCGGGATGGGCACATCCTCACGCCCTATATGGACCCGGCGGACGGGCTCACCAGGTGCGCGGTCCACAACCTGACCGGGTATTCCGACAGCCTCTCCTGCGGGGAACTGGCTTTAAAGCTGGCGCCCATATACGTGGCGGATAGCCTGGATGAGGCGGCCCTGGAAGAGCTCGCGGGGGAGGGCGTCTATACGGCCTGGTGCGGGGACGGGAAAGTCCTCTATACGGACCCGGACATAGAACTGGTGGACCTGTATGAGACGGATGAACTGAAATACGAGGCCGTATACGCCGGATGAAGATCAAGCTGCCGCCGCCCTTTTGGGCGGCGGTATTCTTTCACCTGTTCCTGTTGGATAAAACCGATAAACAGGATAATTTTACAAGAATCGTTTTTGTGATATATTGACATCCGTGAAAGGTCGAACTATAATACTCAGTAAGTGACAGCAAATCATTAGCTTGTCAAAACATTATACATAAGGAGGCATTCCCATGAAGAAGTATCTTGCGATGCTCCTGGCCCTGATCATGGTCCTGGCGCTGGCCGTCCCCGCGATGGCCGCCGAGGAGACCGAGTTTGATCCGGACCTGGTCGCCGCCGCCCAGGAAGAGGGCGAGCTGGTGGTCTACGGTTCCTGCGAGGAGCCCTACCTGGCCGCCGCCGCGGAGAAGTTCCAGGAGATGTTCGGCATCGAGGTCGCCTATCAGCGCCTCTCCACCGGCGAGGTCCAGGCGAAGATCGAGGAGGAGAACGGCAATCCCTCCGCTGACGTCTGGTTCGGCGGCACCACCGACCCCTACAACGTGGTCGCGGCTGAAGGCCTGCTGGAGCCCTATGAGGCCGTCAACGCCAGCCACCTGACCGGCGACCAGTACAAGCACGCCGAGGGCATGTGGTACGGCATCTACAAGGGCATCCTGGGCATCATGGTCAACAAGGATGAGCTGGAGCGCATGGAGCTGCCCATCCCTGAGGACTGGGCCGATCTGACCGACCCCCAGTATAAGGGCCTCATCTGGATGTCCAACTACAACACCGCCGGCACCGCCAAGCTGGTCATCAACACCATGATCCAGAAGTACGGCCACGACGAGGGCATCCAGTACCTGGTGGACCTGGACAAGAACATCGAGGTCTATACCAAGTCCGGCTCCGGTCCGTCCAAGAACATCGGCACCGGTGAGTGCGTCATCGGCATCGGCTTCCTGCATGACGGCATCACCCAGATCATCGACAACGGCTACGAGAACGTCCAGCTGATCATCCCCTCCAGCGGCACTTCCTTCGAGATCGGCGCAACCGCCATCTTCAAGGGCGCGGCCCATCCCAACGCCGCCAAGCTCTGGATCGAGTACGCTCTGAGCCCTGAGTGCGTCAACCAGGCCAAGGACACCGGCTCCTACCAGTTCTTGGTCATCGACAACGCCGAGCAGCCCGAGCAGGCCGCCGAGTTCGGCCTGGACCCCGAGAATGTCATGGAGTATGACTTCGAGGACGCCACCAACAACATCGGCACCTATGTGGAAGAGGTCATGGAGGCCCTGGCCAACGCCGGCGCCGACACCGAGGACGCCGGTCGTTTCCAGACCGAGTGAGTCTTGCCCCAGTTTGATATGAACTGAACCTGCGGCGGGGGATGGTGCGTATGCCCCATCCCCCGTTTCCCATTATTGAGAGGAGAGAGGAGGGACTTATATGGCGAGGAGCCAGAGCGCGTCGCTGGACCGGAAGAAGCTGATGGCCGACCCTGTGATGGTTGGAACCATCGTGGTGCTCATCACGTTCCTGACGCTGTTCATCCTGTACCCCCTGGCCATCCTGCTGGTGGACAGCGTTTACGGCGACAACGGCCTGACGCTGGACATCTTCAAGCGGGTCATGGCCATGGCCAACTTCCGCAAGGCCATCACCAACACCCTGAAGGTGGGCTTTTTGGTGGGGCTGCTGTCGGCGGCAGTGGGCCTGCTGTTCGCCTATGTGGAGGTCTACGTGAAGGTGGGCCGGGGCGTGGGCGGCCTGTTCAAGGTAGTGTCCATGCTGCCGGTGGTCTCGCCTCCCTTCGTGCTGAGCCTGTCCATGATCATGCTCTTCGGCAAGGCGGGGCTCATCACCCGGTTTTTGCTGCACATCTACGACAACAGCGTATATGGCTTCTGGGGCATCGTCATCGTCCAGACCCTGACCTTCTTCCCGGTCTGTTACATGATGCTCAAGGGCCTTTTGAAAAACATAGACCCCTCCCTGGAGGAGGCGGCCCGGGACATGGGCGCGGGGCGGATGAAGGTGTTCACCAGCGTGACGCTGCCCCTGCTGCTGCCGGGCCTCGGCAACGCCTTTCTCGTCACGTTCATCGAATCCATCGCGGACTTCGCCAACCCCATGATCATCGGCGGGTCCTATGATACTCTGGCAACGACCATTTACTTACAGATCACCGGCGCCTACGACAAGCAGGGCGCGGCGGCTATGGCCGTGGTTCTGCTGACCATCACCCTTCTGATGTTCGCGGTGCAGAAGTATTACCTGGAGGCCAAGACGGCCGCCACCCTCACAGGCAAAGCCTCCCGGGGCCGTATGCTCATCGAGGACAAGAGCGTGACCCGTCCGCTGACGCTTCTCTGCTCCCTGGCCGCGGCCTTCGTCATCATGATGTATCTTTGCGTGCCCATCGGCGCGCTGTTCCCCACGTGGGGCTATAAGTTCACCCCGCTGACCTTCAAATGGTTCGGCCAGGTGTTCACCCGTTACAAGGGCTTCAAGGCCTTTACGGACTCCTTCGTGCTGAGCCTCATCTCCGCCCCCATCACGGCGCTTTTGAGCATGATCATCTCCTATCTCGTGGTGAAGCGGAAGTTCAAGGCCAAGGGCTTCATCGAGGCGGTATCCATGCTGGCCATGGCCGTGCCTGGCACGGTGCTGGGCGTGGGATATATCCGGGGCTTCTCGGGAGGCCTGTTCCACACAGGGCTATTGCAGGGCATATACGGCAGCGCCGCCATTCTCATCATCGTGTTCGTGGTGCGCTCCCTGCCCACGGGCACGAGAAGCGGCATCTCCGCCCTGCGGCAGATCGACAAGTCCATCGAGGAGTCGGCCTACGACATGGGCGCGGACAGCTTTAAAGTGTTCATGACCGTGACGCTGCCCCTCATCAAGGACTCGTTCCTCTCCGGCCTCGTCACCGCCTTCGTGCGGAGCATAACCGCCATCTCCGCCATCATCCTGCTGGTGACGCCGCAGTTTTTGCTCATCACCGTGCAGATCAACGAGTTCGCGGAGAAGGGCTCCTATTCCATTGCCTGCGCCTTCGCCACCATACTGATCCTGATCACCTACGGCGCGGTGCTTCTGATGAATCTGTTCATCCGCTTTTTCGGCACCAGCAGAAAGCTAAAGGAGGATGCGTGATATGTCCAAGATCAAAAAGGGCGTCAAGCTCGACCATATTTCCAAGATATATCAGGACCCCAAGACCGGCAAGGATTTTTACGCCGTGAACGACGTGTCCCTGGACATCGAGCCCGGCTCCTTCGTGACCCTGCTGGGCCCCTCCGGCTGCGGCAAGACCACTACCCTTCGCATGATCGCGGGCTTTGAGAGCCCCGACGCGGGGGAGATATACCTGGGCGACCAGGCCATCAACGCCCTGACCCCCAACAAGCGGGACACCGCCATGGTCTTCCAGAGCTATGCCCTGCTGCCCCATTACAACGTCTTCGACAACGTGGCCTACGGCCTGAAGCTGCGGAAGATACCCAAGGACGAGATAAAAGAGCGGGTCATGCATATCCTGGACCTGGTGGAGCTGAACGGCATGGAAGGGCGCATGACCAACCAGCTCTCCGGCGGCCAGCAGCAACGCGTGGCCCTGGCCCGGGCGCTGGTCATCGAGCCCAGCGTGCTCCTGTTCGACGAGCCCCTCTCCAACCTGGACGCGAAGCTTCGCGTGTCCATGCGCACGGAGATACGCCGTATCCAGCAGGAGGTGGGCATCACCGCCATCTACGTCACCCATGACCAGAGCGAGGCCATGGCCCTCAGCGACAACATCATCATCATGAACAAGGGCGTCATCGCCCAGATGGGCACGCCCCAGGACATCTACTACCACCCCAACAGCGAGTTCGTGGCGGACTTCATCGGCGAGGCCAACTTCCTCCGGGGCACCATGGTCGGGAAGGACGGGGACCACGCCATCCTGGAGATCGAGGGGAGCAAGACATCCGTTCCCGCCAAGGACGACATGCATGTGGGCGAGGACTACGTGGCTGTGCTGCGGCCCGAATCCGCCCAGCTGGCGGATGAAGGCGGCCTGCCCTGCAAGGTCATCCTCAGCTGCTTCATGGGCTCCTATCAGAACTACCACGTGATGGTGGGCGACACCCTGGTGAAGCTGACGGACTATAACCCCAAGATCAAGCACATCTACAAGGTGGGGGAGAGTTGCTCGCTGGTGTTCGACCCGGCGTTCGTACATATCCTGTGAAAGGCTGGAGGCCGCCTGACCGGCGGCCTCCGTTTTTGTTATGAGCGAGAGCAAGACGATGCAGGCCTGGCTGGACGCCGCGGCCCGGGACGAGCCGGTGTGGATAGGCGACGTGCGACAGACCGCCGGGATGGACCCGGAGGGGCTTTCCCTGACCCTGCGGCTCCAGGGCTTTGACGGCAGGACCCGTGACTTTTTTATCCCTGTGCCCCGGTGGGAGACGGGAACGGGCCGGGACTTTGCGTGGGGATACCTGCGGGCGGCGGTGTTCAATATCCTTGCTGTCCACAGCGGGCGGCGGGCGCAGTTTCTCTATGATAGGGAAAACAGCGATATCCGCGGCCTCTTAAGGCGGCTCCCGGCGGCGTTTCAGATAGGTGAGAGCCGGCGCGTTGGCTATGGAAAAGCCACCAATGTGGCGGACCGGCTGTGCAGGAGCTTCGGCGGCGGAGCGTTCGCCTTTGACCTGGAAGGAACAGACCTGCCCGCGCCGGGTATCGGACGGGACATGTCCGGCTATGACCTCGCCGGCCGGCTGAAAGCGGCGGAGGAGAGGGCGGAACGGGGCCTTTTTTGCGGCGTGGACGTGGGCGGCACGGACATAAAGCTGGCCCTGGCCCGGAATGGAAAGCTCCTGGACGTGCGGGTACTGGACTGGGACCCCTCCCGGAGTCCCACGGCGGAGGGCATCATCAGGCCCCTTATGGCCTTTATACAGGGAGCGCTGGATGACGCCGCTCCCGGGCAAAAGCCGGACGGCATGGGCGTCAGCTTTCCCGATGTGGTCATCGGAGACCGCATCGTGGGCGGGGAGACGCCCAAGACCAAGGGCGTACGGGAGCACGCGGCGGACTACGAGGCGGCGTTTTCCAAGATCACCGGCCTGAAGGACACTCTCGCGGCGCTGTGCGCGCCGGGGGCGCCGGTGCACATCATCAACGACGGTCACATGGCCGCCTTCACCGCGGCCATGGAGATGGCCCACGGGGACAGAGCGGGTGAGCTCTCCCGGGGCGTCATTGCCCACACCCTGGGCACGGACCTGGGCACCGGGTGGCTGGAGCCGGACGGCTCCATACCGGCGTGTCCCATGGAGCTCTATGACCTGCTCCTGGACCTGGGCAGCTTCCCCAGCCGGGCGCTGGACAGCGCGGATCTGCGGTCTGTTTGCAACGAGAATTCCGGTCTGCCCGGAGCACGGCGGTATATGGGCCAGGCGGCGGCCTTCCGGCTTGCGTGGCAGATGGACCCGTCTCTGCTGGACGGTTTCACGGTCCGGGAGGGGGAGCGCGTTCGCATCTGCGCTCAGCCAGATATGCGAAAGCCCTGCCTTGCGCACCTTATGCAAAAGGCGGAGGAGGGCTATCCCGCGGCCCGGGAGGTGTTCCGCCGCATCGGGATGCACCTGGGCCAGGTCTGCCGGGAGGAGGGGTGGCTCTTGCGGCCCGGTACGGATACCCGCTGGCTCTTCGGCCGGTTCGTGAAGAGCCCGGCCTGCTTCGGCCTGCTCCGGGAGGGATGCGCGTCGGCAGCGCCCCATATCCGGCTGGAGGCGGCGGACGAGGGCCTGGCCAATACGCCAATCATGAGAGCGGTGGCCCGGCAGGGCGCCGGGGCGGTGGCCCAGTACGGTCAGGCGGTGGGGGCGCTGTACTACGCGCTGTTTTGACGGAATTTGTTCCCGCTCGGCGTTGACAAGCGGTGCCACACATGGTATAATGCCCGCCAATGGATGCCATATAAGGGGGGCTGGACATGGGCGCGGTCAACAATTTCGCATTCTTCCCCGCGTCGCTGTCCCTTCATTGTCCCGGCTTCAGCGGGACCGCCATTCCCTTTTTGAAGGACAAAGGTGAATATGTCGTTTTTCCCGGCTTTTGCGATGTGCATGTGCATTTCCGCGAGCCGGGATTTTCCTATAAAGAGACCATCGCCACCGGCTCCGCCGCCGCGGCACGCGGGGGCTATACCGCCGTGTGCACCATGCCAAATCTGGACCCGGTGCCGGACAGCCCGGAGAATCTCGCGGTCCAGGAAGACATCATCGCCCGGGACGCTGTCATAAACGTCTATCCCTACGGCGCCATCACGGCGGGGGAGATGGGCGGGAAGCTGGCGGACATGGCCGGCATGACCGGGGCTATCGCCTTTTCCGACGACGGCCGGGGCGTCCAGTCTGAGGACATGATGCGCGCGGCCATGGTGGAGGCAAAGCGCCTTGGGAAGATCGTCGCCGCCCACTGCGAGGTCAATTCTCTGCTCCGCGGCGGATACATCCACGACGGGGCCTATGCCGCCGCCCACGGCCATAAAGGCATATCTTCCGAGAGCGAGTGGCGGGAAATAGAGCGGGACCTCAGGCTCGCGAAGGAGACGGGCTGCGCCTATCACGTCTGTCACATCTCCACGAAGGAGAGCGTGGCCCTCATTCGGAAGGCCAAGGCCGAGGGGGTGGACGTCACCTGTGAGACCGGGCCCCACTACCTCATCCTGGACGAGAACGACTTGCAGGAGGACGGGCGGTTCAAGATGAACCCGCCCCTCCGGTCCAAAGCCGACAGAGATGCCCTTTTGGAGGGGCTTTTGGACGGGACCATCGACATGATCGCCACGGACCACGCCCCCCACAGCCGGGAGGAGAAATCCCGGGGCCTCTCCGGCAGCGCCATGGGTATCGTGGGGCTGGAGACCGCCTTCCCGGTTCTGTATACGTATCTGGTGAAGCCCGGTATCCTCAGCCTGGACAGGCTCCTGGACCTGATGGTCTATAACCCCCGCAAGCGGTTCAACATCCCCCTGGGGGAGGATTACACGGTGTGGGAGCTGGGAAAGCGCTTCACCGTGGACCCGGAAAAATTCCTCTCCAAGGGCCGGGCCACGCCCTTCGCCGGGCGGGAGCTTTACGGCGTCTGCCGGCTCACCGTCTGCGGCGGCAGGGTGGTCTACAAGAGCGAAGAATAATACCATCGATATATTGGAGGCACACATGGCAAAGAGAACGGACATCAAAAAAGTGCTCATCATCGGCTCCGGCCCCATCGTCATCGGCCAGGCGGCGGAGTTCGACTACGCCGGGACCCAGGCGTGCCTGGCCCTGAAGGAGGAGGGATACGAGGTCATCCTCTGCAATTCCAACCCCGCCACCATCATGACGGACACCGCCATCGCGGACAAGGTGTACATGGAGCCGCTGACATTGGAATATGTGGCGAAGATCCTCCGCTACGAGCGGCCCGACGCCATCATCCCCGGCATCGGCGGCCAGACGGGCCTGAACCTTGCCATGCAGCTGGAGAAGAAGGGCGTCCTCCGGGAGTGCCGGGTGGAGCTGCTGGGCACCCCCAGCCGCAGCATCGAGCGGGCGGAGGACCGGGAGCTCTTTAAGGAGATGTGCCAATCCATCGGCGAGCCTGTCATTCCCTCGGAGATAACCTACTCCATCGACGAGGCCAAAAAAGCTGCGGCGGAGATAGGCTATCCCGTCGTTCTGCGGCCCGCCTTCACCCTGGGCGGCACCGGCGGCGGCTTTGCGGGCAATGAGGCGGAGCTTGTCGAGATCGGCCTCAACGCTTTTAAACTGTCCCCGGTGCATCAGGTGCTGGTGGAGAAGAGCGTCAAGGGCTACAAGGAGATCGAGTTCGAGGTCATGCGGGACTCCAACGACCACACCATCACCATCTGCGGCATGGAGAACGTGGACCCGGTGGGGGTGCATACCGGCGACTCCATCGTGGTGGCGCCCATCCTGTCCCTGAATGACCATGACCTTAAGATGCTCAACGACAGCGCCATCAAGATCATCCGGGAGCTGAAGATCGAGGGCGGCTGCAACGTCCAGTTCGCCCTGCATCCCGAGACCAGCGAGTATTACCTCATCGAGGTCAACCCCCGGGTGAGCAGGTCCTCGGCCCTGGCCAGCAAGGCCAGCGGCTATCCCATCGCCCGGGTCACCGCCAAGATCGCCATGGGCATGGCCCTGGAGGACATCCCCGTGGCCGGCGGCACCGCCGCCATCGAGCCCAGCCTGGACTACATCGTGGCCAAGTTCCCCCGGTTCCCCTT
Source organism: uncultured Oscillospiraceae bacterium (assembly GCA_947625045.1). Classification (GTDB taxonomy): domain Bacteria; phylum Bacillota; class Clostridia; order Oscillospirales; family Oscillospiraceae; genus CAJOIG01. The sequence goes on from CANQMW010000017.1 coordinate 23,461, forward strand.
CGACAAGTTCGCCGACGCCCCCAATACCTTGGGCACCCAGATGAAGGCCACCGGCGAGGTCATGGGCATCGGCTCCAATCTGGAGGAGTGCTTTTTAAAGTCCGTCCGCTCCCTGGAGACGGGGGTGTGCCACTTCCGCATGGCCAAGTTCGACGGAAAGACCGACGAAGAGCTGCTGGCATACATCCAGGACTTCCGGGACGACGGCATCTTCGCCGTGGCGGAGCTGCTGCGCCGGGGAGAGAGCGTGAAGAAGCTCCACAGGATCACCATGATCACGGAGCTGTTTTTGCAGTCCATCAAGAAGATCGTGGACATGGAAAAGACCCTGGCGGCGCATATCAACGACGTGGACGTACTGCGCCGGGCCAAGGTCATGGGCTTTTCCGATAAGTATATCGCGGGGCTGTGGAACCTCACCGAGGTGGAGGTATACGAAAAGCGCAGGGCCCGGGGCATCACGCCGGTGTTCCGCATGGTGGACACCCTGCACACGGGCAAGTATATCGCCTATCTCTATTCCTCCTATTCCGGCCAGAACGACTCCCGGCTGACGGAGAAGAAAAAAATAGTCGTCCTGGGCGCCGGGCCCATCCGCATAGGCCAGGGCGTGGAGTTCGATTACTCCACCGTCCACGCCGTGCAGACCATCAAAAAGGCCGGCTATGAGGCCATCATCATCAACAATAACCCGGAGACCGTCTCCACCGACTACACCACCGCCGACAAGCTCTATTTCGAGCCCCTGACGCCGGAGGACGCCATGGCCATCATCGACTTTGAAAAGCCGGAGGGGGTCATCGCCTCCCTGGGCGGCCAGACGGCTATCAACCTGGCCCAGCCCCTGATGGACAGGGGCGTGAACATCATCGGCACGGACTGCGCCGCCATCGAGCGGGCAGAGAACCGGGACAGCTTTGAGAAAATATTGAAGGACCTGTCGATCCCCCAGCCCATGGGCCGGGCGGTGACGAAGATATCCGACGGGGTGAAGGCCGCGGCGGAGATAGGCTATCCCGTTCTGGTGCGCCCCAGCTTCGTGCTGGGGGGCCGGGCTATGCAGATCGTGGCGGACGAGGAACAGCTGAGGCATTACCTGAAGACCGCCGTGGAGATCGACGCGGACAAGCCCGTGCTGGTGGACAAGTACATCCAGGGCAAGGAGGTGGAGGTGGACGCCATCTGCGACGGCCGGGACGTGTTCGTGCCGGGCATCATGGAGCTGGTGGAGCGCACCGGCATCCACTCCGGCGACTCCATCAGCGTCTATCCCACCTTCTCCGTATCCGACAAGGTGAAGGGCGTCATATTGCAGTACGCCAAGAAGCTGGGCTTGGGCATCGGCATCGTGGGGCTTTACAACATCCAGTTCATCGTGGACCGACACGACGACGTGTACGTCATCGAGGTGAACCCCCGATCTTCCCGGACCGTGCCGTTCCTCAGCAAGGCCACGGGGTACTCTCTGGCCGATATCGCTACGGAGGTCATTCTGGGCAAGGGGCTCAAGGAGCAGGGCATCTTCGACCTCTATCCCCAGGAGAAGGAGCGGTACTATGTGAAGGTGCCGGTGTTCTCCTTCAATAAGATCAAGGGCATGGACGCGTACCTGTCCCCGGAGATGAAGTCCACCGGCGAGGCCATCGGCTACGACAACTCCCTGACCCGCGCCCTCTTCAAGGCCCTGCAGGCCGGGGGCATGCGGCTGCAGAACTACGGCACCGTGTTCGCCACCATTGCCCGGGGCGATCAGCCGGAGGCCCTGCCCCTCATCCGGCGGTTCTATAACATGGGCTTCAACATCGAGGCCACGCCGGGCACGGCGGCTTTTCTCAAGGAAAACGGCATCCGTACCCATGTGCTGCACAAGATCAAGGACGGCAGCGAGGAGATCCCCGACGCCATCCGGCAGGGGCACCTGGCCTACATCATCAACACCCGGGACATTGGTTCCGAAAAGGGCGTTACCGACGGCGTGCGCATCCGTCAGCTGGCCACGGAGAACAACGTGACCATCTTCACAAGCCTGGATACGGTGCGGGTGCTGCTGGACGTGCTGGAGGAGACCACGCTCACCATCTCCACCATCGACGCATGAAAAAGGCGCTGTTCACCATCGTAAATAACGAGCGCCTCACGCCCACCGTGTGGCGCATGACGCTCCGCGGCCCGGCGGAGGCCGTCACCGCGTCGGGGCAGTTCGTGGATATCGCCCTGCCGGGGCGGTTCCTGCGTCGGCCCATCTCCGTGTGCGACGCCGAGGGCGACACCCTGACACTTCTATATAAGGTCGTGGGCGGGGGCACGGAGCAGATGGCGGCCATGCCCCCCGGCGGGACGCTGGATATCCTGACGGGGCTGGGGAACGGCTTCGACACAGCCCCGGCGGGGGAGAGCCCCCTACTCATCGGCGGGGGCATCGGCGGGGCGCCCCTCTATCTGCTTGCCAAAAAGCTGCTGGCAGAGGGAAAGAAGGTCCGGGCGGTACTGGGCTTCAACGGCGCGGATGAAGTCATCTATGTGGATGAGTTCCGGGCCCTGAGCTGCGACGTGACCGTGGCCACGGCGGACGGGAGCCTGGGCGTCAGGGGCTTCGTCACCGACGCCCTGCCGGAGGAATATAGCTATTACTACGCCTGCGGGCCGGAGCCCATGCTGCGGGCGGTGTGGGAAAAAGCCGCGGGCCCGGGGCAATTGAGCTTCGAGGAACGGATGGGCTGCGGCTTCGGCGCCTGCATGGGCTGCACCCGCGAGACTCTGAACGGCCCCAAGCGGGTGTGCAAAGACGGGCCCGTGTTCCGGAAGGAGGAGATCGTGTGGTGAATACTGCTGTGACCCTCTGTGGGATAGAGCTTTTAAATCCCGTCATCCCCGCCTCCGGCACCTTCGGCTACGGCTATGAGTTCGCCGAACACTACGACATCAACTGTCTGGGAACCTTCTCTTTTAAGGGAACCACCCGTGAGCCACGTTTCGGCAACACCACGCCCCGCATCGCGGAGAGCGCCGCCGGCATGGTCAACGCCGTAGGGCTGCAAAATCCCGGCATGGACAAGGTCATATCGGAGGAACTTCCCAGGCTCAAAAAGATATTTCACAAGCCTGTGATGGCCAACGTCAGCGGCTTTTCGGTGGAGGATTACGCCTATACCTGCGAGAGGCTGGACAAGGAGCCTCAGGTGGGCTGGCTGGAGGTCAACATCAGCTGCCCCAACGTCCACGGCGGCGGCATGAGCTTCGGCACGGATCCCGCCGCGGCGGCGGCGGTGGTCCGGGCGGTGAAGGCGGTGACCCGAAAGCCGGTCATCATGAAGCTGACCCCCAATGTGACGGATATCACGGCCGTCGCGAGAGCCTGCGAGGACGCCGGTGCGGACGGATTGAGTCTCATCAACACCCTCCAGGCCATGCGGATAGATCTGAAAACAAAAAAACCCGTCCTCGCCAATGTCACCGGCGGGCTGTCCGGCCCCGCGGTGTTCCCGGTGGCCCTGCGGATGGTGTATCAGGTATACGAGGCGGTGTCTATCCCCATCGTGGGGGTGGGCGGCGTGCGCTCGGCGGAGGACGTCATAGAGATGATGCTGGCCGGGGCAACGGCTGTGGAGGTGGGGGCGGCCAACCTCGTGGACCCCTGCGCCTGCCGGGACATCGTGGCGGCCCTGCCGGGGGCCATGGAGAAGTACGGGATACAGAATCTTAAAGATATTATAGGAGGAGCCCATGGGTAAGGACGTGATCGTGGCCTGCGACTTTGCAAGCGCTCAGGCCGTATACGAGTTTTTGGACAGGTTCACCGGGCGGAAGCCCTTCGTGAAGATCGGCATGGAGCTTTTCTATGCCGAGGGGCCGGACATCGTCCGGCAGATCAAGGCCCGGGGCCATAAGATATTCCTGGATCTGAAGCTGCACGACATCCCGAATACCGTGAAAAAGGCCATGGCGGTGCTGTCCGGGCTGGACGTGGACATCGTGAACCTCCACGCGGCGGGCACGGCTGCCATGATGGAGGCGGCCCTGGAGGGGCTTACCCGTCCCGACGGGACGCGGCCGCTTCTCATCGCGGTGACCCAGCTCACCAGCACGGACCAGCAGAGCATGGAGCGGGACCTTCTCATCCATGAGCCCATGACGGAGGTGGTCATGCACTATGCCGGGACGGCGAAGAGAGCCGGCCTGGACGGGGTGGTGTGCTCGCCCATGGAGGCGCAGGCGGTCCATGACCGGTGCGGCCGGGACTTTCTCACCGTCACCCCCGGCGTGCGCTTTGCAGATGGGGATAAAGGGGACCAGAAGCGGGTCATGACCCCGGCGGAGGCGAAGAAAATAGGCTCCGACTATATCGTGGTGGGCCGGCCCATCACCGCCGCCGATGACCCGGTGGCGGCCTATGAGCGGTGCCTGGCGGAATTCGTGGATTGATGGAGGGAGCTATGGACAGAAAGACCCTTATCGCAAAGGACCTTTTGAAGATCAAGGCGGTGTTCTTCCGCCCGGAGGAGCCCTTTACCTGGGCCAGCGGCATCAAGAGCCCCGTCTACTGCGACAACCGCCTCACCCTGACGGCGCCGGAGGTACGTACGGATGTGGAGGAAGGTCTCGCGGCCCTTATCAGGGAGAAGTACCCCGACGCGGAAGTGCTCATGGGCACCTCCACCGCCGGCATCGCCCACGCGGCCATCACCGGCCATATCCTGGGCCTGCCCATGGGCTATGTCCGCTCCGGGGCCAAGGACCACGGCCGGAAGAACCAGATCGAGGGCCGGCTGGAGCCCGGCCAGAAGGTGGTGGTGGTAGAGGACCTTATATCCACTGCCGGCAGCGTGCTGGAGGTGGTGGACGTGCTGCGCCAGGCGGGCGCGGAGGTGCTGGGCATCGTGAGCATCTTCACCTACGGCATGCAAAAGGGCCTGGACAGGCTCGCCGCGGCGAATGTGGAGAACACCTCCCTCACGGACTTTGACGCCATCGCCCGGGTGGCGGCGGAGGAGGGGTATATCAAGCCCGGAGACGTGGCCCGGCTCATCAAATTCAGAAACGACCCCTCCGACGAGAGTTGGATGGAGGCAGCCAAATGAGGAGCGTCATCGACATTCTGGACCTGTCGGTCCAGGAACTGGACGAGATGATCGCCACGGCCCTGGACATCATCGACCATCCGGACAAATACGCCCACGCCTGCGAGGGGAAGAAGCTGGCCACGCTGTTTTTTGAGCCCTCCACCCGGACCCGGCTCAGCTTCACGGCGGCCATGTATGAGCTGGGCGGCTATGTGCTGGGCTTTTCGGAGGCGGCCAGCTCCTCGGCCTCCAAGGGGGAGAGCGTGGCGGATACGGCCAAGATCGTGAGCTGCTACGCCGACATCATCGCCATGCGCCATCCCCGGGAGGGGGCGGCGCTGGTGGCGGCAAGAAACGCCTCCATCCCCGTCATCAACGGGGGGGACGGAGGCCACTGCCACCCTACCCAGACGTTGGCGGACCTTCTCACCATCCGCCGGGAGCTGGGCAGGCTGGACCACCTAACCATTGGCCTGTGCGGCGACCTGAAATACGGCCGCACGGTCCACTCCCTCATCAACGCCATGTGCCGCTATGAGGGGACGAAGTTCGTGCTCATCTCCCCGGAGGAGCTGCGCCTGCCGGAGTACATGGAAAAGGACGTGCTCCGGACCAAGGGTGTGCCCTATACCAGCACGGCGGACCTGGACGGGGCCATTCCGGACCTGGATGTGCTCTACATGACCCGCATCCAGCGGGAGCGGTTCGACGACCCGGACCAGTACGAGCGGCTGAAGGACAGCTATGTGCTCACGCCGGAGAAAATGAAAGCGGCAAAAGAGCACATGGCGGTGCTGCACCCGCTGCCAAGGGTCAATGAGATCAGCGTCGCGGTGGACGACGACCCCCGGGCGGCCTACTTCCGCCAGGCCCTGAACGGGAAGTATATGCGCATGGCGCTCATATTGAAGCTCCTGGACGAGGCAAAAAAGCCCGCGCCCCCGGCGAAGGCGGAGGAATATACGGACCGGTTCCGCTGCCGGAATCCCAAGTGCATCACCTGCGTGGAGCAGGAGCTAAAGCAGCAATTCCGGCTCACCAGCGAGGGCCTGTACCGGTGTGTCTACTGTGAGACCGCCGCGGAGGAATGACCCCTGTTTGGATAACAAAAAACTGCCATCCACTTGGATGGCAGTTTTTTGTCAATGAGCATCAGTATCCCCGGGAGCGGTCCACGGTGTGGGCCAGGGGCCGGCCGGCCATGTAGTTTTCCAGGTCTTCACAGAACTGGTCCACGTTTCTATCGCAGGTGTAGGGAAGGGTCATGTTCCCCGCCACGTGGGGGGTCAGGACCAGGTTCTTCGCCGTCCAGAGAGGATGGCCGGGAGGCAGGGGCTCCGGGTCCACCACGTCCAATGCCGCGCCGGCGATCTTTCCATCGTTCAGGGCGGCTATCAGCGCCTCCTGGTCGATGGCGGTGCCCCGGCCCACGTTGATGACGAGAGCGCGCTCGTTCAGAAGGGCGATACGCTCCGCGCTCAGGATCTTCTGGGTCTCGTCCGTGCCGGGCAGGGCCATGACCAGTATCTCCACCTCCGGCAGCAGCTCGTCCAGCTTTGATACGGGGTACACCTCGTCGAAGCCCTCCACGGGCCTGCCGCTGCGGCTGACGCCGGTTATTTTGGCCGCGCCCAGGGCCCGGAAGCTGTGGGCGATGCAGCGGCCTATCTGGCCGGTGCCCAGCATGGTGAGATGACAGTCCTTGATAGAGCGGATGGGGAGCACACCCTGCCACTTATGGTCATCCATCCACACCTTGTACTCCGGCATGCGCCGCAGGAGCATCAGCGTCACCATCACCGTGTGCTCGGAGATGGTCAGGCCGTAGACATTGGAGTTGGTGAGCTGGCAGTCCGGGCCGGGGAAGAGGGTGGGGTCCTTGCAGTAGAGGTCCACCCCGGCGAAGCTGCAGCAGTACCACTTGAGCTTTTTGCACTGCTTCAGGAGCTTGGGGGTGCAGCTGTAGAGGATCTCGGCGCCGGCACCCACCTTCGCGGCCTCATCCATCTGGGCCAAGGTGAAGAAGTGGGGGGTGAAACCGCCCTTCTCCGCCACCGCGCGGATCTGCGCCTTATGGGCGTCGGTGAGGAAATCCAGGCATACGCATATATCTCTTGACATGGGATGACCGTCCTTTCTCATTCATATGCCTCCATTGTAATCGCGGCGGGCAGAAAAAGCAAGAGCAAGGGACCGGCGGCGAGCCGGTCCCTTTATCGTCACATCGTTTTGGCCCAGGGCACACGCCCGGGGGAGAGGGGCATCTCGTAAAACCGGGCGGTCCTGTCCCGGTCCGTGTCGTTCCACTTGTCAAAGCCCAGGGGGGCGATGTGTGGCCCGTAGGTGCAGTTATCGAACACGCACAGCCCATAGTCCCGCCAGGGACGGGCCAGCCATATGCTGCCCTCCGCCACGCCGGGGGCGGCGGTGAAGCGGCAGGAGCGGAAGGTAAAACCCTCGGTCTGCTCCAGGGCGTGGGCCGGCGCGGCGGCGTAGCCGATATTCCGTGCGTCCAAAAGGGAGCGTATCTCGCAATCGTCAAACAGCGCCTTCCCGCAGCCGAAGATGAAGTCCACGGTGCCCTCGATGAGGCAGCCCGTGAAGCGCTGGGCGCAGGGCTTGTCCCGGCGGAGCATGTCCGGAAGGAAGCCCTCGTAGCGCTCTATGAGGTCGGCGGGGAGGGGGCCCAAAAAGAGGGTGTCCTGGGTGGAGGTGAGGCGGCAGCGCTCCATGGTGAAATCGTCGCCGTAGACCGTGAGGGCCACCTCCTGGCCCTTCGTCTCCGGGTGCAGGGCGTCGTTGACGACGGATAAGTCCCGCATGGTGACGCCGTCAGCGCATACGGCCAGGGTCCAGGTGCGGAAGGTGTTGTACTCTTTTCCGGTTTCGTCCAGCTTTTTGGCGTAGTCGTCCCAGACGATGCGGGTGCTGTCCGCGCCCTGGCCCACGATGGTGAGGCCGGGGACGGATATGGACGATTTTGCACGGTACTCGCCCGCCGCCAGGCGGACCGTATCCCCGGGAGGGGCGCTGGCAAAGGCCTTTTGCAGGTCGTCACCGGGTTTCAAGTCTATCATGGCAGTTCACCCTTTCCTGATCTCTTCGCTTATTTACTGTGCATTATATACGATTTGGGACAGGAAGGCTATAACAGTTTTCACAAAAATTTCCTCAGGGCGATTTTGTCCATAAAGAAAAATATTTTATCCATATACATCAATTGGACAATAATGTATAATTACTATAAATTATTGGGTAAATGGTGGATTATACCTGTCATTATCCACAAAAACTCCCCACTGTTTTCGTACAGTATGCGGAGAGCGAGGTCACTATGAGAAGGCAGCGGACATGGAAGCAATACCGTGCCATAGACCTTGGCATGTTCGCGGTGATGCTGGCCATATTCGAGTACATCATCGTGCGGGCGGCCAACTGGTGGTTCCCGGGACAGCCCTACGTGGTGTCCCTGGCGGCGCCGGTCACGGCCATCGTGTACATGCGCTGGGGCCCATGGGGCGCCATCCACGCGGTGGAGGCGGGCGTCGTGTTCTGCTTCTTCTCCGGGGCGGACAGGAGCCAGTACATAATTTATTGTGTGGGCAACCTGCTGTCGCTGGCGTCGCTTCTCATGCTGAAGAAGCTGGGGAAGGAAAAGGTCCGCGAGACAAGGTGGGGCCTGGTGTTCCCAGTGTTGGTCCTGCTTCTCATGCAGGCCGGCCGGGCGGCGGTGGCCTTCGCCTTGGGAGCGTCGCCCCCGGCGCTGCTGGAGTTTTTCACCACGGACAGTTTATCTTACGTATTCACCCTTGTGATCGTCTGGATCGCCCGTAAGCTGGACGGCATCTATGAGGATCAAAAACACTACCTTGTGCGTATCCACACGCAGGAGGAAGAAAAAGGAGGTCAACTATGAAATCAGGGGCAGCGGATTTCCTCGAATTTGACAAGGCCAAAGGGGTCTATCGGGTAAGTCCGGAGCAGACCGTTCGGGATGACGTGGAGAAGCACTACTGGCTTCATGTCGGCCGCACCGTCGCAAAGGACTGGCGGCTGTACGTCATGCTGATCCCCATGCTGCTGGTCTTCCTTTTCTGGCGCTACTTCCCCATGTATGAGCTGCTGGGGTGCTTCAAGGTGTCGGACAACGTCCTGCCCGTGTCGAAGCAGCTGTTCTCCGGCTTCTCATACTTCAAGCGCCTGCTGTTCGCGGGGGACGGCCTTTCCACGGACTTCTGGCGGGCTCTGCGCAACACCTTCATCCTGAGCTTCTACGGACTGTGCTTCGGGTTCCCCATCCCCATCATCCTGGCGCTGTTCTTTAACGAGATCCGGTCCAACATCGCCCGGAGCGTGTACCAGGTGCTGACCTATCTGCCCAAGTTCATGTCCACGGTCGTCATGACCTCCCTGGTGACGATGCTTGTAAAGCAGGGCTCCCTCACCACCGGCATGGGCATCGTGAGCCAGTTCCTGTCCAATGTGGGGCTCATCAGCCCGGAGGTGGCCAACGCGGGCCTTTTGAACAACCCCTCCTTCTTCCGCTCCATCTACCAGATCAGCGGCATATGGGAGGGCGCGGGCTACGACTCCATCGTCTTCTTCGCCGCCATCATCGCCATCAGCCCCACCAGCTACGAGGCCGCGCAGATCGACGGCGCCAACAAGATGGCCCAGATGCGGTACGTGGTTTTGCCCAGCATCCTGTCAACCATCGTCATCATGCTCATAACCCGTATCGGTACGCTTTTGAATATCGGTTATGAGAAAGTCCTTCTGCTTTACAATCCCAATACATACGTGACCGCCGACGTGGTGTCCACCTTCGCCAATCGAAACGGCATGGGCACCGGCGCTGGTACAGGCATCGCGGCCGCGGCGGAGATGATGAACAACGTCATCGGCATGCTGCTGGTCATAGGCGCCAACACCATCGCCCGAAAGGCGTCCGATACGTCGCTGTACTGACGAGGGGAGGGCGCAAAGATGAAAAGAAAACTTGAGATAAGCGAGCTGATATTCAAGATCATCAGCTACACGCTCCTGACCGTGTTCGCGCTGTGCTGCCTGTACCCCTTCGTGTACGCCATCTCCGCCTCCATCAGCGGCCGGTCCGCGGTGGAGTACGGCTCCATCGTGCTGTTCCCCAAGGACATCCAGTTTGAGGCCTTCGCCAAGATGTTCGGGGACAACATGTTCTGGAACGCCTATTCCAACACCCTGTTCATCACTCTGTACGGTACCCTGTGGGCCATGCTGACCTCCATCTTGGGCGCCTACGCGCTGTCCAAGCGGCGGCTGCTGTTCCGGAAGTTTTTCAACTTCTTCCTGGTGTTCACCATGTGGTTCTCCGCCGGCATCGTGCCCCAGTACCTGAACTATTTGGACACCCAGAAGGTGTTCAACGCCGTGGGCATCATGGACGACAAGTGGCTGGTTGTCATCGCCATGGGCATGGCGGCCATGAATATCATCCTGCTGCGCAACGCCTTTGAGGGCGTGCCCAGTGAGATAGAGGAGGCCGCCATCGTGGACGGCGCCAGCGAGTTCCAGGTGCTGAGCAAGGTCTATATCCCCATGAGCAAGTCCACCATCGCCACGGTGGCGCTGTTCTTCGCCATCTCCCGCTGGAACGGCTACTTCTGGGCCCGGCAGATGATATCCAACTCCAACGAGCATCCCTTGCAGGTCTTTATAAGGCTGCGATTGGAGGAATACACCGACCCGGAGGCCATGTCCGGCTGGAACGAGGCGTTCGCCTCCGACTCGGTGATCTACGCGCTGATCGTCTGCTCCATCGTTCCTATCCTCATCATCTATCCCTTCATCCAGAAATACTTCGCCAAGGGCGTGAATATGGGCGGCGTGAAGGAATAAGAGGCTGCCATTCGTATCCATAATTTAATGTGCAAAACCCGGGCAGAGACCCGGTGCAAGAGCAAACAAAACATCATTAAGGAGGAAACCATGAAGAACTGGAAATCCATTCTTGCGCTTCTGCTGGCGGTCGTGATGACCGTGGCCCTGATGAGCGGCTGCGGCCCCAAGACTTCCGTCGCCGAGCCCACCGAGGCCCCTACGGAGGAGCCCGCGGCTGAGGCGACCGAAGCGCCCGCCGAGGAGACCGAAGCTCCCGCTGAGGAAGCCGAGACTGAGGCCGAAGAGCCCGCGGCTGAGGAGCCCGAGGCTCCCGCTGAGGAAGCCGAGACTGAGGCCGAAGAGCCCGCGGCTGAGGAGCCCGAGGCTCCCGCCGAGGCCGCCGAGGGCGGCGCTGTGGAGGCTGACCTGCCCTTCGCGGAGGGCACCGTGCTGCGCATGGCCACCGGCTATAATAGCACCAAGACCGGTCTGACCTTCGACGCGGAGACCGCCGGCGACGGCATCACCCTGGCCGACGGCAAGACCTACAACGCCGGCGATCTGAAGCCCACCTGGGTGGAGATCGAGAACATCCTGGGCATCACCATCGAGGACAAGTACCAGGGCAACTCCGCCAGCAACGAGTTCGATTACTGGAAAGAGCGCTTGGGCGAGGTCGACATGGTCAGCGGCACCGCCGCAAAGCTTAACGAGAACGGCGTGGCCGGCAGCATGGTCAACATCGCTGAGTATCTGGACAAGATGCCCAACTTCAAGGCCTATCTGGAGGCCAACCCCATCGTCCGGCTGTCCATCGTGGGCGACACCGACACCGGGGCCATCTACTTCAGCCCGTACTTTGACGGTGTCAACGACATCGAGCGTATGCCCCTGATGCGTACCGACTGGGTGGAGAAGCTCCTCAACGGCGCCGGCGAGTTCACCGCGGACGCCTCCAATACCCTGGCCGCTCCCGTCTATGAGCCCTACATGCCCACCGAGGGCAGCGTGACCGTGGACGTGGTGACCCCCGACGGCACCGCTGTCGAGCAGGTGACCAAGAACTACGACGCCGCTGGCAACATCGTCGCCAAGATGAATGAGGCGGGCGAGATGGACGGTGTGGCCGCTGTCAACATGCTCCGCACCTATATCGACGAGGCCTATGACGGCTACTACGGCGAGGACCGCGCCGACCTGTTCATCGGCCAGAACGCCGCCTGGGACGCGGACGAGCTGGTGGCTCTGCTCCGCTGCGTGGTGGCCAACCCCCAGACCCTCAACGGCACCGACTCCGTCCAGGGCCTGTTCTCCCGTGAGGACAACAATAACCAGCGCCGCGTGGATATGTTCCGCTTCGCCGGCACCCTGTTCGGCGTCCGCGGCCTGGAGTCCCGTCAGGATTACCTGTACGTGGGCACCGACGGCGCCATGCACGACGCCCGTCAGGAGGCCGAGACCTATGAGGCCCTGGAGCGCATGCACGCCATGGCCGAGGAGGGCCTGCTGAGCAAGTCCTTCATGGATATGTCCGAGGAAAACTCCGGCACCATGCTGGAGAACGACCTGGGCTTCATGCACTATGACTACAACCAGACCCAGACCATCCTGAACGAGACCAAGCTGCAGGCCGACGAGGGCGAGAAGTACATGGCGGTCATGGTCCCCGTGGCCCACTGGTTCGACGGCTCCAGCGACGAGGGCGTGTATATGCGCTTCACCGAGTCCTGGCGGTCCGTTAAGACCGACGGCTGGGGCATCTCCAAGCCCGGCGTGGGCGACGACCAGGATAAGCTGTACGCCGCTCTTGCCCTGATCGACTACGCTTACTCTCCCGAGGGCCAGATCCTCATGAGCTACGGCCCCTCCGCCTTCATCAAGGAGGGAGAGACCTTCAACTTCAACGGCCAGGAGATGCCTGTCATCGCCGACGCCACCTATGACGAGCTGTGGGAGAAGGCCTCCGGCAACTACACTAACTACGCCCGTTACTACCTGGGCTCCACGCTCTCCTTCGTGAAGAGCCAGGCCTTCGAGTATCAGTGCACCCACGAGGTCGGCCGTGAAGGCGCCGCCAAGATCTCCAACGCCATCGCCCTGGGCACCATCAAGCACCCCGAGCTGGCCGTTGCTGAGAACAGCTGGTACACCTCCGTGCCCACCGTGCTGCCCACCACCAAGCAGGAAAATGACATGATCTCCGGCTTCACCGAACTGACCAACAAGTTCAACCAGAATAAGGACGGCGAGAACGTCCTGGTCAACGAGATCGTGTCCGGCTACACCGACGCCAACATGTCCGACGCCGCTTCCTCCGCCCAGTATGTGGCGAAGAACTATATGGGCCAGCAGTACCTGGCTCTGAAGCAGGACGCCTGGCAGCGCGCTCTTGACTACTACGCCACCATCGGCTGATATACCCATTACCCCAAGCAAATGACCTGAGCGAGGTCATCCGTGCTCCGGCATGACCGGGGCACGGGTGGCCGGAAAATAACCGCCCGGAAGGGCCGGGGCGTGAAAGCGCCCCGGCCCCAGGGAAGACGCTTCCCCCGGAAGGAGGTTGTCATGTATAAAAAACAGATGATCGCGCAGAAGGTCCTGTGCCTCGCGGCCATATTCGTGAGCGCCCTCGTGTTCCTCTATTCGCTGGGAATCATGACTGATCTCTACGACAGCCTGTACAGCACCATGCGCAATCCCAACGATCTGTTCCAGACGAGCGTGCCAGGGTCGATCGTGTACTATAACATGCAGGAGTTCAACCGCGTGTTCCTGGTCTGCTCCATTGGCCTGATATTGCTGGCGGTGCTGCTGTTCATCACCAACACCCATACCCGGCGGCGCTACTATATCGGCAACTACTTCGCCACCGCGGCCTATGCCGTGGCGGGCGTAGCACTGTCGGTATTTGCCCACAGCTATATCGAGGTCTTCAAGGCCCAGTTCCTGCAGGTGGATTTCGAGGCGCTGAAAGAGCATGCCGAGATGTGGGGCACGCTCTACACCGAATCCACATTCTGGTTCGACGTGCACTACGGCGTGTTCTGCCTGGTGATCCTGGTGAGCGTGCTGCTGGTCGCCAACGCTATCTGGAAGGCCAGCCTCATGAAGCAGGAAGCGAAGCTCGTTGCCCAGGGAAGGGGGGCTGAGGCATGACGATGGAAGAACGCACGGTCAAACGTGACCGGATGAGATACATAAAGAATTCCCTGGCCGCCAACCTGGCGCTGCTGGGCATTCTGTTCGACGTGCTCTATTTCGTCAAGATATACCAGTCCGACGTGGGCACCTATTACTACACGATCCTTATCGGCATATCCATCGTGTACAACCTGGTGTTCCTGCTGGCGGTGTTTCTGGCCTCCGAGGGCGTGAAGAACTATAAAGCCGGGTATACCTGGCTTTTGGCCGCGATCGGCATCGGCCAGATCGCGCGCATCTTCATCATCCCCGCCCGGGCCCATGCCGCAACCACCCTCGTCAACGGCGAGAGCGTGCCCGTTATGGGGGACAAGACGTTCCTCTATGTGGTGATACTGCTGGTGCTGTCGGCGGTGTGCCTGCTGGCGTCGGCCGCGGTGAACTTCATCCGCTGCCGGGAGCTGGCCGAGCATATGAAGACGGTCCCGCCACCCAGCACGGGTACATAAGGAGGCAAAGACATGGCTACATTGAGCTTACAGCATATCGACAAGATATACGACAATAATGTTCAGGCTGTCTTTGACTTCAACCTGGACGTGAAGGACGGGGAGTTGATCGTGCTGGTTGGCCCCTCCGGCTGCGGCAAGTCTACCACGCTTCGCATGGTGGCCGGCCTGGAGGACATCTCCGCCGGCAGGCTCTACCTGGACGGCAAGGACATCACCACCACCCCCGCCAAGGACCGGGATATGGCGATGGTGTTCCAGAACTATGCCCTTTACGGCCACATGACGGTCTACGAAAACATGGCCTTCTCCCTGACCATGCGCAAGGAGAACCCCAACGTCATACATAAGAAGGTCCTGGCGGCGGCGGAGATACTGGGCCTAACCAACCAGCTTAATAAGAAGCCGGCGCAGCTGTCCGGCGGACAGCGTCAGCGCGTGGCCATGGGCCGGTCCATCGTCCGCAACCCCAAGGTCTTCCTGTTCGACGAGCCTCTTTCCAACCTGGACGCAAAGCTCCGCGGCGCCACCCGCCGGGAGATACTGCTTCTCCATAAGCGTTTGGGCGCCACCATGCTGTACGTGACCCACGACCAGACCGAGGCACTGACCCTGGCGGACCGCATCGTGTGCATGTCCATGGGCTATGTCCAGCAGGTGGGCACGCCCCTGGAGCTCTATGATTCCCCGGCCAACATCTTCGTGGCCGGCTTCATCGGCCTGCCGCCCATGAACTTCTACGACGTGACGGTTGGAAACGGCGTCCTCACCGGCGAGGGCTTCAAGGTGTCCCTTACCCCTGAGGAGCAGGATACCCTCAAGGCCTATGCGGGCAAGACCATCGTCCTGGGCGTGCGGCCCGAGGACGTGGGGGAGGGGCCCGACGTGCCTGTCACCGTGTCCACCAACGAGAATCTGGGCATGAATACGCTGGTCCACGGCCATATTGGACAGTCTAAGGCCGCCAGCGCCAAGATATCCGCCAAGCTGAAGGGCTGGTGCGACTACAAAACCGGCGACACGGTCACGTTCTCCTTCAAGCGCAAGCACTTCTTCGACAAGGAGACCACCAACGCCATAAGGAAGGGTGAGTGAGCATGGCGAATAAGAGCGAGAAAAAGCCCTTTGGGCAGCGGTTCGCCGCGGGGCTGAAGGAGGCCTGGCGGAAGTTCCTCGTGGCCATCAAGCGCCGGCCCCAGATGATACCCCTGGTGGTACTGGTCGTCGCCTTTCTTGTGTACTCCCTGAACCTGATGCACGTGTCCGACACCACCGCCAAGATACAGGGCGCCGGTATGGGCCTGGCCGGCTTTGCAACCATGCTGTTTTCCATGCTGAGCATGGTCTGCTTTATGAACGCGTTTCCCTACCGGAAAAAGGTGAACATCCCCATGCTGGTGCTGATGTTCGTCATGCTGGGTGTGGTCATCTTTGCGGACGTATACTATCTGGGCCGCATCAGCGCGGCGCTCAACCGTGCCGACAACCCTATAACCATTACAGCGTCCACCCTCTACATCGCCTACGCCCAGTGGTATGTGCGCATGCACATCATCATCCTGTGCGTGGCCATCGTGCTGATCGTCCTGCTGCCGGTGTACTCCAAGTGGATCCGGAAGATCAGGACCTCCGTGGAGGTCACGGATAACGGCGCCATGGGCGAGATCGATATCTCCGGCGACGACGCCTGATATCCTATGAGCAAGCGCGCGTCCAAGGGCAGCAAACAGCCGGATATCGACCGCCAGACGGACTACTATAAGCTGAATACCAAGGCCGTGGACGACCTGGTGAGCGCGAACGCGGAAAACTCCCCCAAGGTGTCTGAGGCGGAGCTGCGCTCCTACAAGTCCGGGCCGAAGCTGAAGATCGCCGACTGGGTGAAGATCGTCTTCATCAAGGCCTGGTTCGCCGGGGCGGTGTGCTTCTTCTTCATGTGGGGGCTGGGCAATTACCTGGCGGACCAGCTGGATACGCTCTTCGTCACCGGCACGGCCTTGGGCATCGTCACAGACATCCTGACCAACAACGTCCTGCGTTTTATCTCCAAGACCCAGGGAGGCTATGACAAGTGGATGATGTTTCCCCAGAAGGGATGGATAAGCTTCCCGCTGAATATCCTGTACGGTTACCTTATCCTGTTTCTGGTGGTCATCCTCTACAACGTCATCAATATCACTATCATCCATTTCACCGGCGCGGTGGATACCGTGCCCCTGGGCGTAGAGCCCATATTGTTCGGTGTGTTCTGCATGGGCTTCGACGTGCTGCTGATCAAGATCAAGCATCTCATCAAGGGACTGTTCCAAAAGCGTTGAGCGGAGGCGGCTTATGATACGTGTTCTCTATAGTGGCAGCAGCTCCGCCTGCTTTGAGCTGGAAAATGAAAGCCCCTATTATGCCCCCGGGGCCTATACCGTCCTGCTGGACGGGGCGGAGGCCCTGAAGGGGGAGGCCAACGTATTCTCTCTCTATGGCCTCCAGCCGGACACAACTTACACCGCCGCGGTCCGCTTCGCCTCCGAGGCGGAGGAGAAGGTATCCTTCACCACGGCAGGCGAGACCTGCTGCGTCAGCGTGAAGGACTTCGGCGCGGTGGGAGACGGGGTCCATGAGGACACCGCTGCCATCCAAGCGGCCATCAATTTCCTGCCGGAGGGGGGACGGCTCCTGTTCCCGGCGGGGACATATCTCACGCTGCCCCTGTCTCTTCGGAGCCATATCACCCTGGACCTGGAAAAGGGCGCGACCATATTGGGCTCTACGGACAGGGCCCGGTACCCCATCATAAAGGGCGTGGCCTTGGACCCGGTGACGGGGAAGGAGGTGCCCCAAGGCGCCTTCGAGGGCATCGAGATGGACTGCTACCAGTCCCTCATCCATGGCTCCTACGCCAAGGATATCGCCATCGTTGGCCAGGGCACCATCGACGGCAACGGGCAAAACGGCGACTGGTGGGGGGACTTCAAGAGCTTCCCGGCGGCAAGGCCCCGGGTCATCTTCTTAAACCGCTGCGAGAACGTGACGCTCCACGGCGTCACCATTGCCAACGGCCCGGCCTGGCACATCCATCCCTTCTTTTCCAAGGACGTCTCCCTCTATGACTGCTTCGTCACGGCGCCCAAGGACAGCCCCAACACCGACGCCATCGACCCGGAGAGCTGTGACGGCGTGAACATCATCGGCTGCCGGTTCTCCGTGGGCGACGACTGCATCGCCATAAAGTCCGGCAAGATCGACATGGGGAAAAAGTACCTGCGGCCCGCCGACCGCCACACCATCCGCAACTGCCTCATGCAGTTCGGCCACGGGGCGGTGACATTGGGCAGCGAGCTGGCGGCGGGCATCAAAAACCTCGACGTGAGCCAGTGTTATTTCCGTGCCACGGATAGGGGCCTTCGCATCAAGTCCCGCCGGGGCCGGGGCAAGGACAGCGTCATCACGGACGTGTCCTTCGACAACATCCGCATGGACAAGGTGCTGACCCCCATCGTGATAAACCTTTGGTATAACTGCTGCGACCCGGATAGGTATACGGAGTATGTCTGGAGCCGGGAAAAGCTCCCCATAGACGACCGCACGCCCCATATGGGCACGTTCTCCTTCCGCAACATGGTCTGCACCGATGCGGAGGTGGCCGCCTGCTATATAGACGGCCTCACCGAGAGCCATATCGATGAGGTGAAACTGGAGAACATCAGCGTGTCCTTTGCCGAGGATGCCAAGCCCGGGGTGCCCGCCATGCAGAACTTCGCGGAGAAGCGCTGCAAATTGGGGCTGTATCTCGACAACGTGCGGAACATCCATGTCAACAACGTGCACGTGACCGGCGCGGATGGGGAAGGTCTCATCGCGGACCACTATGAGCACATCGAAAAGAAAGGGTTTGAGGTGGACTGATGGACTACGGCAGGATAGACGCCTATGTGCTCCAGCTGGTGGCCGGGTCCACCCCGGAGCGCACCGCCTGGAACATGGAGAAGATCCGGGAGGGGAAGAAGGCCTCCTGGAACTACATAGACGGCTGCATGCTCACCGCCCTCATGGAGATGACCCGCATCACCGGCGATGAGCGCTATGCCGCCTTCGCGGAGCAGTGCGTGGACTTCTTCGTGGAGGAGGACGGTTCCATCCGCGGCTTTAAGCCCGGCGATCACAACCTGGACGACATCAACGAGGGGCGCGTCCTCTTCGAGATATACGACCGCACGGGCAAGGAGAAATACCGCCTGGCGGCGGATGGGCTCACAAAGCAGCTTGCGGCCCAGCCCCGGACACACGAGGGGAACTTCTGGCACAAGGCCATCTACCCCAACCAGGTCTGGCTGGACGGCCTCTACATGGCCCAGCCCTTCCGTGCGCTTTACGAAAAGCACTTCGGCCAGGGCGATTATTCCGACATCGTAAAGCAGATACGCACGGTCCATGACCGGATGCTGAATAAAGAAAAAGGCCTATATTACCACGGCTACGACGCCTCCAAGACCGCCTTCTGGGCGGACAGGGAGACGGGGTGCTCCAAAAACTTCTGGCTCCGGTCCCTGGGCTGGTTCGCCGTGGCTTTGGCGGACCTGTGCGATATCCTTCCGGCGGGGCAGGAGCGGCAGGAGCTGGCCGTGATATTCGCGGACCTGATGCAGGCCGTGGCCCGCTATGCCGACCCGGCTACAGGTATGTACTGGCAGGTGCCCGACCAGGGCGGCCGGGAGGGCAACTACCTGGAGACCAGCGGCAGCGCCATGATGGCCTATGCCATGCTCAAGGGCGCCCGGCTGGGTCTGCTGGACAAAAGCTATGCCGCCCAAGGCCAAAAGACCTTCGACGGCATCATGGATAAGTATCTTACCTTCACGGACACGGGCCTGGACCTGGGCGGCATATGCCTGGTGGCGGGCCTGGGGCCGGAGAACAACCGGCGGCGGGATGGGTCCTATGAGTACTACATCTCCGAGCCGGTGGTGGCCAACGACGCCAAGGGCGTGGCGCCCTTCGTGCTGGCCTACACGGAGATCAAGCGGCTCACAGCATAGTCTTCATGCTGTCCCCGTCGGTGATCTTCCCGGCTTTGAAGTCCCGGGGTGAGACGCCGTACTTCTGCCGGAACTGGCGGGAGAAGTAGAGGGGGTCGTTGAAGCCGCACATGCGGGCGGTCTCCGACACATTCCCCCGGCCGTACATGACGGCCAGGATGCTGGCGGCGTTTTCAAGGCGGCGGTTTTTGAGGTACTGGGCCGGGGTCATGCCCGTCTCACGTTTAAAAAGCCTCGTCAGATACTCCGGGCTGAAGGGCAGGCTCTGGAGAAAGGCGTGCAGGTCGTAGTTGCAGTCGGAGAAGTGTTGCAGGATGTCGTTTTCGATCTCCAGCACCACGCTGCTGCGCATATCCGCCGGCTGGCGGGTCTTTAAATGCACGGCGATGAGCTGGCCGTAAAGGGGCAGCAGGAGCGCCCCCGCGTCCGAGGGGCTGGTGTAGTAATAATAGGCCGCGGTAAAGGCGTCTTTCAGGGAACCGTTGGGGTCCGCCTTTATGATCGCCGGCTCCGTATAGGGCAGGGGCATGTCCGAGATGTTGAGGTGCACGTTGGTAAAGCCCTCGTCGCTCCGGTTGGAGTGGGGGATATGGGGCGGGATGACGGCCACGTCGTTCTCGGCGTAGGTCAGGGTCCTGTCGTCGAAGACCAGCGAGCCGCTGCCGGAGGTGCAGTAGATCAGCTCCCAGGTGGTGTGCATATGGCGGGACACGCCAGTGGTCAGAGGATGGCGCCCCGCGTAGACGATGGAATACATGCGCTTCACGGCTCCTTTCCAAAGTTTTCTTTTTTATTACTTTATCAAAATCAGTCGGTTTTGTCCATATGGATAATGAGGATATACAGCGCGAAGGCGTGAGCCACAGCCGCAAATCCAATGAGTAAGGAGACAAGACTATGTCGTACTTGACGCTGAAGGACATCAATAAGATCTACCCCAACGGCTACCACGCGGTCCACAACTTCAACATGGAGATCGAAAAGGGCGAGTTCATCGTCTTCGTGGGCCCGTCGGGCTGCGGAAAGTCCACCACGCTGCGCATGATCGCGGGCCTGGAGGACATCTCCAACGGCGAATTTCTCATCAACGGCAAGCGCGCCAATGAGCTGGGGCCCCGGGAGCGGGAGATCGCCATGGTCTTCCAGAGCTACGCGCTGTATCCCCAGATGACCGTCTACGACAACATCGCCTTCGGCCTGACGCTCCAGGGCGTGGATGAGGACGTTATCGAGCAGAAGGTGAAGAACACCGCCCGCATCCTGGGCCTGACGGACTATCTGGACCGGCTACCCCGGGCGCTGTCCGGCGGCCAGCGCCAGCGCGTGGCCATCGGCCGGGCTATCATCCGCAAGGTGGGCGTGTTCCTCATGGACGAGCCTTTGTCCAACCTGGACGCCAAGCAGCGCGTGACCATGCGCTCCGAGATCGCCCAGATTCACCGGGAGACCGGCGCCACCACCATCTACGTCACCCATGACCAGACCGAGGCCATGACCCTGGCCGACCGCATCGTGGTCATGAAGGAGGGCTACGTCCAGCAGATCGGCACGCCCTATGATCTCTATTTCCAGCCCGCCAACGTGTTCGTGGCCGGGTTCATCGGCGAGCCGCCCATGAACTTCGTAAAGGGCATGGTGAAGGGCGGCAAGCTGGACTTCGGCGGGAACATCATCGACCTTAAAATGAAGCTTGGCGATAAGACCGCCCAGTATGAGGGGAAGGAAGTCGTCTTCGGCTTCCGGCCCGAGTCCATCGAGCTTGGAAAGGTTGACGGCGCCTACCAGATGGAGGCCATGGTGGAGCTCACCGAGATGCTGGGCGACAACACCAATATCTACATCACCGCCGGCGAGGAGAAGGCCATATTGAAGGTCGACCCCCACGACACGCCGGCCATCGACGAGAAGATCACGTTCTCTGTCCCCGTGGAAAACGTCTACGTCTTCGATGGGGAGACCGAACTAGTCATTAAATAAGGAGGATATTCATGGACATTCGTTATTCCGCCAGCCCCAACGACGTGAAGCGCTATACCACCGAGGAGCTGCGCAAAGAGTTTCTTATCACTGACCTGTACGAGCCCGACACCGTGAAGGCCACCTACTCCCATGTGGACCGCATGGTGGTCATGGGCATCATGCCCGTGCACGAAGAGGTGCCCATCGACAAGGGCATCGACATCTGGGCCAACTTCGGTACCAGCTACTTCTTCGAGCGCCGGGAGGCGGGCATCTTCAACCTGGGCGGCAAGGGCTATATCACCGTGGACGGCACCCGCTACGACATGGTGTATGAGGACTGCCTCTACATCACCAAGGGCGCCAAGACCGTGACCTTCGGCAGCGTCAGCGCTGACGAGCCCGCCAAGTTCTATCTAGCCTCCACGCCGGCCCACTGCAGCTACGAGACGAAGCTTCTGACCTACGAAAAGGCCAATCACCGCCCCTGCGGCGAGGATGAGAACGCCAACAAGCGGGTCATCAACCAGTTCATCCACCCCGATGTGCTGCCCACCTGCCAGCTGTCCATGGGCCTGACCCAGCTGGCCCCGGGGAGCGTGTGGAACACTATGCCCAGCCACACCCATGAGCGGCGCATGGAGGTCTACACCTACTTTGAGATCCCCAAGGACCATGTGGTCATGCACTTCATGGGCCAGCCCCAGGAGACCCGCCACCTGGTGATGCAGAACTTCGACGCGGTCATCTCCCCGTCCTGGTCCATCCACAGCGGCTGCGGCACCAGCAATTACACCTTCATCTGGGCCATGGGCGGCGAGAACCAGGCCTTTGACGACATGGACAATATCGTGTCCACCGATCTGCGATAAGGAGAAAATACTATGGATATGATGAAACAGTTTTCCCTGGAGGGAAAGGTAGCTCTTGTCACCGGCGCGGCCTACGGCATCGGCTTCGCCATCGCCAAGGGCATGGCAAGCGCCGGCGCGAAGATCGTCTTCAACTGCCGCAGCCAGAGCAATATGGACAAGGCCATGGCGGCCTACGCCGAGGAGGGCATCGACGCCAAGGGCTACATCGCCGACGTCACCGATGAGGCCCAGGTGGCCGACCTGGTGGCCAAGATCGAGGCGGACTTGGGCGGCGTGGACATCCTGGTGAACAACGCCGGCATCATCAAGCGCATCCCCATGCTGGAGATGAGCGCTGAGGACTTCCGCCAAGTGGTGGACATCGACCTGACCGGCCCCTTCATCTGCGCCAAAGCTGTCATCCCCGGCATGATCAAGAAGGGCCACGGCAAGATCATCAACATCTGCTCCATGATGAGCGAGCTGGGCCGGGAGACCGTGTCCGCCTACGCGGCGGCCAAGGGCGGCCTGAAGATGCTGACCCGGAACATCTGCTCCGAGTACGGCGAGGCCAATATCCAGTGCAACGGCATCGGCCCCGGCTATATCGCCACGCCCCAGACCGCGCCCCTGCGGGAGCGCCAGCCCGACGGCAGCCGCCATCCCTTCGACCAGTTCATCGTCTCCAAGACCCCCGCGGGCCGCTGGGGCGAGGCGGAGGACCTGATGGGTCCCGCGGTGTTCCTGGCCTCCGACGCGTCCAACTTTGTCAACGGCCACATCCTGTATGTGGACGGCGGCATCCTGGCCTATATCGGCAAGCAGCCCTGAGCCATGCGGAGCGTATCCTTCCGCGCTCTTGACGGCGCGGTGAAGGGATATCTCCAGGAGGACTACGATACCCTCCAGGCCCACAAGGTCCGGCCGGCCCTCATCATCTGCCCGGGGGGCGCCTATCGCTGGTGCTCCCCCCGGGAGGAGGACCCGCCGGCCTTCGCCTTTTTGGCCCAGGGGTATCAGGTGTTCATCCTGGAGTATTCCGGCGGAGAGCGGGCCGGGGATTACCGGCCCCTGCGGGAGCTGGCGGAGACGGTGCGTCATGTGCGGGAAAATGCCGCCCAGTGGCACATAGACCTGGAGAGGGTGGCCGTGCTGGGCTTTTCCGCCGGGGGCCATTTGGCGGCAAGTTTGGGGGCATTTTGGAACGACGCTGACGTGGGCCTGCCTGCGGGCGTGCGGCCCGACGCGCTGGTACTTTGCTATCCCGTGATCAGTACAAAGGAATTTGCCCACGAGGAGTCCGCCCAGTGGGTGTCAGGCAATGACCCGGTGATGCGGGAGAAGATGCATCTGCCCGACCGGGTGACAGAGGATTTTCCGCCATCGTTCATTTGGCACGGCGGCGGAGACGAGAGCGTGCCGCCGGAGAACAGCCTTATGCTGGCCTGCGCCCTGAAAAAGCAGGGCGTGCCCTTTGAGCTGCACCTGTTCGGCTCCGGCGGGCACGGCATATCCATGTGCACCCAGGAGGTGGAGACCCCCGACGATGTGTGCCGGGCGTGGGTGCCCCTGTGCCAGACCTGGCTCAACCGGCAGTTCAACTATACGCCATAGGAGGCAGCTATGCAGATCGGTATCCGTTTACACGATGTGAACACCGCCCTGGGGGCGGAGGAGAAGACCATGGAGGCCCGGGCCAGGAAGGCGCGGGAGGAGGGCTTTTCCTGCGTTCATCTGGCCTTTTCCAAGGTCATCAGCGGCGTGACTTTTGACGCCGCGGCCCTGACGGAGGGCCTGGGCGTGTATACTAAACGCGTGTTCGCCGACGCGGGGCTTGACGTGGCCGTGCTGGGGTGTTACCTCAATCTGGCCCACCCGGACCCGGAGAAGCTCAAAGAGATACAGAGCCGATACTACGGCCATCTTCGCGTGGCGTCTATTCTGGGCGCCAGCGTGGTGGGCACGGAGACCGGCGCGCCCAACGCCGAGTACAAGCTGGACGCCAATACTCACACAGACGAAGCCCTGGACGCCTTCATCCGGGGTCTGGCGCCGGTGGTAGAGTGCGCGGAGCACTACGGCGTGACCATGGCCATCGAGCCGGTGTGGAACCATATCGTCTATAACGCGGACCGGGCGGTGAAGGTGCTGAAGGCCATCCAAAGCCATAATCTGCGCATCATCCTGGACCCGGTGAACCTGCTGTACGCCGGAAATGCCGACGAGCGCGACGCAGTCATCGCCGACGCCATCGACAAGCTGGGGGAGGACGTGGCGGTGGTCCACCTCAAGGATTTCGTCCGGGAGGGAGACAAGCTAAAAAGCATCGCCGCCGGTACCGGCGAGATGGACTATGGGCGCATCCTGCGGTTCGTAAAGGAGAGAAAGCCCTTCATCCAGGCCACGCTGGAGAACACGACCAATGAGAATGCCGTGGCCGCCAGGACATTCCTTGAGAAAGTCTACAGTGGGCTTTAAAGAGCACCGCATATAAAAAAGGAGCGAGCGGTGCGTTTTGCACTGCTCGCCTTTTTGTTATCCGTTTTCATCGTTCGGAAGAGGCTCCCGAAGTTATCGCGCCGACGGCAGGAAGGCTTTCCGGCGCATTATCGTTCAGGTATACCTCTGTGGTGATGAGGACCTTCTGCATCCCGGCAGGCTCCTGGAAAAGGATATCCGGGTACTCCTCGATCGCGTGAAAGAACGGCGTCTCCAGCTCCGAATAGACGGCCATATAGGTGAGAAATTCCCGGGGCGTAGGCATCTGCCGGAGGTCCCGGCCGATGTAGAACTCCGTCAGCTCCTGCTCCGCCATGCTGTCCCAGCATATATGGGTCAGTCGCTCTATGCTCTTTGTCACGGCGCTCTGGCTCTGCCCCAGGAGCTTGGCCACACTGGGATAGATGTGCTTTGTGACCTTGATGTCGTCCATGGCGATATGCAGCTGGAACAGGAGACTTCTTGTGATATCGACTGCCAGGACGAGAGGCCGGATACTGGAACGGATCGGGCCGAGTATCCGGCGCAGGATGACTTCGCTGCTTGCCATATAGGACCACCTTTCCAACAAGGTAATTCCATAGTATGACAGAAAACGACACAAAGGCATATAACGACGAAAGATGACAAAATATCCATACTATTTCCATTTTTTATGGAAAAACAGGCACAGGATTTTCTCTCTCCGGCACCTGCCGGCAGGCACATAATCGCCCCTCCGGGCTCATAGGATGTACAAACATCGAACCCGGAGGTCATGAAGCGTTGAGCAAACTGAAAAGCGTACTTATGAAACACCGCAGGTATCTTGGGCCCGCCGCCCTGGTGCTTGCGGTGGCGGCTATATTCTGGGTTGTGAACAGCCCGGACATCGTGGGTGTATCCGCTGCGTCCAAGGAACTGCCCATCTACTCGGTCCAGCGGGATAACAAGGCCGTGAGCCTCACCTTCGACGCCGCCTGGGGCAACGAGGACACCCAGACGCTCATCGATACCCTGACGAAATACGGCGTGAAGGCCACGTTCTTCCTGGTTGGCCAGTGGGCGGACAAATACCCCGAGAGCGTCAAGGCCCTGGCGGACGCGGGCATGGAGATCGGCAGCCACTCGGATACCCACCCCCACATGGCGAAGCTGTCGGAGAAGCAGATCATCGATGAGGTGAGCCTGTGCTCCGGCAAGATCGAGGCTATCACCGGCGGGAAGGTGGAGCTGTTCCGCTGCCCCTATGGGGAGTACAATGACCAGGTGATCACCACCGTCCGCAACATGGGCATCCAGCCCATCCAGTGGGACGTGGACAGCCTGGACTGGAAGGACCTGAGTGCGGACGATATCTATAAGCGGGTCACCAGCCGCGTGACGGACGGCAGCATCATCCTGTTCCACAACGCCGCCAAGCACACCCCAGAGGCTCTGGGAGGCATCATAGAGTACCTTTTGAAGGAGGGATACGATATCGTGCCCGTGTCGGAGCTGCTGCTGACGGGGGAGTACGACATCGACAACACCGGGCGCATGACGCCCAGGGCATAGCAGAATCATATGACAGCCAGTTATTCTATCAGTTATTTCTTTGAGTAAGTAAAAGACCAAATTGCCCCCTGTTTTGTGTAGAATGGAAGCACTACACAAAACGGGGGCATTTTTATGCACACCATCACAGAGAGACAGGTCAATGCATTCGCCCGGCATATGGAGGGCGAGAACGGTCGCCGGTGACGGTGAAGATGTATGCGCGGACCGCGGAGGGGAGCCGGGGAAGGTATTCCCTCACAACCTGCGACACCTGTTTGCCACGACGTTGGAGCGGCTGGGAAAAAACCATCCTGTATGCGGACCATACAGGATGGGAGAATGAGAAGCCATGGGCATAGAAAAACAGGCCGTTGAAGGGCTTCGATTTAACGGCCTCAATGTGTGTGCCAAGACTGCTTGATTTTGATGATTTTTTATCGTCTCAAACAGCGGATACCACTTGATTAACAAACAAGGATGTGGTAAGATTCTTTTAATTATGAACACTATTTATAAGTTTGGTTATGGCTATCCTTCTGCCGCGGAGAGAGTAGGTCCGGGAAGATGTGGGCTGTGGGCGCGGATATCACCTGGGAAGAGTATCCAAACCTACGACGAGATCATCGATTTCGCGGAGCTCCGGGACTTTCAGGGCCGGCCTTTCAAACAGCTGTCCTCCGGCATGCGGGCGAGGCTGGCGTTCTCCATCGCGTCGCTGATCCAGCCGGATATCCTCATTCTGGATGAGGTGCTGGGGGTGGGCGACGGCCAGAGCAGATCTCCCTGGGGGATACGGCGGTGCTGTGCGGGTTATACCAGCAGTTTCTGGAGAGGAAATTGACGCTGGAACAGGCGGAAGGCGCGCTTGGCCGAGGTCTCACAGACGGAGAAGCAGTAAAAACCAAACGGGGGTACCCCCGTTTATGCTGTTACGATGTAACAGCATAATGAGACGTTAAACGCAAAGGAGAAGTACCATGCGGAAAGAGCTTGAATATCCCTTTGACAGCCAGTATCTTCTGCGGAAGAAGAAGTCCCTGCGGCGGGAACTGCTTCAGACGCCGAACCTCATGGAGAAGCATATCGCCATCTTGGGCGGCTCAACGACCCACGAAGTGAAGAACATGCTGGAGCTGTTCCTGCTGGACCAGGGCATCAGGCCGGTGTTTTACGAGTCGGAGTACGACCAGTACTGGCAGGATGCCATGTTCCCCAATGCCGAGCTGGAGGCGCTGGCGCCGGATGTGATATACATCCACACTACCAATCGGAACATCACCGCCTGGCCGGAGCCGGCGGACAGCCCGGAGCAGGTGGACGCCCTGCTGGAGCAGGAGTACGGCCGCTTCGCCGCCATGTGGGACAAGCTTCGGGAGAGCTATAAATGCCCCATCATCCAGAACAACTTTGAGTACCCCTTTTTCCGGCTCATGGGCAATCAGGACGCCAGCAACATCCACGGCCGGGTGAACTTCGTGACACGGCTCAACATGAAGTTCTATGAGTACGCGCAGACCCACGACGAGTTCTATATCCACGACATCAACTACCTGGCCGGGGACTACGGTCTGGAGAAGTGGGCGGACCAGTTCTTCTGGCACATGTACAAGTACGCCATGTGCATGGACGCCATCCCCCGGGTGGCCTTCAGCGTGGCGAATATCATAAAGTCGCTGTACGGGAAGAACAAGAAGGCCTTCGCCCTGGACCTGGACAACACCCTCTGGGGCGGCATCGTGGGGGACGACGGCGTGGAGAACCTGGCATTGGGTCAGGAGACCTCCATGGGCCAGGCCTACACGGAGTTCCAGGCTTATCTGAAGGAGCTCAAGAAGCTGGGCATCCTGCTGAACGTGGACTCTAAAAACGACCATGACAACGCTATCGCGGGGCTCAATCACCCGGACGGGGCCCTGAAACCGGAGGACTTCATCGTCATCAAAGCCAACTGGGACCCCAAGAGCGTGAATCTGGTGCAGATGGCCCAGGAGCTGTCCCTGCTGCCGGAGAGCTTTGTGTTCGTGGACGACAACCCGGCGGAGCGGGAGATCATCCGCCAGCAGGTGCCGGGCGTGGCCATCCCGCCCATGGAGAAGGTGGAGAACTACATCACCGTCATCGACCGATCCGGGTTCTTTGAACTGACCAAGTTCACCGGGGACGACCTGAAACGGAACGAGCAGTACAAGGAGAACGTGGCCCGGGCCCAGCTGCAGAGCAGCTTTGCAAACTACGATGACTACCTGCTGAGCCTGGAGATGTCGGCGACCATCAAGCCCTTCGAGTCCATGTACATGGCCCGGATCGCCCAGCTCACCAACAAGAGCAACCAGTTCAACCTGACCACGAAGCGGTACACCCAGGAGGAGATAGAAAAGACCGCAGCGGACGAGGGGTATGTCACCCTCTACGGCAAGCTGACGGACAAGTTCGGCGACAACGGCGTGGTGGCGGTCGTCATCGGGAAGATAGAGGACGAGCGGCTGGACATCATCCTGTGGCTGATGAGCTGCCGGGTCTTAAAGCGGGATATGGAGTACGCCATGATGGATCTGCTGGCGGAGAAATGCCGGGCACAGGGGTTGAAGGAGATACGGGGGTATTACTACCCGACCCTGAAAAACGGCATGGTACGGGATTTCTACGCCCTGCAGGGCTTTGAGAAGATATCCGAGGACGAGGAAGGGAACACCGTCTGGAAGCTGGATATCAGCCAGGGATACGAGAAGAAACAGCACGTTATCGCCGTGAACGGGCAGGAAGAGCATGGAGCGTGACGATGAGCCAGTTTGATATGGAACAATGCGCGCAGCTACGCAAACAGATATTCATTACCGGCTATAAGGGGGGCATGGCCCATCTAGCGTCGTGCTACTCCTGCCTGGAGATCATCTATACGCTGTACAGGAAGGGCGTCCTCCGGTATGACCCGAAGGACCCGGCCTGGAAAGACCGGGACAGATTCATCCTCAGCAAAGGCCACGGCGCCCTTGCTCTTTATACCGTCCTTTGTGAGGCAGGGCTCCTCGCGGAGGGAGAACTGGAAACGTATCTGCAGCCGGGCAGCCATATCGGCGGTGAACCGTACAGAAGGGAAGCCTCCTGCATCGAGGCAACGACAGGTTCCCTTGGACATGGGCTGTCCATGGCCGCTGGCATGGCGCTTGGACAGAAGCTGGACGGAACAGATGCGAAGACATATGTCCTGCTGGGAGATGGGGAGTGCCAGGAAGGCAGCGTATGGGAAGCGGCGATGACGGCGTCTTCTCTATCGCTGGATAACCTCGTGGCGATCCTGGACGCGAATGAACTGCAAAAAACAAGACGGGTGGACGAGATCCTCAAAGTAGTTGCATGGCAGGAAAAATGGGAGGCCTTTGGCTGGACTGTGCGGCATGTGGACGGGCATGATACAGAGCAGCTGAAGCAAGTTTTGACAGAAGCACCGAATGCCGGAAAACCAACGATAGTGATAGCGCACACAGTAAAAGGGAAAGGGGTGCCGTTGATGGAGAATAACCCAATCTGGCATTTCAGGCTTCCGAACAAAAAAGAACGGGAGAAATTTCTGCAAGCGCTTCAAATCACAGACGAGGAATTAGGGTGAATCATGAACAGTGCTTTTATTGGGGCCCTTATGGAATTGGCTGAAAAGGATACCAGGGTCTTGTACTTGACAGCAGACAGCGGAGAAGGCGGCCTGGATAAAGTTTTTCGTATGAACTTTGCAGACAGGTCATATGATCTCGGGATAGCAGAACAGAATATGGTGGCGGCAGCCGCGGGTCTTGCGTGTACCGGGAAAATACCATTTGTGTTTACAGCGGCTCCGTTTTTGGTCTATCGAGCGTTTGAGTTCATCAGAAACGATATATGTATGCAGAATCTGAACGTCAAGCTGATAGGCTCGGGAAGCGGTATCTCCGTGGGGTCGCTGGGACCCACGCATCACACCACGGAGGACGCCGCGGTCCTGCGATCCCTTCCGAATCTGGTGATACTCTCTCCCGCGACGCCAAAGCAGGCGGCCGAGTGCGTGGAACTGGCGTACCGGCACACGGGCCCGGTCTATATCCGCATCGGGATGAACAAGGAAAAGGAGTTCTTCGGGGACGGCTATAAAATGGAGCTGTCCAAAAACGACGTGGTCAGAAGTGGAACGGATGCGGTCTTTTACGTCACGGGGAGCATCCTGGAGGAGGCCACGGAAGCGGCGGAGCGTCTGTCCGAAGAGGGTATTGAGCTGGAGGTCGTAAACGTGGGGACCATCAAACCCTTTGAGACGGACAGCGTCATTCAAAACGCGGGCAGATTCAAAAACTTCTTTACCCTGGAGGAGCACAACATCACCGGCGGCCTGGCAAGCATGATCGCCGAGATCATCGCCCGAAACGGACTGAGCGTCAGGCTCTGCCCCATAGGACTGGAGGACACTTTTGCAAAGGGCTACGGGACGCAGAAGTCCGTGAGGAAAGAAAACGCCCTTGACGCTGAAAGCGTATACAAAAGGATAAAAGAGGCGCTGGCATGAACGAGTATCACTATTCCGATATCCAGGTCGGGCAGACGGAGAGTTTCACAAAAGAAATAACGCCGGAAATGGAGAATGCCTTCCGTGGTATCACCGGCGACGAGAACCCGCTGCACAGGGACGATGCGTTTGCCCAAAGCGTCGGTGGCGGCAAATTCAAAAGCCACGTGGCATTCGGTATGCTCACCGCGTCCCTGTGCTCCACGCTGGCGGGGGTATATCTACCCGGAAAATACAGCCTGATACACAGTGTGGAACAGATATCCTTCAGAAAACCGGTCTATGCGGGGGATACCCTGACCGTCTATGGCACGGTGGAGAGCAAACTGGACGGATTGGACCTTATCCTGCTGAAGGTGAAGATCACGAACCAGGAGAGACAAAACGTCCTGACAGCCAGTATGAAAGTATTGGTACAACAATAAATCAATCATGGAGGAAAGATCATGACCAGAGAAGAAGCGTTTGTAAGGCTCAACAAGGTGTTCCGCGAGGTCTTTGACGACGAGAGCATCACGGTAGGGGAGGCGACCACGTCCGAGGATATCGAGGACTGGGATTCCTTTGAGCACATCAATCTTGTGGTGGCGGTGGAGAACGAGTTCTCTTTCAAGATCCCCATGGGAAAGGTCGTTACCATGAAGAACGTGGGCGAGATGGTGGATATCATTCTGGAACTGGGGAAGTGACCTATAATGGATGGCAACGCTAACGTATTGCTGGTCATAGGTGCGTCTTCCGACATGGGAATGGCGTTGATTCGGTCTACCCATCAGTGTTATGACTATATCATCGCCCACTATCGGCATATGAGCGACGAACTGGAGAAGCTCAGCCAGGAACTGCAGGACCGGCTGGTCCTCATACAGGCCGACCTCTCCCGGGAGGAGGAAGTCATTCATATGATCGGCAGGATACGGGACAGTCAGCTGGCCCCGACACACATCGTACATTTTCCTGCACCACAGTGTAACAATCAGAGGTTCCATAAGATCGAATGGGAGACCATTCAGAATGAGCTCGACATTTCCCTCAGATCCCTGGTGCTCATCCTAAAAGAATTTCTGCCGGCCATGGCGAAGAAACGATACGGCAGGGTGGTGGTGATCCTGTCCTTTGTAATCAACGGAATGCCGCCAAAGTACTGCGCAAATTATGTTATTACCAAATATGCGATGTTGGGCCTTGTGAGGGCACTGGCTGTTGAATATGCCGACAAGGGTATCACCGTCAACGGCATTTCGCCTGCCTGGGTGGAGACAAAATATATCAGCAATATGCACAGCATCCTGATCGAGAAGAATGCGCAGCTGAGCCCTATCGGCAGGAATCTTGTGCCGGACGATATCATCCCGGCGATTGATTTTCTCCTTTCGGAAAAAGCCGGGTGCATTAACGGAGAAAACCTCAGCATCACCTGCGGGAGGTAGAGGATCTATGACGGTTACCTCGCTCGGCTATTATGCCTTGCTGTTAGTGGGCATTGCCCTATACTATGCTCTCCCGAAGCAGGGGCAGTGGGTCATGCTGCTCCTGCTGAGCATGGTGTTTTACTTTTGTGCGGCGCCGGCCTATACGATCCTGTTCCTTTTGGCGTCTGCATTTTTTGCATATGTGGCCGGGATTGCGATGGACCGAGAGGGCGCGAACGGACTGTCCGCACACCGAAAGGCCGTGGCGGGGATCACCGTCGCGGCCGTGGTGCTCAATATCCTGCTGTGGTTCCTGCTCAAGGGCAGTTCCTTCTGGATGGTGGGCTCCAGGCTGCTCCACCGACTTATCCCGGCGTTCCCGCAGCTCCGGGCACTGCCCATCGCCGGCGCCCTGGGTATGGGGTATTATACGGCCCAGGTCATCGGATACATCATCGACTGCTATTGGGGCACGATAAAACCCCAGCGGAACTTCCTGAAGCTGTTCCTGTTCGTGTCATTTTTCCCACAGCTGACGGTGGGTCCCATCAGCCGCTATTCCCAGCTGGAGTGCCTGT
This sequence comes from uncultured Oscillospiraceae bacterium, assembly GCA_947625045.1. Lineage (GTDB taxonomy): Bacteria > Bacillota > Clostridia > Oscillospirales > Oscillospiraceae > CAJOIG01. The sequence goes on from CANQMW010000017.1 coordinate 56,414, forward strand.
ATGAGAGGCACCGGTTCTCCTATCAGAATCTGTGCTTCGGCGCCCAGCGGATATTGTGGGGCGTTTTCAAAAAGCTTGTGATATCCGACCGGGTCGGTCTCATCGTCTCGGGCATTTGGGCGGATACCGGCACGTTTGGCGGCGTCTGGCCGTGGGTAGCGGTATTTCTCTATCCCCTCCAGATATATACGGATTTTTCCGGCTGTATGGATATCGTGCTCGGCTCGGCGGAACTGTTTGACATCCATATGCCGGAGAATTTCAAAAACCCGTTTTTCTCCCGGACGGTCCAGGAGTTCTGGCAGCGGTGGCATATCACGCTGGGAGCGTGGGCCAAGGACTACGTATATTATCCGGTCCTGAAAAGCAAGCCGATCTTGGCCATCGGGAAATGGGCCAGGAAACACTTCAGCAAAAAGACGGCCAAGAAGATCCCCTGGCTCGTCGGTATGGCGGTGCTCTGGTTCGTCATGGGCTTCTGGCACGGTTCGATGCGGCATATCGCGGGCGTCAGTGCGTGGTTCTGGACCATGCTGGTGGTGAGCGAGCTGTGCGCTCCGCTGATGGAAAAAGCTACGGCGCGGTTGCACATCGACACGGAGAGCACCAGCTGGATACTGTTCCAGCGTGTGCGTACATATGTGATATACTCCCTTGGGTGTGTGTTTTTTACCGCGGACAGCCTGACACACAGCATAGACCACGTGAAGACGCTGGCAGGGGCCCTGGGAAGCCTGACGAGCTTTCAGGGGACCATTGCCGGCCTTGGTGTGACTTATGCCGATATCAACGTTATAATAATAGGCGTCCTAGCGCTGGTTATCGTGGCGATCCTGCGGGAAAAATACGGGTATGCGCGGACCTGGATGCAGGGGCAGATACTGCCGTTCCGGTGGACAGTTTGGCTGCTGCTTTTCATCATAACCGTGCTCTGCGGCATGTACGGCCCGGGGTTCAACGCCCAGGATTTTATCTACGAGCAGTTTTAGGGTGACGACGATGAAGAAAAAAAGATTTATCGAGGCGGTCGTATTTCTGGCGCTTGTCATAGGCGTCTTGGCTGCCCTCACAAAGATCACGACCAATTCAGGAGATTATCGCAACTTCCAGTGGATCCGAGGATTCTATGAGGAGAGAGAGAACTCCCTGGATGCCGTGCTTATTGGAGGGAGTACCGCATATGCCTTTTGGTGTGCACCTGTAGCCTGGGAGAATTATGGGATCACAGTTTATCCCTTTGCAAATAACAGCCAGCCTCTTGAGGCCGCTGAGTATATCATTAAAGAGGGCAGGAAAACGCAGCCAGATGCGTTATATATCGTGCTCGTCAATAATCTTTACTTTGATTACTCAGAGGCAGCGATTCATTTTGTGTTGGACTTTTTCCCGAATACAAATGAGAAGTATCAATTGACTAAAGTACTTCTTGACAATGGTGGATATGCACCTGAAGACAGGCTGGAGTTTTATGTGCCTCTATTCCGCTACCATTCACGCTGGAATGAATTAACGAAGCTCGATTTTGATTATGAGCTTAATGGGTTAAAAGGCGGAAGTATATATAGCGGGTATTTGAAGGTCAGCAATGACGTTTCCGCCAATTACCACAATACAGATAAACGCGCGGAGATAGATGGACGCATAGAGGAAGCGCTGGAGAATCTGATGGATTACTGCGAGGCGGAAAAGGTCAATATTCTTTTTGTGACCGAGCCGCTGGCACAACACGATGAGATCGTTGTGGCAGAATATAACACAATAAACGCGATGATAAATGAACGGGGATTTCCGACGCTAAATATGATGGATGTAATGGATGATATAGGGTTAGATCTGAAAAAGGACTACTATAACAATCATCATGTAAATATCCATGGATCTGTTAAAACAACGGACTATCTCAGCCGGTATCTGATAGAGAACTACCATATTGAGGACAAGCGCGGTGACCCGGCATACAGCGATTGGGACGAGGCATACGACAAGTATGTAGATATCATTGCACCGTTTGCGGTGGATTTTGAATACGCAGATACACACAGGGCCAACACGCTGCCGGCGCCGGAACTGACGGGAGTCAAAGTTAACGGCGGAAATGCCCTCACGCTGACCTGGAAAAAAGTAAACGGCGCAGACGGCTATGGCGTCTACCGCCAAGAGGATAGGTCGGGCTGGCAGCGGATCGCTGACGTGGGAGCTGACATACTGACTTATCGGGATGAAAGCTGCATACCGACACATACGTATACCTATACGGTTGCGTCCTACAAGGTGGAAGACGGCGAAGTATACTGGGGAAGCTATGACTTTACAGGGGTAGCCGCTATCGAAGTACCACCCGCACCTGGAACACTGCAGGTTTCCAATGGTGCTGATTGCTTGTCCCTTTCGTGGGAGAAAGAAGAGGGAGCGGACGGATACCAGATATATAGAAGAGGCGCGTTAACGCGGTGGACGATGATTGCGGATATAAATGGGACGAACTATACGGATAAAGATTTTTTGGAGGGCATACCCTACCAGTACCGTGTCCGCGCATACAGCCTGAATGAGGCGGGCGAAAAGATCGCTGGGCTTTATTCTTATTGCATCTGGCTCCCTGAAATGACCGGCCCAGAGGTGACGGCAGAGCTCGTTGACGGTGTCCCGACCCTTACATGGCCTGAAATGGTAGGAATGACCAATTATACCGTCACACGCAGGACCGACGGCGGAGACTGGGGACAGATCGCGGAACCGCTGGCAGCGGACTGTGTGCAGTTCCGGGATATCACCGCCACAGCGGGAGAAAGCTATGAATACCAGGTGACTGCCAATATCATCTACGCGAAGCAGACCTATACCTATCCCTCTGAAGCGGTGCAGGTCACGGCAGAGGCTGGTCTGACAGCACTGGAGGCCCCGGAACTCCTGTTCTGCGAGCAGGTAGGCAACACGGTGCAGCTGGTGTGGGAGCCCTCTGCCAATGCTACCGCCTATCGCATATACCGCATGGCGGAAGGGGAGGATACCTGGACGGTAGTGAATGCCTCCATTGGCGGCAATACCTACCAGGAACGGCCGCCCGCAGCGGGGACGTATACCTATGTGCTCCAGCCCCTGCGGACAGAGAGCGGGTGTGTCTATTACGGGACATTTGACGAGAACGCCGCCGTGACCGCGGCATACGGTGTGGGTTGAAAGAGAGATTACGCCCCATTTCCAAAAGCATTCAAATGATTTGACTGCCCGGACGGCGCGCAGCTTTTGCCACAGAGTTCTGTCCTGAAGCGCCTACACCAGCGCCTTTCCTCTCATATTAACAGCGCCCAGCGGTGGGTATGCCGCGGGCGCTGTTTTCCTGTTTCTGCGGCACATGCCGGGTCGACGAAGGGTAAGGAGCTGTCAGCTGAAATATTAACAAAACCACAATTTTGTTCTTAAAGATATGATATCAGCGCCTCCAAAAGGAAAAGATGGCGTGTATGTCGATCGCGCAGGACGGTGAAACGGGAACGTATGTGCATAGATGAAGGCTGTTGAGCCATACCAATGGACTCATGCGTGAGCTATAGTTGCCTGATTTGGAGAATATTTTACGTCTCGGGCAGCTTCGGCTACTTGCTAAACGACAGATAATGTGTTAAGATGCACTTTGTAAATTCATATTATACATACTTGTAGATTTGTCTATTTCGAATTTGGCTTGAGAAAGAAGGAACGGAAAGATGTGGACAGAGGGCGCGGATATCACCCAGAGAGGGTATCTGCATCTTCCGGACACCGCGAAACAGCTGGACGAGGAACAGGCGGAACACGGGTGGGAGCGCTGAGCGTTGGCGGATGTAAAGCTGTTTGTCTGCTGCCATGAGCGGCAGTCGGTGCCGGTCCATCCGCTGCTGGTGCCCCTGCAGGTGGGTACTGCCCTGGCGGGGGAGCGTTTCCCGGGCTTTGCCCATGACGACGGGGGGGAGAACATCTCCGCCAAGAACAGAAGTTATTGCGAACTCACAGGCCAGTACTGGACTTGGAAGAACGTCACGGCAGGTTGGTACGGCTTTTTCCACTACCGGCGGTATCTTTACCCAGACCCGGACGCTCGGCTGCCGTATATCGTCCGGCGGGAGCCGGACTTGGACGAGCTCGGCTATGACCGCTTTCCCGGGCTCATCGAACAGTATGACATGGTCCTCCCCAAGGGGGAGGATATGCGCGTATCTGTGCGGGAGCACTACGCCCAGGCCCACCGGGCCGCGGACCTGGCCCTGGCGGAAGAGCTTGTCCGGGCGGTGCACCCGGAGATGGGACAAGCTCTGGATGCGTACCTGAACGGCACAGTGCAGTACTTCGGTAACATCTTCATCATGAGCCGGGATGTGTTTCATGACCACTGCTCCTGGCTGTTCCCGCTGCTGGAGGCATTTGACGAAGAGGTATCTGACCCGTTACCCCGGACAGACGGATACATAGCAGAACGTCTGCTGGGAGTGTACGCCGAATACCGGCGGAATGAGCTGAGGACGCTGGAGCTGCCACGGGTGCACTTTTACACCGGCGGGGAATATGTGAAAAAGCGCGCATTGAATATTCTGCTGCCGCCGGGGACGAGGAGAAGAGCGGCGGTGAAGGGGATCATGGGCAGAGATGGATGACAAACTGCGGCAGCTGCAGCTGTGCGAGCTGGAGATACTGGACGAGTTCGTGAGGCTGTGCGAGAAGCACGGGCTGAGGTATTACCTGGCAGGCGGGACGCTCTTGGGCGCGGTGCGGCATCATGGCTTCATCCCCTGGGACGACGATGTGGACGTGGCCATGCCGGTGGAGGATTTTCTCCGTGTGCAGGAGATGGAGGGGGAGCTGCCGGAGAGGCTGAGGTTCCATTCCGAACGGACAGACCCGGAATACCCGGTGGTATTCATTCGGCTGTGTGATACGCAGCATCCGCTTGCAGCGGGTACAGAGAAACACCCAAAGGGAGCGTACATCGATATATTTCCCTTGATGCCCTCGAAGCCGTTGAACCGGAAAACAGGGCTTTGCTTCAGTGTGATCAACGTGATCAACTACGTGATCCAGGTGAAGCTGAAGTGGCTGCCCTTTATCCCCTATAAGGAGCCGGTGGCCAGGGCGGGCTTTTTTGTGCTGAGGCTGTTTCCCTGGAGATGGCTGAAGAGGCTGCGGAAATGGCTGATCGACTGGCTGTATGCCCCGGAGGGGGAGAGGACTATATGCTCGCCGGGGGGAGCATATAAGGCGGACAAGGAATTCTTCCCGGCCCAGTGGTTTGCTGGTACGGTGCCTGTGAACTTTGAGGGGCGTGATTATGCCGCACCGGCAGGATGGGACGAGTGTCTGAGCAGGAATTACGGCGACTATATGGTCCTGCCACCGGAGGAAGACCGGGTCCCAAGACATAGATAAAAAGATAGTGAGAAGGCGAAGAGATGAATATAGCGGTCATATTTGCCGGCGGGACAGGCCAGCGGATGAACACGAGCACGAGACCGAAGCAGTTTTTGGAGCTGCATGGGAAACCGATCCTTGTCTATACGATGGAGCAGTATCAAAGGCACGAAATGATAGACGGGATCGTGCTGGTGTGTGTAGCCGATTGGCTCGACTATGCCCGTGAACTGGTCAGGAAATATTACCTCACCAAGGTGAAGGCGATCGTGCCGGGCGGGGCCACGGGACAGGAGTCCATATACAACGGTCTGGCAAAGGCAGGCGATATTTATCCGGAAGACGCTATCGTGCTGATCCATGACGGGGTGCGGCCGCTGATCGACGGAGAAACAATCACAAAGGCCATTGAATGCACCCGCGAGCATGGCTCAGCGATCACGGTGTCACCGGCGATAGAGACGATCGCGGTGAAAAACGGGGGCGACAAAGTGGGTGAGATCATCGACCGGAGCCAGTGCCTGATGGCGAAAGCGCCCCAGTGCTTCTATCTGGGAGAGATATTGAAGGCGCACCGTAAGGCGGCGGAGGAAAACCAGGCGGATTTTATCGATTCCGCCAGCCTGATGCGGGCCTATGGGCATGAGCTGTATACCGTTATCGGCCCGGGCGAGAACATCAAGATCACGTCGCCCATGGACTACTACATATTCAGGGCGATAGAGGACGCCCGGGAGGATTCCCAGATATTCGGATTGTAACGAGGTAGAAGGTATGTGGACAGAGGATCCTGTTTTCAGGAGGGACCTGGAGAAGATAGCGTCGGCGCAGTTCATCCCCTGGGAAGAGCTGCGGGGAAAAACGGTATTGGTGACCGGGGCGACGGGTCTTATCGGTTATACGCTGGTGAGCGGGCTGATCTACGCAAACCGGAAAAAGGGACTGGGTCTGACGGTGCTGGCGCTGGTGCGGGACGAGGGACGGGCAAAAAAACGCTTCGAGGAGATGTTAAGTGACCCGGATGAGCTGAGGCTCGTGGTCGGCACGGTGGAAGAGCTGCCGGATATCGCGGAGCCCATCGACTATATCGTTCATGGCGCCAGCCAGACGGCCAGCAAGGCCATGGTACAAAGTCCGGCGGAGACGATAAAAACGGCCGTATTCGGGACTATGGAACTGCTGGAATTGGCGAAGGACAAAGGCGTAAAAGGGATGGTCTATCTGTCCAGCATGGAGGTATATGGGCATCCCGCAAAAGGGCACAAGGTGACGGAAGAGGATATCGGTACCTTGGCGCCGATGAATATACGCAACAGCTACCCCATCGGCAAGCTCCAGAGCGAGAGTCTCTGCTGTGCCTATGCCGCCGAATACGGCGTGCCGGCGAAGATCATACGCCTGACACAGACGTTTGGGCCGGGCGTGAATTATAACGATACGCGGGTTTTCGCGGAGTTCGGGCGGTGCGTCCGGGAAGGGCGGGACATCGTACTGCGGACAAAGGGCGAGACAGAGCGGAGCTATCTCTATACGGCGGACGCGGTGACGGCCATACTGACGGTCCTGCTCAGGGGCACGCCCGGACAGGCCTACAACGCCGCGGATGAGAGCACGTACTGCTCCATAGCCCAGATGGCGGAGCTGGTGGCGAAACAGGGCGGTATACACGTGAGATATGAGATAGGAAACACAGGGAATAACGGATACCCAGACACGATCTACATGGACATGGATACGGCAAAGCTGAGGGCCCTGGGCTGGAAGGCTGATACGCCGGATATGCCCATATCTGCCCGGAGGTGACCCGAGTGGAACAGGAGAAACAGAGAGAAAACGCCGCGAACAAGGAAGCCTTAGGCGAGGCCATAATCATTGAACTGCAAAACCTGAACCAGCGAATAGATACGCTGGAGAGAAAGATCAACAGCATCAATAAAAAGACAGACAGCCTGTGGGTGAAGTTCAAGAAACGGGTCATCCGCATGTCGAAGAGGAACACGTTTTTTGGCCGCATGCTGAGGAGGGCTCTGAAGGCATACCAGCTGGGCTGGCGGTGGCTGTACTGTCTCTGGCTGAAGCGGTTGAAGGTCCAGGACAATAAGATCGTCTTTATGAGCCACAGAGGCAAGCAGTATTCCTGCAATCCCATGTATATCTGCGAGTACCTTCTGTCCGCCTATCCGGGCGAGTTTGAGATCGTATGGGCGTTCAACAAACCGGGCAGGTTCAAATACCTTGAGGAAAAAGGGATAAAGGTCGTAAAGAAGGAGAGCAGGAAGCATCTCAGACATCTGATGACGGCAAAGGTCATCGTCACGAATGTGGACTTTTTTACGTATCTGCCCCACGTAAAGGGTCAGATCGCGCTGGATACATGGCATGGCGGCGGGTCATACAAGACCTGCGGTTTTGCAAACGCCCAGAATCTGCTGACCGCAAGACAGCGGCGCCATTTTAAGCGGCTGTACTCCAAAGTAAATCTGTACTGCTCCAGCAGCAGGGCCTTCACACAGCAGACGATCCGGGAGAGCAGGCTGTTTGAGGGAGAAGTGATGGAGGTCGGGATGCCCCGGAACGACATCCTCATCAACGGCGGGCGGCCGGATATCACGGAGAAGGTCCGGGCATATTTCGGCCTAGAGGAGAGCACGAAGATCGTCCTGTACGCGCCTACATACCGCAGCGAGCAGGAGATGGCGGAGATGGCGGAACTGGATATCGGGGGCCTTATATCGGCGCTGGAGGACAGATTCGGCGGGGAATGGGTATGCCTGTTCCGGCGGCACCACCTGGGCAAGATGGTACGGGAAGGGGTACTGTCAGCGACAGAGTATCCGGACATGCAGGAGCTGCTGTATGCGGCGGATGTGCTGGTATCCGATTACTCGTCCTGCATTTGGGATTTCTCACTGATGTACAAGCCTGTATTCCTGTTCTGCCCGGATCTGGGCAAATACGGAGACGCCCGGGACTTTTATGTCCCGATAGAGGAGTGGCACTTTATCCTGACCAAGAGCCAGGATGAGCTGGAGGAAAAGATCCGGGGATTTGATGAGGCGGCATACCGCCGGGGGATAGAGCAGCATCACCGGGAGCTAGGGAGCTGCGAGACCGGCCAGGCCACAGAACTCGTCTGCGAGAGAATTTATAAGGAGTGTTTTGCAGAGCGTGAAGAAGTACCACAACGATAAGAAAAACGTGACCGCGACTCTGCGGATCGACAGAACATGTGACCGGCTGGAGGGCGGATGGAGCCGTGCGTCCCGCCGGCGGCAGACGTGGATATATGTCGGAATATATACGATCGTCTTTCTGATAGCGGCGCTGGCCGTTTTCAGCCCTCTGCTTTTGAGGGGAAAGTCCTTCGTTGGCGGCTCCGACGGCCATTATCAGGCGTGGCCAGCCCTTATATATGTTGGGAAATGGTGGCGGGAGCTTTTTCGCAATATACTTCACGGGAGCTTTGAACCTAAGCTGTTCGATATAAGCGTCGGAATGGGTGCCGACGTGATCGGAACTCTGAATTGGCATGGCTTTGGAGATCCACTTTACCTCTTGTCAGTAGTTGTGCCGACTGCGTATACCGAACCGCTTTACATTGCTGTATCTGTCTTATTTTTGTATTTTGCCGGATTGAGCTTTTCTTATCTATGCCGGTATTTCAATAAGGAATGGCAATATGCGCTGATCGGAAGCCTGGTATATTGCTTTTGCGGTTATGCGACACAAAGTGCGGGGGACTGGCTTTATTTCTGCCGTCCTATGATTTATCTGCCCTTGATGATCGTCGGCGCAGACAAGATACTGCAGGGCAGGAGACCGTATCTATTTATTCTGGCGGTCTTTGGCGCGTCCCTGGGCGGATTCTATTTCATGTATATGATGACGCTCCTGACGGGACTGTATATACTCATCCGGTTTTTCTCCGTCTGCCGGGAGAAACGCCTTCGCGCTTTTTTCCGGATGGCTGTCCAGATGGCTTTCGGCTATCTGCTGGGCATCGGGCTTGCGGCGCTGATCTTTCTGCCTGCTTGTCTTGCATATTTTGAGTCTGGCCGGTCGGGGGGCAATCCGGTCGTATCGCCGACGTTTTTGTACTCCTCCCAATGGTACAAAACTGTTCTGGCGGTCCTGTTCGCACCGTTCAACGCGTTCGATGAGTGGAACTATCAGTCCTATGCCGTGATAGCACTTTTTGCCGTTTTGCTTCTTCTGTCCGGACGGGGGAAGAAAACGCTGAAGGTCATGGTCCTGGCCGCGTTTGCCATTTATCTGACAGCCCTAGGCGGGAAGGTCATGAACGGCTTCGCTTATCCCAGCAACCGCTGGACCTTCGGTCTGGCGCTGCTGCTGGCTTATGTAGTGGCGGAGGAGCTGCCGGAGCTTCTGACCCTCTCCGGCAGGGGCTTGAAGATATGCCTGGCAGCGGGGCTGGTATGCGCGGCGCTCCTTTTGGCCTTGAAGACCACCGGCGACACACGAAACGTATGGCTGGGCGCTGTCTTTATGCTGGCCACGCTGGTCGTCCTTGTCCTCGCGCATCCGCAGGTGCAGGACGGGCTTCTGTGGGTGCGGGCGCACACCCCGGCGTTCAAACGGGCCTTCGCGTCGACGCTTTGTCTGCTTCTTGTTCTTTTTAACGTCGGGTTGTATGGAACATATGAATTGGACGGCGATAGGTCAGAGTTTGCGGAGAAATATCCGTTTATAGGGACATATAGTAATAATCTGAGTAACCATATGGTGAAAAATGCGCAGCCTTATCTCTATGGAAATCCTGAAGGCCGCGTGGATTTCCCTGCCAAGTCGTCGTTCAGAAATGTAGGCATGCTGTTCCAAGTGCCAATGATACCATACTATTGGAGCGTCACAAATCAGAACGTTACTAACTTCTGGGAATCGATGGAGAACCCCGGCTTGCAGACAAGTATCAATCTGTATAACAGCGACTGGAGAACAATAACATCATCGATTCTGTCGGTAAAATATTTTGTGTCCGATAAAAAGAGCCTTGGAAAGCTTCCATACGGGTATTCTGCCGTCGAGGAGAATGACGGGGTATTTGTCTATGAAAACAATTATGCGCTTCCGTGGGGATATACCTATGAGGAAACTATATCCTATGATGAGCTGGACGCGTTGAACGGTCTGGAAAAACAGGAAGCTATGCTCCAGGCAGTGGCACTGGAGGAACCGGGGACTTTTGGAGAAGCGTTGCTTGATTTTAATGAGCAGCCTATATCATATGAAATGGAATCAGATGGCTGCACATGGGAAGATGGTATGCTTACGGTGTCAGAAGCCAATGCTGCCATTACTTTGCGCTTTGAAATGCCGGCAGAAGCTGAGGGCTTTGTCCGGTTGTCCGGATTCCGTTCATCCAAGTCCTTTAATCTCAGCGTGGCAAGTGGGAAGGTCACAAAGTTTGCGGGCATCCAATCTCCGTCTGCGCTTCGATACTATGAGCATGAGAACTATCTGATCAATCTTGGGTACAGTGACAAATCCAGAACAGAGCTGACCATCACCTTCCCTGCGGAGGGCACCTTCCAGCTGGACGACATCGAGCTGTACGCCCTGCCCATGGACAACTACCCCGAGCGAGTGGAGGCCCTGCGGGCGGAGCCACTGGAAAACATCCAGTGGGGCACCTGAACTGCGACCCGTCAAGAGGACAATGAAAAAGGATAAGGATTTATCCCAGCCAGCAGGAAACTGCTGGCTGCTT
>CANQMW010000018.1 GCA_947625045.1 uncultured Oscillospiraceae bacterium
CCGTCAAAGGTCGCCTGGAACGTGAAGCCGGTGGTGTACTTTTTGAGCTGGGCGGCCATTGCGGCGTCTGCCACAGCGTCGGGGGTCTCTGCCCCCGCGGGCGGCGTGATGCTGTCCGCCGTCGCGTCCGTCACCTTCACATCGGTCAGTGCCGGCCATTCGGGGTCGGCGATGACCAGCTTGTAGAAGATCGTCGCTTCCTTGCGCTCGACCCTGATCATGACGGTCTTGCTCTCACCCGGGGTGAGCGTGAGCTCCTGGGGGAGATCTTCGCCCGCTCCGCTCCAGCTGTCGCCGTCGCAGAATTTGATGGTATCACCCGCAGCGCCGGTCACCGTCAGCTGGGCGGCCTTGACGCTCTTCTTCAAGGTGATATCGACCGTCTGGGCGTCCTCATTCGTATTGTACGCCGTGACGTTGAGACCTGCCGTGAACGTCTCCCCGCCCACCTGGACGTTCGTCAGGGGCGTAGGTCCGGCGGGGTTGGTGACGGACAGCTTGTAGTAGGTGGGATCGGAGCCCAGGCCGTCATACACGCAGATGTATACATCCGTGGCCTCATCCTCATTGAGGAACGTTGTCTTGACGTCGATGGTGCTGGCTGCGTCGGAGGTGAGCTCGGTGCCTGTCTCCTTCAAAGTTTCAACAGCCGATGCGTCCTTCGTGTATCTGGCATGCAGGCCGGCGAACGCCGCCTTGACGCTGAAGTTTGCGGCGTGTTTATCAAGCGTCGCGGTGTACTGGATGGGGTCGCCGCTGGTACCGGCGCCGGCGCCCTTATCAGCCGCCTTCGTCGGGTCGGTGCCGCCCACGCCCACGTTCAGCGCCGTCAGCACGGGCTGCTTGCCGTTGGTCACGGTCAGCTTATAGAAGATGTCCGCCTTGTTGCGGGTGACTTTGATGACGATGGTCTGGGTCGGCTGGCCATTGAAGGACACCTTGGTGGCAGTTTCGTTATTAAAACTCTGCCAGTCGTAGCTGCCCCCGGTACTGTCATAGGCCCACTGCGCCGTGCTCGTATCGTCGCCGGACACTTCGCCCACTGCCGTGAACGCTGCCTTGAACCAGAACGCATCCACGTATTTCTCCAGCGTGGAAGTCGCCAAGCTGGCTGCCGTCTCAGACGCTCCGCCGGCGATACTACCGTCAGCAGCCGCATATTCGCTGTTCTTCGTATTCACTTCCAGCTTGGTCAGCTTCGGCGCGGCGGGGTCGGTGATGGTCACCTTGTAGAAGATATCCGCGCCGTTGCGGGTGACCTTGAGCCAGACAGTCTTCGTGGTCTTTCCGTCCGGGGTGAGCGTAAGCGTCACGCCGTCGCCGATAGCCGTACCCGGGTCTCTCCAGGTCTCGCCAACGTAATACTTGATGGTGGTTTCCGAATCATTGCCCGACGCCACCGTCAGCTTGGCCGTCTCGACGCTCTTCGTCAGTTTGATATCGACCGTTTCGGGCGCTGTGCTTGAATTGTACTCTGTGACCGTCGGGGCTGTGAACGCCTCGTCGCCCACCTTGATGCTCGTCAGGGGCTTCGGCCCGGCGGGGTCCGTGACGGTCAGCTTGTAGTAGCTCTCGACGGAGCCTTCCTTGTCCACACGGATGTATACCGGCACTTCCTCATCCGTGCCAGACATGTGGTCCGGGACCTCGATGTCTTCGCTGTCCGTTCCGGTGTTGAGCGCGGTCCCGCTTTCAGCGCTGCTCAGCTCGTCAAAGCCTGTCGTCGAATAATGGACCGTGACGTCGCTGAAAGTCGCCTGGAAGGTGAATTTATCGGCGTGTTTGCCAAGCGTTACGCTCAGCGGGACAGGCTTGTCGGTGCTCCCGCCGCCCTTTATTTCCCCGGCGACCGAGACGGTATCGTCGGGCACATTGCCATTTTTCACGGTCAGGCCCGTCAGCTTGAGGGGCGCGCCGTTGGTGACGGTCAGCTGGTAATAGACGGTGGCGCTGTTGCGGCTGACCTTGATGTAGATGGTCTTGCTCCCGGCCTTGGCATACTCGTTGCCGGTATCGGCGTCGAACTGGACTTCTGCATTATCGCTGCTGGCTGCTATCGTCTTGTCCAGTGCACCTATGTCGTTGCCCCAGGACACCGTCGTCTCGCCGCTGTCTTCAAATGCCGCGGTGAACATGAACTTTTCGGCATACTTGCCGCTCAAATCGGCCGTGAGCTCCGTGGGAGAGTCATACGTGCCACCTTCTATGGGACTGCCGGCGGCTTCCCCGCCGACCTTCTTTACAGCCGCATCGTTCACCGTGAGGCCGGTCAGCACCGGCCCGGCGGGGACCGTGACGGTCAGCTTGTAATAGCTGGGCTCGGAGCCGTCTTTATCCACGCGGATGTAGATCTCCACAGTATGCGGATCGCCGTCATCAGCGTCCGGGACCGGGATAGACGTGGTCTCACCGAACGTCTTGACATTATGGGAGGTCCGCAAATCACTGAGCGCTTTCCCGCCCGTCGCATATTTGGCCGTGCCATCAATCACCGCGGTCAGCTTGATCTCTGCAGTATGCTTGGAAAGCGTCGTGCTCAGCTGGGGGTATTTATCCGTCGTGCCGCCGCCCGGGAGAGCTTCTGTGCTCCAGTTACCGGTGTCAGCCACCGCGTCGGTCACGCTCAGGCTCGTCAGCGCGGGGGGCGCGCCGTTGGTGACGGTCAGCTTGTAGTAGAGGTCGGCGCTGTGATTGGTGACTTTGATGTAGACGGTCTTCGTCCCCCCGTAGACCGGGGCCTCTCCTTTCTCATCGAAAGTGATCTCGGCCTTTCCTGCTCCGTCACCGCTCGCCAGCGCCTGGCCCTCGGTATCCAGCTTGTCGGGGTCCTCGGACCAGGTCGCTGAGCCTTCAAAGCTGGCAGTGAAATCAAAGCCGACGACATAGTCGTCCAGCGTGATCTGCTTGCCCTCGGCCTCCGCCAGAGCTTCGACGCTCTCGACTCCGGCTTCACCGCTGAGACCCACCGGCGTCTCGTCGTTTATCGTGACCGAATTCAGCTTCGGCCCTTCGGCGTTGGTGACGGTCAGCTGGTAATAGACGGTGGCGCCGTTGCGGTTGACCTGGATGTAGATGGTCTTGGGCTTCGTCAGGTCGTCGAACGTGACCGTTGTTTCCTCGCCGCTGGTCAGCGTGTTCTCCCACTTGGCAGGGCTGGCCTCAGTGGACCAGAACGCCGTGGTCTCCTCTCCCCCCTCAAACGTGGCCTTGAACTGGAATGCCTTGACGTGCTTCTCCAGCGTGGACGTCAGCTTGGGGGCACTGTCGGCCGTATCGCTGCCTGCTATGGCATCGACGGTCTGCTCGCCCTGCTTCGCATCCTTGTCCTCCACCGTGAGGCCCGTCAGCGCCGGCCATGCGGGGTTGGTGACGTTCACCTTGTAAAAGACAGCCTTGTCATTCCGCTCGACCTTGATATAGAGGGCCTGCTCCGTGCCATCCGGCTTGATATCATTCTCCGTAACGGAGACACTGATACTCTTGTTCACGCTGCTCGGATCAGTACCCCAAGTTACCGTGGTCTCGTCGTCGCCAACCTTTCCGGCCTCGATGGTGAAGTTCTTGTAGCTCTTGTCCAGTTTGACGTCATTTATCTCCGTGGCATCGTTTCCGTCCTTGGCATAGTCACTGCCGGTCAATGTGAGCTTCGACTGGTCAACGGTCGTTTCACCCAGCTTGAGCGACGTCAGCGCCACCGGCCCGGGTTTGACCGTGAACGTCAGCGGATTGGCGCTTTGTTCAAAGCCATCTTCCTTTTTGGTTACCGTCATCTCGCACGGCGTATCCGTTGTGATGGGACTGGTAAACTCCAGGGTGAGTGTATTGTTTTCATTAGCCGTAACTTCCACAGACCCGGGCGTCGTGGGGGTGAACGTGTAGTCGCTGGCTTTCGTAACATCGTTCAGCGTGACAATCGCCGTTTTGTTTTCATAATTGGCTGTGACGGGAGTCTGCGCCGTTATGTCCTTTGTCTTCACGGTATTGACCGTGACTGTGGCCTTGACGTTATCCGGGAAGGTGTTGCCGAAGTTATAAGTATCCTTCTCCTCAAACACATTTTTGTTCATCACCCAGATAATAACGTCGCCCTTTTTGATGTCCTCGCTCTTGAGGTTCAGCGTCACGCTGCCATCCTCGCGGTTGAACTCCATGGAGGATATCGTATTCAGGCCGGTGGTGTTACCAGCTACTACGCCGATACCGGAGCTGCCACTGGAACTGAACGTAAGCGGCGTGTCGTAACCCTCCAGCTTGGCGGACAGTTTCACCTTCAGCGTTACTTCGCCCTCGGTCAGTGAGTCGGGGCTGGGCTCGGTGGACTCCACCGTGAGTACCGGCGTCACCTGGGTCATGCAGTTGAACTGGTAGTAGAGGTGCTCCTCGCCATTGGAGATAATGACGTAGAGGTCCATATTGGGCTGGTTGATGGTTATGGGATCGCTCGCCTTACCGTCGTCTACTGACCTCCCGGGCTCATGAAAGCTCTCGGTGTCATACCTCAGTTCGCCCGTCACCCCGCTGGGCGTGATCGTGAACGAGCCCGTCTGGTCCACCTTGACGTTCTCCACTGTGACCCTGCTCGAGTCACCCATATTGCCGCCGGTGAGTTCGGCTTTCGTACCGCCGATCGTGAGGCCCCCCAGCTTCGGGTTTTCGGCAGACTTGATGGTGAAGGTCCCGGACACAAAACCGATAGATTCTTCCTCAAAGCTGAGTGTATACTCCTGTCCACCGTTGTTTTTGGCGTCGTAGTGGTTGGTATCGATTGTATAAAGATGACAGTCCTTCGCGGCGGTGGCCGTCACCGTGAACTCCTCGTCCTTGTAGACGTCGAACGTATCGCTACTGTTCGGGTCCCAGGTGACGCTCCCGGTGTACGGGGCCGTAAAGTTCACTGTTAGACTCTCGAAACGGCTCTTATCATCCAGCTTGAGCTTGTACTCGCTTTCCTCCTTGGACAGGGACAGGGTGCTGCTGTCATCATAGTCCGCGGTCGTCTTCACCGTGTAGCCGACATATCCGTCGGAGTCCACCGTCGTACCGCCCTCTACCTCGAACCCGCTGCTGTCTTCAAATTTATAGCCGCGCTTGACCAGTACGTCATCAAAAGTCAGATATGGCACTGGATAGAGATAACTCTCCGCGACTGAATCTGGCTTGAACGCGTCGCTGTTCTTGCTGACGGCGTCCAAAAGCGTGCGGGCGGTGGGCGTTGTAATCGTCAGCGTCTTATTGGCATACTGACTGAGATCAGAGATCTTATACTGGCAATATTTAAAGCCCCCGTAAGGTCCATCGAATCCCAGCTCTATACTCTTTCCGTCACATGTCACCTCCAGCGTATAACCGTATTGGACGTAATAGACGAGGCTACTGCCCTCGCTGTTATCACCGGTGAACCAGTATGTTCTGTCTTTGGTATCGGAGCCGACGCCATTCGTATAGAGTTTCGTGGCACCAGTTATATCAGGGGCGATCACGTCTGAGGCCTGCACCAGATTGATGGTTAAGTCAGCAGTCAATTGAACGCCATTATACGTGCGTATTCTATCTGTCCCCGGATTATGAATGCTGGACGTCCCGTTTATTGAACTTCCGTTCGCAATGCCGCTGCTATTTTTGTCGATCTCATAGAACGCGGGGATGATGATGTCATACGTATTCGCCGCACCCGTGGACTTAACGGAGAACTTTGCATACTCCGACTCATCATTGAGCGGGCAGAATTGTGCAATATCCGGGTCGGTCGTGAACGTGATCGTGTATGATGAGCCAGCATCCACTGTTACACGCTCCGCAGTGCCCGCCGCTGCAGGCGCGGGGACGTCCGCTGCCGTCACGGGCGCGGCTTCATCCGCCTCCGCCTCGGGCTCCTCAGCCTCCTCCGCCACGGGGGACTGGGGCTCCTCCGGCTCCACGGGCTCGGGCCCGGCAGGCTCCGCCGGGGCCTCGGGCTCCACAGGCGCGGCCTCTTCCGGCGCTTCCGGCGCCGCCTCTACCGCCTCATCCACGGGCATATCCAGCTCCTCCGCGGCGATCGCCGCGGGGAACAGGCTGAATATCATGACTGCCGCCATAATGAGGGACAATATACGCTTTCTCATATCTCAGGTCCTCCTTTTCGCCGCCCATAGGGGCGGTGCGCGCAAAAAACAAGGGTCCAACTTATAATAGTATCATTTTAACCCCCCCCCCCGCGATATTTCAACAAAAAATGGCCGGGATACCGAAATTGGTCGTTTTTATCCCGAAATTGGTCGTCGGCGGAAAGCAAAAGACCTGCCAGATGGCAGGTCTTTCATCTTTATTCCCCGCTCACCGGTATCATCAGCCCGTGGACCAAAAACCTCGGGTCGGCGTAGCCGCCGGAGTAGTCGCAGGTGGACAGGGTCATGAGCTGGTATTGGGTGCTCACGGCCGTATTCGTGGCGAAATAGGAGTGGCTGGTGATATCGTTCAGGTAATTCTGGAAGTCCCAGTCGCTCTCGAAATAATAGGGGTAGTTGGTCATCAGCGACTCGGTGATATGGGCCGCGATCAGCTCCACCCGGTAGTCCCCCTGGGGGGTGTAGAAGTAGATGGTGGGGTGCTGATAATAGTAGTTGGCGTCCACGTACTTCTCCAGGGAGGCGAACATGGACCCGTCCTTCATGTTGTGGCCGTAGATGATGTAGTTGTTGTACTGGGAGCCGATGTTGCACACCGTGTCGGCAAACAGCGTGCCGGACACGTTCTCCTGTCTGTCCCAGAAGCTACGGTGCAGGTAGAAGTCGTTGTCCGTGGTCTGGACCACGGGGTAGTTGATCATGGTGTCCGGGCAGTAGAGCCAGCCCACCACGTCGGGGTTCACGCTGCGCAGATAATCCCAGTCCACCGAGGACGCGCTCTGGGTATTGCCGTCCCCTGAGCCCTGCTGGGCGTTGGGGTCCGGGGTGGCGTCCGGCTCCGTCATGCTCCCCAGGGCCTGCTCCGCCAGGTCGCTGTAGGCCGAGCGGTCCCGCCGGTAGTCCAGCATGATGTCCAGAAGCTTTCCCCCGGCGAACAGCACGCCGCACACCAGCACTACCACCAGGATGATGAGGGGGATGCTCTGCTTCCGGCTGCCGCCCCCGCCGCCCCGGCGGCGCCAGGGCTCCGGGTCATCGTACCGCCTGTCCCGGCGGTCGTCATAGGCCTCCCGGGCGGGACGGCGGCCGTACCCGTCGGGGTATACCTCCTGCCGGGGGGCGCGCTGACGGCGCGCGGGGCGCTCTTCCTCGTAATAATACTGCTCCTGCCGCTGCCGGGGCTGCTGCCGGCGGGCAGGGCGTTCCTCTTCGTAGTAATATTCCTCCTGCCGGGGCGCTCTCTGCCGCCGCACAGGCCGCTCTTCCTCGTAATATACCTCCTGCCGCTGCCGGGGCTGCTGCCGGCGGGCGGGGCATTCCTCCTCGTAGTATT
This sequence comes from uncultured Oscillospiraceae bacterium, assembly GCA_947625045.1. GTDB lineage: Bacteria > Bacillota > Clostridia > Oscillospirales > Oscillospiraceae > CAJOIG01. The sequence goes on from CANQMW010000018.1 coordinate 7,441, forward strand.
CCTCCCGCCGGGGGGCACGCTGACGGCGGACAGGCTCTTCCTCCTGCCAGGCGTCGTCCCAGTCCATGTCCTGGCGCCGGGAACGGCCGGCGCCGTCCTGGTCCGGGTTCAGATGGCGTCCTGCCATAGCTCCTCCTTTTCCTCCCTGAGCCCACCGGCCCGGGGACATTCGCGGTTTTTGTCAGTATACCACGTTTGTAACCCTTTTGCAATCTCTTCGCCGGTCCATATTATGATATGAAAAGGGCGGCGCGTATGCAACGCGCCGCCGCTTTATATCGCCGCTTGTCTTACGCCGTGGGCTCCTTGAACGCGCCCCACGCGTACAGCACGGGCAGGCACAGCTCCACCACCGCCATGGCGGCGATGGTCCCCACCTTGTCGGTCATGGAAATGCCCAGGACGAAGCTGGCTATGGCCAGGATGAGCAGGATGACGCCCAGCACCCGGCAGGCCATGGCCTTGGCCTTCACGCCCAGGATGCCGGCGGCCAGGTTCAGCACGCAGCCGATGGCGGCCACCACGAAGATCACGGTCGTGGACAGGACCCCGGCGCCGATCGCGCCGGTCATGCCGGCCGCGTCGAAGACCATGGACACCAGGGACCCGGCGAAGATGGACATGGCCAGCGTCAGCACCAGGCCGATGATGCTCAGGATGATATGAAGGATGCTGGTCACCTTCAAAAGCGTGTTGGGTCTTTTCATCAAACTTTCCTCCCAAATCTACAAATATTGATTTGCATTTTTGTCTATTTTATCACACCTGGCGCCAAAAGGCAATATTTGGCACCAAAAGACAGAGAATTTCCCGCAGGCCCTTGACAGAACTGTTATAACTGTGTATATTCTATATGAACAGTTCAAAGCGAGGACACGTCATGACGATCTACATCGACAACCGGACCGGCGCGCCCATCTACGAGCAGATATGCGCCCAGCTGAAGGCACAGATCATCAGCGGGGCCCTGCGGGAGGGGGAGATGCTCCCCTCCATCCGGAACCTGGCCAAGGACCTGCGCATCAGCGTCATCACCACCAAGCGGGCCTATGACGAGCTGGAGCGGGAGGGGTTCATCTATACCGTGGCGGGCAAGGGCTGCTTCGTGGCGCCGAAAAATACGGAGCTTCTGCGGGAGGAGAGCCTGAAAAAGCTGGAGAGCCTCCTGGCGGAGGCCTCCCGGCTGGCGGCCGCCTGCGGGCTGAGCCGCCGGGACATCGTGGACATGCTGTCCATATTGGAAGGAGACGAGCAAGAATGAACGCTATCGAGCTGCGGGGCCTGGAGAAGTCCTATGAGGGCTTCCACCTGGGGCCCCTGGACCTGGACCTGCCCGCTGGGTGCATCCTGGGCCTGGTGGGGGAAAACGGCGCCGGCAAGAGCACAACCATCCGGGCCATCCTGGGCATCATAAAGCCGGACGCCGGCGAGGCGTCGGTGCTGGGCGCGCCTGCGGGGCCCGACATGCGCCAGGCAAAGCAGGACATGGGCGTAGTGCTGGACGAGGTGGGCTTCCCCGCCGGCCTGCGGGCGGGCCAGATCAGCCGCATCATGGCCGCGGCCTACAAAAACTGGGACCAGGGGCTTTTTGACAAGTACCTGCGGGACCTGGATATCCCCACGGACAAGAAATTCTCCGCCCTGAGCCGGGGCAACCGGATGAAGATGGGCATCGCCGCGGCCCTGAGCCACGACGCAAAGCTGCTCATCCTGGATGAGCCCACCGGCGGTCTGGACCCGGTGGTCCGGGACGAGGTGGTGAGCCTCTTTTCCGACTTCACCCGGGACCCGGGCCACTCCATCCTCATCTCCTCCCACATCGTCAGCGACCTGGAGAAGCTGTGCGACTACATCGCGTTTTTGCACAAGGGGCAGCTGCTGCTCTGCGAGGAAAAGGACCGGCTTTTGGAGGAATACGGCCTCATCCAGTGCGATAAGGCGTTTTTGGATAGCCTTGCCCCCGGGGCCGTGCGGGGCACGCGGGAGACGCCCTATCACGTCGAGGCGCTGGTGCGCCGGGACGCGGTGCCCGCGGGGACGGATGTGCGGCCCGTGACCATCGAGGAGCTTTTCGTGCTGCTGGTAAAGGGGGATATGCAATGAAAGCGCTGATCTTGACCGACCTCTATCAGCTGTGGATCAACTTCAAATTCTACGCCGTCTTCATCGTCGTGGCACTGGGCATCGCGGCCTTCTCCAACGGGGACAGCGATCTGGGCTTTTTCTTCCCCATGTACGCGGTGCTCATGTGCAGCATGATGGGCATGAGCCTTGTGCAGCTGGACGAGGCCAGCCGCTGGAACGTCTGCGCCCAGACCCTGCCCTGCTCCCGCCGGGACCAGGTGACGGGGAAATACATCGTCACCATGGCCAGCTTCGCCGCCACCTGGCTCCCCTTCGTCCTGCTCTATGCCGTGCTGGCCATCCTGGGCCGGATGGCCTGGCAGACGGTGGCGGTCCAGTCGGTCCTGCTGCTGATCGTGGGGCTGCTTGCCCCCGCCTTCAGCCTGCCGCCCCTGTTCCGCTGGGGCACCGCCAGGGGCCGCGTCATCTATATCTTCCTGGTGATACTGATGGCCGCCGGCATTGGGGGCCTGGCGTCGGGGCTGGCCACGCTGGACCTGTTCGCGCTGCCGGCACTGCCCATGCCCCTGCTGGCCGTTCTGGCCGTGGCGGTCCCCGCCGCCCTGTTTATCGGCAGCTGGGCCCTGTCCGTGCGGTGGTACGATAAACGGGAGCTGTGAGATGAAGGCGATATGGCTGGCGGACCTGTACGGGTCCAGGAGGAGCCTGCGGCTTTTAACGCTGCTGGCGATGCTGTTCATGCTGCTGGCGATCTCCAGCGCCGCCACGGTGACCAGCCTGACCTTCGCCCTGTGCGCCTCCGCCGGAGCAAGCATGCTTCCGGTGATGGGCCTGGAGGCCGCCGAGGCCTCCCGCTGGGACCGGTGTGTCCAGGCCATGCCCTGCACCAGGAGACAGGCAGTGAGCGCCCGGTATCTGGAGGCCCTGGCCGTCGTTGGCGCCGCGTGGGCCTACGGCGCCGCCCTGTTCTGCGCGAAAGCCGCCCTGGGCGGCTGGACCTGGGCCGAGACCCGGCTGCTGACCGCCTTCGTGCCGGCGGCGGGCCTGCTCTCGGCGGCCCTCTGCCTGGCCGTCACCTTCCGCATGGGCTGGGCCAGGGGTAAGTTCGTCTTTTCCGTCACGGTCTGCGTCGTCGGCGGTTCCGGCGCGGTGACCAGTCTGCTGGGCGTCAGCGATGCTGGCCTGGGGCCCTTCGCGGGAAGCGCGGCCGTGCTGGCGCTGCCCATCGCCGCCCTCGCCCTGTTCATCGGCAGCTGGGCTTTGTCCGTCCGGTGGTACGATAAACGCGAGCTTTAACCCGACTGGCGGTGAGAACCGGCAGTGCCCCGCACGCGCTCGGTGAACGGTTGGGGCCCCCATGAAAGCCCAGCGAAGCGGGTTTCATGGGGAAAAGGAGGAGCCGCGGGCCACTCGAGCTTTGCCGCTTGCGGCAAAGGGAGACCTGGCCTGCGTGCTCCGACGCCCTTTAGCGAGAGGGTCCCTGTCGGGCTCAGCCGCCCTGGCACCACGTAGGTTTTGCCCGGACGGGCCCGACAGTATGCCTGCTGCTAAAGTTCGCTAACGCTCACCAACCGCATCCGGCACACTGCCGGTTCCCGCCGGGCGTCGGGCTGGCGAGGGCGGCCTTCCCACACACAACAAAAAGCGCGGTGCGATGCACCGCGCTTTTCCTGTTCATATGTAGTTATTTGGCGTACTCAACTGCTTTGGTCTCCCGCAGGACGTGGACCTTGATCTGGCCGGGATAGGTGAGCTCGTTCTCGATCTTCTTGGCGATGTCCCGGGCCAGGAGGGTCATCTGGTCCTCGCTGACCTGGTCGGGCTTCACCATGACCCGTATCTCCCGGCCCGCCTGGATGGCGTAGCAGGAGTCGATGCCCGGGAAGGACATGGACACCTCCTCCAGCTTCTCCAGACGCTTGACGTAGTTTTCGATGTTCTCCCGCCGGGCGCCGGGGCGGCTGGCGGAGATGGCGTCGGCCGCCTGGACGATGCAGGCGATGACCGTCTGGGGCTCCACGTCCCCGTGGTGGGCGTGGATGGCGTGGATGACCTCGGGGGACTCTTTATACTTCTTGGCGATGTCCACGCCGATGGTGACGTGGCTGCCTTCGACTTCATGGTCGATGCTCTTGCCGATATCGTGGAGCAGACCCGCCCGCTTGGCGGTGGCGATGTCCACGCCCAGCTCCGCGGCGATGAGCCCGGAGATATGGGCCACCTCCATGGAGTGGTTCAGCACGTTCTGGCCGTAGCTGGTACGGTATTTCTGCCGGCCCAAGAGTTTGATAAGCTCCGGGTGCAGGCCGTGGACGCCGGTCTCGAATACGGCCCGCTCGCCCTCGGCCTTGATGGTGGCGTTGACCTCCTTCTGGGCCTTGGCGATCATTTCCTCGATGCGGGCCGGGTGGATGCGTCCGTCCGCGATGAGCTTTTCCAGGGCCAGCCGGGCCACCTCGCGGCGGACCGGGTCAAAGCAGGAGACCGTGATGGCCTCCGGGGTGTCGTCGATGATAAGGTCCACGCCGGTGAGGTTCTCGATGGAGCGGATGTTCCGCCCCTCGCGGCCGATGATGCGGCCCTTCATCTCGTCGTTGGGCAGGCTCACCACGGATACGGTGACCTCGCTGGCATGGTCGGCGGCGCAGCGCTGGATGGCCAGGGCGATGACTTCCCGGGCGCGCTGGTCGGCCTCTTCCTTGAACTGAGCTTCGATCTCCCGGACCTTGACGGCCTGCTCGTGGGTGACCTCGCTGGCCAGGGATTCGATGAGGAGGTTCTTGGCCTCCTCGGCGGTGTAGCCGGAGATGCGTTCCAGCACCTCCAGCTGGCTGTTTTTGAGCTTTTGGACCTCCTCCTGCTGCGCTTCGACCTCGCTGATCTTCTTGGTCAGGAGCTCATTTTTCCTATCGATGGCGTCGGTCTTCTTGTCCAGGTGTTCTTCTTTCTGCTGCAAGCGGTGCTCCTGCTTGGAAAGCTCCGCTCGTCTCTCCTTGACCTCCCGCTCATACTCCGAGCGGTTCTTGTGTATCTCTTCCTTCGCCTCCAGGAGAGCTTCACGCTTCTTGCTCTCGCCGGATTTTATGGCTTCGTTCAATATCCGTTTCGCTTCCTCCTCCGCGGAGCCTATCTCCCGCTCGCCAACGCGCTTGCGGTATATCACGCCCGAGCCGAAGCCCAGGACCAGGCCCACGAGGATCAGAAGGATGGACAACCATACAGGCATCATAGAAAGTATACACACCTCCTATCCTATTCAGTTTTCGCATACGGCGGGTATCAAGCACCCCATCCGATAAATCAAGGACGCAACAGCGGGAAAACCATCCAATTATCCCACTGTAACTAATTGATTTTAATGCCAATTTTGTCTTATGTCAAGTTTAACTTCTTTTTTCTTCCAAAAAAAGATGCAAAAGAAGAGGCCCCCTCAGACGAGGGGGCTCTGCTTGGAAGGCTCCCTTGTGCAAAGGGAGCTGTCGCCGCCGCGAGGCGGTGACTGAGGGATTGTTGCGTTACGGACATTCACAACCCCTCCGCCTCGCTTCGCTCGGCACCTCCCCTTGCACAGGGGAGGCGTTTTCTTTTAGCTTTTTCTTTCAATTGTTCCGGAACCTTGACAAAAAGTCCTTCGTCTCCTGTTTCTGCGGGTTTTCCAGGACCTCCGACGGGGAGCCCTGCTCGCATATGACCCCCTGGTTCATGTACACCACGTGGTTGGACACGTCCCGGGCGAAGGCCATCTCGTGGGTCACCACCAGCATGGTCATGCCCCCGGACGCCAGCTGCTGCATGACGTTGAGGACCTCGCCTACCATCTCCGGGTCCAGGGCGGAGGTGGGCTCGTCGAAGAGGAGCACCTCCGGGCCCATGGCCAGCGCCCGCGCGATGGCCACACGCTGCTTCTGGCCGCCGGAGAGCTGCCGGGGCTTGGCGTTGATGTAGGGGGCCATGCCCACGTACTGCAAAAAGCGCAGGGCGTTCTCCTTCGCCTCGTCCTTGCCCTTTTTCAGCACCTTTACCTGGCCCACGATGCAGTTTTCCAGCACCGACATGTTGTTGAAGAGATTGAAGGACTGGAACACCATGCCCACATGGGAGCGGTACTCCGGGGCGTTCACCCCCCGGCCGGTCACGTCCTTGCCGTGGAAGAGGATCTCCCCGCTGGTTGGGGTCTCCAGCAGGTTCACGCACCGCAGCAGGGTGCTCTTGCCGGAGCCGGAGGCGCCGATGATGGCGGTCACGTCCCCCTTGGAGACGGTGAAGTCGATATCCTTAAGCACCTCGTGGGAGCCGAAGCTCTTGGAGAGGTGGCGTATTTCCAAGATCGTGTCTGCCATCTTACCGCTCCCCCCTGTTTTTGCCGATCTTGACCTCCTGGATGACCTCGTCCCGGGAGGGCTTGTGGTGCTCGTCAAAGGGCGTGCCCCGGTCCGGGTGGGCGTAGGTGCCCGCGGCCATGACCAGCTGATCGTCAGATACCAGCTCGTAGTTATCCGATCCGTCCAGCCGCTTTTCCAGCCACCGCAGGAGGAACGAAGCCGCCAATGTGAGGCACAGGTACCCCACCATCTCGATGGCGGCGGAGGGGAAGTACATCAGGTTCACGCCCACGATGTTCCGGTGGGTGGCGAAGAACTCCACGAACCCGATGACGAACATGACGGAGGTGTCCTTGATGTTGATGATGAAGTTGTTGCCGATCTGGGGGATGATGTTGCGAAGGGCCTGGGGCAGGATGACATGGATCATGGTCTGCACATGGGTCATGCCGATGGCCTTGGCGCCCTCGGTCTGGCCCGGGTCCACGGAGATGATGCCGCCCCGGACGGACTCGGCCATGTAGGCGCCGGTGTTGATGGACACCACTAAGAGCGACGCCAGCCATATGCCCCCGTTGCCCCTAAAGGCGATGGAGCCGTCGGAGAAATAGGGCAGGCCGTAGTAGATGAACACCGCCTGCAGCACCATGGGCGTGCCCCGGAACACCTCCACGTACACCCGGACCACCACCCGGATGAGCGCCAGGAAAAAGCGCTTCACGGGATTGTCGGTCTTGGCGTGGGGGATGGTATTCAGCACGCCGCAGATAAAGCCGATGACACACCCTGCCAGGGTGGCCGCCACCGCCACGATGAGGGTGTTGCGGATACCGGTGAGGTAGGCCGGCATATAGGCGGCCCATAGGCGGCTTATATCGGAGATGAGCTTTGAAAACTTATCCACAGAAAACCTGCTCCTTCTACATTATGGAAGGCCCCCTTGTGTAAAGGGGGCTGGCAGCGCGAAGCGCTGACTGAGGGATTGTAGTTTACAACCCCTCCGGCCGCCTGACGGCGGCCACCTCCCCTTGCACAGGGGAGGCGGCAATGGTCGGTTGGAATTTTAAATCTCAGGCTGCACGGAGATGGCCTGGTCCATGAGTGCGTTGAACTGATCGGCGTCCAGCTCGCCCACAACGGCGTTGATGGCGTCCAGCAGCTCGGTGTTGCCCTTCAGGACGGAGATGCCGATGTTGACCTCTTCCTCGGACACGTCGAAGTCGTCGTCGGAGCCGGAGAAGTCCAGGATGACCAGATCGTCATAGGTGCTCACGGCGCCCAGGGCGGTGGGCATATCGGTGCAGATGAAGTCCACGGTGCCGCTCTCCACGGCCATGATCATGGCGGGGGCGGTCTCGGCCTCGGGCATCATCTCGGCGCCCTCGATCTGGGGCAGGCAGGTGTCATACCAGATGGTGCCGGTCTGGGCGGTGCAGGTGCCGCCGGCCAGGTCGCTCAGGCCCTGGGCCCCGGCAAAGGCGCTGTCGGCCTTGGTCACGCACACGATGGAGGCGTAGATGTAGGGGCCGGCCATGTCGACTTCCTGCAGACGGGTCTCGGTCATGGACTGACCGGCGATGACCGCGTCAAGGGTGCCGGCGGACAGGGCGGGGTTCAGGCCGTCCCAGCCGATGGCCATGACCTCCAGGTCCCAGCCGTAGGCGTCGCAGATGCGCTGAGCCATCATGACGTCGTAGCCGTTGGCATAGGAGCCGGGGTTGTTGGCGATGGGCACGGCGCCGTTGGAGTCGTCCATCTGGGTCCAGTTGTAGGGGGCGTAGGCGCACTCCATGCCCACGGTGAGGACGCCGTCCTCCACGCCGGGGATGGCGCTGGTGTCCACGTCGGTCAGGTCGGGCACTTCGGGGATCTCAACGGCCTCTTCGGAGGCGAAAGCGGCGGCGCTCATGCTGAGCACCAGGCACAGGGCCATCAGGATAGCGGTGATTCTTCTCATTGTTCTTGTTCTCCTTTTCAAATTCTTTCCGGCGCCTTTTGAATTTGCTCCCGGCGGCGGCGCCCCTCCGCCGGAAACAAAAAATTGGACCGCTTTGTCAAGCGATCCACGGAAAAACTCGGTTTGGGCCCCAGGGGGCTTTCCATCGGCCATGACAGCGCTCCACAAAACTTTGTGACAGTCCGGCGGATATTCTCCGACGGCCCAGCGGCAGGGAGGACAGACATCCTCTTCCGTCGCTTCGGCGGTGTTCCCTTTCCCCGTGTCCGGCTGTCTGGCCCTGGACGGCGGGTACTGATGAAAACCGCGCCTCTGTTCAAGCGATTCAATTTTCGAGCGTATGATACCATCCCTTCCCCGCCCTGTCAACAGGGAAAATATATCTTTGTCGAATGGTGATAAAGAATTTGGCCCCGAAAAGCACTTCAATTAGTTAAAACGCAACAGAACGTCGATGTTCGCGTCGCAGGTCTCCCCTTTCCGCAAGCGGAAAGGCTCGAATGCTCGGCGACATCTCCTTCTCCCCATGAAACCCGCTTCGCTGGGCTTTCATGGGGACCCCATTACAAAAGGTACTTCACCGCCCACGCCAGTGCCGCGCCGGGCACGCCCAGCACCGCCGACAGAGAGAGGGTCAGGGCGTTCAGTCCCACCCCCAGGCCCGCCAGCTCCCCCACAAGGTCGGCGGTGAACAGGGCGGCCAGGCCCGACGCGGCGTGCAGGGCCGCCCGGCCCTTCCCGCTCTTCACCTGCCCCGCCAGAGCCAGGGCCCGCCAGATGAACGCCAGCCCCACGGCGGCGCACAGCGCTTTCAAGATGTTGTCCGGCACCATGACATGTCCCCCTTTCCATAAATTGTATTTGCGCCCGGCGGGATTTAGACGTATACTATCCCCAGACAGAGAGATCGGGCGCATTCATTTTTTATAGGCGGGGACAAAAGTCCCCGCTTCTTTTTATGCCTCCCTCTGACGAGGGAGGTGGCACGGCGAAGCCGTGACGGAGGGAGAGATATCGTTTTCTTGATTTTTAAACAAAATATGGTATACTGTGTTTATACTAGGTAGATTATGTCCACCGGACAACAAGATATTGAAGTGAGGATATCCATGGCAAAGGCAAAGAAGGAAGTCTACGGCAACGAGTCCATCAGCCAGCTGAAGGGCGCGGACCGGGTGCGCAAGCGCCCCAGCGTCATCTTCGGCTCCGACGCGCTGGAGGGCTGCGAGCACTCGGTATTCGAGATATTGTCCAACTCCATCGACGAGGCCCGGGCGGGCTACGGCGACGTCATCACCGTCACCCGGTTCGAGGACAAGTCCATCCAGGTGGAGGACTTCGGCCGGGGCTGCCCGGTGGACTGGAACCCCACGGAGAACAAGTATAACTGGGAACTGGTGTACTGCGAGCTGTACGCCGGCGGCAAATATGACAACGACGAGGGCGAGAGCTACGAGTACTCCCTGGGCCTGAACGGCCTGGGCGCCTGCGCCACCCAGTACGCCTCCGAGTACATGGATGTGACCGTGTGGCGGGACGGGTACCGCTACGACCTGCGCTTTGAAAAGGGCGAGATCGTGGGCAAGCTGAAAAAAGGCCCCGCGGACCGGAAAAAGACCGGCACCACCCACCGCTGGCGGCCGGACCTCAACGTATTCACCGACAACGACATCCCGGAGGAGTGGTTCCGGGACACCCTCCGCCGTCAGGCGGTGGTAAACGCGGGCGTCACCTTCCGCTTGCGCATCCAGCACGGCAGCAAGTTCGAGACCACGGACTATCTCTACGAACAGGGCATATTGGACTACGTGGCGGAGACGGCCGGGGAGAACACCCTCACCGCGCCTACGTTCATCGAGGCGGAGCGCCGGGGCCGGGATAGAGAGGACAAGCCGGAATACAAGGTGAAGCTCTCCGCGGCGTTCTGCTTCTCCAACCGGGTGAATCTTTTAGAGTACTACCACAACTCCTCCTGGCTGGAGCACGGCGGCGCGCCGGACAAGGCCGCCCGCCTGGGCTTTGTCTACGCCGTGGACGCCTACATCAAGAAGCTGGGCAAATACCAGAAAAACGAGTCCAAGATATCCTTCCAGGACGTGCAGGACTGCCTCATCCTGGTGACCAACTGCTTCTCCACCCAGACCAGCTACGCCAACCAGACGAAAAAGGCCATCACCAACCGCTTCGTCCAGGAGGCCATGACCGACTTCTTCAAGGAGAAGCTGGAGATATGGTGCATCGAGCACAAGGCCGAGGCGGACAAAATGGCCGAGCAGGTGCTCATCAACAAGCGCTCCCGGGAGCAGGCGGAGCGCCAGCGGCTGAACATCAAGAAAAAGCTCACCGGCTCCATGGATATCGTCAGCCGGGTGGAGAAGTTCGTGGACTGCCGCAGCCGGGACCCGGAGAAGCGGGAGCTGTACATCGTGGAGGGCGACTCCGCCCTGGGCTCCTGCAAGATGGGCCGGGACGCGGAATTTCAGGGCATCATGCCCGTCCGGGGCAAGATACTCAACTGCCTGAAGGCGGACTACACGCGCATCTTCAAAAGCGACATCATCACGGACCTGCTGAAGGTCTTAGGCTGCGGCGTGGAGGTGGAAAAGCACGGCAAGGAACTTAATTCCTTCGACCTTGCGAACCTCCGGTGGAGCAAGGTGGTCATCTGCACCGACGCGGACGTGGACGGCTTCCAGATACGCACGCTCATCCTCACTATGCTCTGGCGGCTCACCCCCACCCTCATCAAGGAAGGCTACGTATACATCGCCGAGTCGCCGCTCTATGAGATCACCTGCCGGGAGAAGACGTGGTACGCCTACTCCGACGGGGAGAAGAACAAGATCGTGGAGGACCTGGGCAAGGCGAAATTCACCGTCAACCGCTCCAAGGGTCTGGGCGAGAACTCCGCGGAGATGATGTGGCTCACTACCATGAACCCGGAGACCCGCCGGCTCATCCGGGTCATGCCCGAGGAGGCCCAGCGCACGGCCTATTACTTTGAGCTGTTTGAGGGCAACGACCTGGAGGGCCGTAAAGCCCATATCGCCACCGAGGGCTACAAGTACCTGGAGCTGGCGGATATATCGTAAGAGGTAAGATATGGCACGTAAAGCGAAAAACGACAACGCCCCCGCCAAGCGGGGCATGGACCCCAACGTGATGGGCCTCCGGGGCGAGGTCATCGACCAGCCCATCACCGATACGCTGGAGCTCAATTTCATGCCCTACGCCATGAGCGTCATCGTCTCCCGGGCCATCCCGGAGATAGACGGCTTCAAGCCCAGCCACCGAAAGCTCCTCTATTGCATGTACCGGATGGGCCTTCTGAACGGGGCCCGGACCAAGAGCGCCAACATCGTGGGCCAGACCATGCACTATAACCCCCACGGGGACGCGGCCATCTACGAGACCATGGTGCGCCTTACCCGGGACAACGAGGCCCTGAACGTGCCCTTCGTGGACAGCAAGGGCAACTTTGGCAAGGTCTACTCCCGGGACATGGCCTACGCCGCCAGCCGCTACACCGAGGCCAAGCTGGCCCCCATATGCGCGGAGCTGTTCCGGGACATCGACAAGGACACGGTGGACTTCGTGCCCAACTACGACAATACCACCACCGAGCCCAGTCTGCTGCCCACCACCTTCCCCAATGTGCTCGTCAGCGCCAACCTGGGCATCGCCGTGGGCATGGCCAGCCAGATATGCGGCTTCAACCTGGCGGAGGTGTGCCAGACCACCATCGAGCTCATCAAAAACCCGGACCATGAGATCCTGTCCACCATGCCCGCCCCCGACTTCCCCACCGGCGGCGAGATCGTCTACGACCCGGGCCAGATGGCGGAGATATACCGCACCGGCCGGGGCTCCTTCCCTGTCCGGGCCCGGTGGCGCTATGTGGAAAAAGAGCACATCATCGAGATCTACGAGCTGCCCTACACAACCACCGCCGAGGCGGTGATGGACAAGTGCCGGGACCTGATAAAAGAGGGCAAGATCAAAGAGATCGCCGACATGCGGGACGAGACCGACCTGGGCGGCCTCAAATTAGCCATCGACATCAAGCGGGGCACGGACCCGGACAAGCTGATGGCGAAGCTGTTCCGGCTCACGCCGCTGCAGGACAACTACCCCTGTAACTTCAATATCCTCATCGCCGGCTCCCCCCAGGTGCTGGGGGTGGGCGAGATACTGACCGAGTGGATCGCCTGGCGCACCGAGTGTGTCCGGCGGCGGGTCTACTTCGACATGACCCGCAAAAAGGAGAAGCTCCACCTCCTGGAGGGCCTCAAGGCCATACTTTTGGACATCGACCGGGCCATCCGCATCATAAGAGAAACCGAATCCGAGGCCGAGGTGGTGCCCAACCTCATGATCGGCTTCGGCATCGACGAGGTCCAGGCGGAATACGTGGCGGAGATAAAGCTTCGCAACATCAACCGGGAGTATATCTTAAAGCGCACGGAGGAGACCGCCGCCCTGGCGGAAGAGATAAAGGACTTGGAGGACACCCTCTCCTCCAAGCGCCGCCTGCGCTCCATCATCACCGACGAGCTCAAGGCCGTGCTCAAAAAGTACCCCTCCCCCCGGCGGACGGGCATCGTCTACGCCCGGGAGATCGAGGACCTGGACGAGGGACCGGAGCCGGTGGACGACTACCCGGTGCATGTGTTCCTGTCCCGCCACGGATACATGAAGAAGATAACCCCCCAGAGCCTGCGCATGAGCGGGGAGCAGAAATATAAAGAGGACGACGGCCTGGGCTGGTACTGGGAGACCACCAACGCTGCGGAGCTTCTGCTCTTCACCGATAAGCAGCAGGCCTACAAGGTCCGCCTTTCTGACTTCGCCGACGGCAAGGCGAGCCAATTGGGCGACTACCTGCCCGGGGCGCTGGGCTTCGACGAGGGGGAGAGCTTCGTCACGGCGGTGCTGGCCGGGGACTATTCCGGGTCCATGCTGCTGTTTTTTGAAAACGGCAAGTGCGCCCGTCTGCCCCTTTCCGCCTACGCCACCAAGACCAACCGCCGCCGCCTCACCGGCGCTTACTCCGACAAGAGCCCTCTCGTGGCCCTGCTGCCTCTGGAGGGGGAGGCGGAGATCGCCGTCACCAGCGCGGAGGGCCGGTGCGTGGTGTTCTCCTCCGCCCTCCTGGCCCCCAAGACCAGCCGCACCACCCAGGGCGTGCAGGTGATGACCGTGAAAAAGCACCTGGTCGTCCGGGCGCAGTTCCTCACGGACACCGCCATACAGAACCAGTCCCGCTACCGGGTCCGCTCCATCCCCGCCGCCGGCGCGAAGCTCACTGACGCCGATAGAGGCGAGGAACAGATGACGTTCATTTGAGAATAAGCCTCCCTCTGACGAGGGAGGTGGCGCGGCGATAGCCGCGACGGAGGGAGAGAAACTTAAAATCTCTCCCCCAGTCACCGCCTAACGGCGGCGACAGCCCCCTCGTCAGAGGGGGCCATAATGGCAAGCGAGGCAACTATGGACAAAGTGACTCAATTTCTCAAAACCGACGGGAAAGCTGTCGCCATCAACCTCATCGGCTGCGTCATCGCCGGGGTCAGCTTCTCCTTCTTCACCTTTCCCAACAACATCGTCTCCGGCGGCCTCACCGGCGTGGCGCAGATATTGAACCTGCTGCTGGGCCTGCCCGTGGGCGTGACCATCATCGTGATGAACATCCCCCTGTTTCTGGTTGCGTGGAAGAAGTTCGGCCTCAGGTTCATCATCTACTCCCTCATCGGCACGGTGGGCTCCAGCGTGGCCATCGACCTATTGAACGCCCTGCATATCACCCTCACCCACGACATATTGCTGGCGGCGGTGTACGGCGGGCTTTTGAAGGGCCTGGGCTACGGGCTCATCTTCACTACCGGCGGCACCAGCGGCGGCACAGACATCCTGTCAAGGCTTCTCCGCCGCAAGTACGGCTATATCCAGCTGGGCACCATCGGTCTGGTGCTGGACGCGGTGGTTGTCGTGGCCTTCGCGGTGATATTCAAACGCTTCGACGCGGCCATGTATACCATCATCACCATGTTCGTGTCCAGCCGGGTAGTGAACCTGCTGCTCTACGGCACGGCCAATTCCAGCGTCTGCTACATCATCACCACCGCCCCCCGGGACATCGCCCAGGCCATCGGCGCGGCCCTGCACCGGGGCGCCACGCTCCTGAAGGGCGAGGGCGCCTATACCGGCGAGGAGCGGGACGTGGTGCTGTGCGCCGTGAAGCGCCAGCAGATACCCCAGCTCAAGAAGCTGGTATCCGACTATGACAAGAGCGCCTTCGTCATCGTCACCCAGTCCCACGAGGTGTTCGGCAAGAACTTCCAGAACATCATAAATACAGATTGAGGAGGATATCGCTATGGCAGGCATCATTGAAAATCTCAGGAAAAACGGCTTCACCGTCACCGAGTTCGACACAAAGGAAGCCGCGGCGGACTGGCTGGTTGACAGCATCCACGGCAAGACCGTGGGCATGGGCGGCAGCGCCACGTTGGGGGCCCTGGACATCTACGACCGCCTCAAGGCGGACAACACCGTCTACTGGCACGCCAAGGAGCCCGGCGCGGATACCTGCATCCACGAGATCAACGCCCAGGTGTTCCTCACCAGCGCCAACGCCATCTCCGAAGAGGGCTACATACTGAACATCGACGGTCAGGGCAACCGTCTGGCCGCCTCCGCCATGAAAAAGGAGCGGGTCATATTCGTGGTTGGGCAGAACAAGCTCTCCGGCCCCTTCCCCGAGGCCCTGGAACGGGCCCGGAATATAGCCGGCCCCCTGAACGCCAAGCGGTTGGGGAAGAAGACTCCCTGCGCCGTGGACGGCGTCTGCCACGACTGCCACAGCCCCGACCGCATCTGCAACGCCCTGCTGGTCCTCTGGGCCAAGACCATGTGGGCGGACAGCATGGAGGTCGTCCTCATCCACGAGGACCTGGGATTCTGAGGGCGGTGAGGCCGCCCCTGCCAGGCCGACGCCCGGCGGGAACCGGCAGTGTGCCGGATGCGGTTGGTGAGCGCAGCGAACTTTAGCAGCAGGCATACTGTCGGGCCCGTCCGGGCAAAACCTGCGTCCTCAAAGGGCGGCCTCGGGTCGGCATAGGGCGGCCTGGAACACAGTTTTAATCCCTTTTTAATCTCCCTTCCATATCCCTTTAAAAAACCCGTGCTAGGATGGGCCCAGATCAAAAACCTAAGGAGGTATCGCCATGGAACGGTACGAGATGGCGGAGCTTTTGAGCCAGAAGGCGGGCGTGACCCTGGAGGAGGCCCGTAAGGCTCTGGAGGACAATAACTGGGACATGCTGGACGCCATGGTGGCCCTGGAGCGGGCCCACAACAAGTCCGGCGGCGTCCATGTGGAGACGGGGGCCGAGGCGCCCGCCGGGGTGAAGCCGGTGAAGAACGTCAGCTCCAAGGACGGCGCCGGGGTGTTCACCAACGGCTTTGCGGTGCTGTGGGGGTATGTGAAAAAGCTGTTCCGCATCAGCCTGGACAACGACTTCGTGGTCCTGCACCACGATAAGCAGATCATGGCCGTGCCGGTGCTGGTGCTGGTGGTGCTGCTGTTTGCAAGCGTCGGCCTCATGCTGGTTGTACTGCTGGCGGGGCTCTTCCTGGACTGCAAGTACCACTTCGCCGGCCGGCAGCTGGGCCAGGAGGGCATCAACGCCGCCATGGACAAGGTCAGCGACCTGGCCGGGGACATCAAGCAGTCCATCCGCAGTGCCGGCGAGGACAAGCCCGATGACCAGTAACAGAACACATTGCACAGGGGGCGGGGCTTCCCGCCCCCTTCTCTTTTGCCGGGAGGTGGGACCATGGCGGTGAAGATACTGATCGTGGAGGATGAATCGGGCATCGCCCGGTTTCTGGAGCTGGAGCTTGAACACGAGGGCTATGCCGTGGACAAGGCCGCCGACGGCCGCACGGGCCTGGACATGGCCCTGGCAGGCGGGTATGGCCTCATATTGCTGGACGTGATGTTGCCCGGGCTCAACGGCCTGGAGGTGCTGCGCCGGCTCCGGGCGGAGTCCGCGGTGCCAGTGATACTGCTCACCGCCCGGGACGCGGTGATGGACAAGGTCAGCGGTCTCGACATGGGCGCCAACGACTATATCACCAAGCCCTTCTCCATCGAGGAGCTCTTAGCCCGCATCCGGGCGGCCCTGCGGGCAGGAAGCACGGAAAAGCGCCCGGAGGCCCTCACATGGGGAAAGCTCTCCCTGGACCCGGCCCGGCACACGGTGACCTACGGCGGCGAGGGCATCCGCCTTACCTATAAGGAATTTATGCTCTTACAAACGCTTCTGGAGAACCGGGACATCGTCCAGACGAGGGACGCCCTTTTGGAAAAGGTCTGGGGCTACGACTTTGCCGGGGAGACAAACGTAGTGGATGTATACATCCGCTATCTGCGCCAGAAGATCGACGACCCCTTCGGCGTGAAGCTCATCCACACCGTCCGGGGCCTGGGCTACGTCATCCAGGGGGACGGCACATGAACGGCCGCACTACCTCCATCGCCCGGCGCATCGCCTGGAGCCAGCAGTGGAAGAAGTTCTGGCGCATCCTGTGGCAGACGGTGATCCTGTTTGTCGTTGCCGTGGCCGTGTGGTGCGTGGCCGCGGCCCAGGGGTTGGATGTGCCCCTGACCCGCGGCACGGAGTTTTATATCCAGATAGCTGACGACAGCCCTCACACCTTCTCCGACGTGGTGCTGGCGGACCCCGGCTCCGCCCTGAATTTACTGCAGCACGGTGGCGAAAACCCCTGCGCCGGCGACGTGATCTTTCACATGGGGGACAAGACGGCGGACATGGGCGCGTTCCTGTTCTGGCTGGGCTTCTGCCTGGAGTGCCTCACGGCGCTGCGGCTCTTATTCTGGCTGCTTTCCTGCTTCCGGGCCACGGCCCGCGTGCGCAAATATCTCCGGCCCATCGACGACATCGCCCAGGTGACGGAGAGCATCTCCGCCCACGGCTTCGACGAGAGCAAGTTCCACTCCCTGGAGGAGGCCATCGACCATCTGAACGGCGCCTCCCCCGACGAACAGCTGCACGTGGGTGACAGCGACCTGGCGGGACTGGAGAACGCGGTCAACAACCTCATCGTGCGCATGCACGCGGGCTACCGCCAGCAGGTCCGCTTCGTGGACGATGCCAGCCACGAGCTGCGCACGCCCATCGCCGTCATCCAGGGCTACGCCGACATGCTGGACCGCTGGGGCAAGACCGACGAGAAGGTATTAAACGAGTCCATCCGGGCCATCCGCACCGAGGCGGAGCACATGAAGACCCTGGTAGAGCAGCTTCTGTTCCTGGCCCGGGGCGACGCGGGCCGCCAGGAGCTGAAGCTGGAGGATACGGACCTGGCCGCCCTGGTGCGGGAGGTATACGAGGAGAGCCGGATGATAGACCCGGCCCACGAATATGCCGCGGACCTGGCCGCCCCCGTGCCCGTGCGGGCCGACCCGGCCCTTTTGAAGCAGGCGGTGCGCATCCTCGCGGACAACGCCCGCAAATACTCCCCCGCGGGCACCCGTATCACCCTCCGGGCCTATATGGACGGGCCGGACGCCTGCGCCGACGTGCAGGACAACGGCATCGGCATCAGTCCTGAGGACGCGCCCAAGATGTTCGACCGCTTTTTCCGCGCCGACGCCGCCCGGAAGGCCGACGACAAGGGCAGCGGCTTGGGCCTTTCCATCGCCCGGTGGATCGTGAGCCGCCACGGCGGGCATTTCCAGGTCCGCTCCTATGAGGGCGTGGGCACCCGGGTCACCCTTATCCTGCCGGGGGAATCAAAGAAGTCTTAATGGACACCGGGACCCGTTTCGCGCTATACTGCGATACGGGCCATTTTTACCCTTTCCTTTACCGCTCCCTTTACCGCCGTGGCCTATATTCAGGCCAGGCTGTGACGAAACTGTAAGGCATTTGTAATAGATACCGGTTGCGCCGGGGAGCGGTATTTGATAAAATGATGACAAATCCCAAGGAGGCCCCTATGCCCTCACTCCTGACCAAATGGATACCCAGGCCCGGCTGGAAGATGCTGACCGCGGCGTTTATATTCCAGTGTCTCGTCTACAGCGGCACCCGGCTGGTGAACACCGCCTGGCCCCACTGGGACATGACTACGGCTCTGGACCAGGCCGTGCCCTTCCTGCCCTGGACGGTGGCGGTGTACGTGGGGGCGTTCCTCTTTTGGTTCGTGAACTACAACCTCGCGGTGCAGCCCCTTGACAGCCGGGCCTGGCGATTCCTGACGGCGGATATTCTGGGGAAAGCGGTGTGCCTGGTGATCTTCCTGGCCCTGCCCACCGGGAACATCCGGCCCGACATCCCGGAGGGGGCGCCGCTGGGCTGGGCCATGGGCTTTATCTGGGCCATGGACACGCCGGACAACCTGTTCCCCTCGGTCCACTGTCTCAACAGCTGGCTGTGCTGGGCGGCGGTGCGGGGCCGGACGGATGTGCCCCGGTGGTATAAGTATCTCTCCCTTGTCCTGGTCCTGGCCATACGCGCGTCCACCCTGACCACTCATCAGCATGTGGTCTTGGATGTGCTGGGCGGCGTAGCTCTCGCGGAGCTTGCCTGGCAGGCCGCCGGGCATACGGACCTGGCCGCATGTTACAGGAGGCTGTGGACAGGGAAGGAAAAGAAGAAAGCCTCCCCTGTGTAAGGGGAGGTGGCCGCCGTCAGGCGGTCGGAGGGGTTGTAAACGTCCATAACGCGACAATCCCCCAGTCTCCGGCTTCGCCGGAGCCAGCACCCTTTGCACAAGGGGGCCTTAAAGGAGAACGGAGGTGATCCCCATGACAAAACAGCAAAAACGCATCCTGGGGGACGGCCTTCTGTTCGCGGCCATCCTGGCCCTGACGCTGTACGCGGTGTTCCGGGGCCGGGACCTGGAGGACGTGATGGACGCCATCCGCTCCTGCGACGGCCGGTGGCTCCTCCCCGCCCTGGGCTGCGTGGTGGTATTCATCGGCGGCGAATCGGTGATCCTCCGGCTGCTGCTGCGCTCCCGGGGCGTGGCGCTGGGGCAGTTCAAGTGCTTTCTGGTATCCTCGGCGGGGTTTTTCTTCTCCGCCGTCACCCCCTCCGCCGGGGGCGGCCAGCCCATGCAGGCCTATTTTCTCCGGCGGGAGAAGGTTCCGGTGCCCATCTCCGCGGCCATACTGCTGGCGGTGACGGTCACCTACAAGCTGGTGCTCATCGTCACCGGCCTTATACTGGTGCTTTTTAAGTACGACTTCCTGCGGACCCACTTCGGCAATTACATCTACCTCTTCTGGGGCGGCCTCGCCATCACAACAAGCTTTACCGCGTTTCTTCTCATGCTGGTGTTCCACCCCCGCATGGCCAAAAAGCTGTGCCACGGCGGGCTGGGACTCTTGGAAAAGCTCCGCATCCTGCGCCACAGCGACGCCCGGGAGAAGCGGCTCCTGGCCGCCATGGACAAGTACCACGAGACGGCGGCCTACTTCAAGACCCACATGGGCCTGATGGCCCTGGTGCAGGTCATCACCTTCGCCCAGCGCTACGCCCTGTTCACGGTGCCCTGGCTGGTATATAAAGCCTTCGGCCTCACGGGGTACGGCTGGCTGGCCATCGCCGTGCTCCAGGCGGCCATCCAGGCGGCGGCGGACATGCTCCCCCTGCCCGGGGGCATGGGGGTGACGGAGGCCATGTTTCTGACAGTATTCCAGCCCCTGTTCGGGGCGCTGACCCTGCCGGCCATGGTGCTGAGCCGGGGGACGGATTTTTACTGCCGGCTGCTGCTGTCGGCGCTGTTCACCGCCCTGGCGGCGCTCGTGCTGGGCCGGGTTGGCGGAAAGAGAGAGGAGGACAGGGCATGATAGGCCGATATGACTACACCGTGTGGATGACCTACGCAAGCCTTGTGTCCTCCCTGGCGGGCATGTTTCTCGCCACGGCGGGCCACGTCCGCTGGGCGCTGGCGTGTCTGGCCCTGTCCGGGCTCATGGACGCCTTCGACGGGAAGATCGCCCGGACGAAGAAAGACCGCACCGACATGGAGAAGGCCTACGGCGTGCAGATAGATTCCCTCTGCGACATCGTGTGCTTTGGGGTGCTGCCGGTGATTATCTGCATTCACCTGGGCATGCACAGCCTCTGGGCCGTGGCGATACTGTGCTTCTACGGCCTCGCGGGGCTCATCCGCCTGGCCTGGTTCAATATCACCGCCGACGCCCCGCCCCGGCCTGACGGGAAGAAGTACTACCAGGGCCTGCCCATCACCTCCGTGGCGGTGATACTGCCCATCTTCTACGCCGCGGGCACATTGGCCCCCGCCTTCTTTGCGGCAGCCCTGCCCTTCGTCATGCTCCTTACGGGATTTTTGTTCATCCTCCGCTTCCCCTTCCGCAAACCAACCACCAAGGAGCTTCTTGTGATCATCGCCCTGGTTGGAGCCACCATATTGTACATCCTGGCCTGCCATCTGTGGGGCAGCGTCCTGCCCTGGAAGTGGGTGCTGCGCCGGGTGCCCAGCCCATGAGGGCGGCGGAATTTCTGTACGGCACGGCCCCGGGGCGCGTTCTGCTCCGGGGCCTGTGCCGTCCCTGGTTTTCCAAGCTGGGGGGATGGGTGCTCAGTACGCGCCTGTCCGCCCTGGCGGTGGGACCCTTCATCCGGGCCCACGGCATCGACATGAGCCAATGCCCCGAGACGAAGTTTTCCTCCTTCAACGACTTCTTCACCCGCCGGCTGCCGTCCTCGGCAAGGCCCGCGGACATGGACCCGGCGGCGTTCATAAGCCCCTGCGACGGACGGCTCACCGTCTGGCCCGCGGATGAGGCCGGCCGGTTCCCCGTGAAGGGCACGGAGTATACGCTCTCTGAGCTTCTCCGGGACGAGGCCCTGGCCAGGCGGTTTTATGGGGGGCTCATATGGCTTTTCCGCCTGTCCCTGGAGGACTACCACCGGTACATCTGGACCGCGGACGGCATGGCGGGCGAGAAGGTATCCATCCCCGGGGTTCTCCATACCGTCCAGCCCCTGACGCGGGGCCAGCGGCCGGTGTACCACGAGAACACCCGGCAGTACCGGGTGCTGGACACCGCCTTCGGGCCCACGGCCGTCATGGAGGTGGGCGCCCTGCTGGTGGGGCGGATAGAGGACGAGCCCTTTGAAAACCCGGTCCGCCGGGGCATGGAGAAGGGCCATTTCGCCTTCGGCGGCTCCACGGTCATCCTCATAACGCCCCCCAACGCCGCCTCTCCCTTGCCCTCTATCGCCGCCGCCTCCGCGCGAGGGGAAGAGACACCGGTGAGGCAAGGGGAACGGGTCGGGACGATAACAAAAAAATGACCGCTGCTTTCGCAGCGGCCATTTTTTTGTTTGATTGTCTCTTAGGCCTTGGTCTTCTTGCCCTGCTTGGAGAAGGTGCCGATGCCCTCGATGATCAGGAACACGGCCAGGATGACCATCGCCACAGCGATGACCAGCTGGAACCAGTTGCCCCAGACGGTGCCCGCGAAGCAGATACCGATCAGGTCCTTGATCTTGATGACCAGGAAGGTCAGGGTGGCGACCAGCATGAAGATCATGGGGATGTAGAACATCTTGTTGTTCTTGCCGATCTGGCCCAGCCAAGCGGCCACGGCCATCAGAGCAAGACCAGCCAGCAGCTGGTTGGCAGCGCCGAACAGACCCCAGATAGCGCTCAGGCTCATGCCGCCCAGCAGGCAGCCGACCACGACCATGAACACGGTACCGGTCAGAGGATGAGCCAGGAACTTGCGGGCGCCGGTGGCGTCCTTCCAGGTGGCCTCGCCGTCCTTCAGGAACAGCTCGGTGAACATGAAGCGGCTCAGACGGGTGCCGGTGTCCAGGGAAGTCAGAGCGAACACGGACACGGCCAGGGTCAGCAGCGTGTAGATCACGTTGTAGACGTGGCTCGCGGTATTCAGGCTGAACATGGAGGCGATGCCGGTGGCGAAGGCCACGGCGGGGGAACCGAACTCGCCGGCGGTGTAACGGGAGAACACCATGCCGACAGCGATCAGGGACACGACGCCCAGAGCGGACTCGATGAGCATGGAGCCGTAGCCGATGGCCTTGGCGTCCTTCTCGTTGGCCAGCTGCTTGGAGGAGGTGCCGGTGGAGATCAGGGAGTGGAAGCCGGAGCACGCGCCGCAGGCCACGGTGATGAACAGGGCCGGGAACATGCCGCCCAGGCTGGTGGACCAGCCGGTGAAGGCGGGCAGCTCGAAGGTGGCAGTCTTGTCGCCGGTGAAGGCGGAGAAGAAGATGCCGATCACGGCCACGCCCATCATGGCGTACAGCAGGAAGCTGGACAGGTAGTCACGGGGCTGGAGCATGATCCACACGGGGATCAGGGAGGCCACGGCGATGTACACACCGATGAGGATGATCCAGGTGGTGCGGCTCAGAGCCAGGCCGAAGTTCAGGCCCAGCCAGATGGCGGCCACGATGCCGATGATGCCGATGATGGTGGCGGGCACGGTGCCCAGGCCGGCCTTATTGGTCAGCAGGCCGTAGATGATGGCCAGGACGATGAACAGCACGGACACCATAGCGGTGGTCTCGTTGCCGGTCACGGCGTCGCCGGAGGTGATGCCCACGGAGTCGGACATGAAGGTGCCGGCCACGACGTTCACGAAGGACGCGATGACCATGATGAGCACCAGCAGAGCGAACAGGATGAACAGCTTCTTGGCGCGGTCGCCCATGGAGGTCTTGATGATCTCGCCGACGGACTTGCCCTCGTTACGGATGGACGCGAACAGGGAGCCGAAGTCCTGCAGGCCGCCAAAGAAGATACCGCCAATGACGCACCACAGGAATACGGGGACCCAGCCAAAAACGGAGGCCTGGATCGGTCCGTTGATGGGGCCGGCGCCCGCGATGGACGAGAAGTGGTGACCCATCAGAACGGCGGGCTTGGCGGCGACGTAGTCCACGCCGTCTTCCATCTCCACCGCAGGGGTCTTTCTGCTGGGGTCGATGCCCCACTGCTTTGCCAGCCAGGAGCCATAGGTAACATAGCCGATGACCAGCAAAACGATCGCCGCGAGGATGATCAGTACTGCAATCATGATAACTCTCCCTACCTTTGATTTGAAATATTGCGAAAGAGCTTCTTCAGTTCCCGGCCCAGGCGGTTATAGACCAGGGTGCCGGAAGAAGTCTCTAGTGCAACCGCGCGATAGTTGCTCCAGCCCTGCAGGCGGTAGCTGTAGCTTTTATAGTGTTTCAGCTTCTTCACCGCGGCCATGGCGTCCGGCTCGATGCGGTCCGCCAGGACGATCAATGTAACGTCGGAATTGCGGTGGGCGCTGTGGGGCTTGACGTAGGATATGCCCCGCTCCCAGGCGGCGGCGTCCATCTCCATCAGCTTATCCAGCGTCAGGTCCTCCACCGCGGCGAAATAGACGTACTCGTGGGAATCCGCCTCGGAGATGCGGGCGCTCTTTACAAGCACATACGTCTCCCCGTGGGAGTGGAACCGTGCCTCCGCGTCAAAGGGGGGCTGCACGTCTTCCCGGATCACGTCGTAGTACCGGACGTAGGAGCGCAGGAGCTTTTCCAGGGCTTCCGAGGATGTCATATCTTCACCCGTTTAAAAGAAAAAATTGTTAGCAAATTGTGAACACATTCAATCAAAGATATTCTAGCGCCAAAGTGTGAAAAGTGCAAGCCCTTTTTCCGAAAATAAGCGAAAATCAAGGCGAAAAATGCAGGGAATTTGTCATTCGGCGAGGGTCTCCTGGGCCGGACGGCCGAATTCCGCCTCGGGAACGCGCTGCTTCAGCTCCTCCATGAGGATCTGGGCGGCCTTTTTGCCGGGCAGCTGGACCTGGGCCAGCTCCTGGTCCCCCTCGCCGCAGATGACCAGGTTCTCGATCTCGAAGTCCCCCTTGCCGCAGCACAGCTTCGCCGGCACGGCCATGACCCGGCGGAACAGGCGTCTCACGTCGTGGTAGGGGATGTAGTAGGTCTTGAGGCCCGACTTCACGAACAGCCGAAGCTCCCCCATCTTCACCTTCCCGATCTCCCGGGCGGTCTTGTATTCCTTGTTGAGCTCGCTCTCCTCCACTTCGGAGGCGGTCATGGGATAGAATTTCATGGTGTGCCCCTTTCTTATATGAATGGTATGTAAGGCTCGTTCAAATTTATGTCCCGCTCAGGACTTCCTGCGCCAGACGCCGGAGGCGAACAATGTGAGCACCGGGAAGATCTCCAGCCGCCCCAGCAGCATGCACAGGCTCAAAATGAGCTTTGCCGGGCCGCTCCAGATGGAGAAGTTGCCCGTGGGCCCCACCAGGGACAGGCCAGGGCCGATGTTGGAAAGGCAGCTTATGACGCTGGTGAAGGTGGTCTCCAAGTCGTAGCCCTCCGTGCTCAGGAGCAGGAACGCCCCCAGGGCGAAGAAGGTATAGAGGATATAGTAGACCATGGTGTTGCGGATGGCGTCGGCCTCCAGCCGCTCCCCGTCCAGGGTCACCCGGCTGACAGACCGGGGAAAGAGGAGCTTCCGTATCTCCGCCCATATGGCCTTGCCCACGATGACGAGGCGCGCCACCTTGGTGCCGCCGCCGGTGCTGCCGGCGCAGGCGCCCAGGAGCATCAGCAGAACCAGCAACGCCCGGGAATAGCTGGGCCAGACATTGAAGTCCGCCGTGGCGAAGCCGGTGGTCGTGATGATGCTGGACACCTGGAAGAAGGAGTAGCGCAGCGACTCCATGAAGCTGCTGTAAAGATGGGCGATGTTCAGGGCGATGGTGACCGTCGCCCCCGCGATGACGGCCAGGTACACCCACAGCTCCTGGCTTTTCAGGCTCTTCAGGGACCGCTTCATCAGGATAAGGTAGTACAGGTTAAAGTTCACGCCAAACAGGACCATGAACACGCCAACCACCACGTCCACATAGGCGCTGTTATAGGCGCCTATGCTGGCGTTGCGCACGCCGAAGCCGCCGGTGCCGGCGGTGCCGAAGGCGGTGGTCAGCGCGTCGAACCAGCCCAGGCCTCCGGCCATGAGCAGCACGACCTCCACCACCGTCATGCAGAGATATATGATGTACAAGGCCCGGGCCGTGGAGCGCATCTTGGGCATGAGCTTGCCCTTCACGGGGCCGGGCACCTCCGCCCGGAGAAGGTGCATGGAGTGCTCGTCGTCGGTGGGCAGGATGGCCATCATGAATACCAGCACGCCCATGCCGCCCACGAAGTGGGAGAAGCTCCGCCAGAACAGCACCCCCTTGGGCACCACCTCCACCTCGGGCAGTACGCTGGCGCCGGTGGTTGTGAAGCCGGAGATGATCTCGAACAGGGCGCTTATGTAGTTGGGGATGGCGCCGGAGTAGACGAAGGGCAGCGCCCCCACCAGGGAGATGACGAGCCAGCTCAGGGTCACGGACACGAACCCCTCCCGGGGGTGGAGCGTGCCCGTGTGCTTCCGGCCTATGAGGTACAGCACCACCGCCGTGAGCAGGGAGATGAGGATGGTCCACAGAAAGGGGCTCAGGCTCTCCCCGTATACGGCGGCCACCACCGTGGGCGCCAGCAGCAGTCCCGCCTCGATGGCCAGGATGCGGCCCAGGATGCTCGATATGATCCGGTAATTCACGCCCTTACCCTCTCAGTATGTCTTCCAGCCGGGTCATGCCCCGCCGGGTGGTCACGGCCAGCACGCTGTCGCCGGGCTGGATGGCGTCATTGCCGCCGGGGATGAGGCACCTGCCGCTGCGGATGATGGCCGCCACCAGCACGTCCTGCCGGATGGGCATGTCCCGCAGGGCCACGCCGATGCAGGGGCCGGCCGCCCCCGCCCGGAACTCCAGCACCTCCAGCTTTCCGTCCAGGATGCGCCGGAGCATCTCCACGCCGCCGGTGCCGCTGGCGTTGGCCATGCTGCGCACATACTGCAGCACCTGCTGGCCGGTGATGACCCGGGGCTGGACCGGCTCCTCCAGGCCGAAGGACTCGGCCAGGGAGATGAGGTGGTCCTCGTTGACCTTGGCGATGGCCTTGGGCACGCCCACGGACCGGGCGTAGGCGCCCAGGATGATGTTGATCTCGTCGGAGCCGGTGATGGCCACCAGGGCGTCGGTGCCCCGGAGGCCCTCCTCCTCCAGCACGTCGGGCCGGGAGCCGTCGGCGCAGATGACATCCGCCTTGGGCAGCAGGTCCTTGATGGCGCTGCACTTGGCCTCGTCCTGCTCCAGGATCTTCACCCGGATGCCCATGCTGAGGAGCTGACGGCCCAGGTACACGCCCACATGGCCGCCGCCCACGATCATGACGCTCTTCGCGCTCTTTTTGAAGATGGCCATGGCCCTGAAAAAGGCGTGTATCTCCCGGGGCGCGCCCACCACGTTCACGCTGTCGCCGGCCTGGAAGACGAAGTCGCCGCCGGGGATGATCACGTCCTCCCCCCGGCGCACCGCGCATATAAGGGTGCCGCGGTCGAAGCGGCCGTGGAAGTTTTTGAGCTCCGTCCCGCACAGGGGGTTGTCCTCCATGAGCTTGAACTCCACCAGCTCCGCCTGGCCCTTGGCGAAGGGCTCCACCTTGGCGGCGGAGGGGAAGCGCAGCACGCGGCTGATCTCCCGGGCGGTGTCCTGCTCGGGATTGATGGTCATGGAAAGGCCCAGCTCCTCCCGCAGGAACATGACCGCCTCGAAGTGCTCCCGCCGGCGCACCCGGGCGATGGTATGTTTCACGCCCAGCTTCCGGGCCATCATGCAGCAGAGGATATTGGACTCGTCCGAGTTGGTCGCGGCGATGAGCAGGTCCGCCGAGGCCGCTCCCGCCAGGCGCAGCAGCTCCAGGTCCACGCTGCCGGTCACAGTTATGGCGTCCAGGGTGGTGTTCACCAGACTGATGCGCTCGGCCTTGCGGTCGATGACCGTCACGTCATGGCCCTCCCGGGTCAGATACTGGGTCAGGGTGAAACCGATCTTGCCGGCGCCCACGATGATGATATTCATAGGCCCTCCCAAAAGCCAAATTCCCGCTATTTTGACGAATATATGATAGCACCAGCCCCCCTTTCCGTCAAGGGTGCTTGTGGACGGGGCCGGAACGTGATATACTGTGCGGCAGGGGCTTTGAGGCCCCTCTACCCACAAAGGAGGTCCCCTTATGAGAACACGTCTCACCGCCGCGCTGCTGTGCCTGATCCTGGCTCTGTCCCTGCTGGCCGGCTGCGGCTCCAACAAGATCCAGACCCTGGACGAGCCGGCGGCGGATACCGCCGAGGCCACCGACGCGCCCGAGGCAGCGGACGCGCCCGAAGAGGCTGCCGACGACAGCCAGCCCGCCGAAGCGGCAGAGCCCACTGAGGAGCCGGAGCCCACGGCTACCCCCGTCCCCGGCCTGGGGCCCACGGCCTATGAGCCGGACACCGTCGTGGCCTCCTTCAACGGCCAGGACGTGACCTGGCGGGAGTATTACTACTGGCTGAGCTACTATGTGGACTACACCGCGTACCTGGCCAGCATGGGCCTGATGCCCTTCAACGGCTGGGACAGCGAGGATGTGGCCCCCGGCAACACCAACGCGGACGTGGTGCGCCTCAGCGCCTGGTCCAGCATGGCCCAGTATCTCGCCATCGAGGAACTGGCGAAGGAGCTGGACGTGTCCCTGACCCAGGAGGAACAGGACGAGATATCCACTACCTTCGAGACCGCCGCGGACAACTACGGCGACGGGGACGGGGAGTGCACCGAAAACGAGCTGACCGCCTTCCAGGGGTATCTGGACACCCTCTTTATGGACCGGGCCCTCTTTGAGCGGATGAGCGGGGCGGACGCCCTCTACGGCAAGTGCTCTGAAGCCCTCTACGGGGCCCAGGGCGCGGACTATCCCGACGAGGACGCCCTGGCCTTCGCCGAAGAGGAGGGCGACCTTCGCTGCAAGCACATCCTGCTCATGACCGTGGACCAGGCCACCAGCGAGCCCCTGCCGGAGGATGAGCAGACCGCGGCGAAGGAGAAGGCCGACGACCTCTATGAGGAGCTGTCCGCCAAGGCCGACGACCCTGAGGCGCTGGAGGCGCTCTTCGACGAGCTCATGGAGGAAAATACTGAGGACACGGGTCTCGCCGCCTACCCTGACGGCTACCAGTTCGCCCCCGGGACCATGGTGGCGGAATTTTCGGACACCGCCGCGGCCCTGGAGGAGTACGGCCTTTCCGAGCCCGTCCAATCCAGCTACGGCTGGCACATCATCCTTCGCCTGCCCCTGGACCTTGACGCGCCCGTCATGCGAAACGGCACCTCCGCCGCCACCCTGCGGGCGGACGCCGCGGACCAGGCCATGCT
Source organism: uncultured Oscillospiraceae bacterium (assembly GCA_947625045.1). Taxonomy (GTDB): domain Bacteria; phylum Bacillota; class Clostridia; order Oscillospirales; family Oscillospiraceae; genus CAJOIG01. Next base: position 36,146 of record CANQMW010000018.1, read on the forward strand.
GGATAAGATCAACGAGACCGTCCAGGCCGCCCAGGTGGAATGGAAGGATGACTTCGAGACCGTGGACATCGCGGAGGTCTTCGGCGAGGCCCTGCCCCAGAGCTGACCTGACCCCATAGGAACACCGCCCCGTCCTTGCCGGACGGGGCGGTCTCTATGTCGGTTTTCAGTCCTCGGTGGGCATGTCTATGTAGTCCGACAGGAGAATGTTCTGCTCCTTGGCCTCCTCATAGAGCTGGCGGTAGTCGTACTCGATGGCGCCGGGCAGGTCCTCCGCCACCCACAGCGAGCCGTTGCCGTGCCACAGCATGTACCCGCCGGGGACGCCGGCGTCGTACACGCCCACGATCTGCCGCTGGATGTTCAGGGCGTTGTACTCATAGTCCGAATCGTCCCAGGTCTGCATCCAGGTCCGCACGATGGCGGGGCTGGCGCACTCCTGCTGCCGGTCGAACACGTGCAGGCCCCAGTTGTGGAGCATGAGGTACGGCCGCTTATAGGGGATGATCCAGCGGTTGTTTTCCTGATACCGGCCGAAGTGGTCAGGGTAGGGCATGCCGCTGATCACATCCACCACGTCGGAGATGGCGGGCCAGTACTGGCCGTAGGTGGACACATAGCTGTTGGCGGTCTCGCCGAACACGTCCGCCGCCACATAGACCCCGTGCTCATGCAGCACGTCGCAGGCGTAGGTCAAAAACCGCTGCACCGCCTGGGCCATGGACTCGCCCAGGGCGTTGCGCTGGTCAAGATAGGTCTCCTGCTCCAGAATGTAGTCCGGGAAACGGACATAGTCGAACTGTATCTCATTGAGGGCGAAATTGTCCGCCGCCTCCACGGCAAAGCCCACCTTCAGCTTCCACACGTCCCGGCTGTAGGGGGAGGGCCAGTAGGAGCCGCTCATCTCATAGGGCCTGCCGGTGCCGTCCACGATGGACCACTCGGGCCGGGCCTGGGCCAGGGGGTCGTCCCGGAAGGTGGTGACGCGGCCGATGACGTAATAGCCCTTGTCCCGCAGGGTCTGCACCACTTCGGCAAAGCCCTCCAGGGTGTTGTAGGCGTGGTACTCCTCCATGAGGCCGTACTGCTCTATCCAGGGGGACTCATAGGCCATCTCCAGGCCGTCGTTCAGGGTGATCACGAAGGCGTTGATGGCGGTGCCCTCGGCTATCTCCAAGTAGTCGTCCAGGGTGTCCATGGTGGCGTGGCTCGCGGGCATATACAGGGCGTACACATCCTCAGGCATCACGTTGCCCTCGTCGGCGAAGTCCCCCTTGGCGTGGGGCCAGTAGTCCAGGTCCTTGGCCTCGCCGCCGCCGTAGTTGTCCACGGTCTCGTGGATATCGTAGCCCGCGGGGCCTATCCACACGTCCATGGCGGCGCCGTAGTCCAGCACGGCGTATTCAGACTTGATCCACCCGAACTCGTCGCCCATCTTCACGTGGTACATGTTGACGGTGCCGTCGGGCTTGAAGTGGTCGTAGCCAACCACCCGCAAAAGCGTGCCCTTCTGCACAAGGCTCCCCAGCTCGATGCCGTCCGGCTCCGTCAGAAGGTGCACCGGCGTGCGCACATAAAGCTGCGTCTCCTGCATCAGCTCTGACTGGTCGTCGGTGATGTTGACACAGGGGATGTAGCCCAGCTCGCCGCCCACATAGGCGTGGTAATATTCCTCGCCGGACTCGGTGACGAAGGGCTCCCAGCTCTCCAGTTCCACCTGGGTGCCCCGGCCGAATTCATCCACCACGGCGAAGCCCTCGTTATAAAAAGGCGCGGTCAGCTCCCCCTCGCCCACCATGATGAACCCGGTGACGGGGTCGGTGAAGCCGGAGCCCTCGGCGGGGGGCGCCTCCATTTCCCGTATGGTATGGAAGTTCAGAAACAGCGTGCTGCACACGGCAAAAATGGCGAGCAGGCCCAGCACCAGCAGCATCTTCTGCCCTGGCTTTAAGTACACCGTCTTTCTTTTTTTTCGGGGAGCACGGGCCATTTTTACGCCTCCTGCGGGTCAAATCCCATAAAATAATATCATAAACGGCCCAAAATAGCAAGTATGTGGGGGATGTGTCCCACATATTGGGCTAAAATGGGTCAGTATGATACAATACGATGTATAGCAAGTTACATAATGCCCTTTTGAAGAATTTTCCAAAAATAAGGACGCTCCCCCTTGCGGGGGAGCGCCGGGGACGGTTCAGGCCAGGATAGGCTGTAATTGTTTCCCCTCATACGCCGCCTGCACGGCGGGGACGATCCGCTCATACCGGCAGCTCAGGCTCATGGGCTTGGCGGCCGGGTCGTCCTGGCCGAAGGGGACGAAATATATGTGCTTGCGGGCCAGGAGCCGGCCTATGTTCTCCGCGGAGCCGGCCAGGCCGTCGTTGGTGGACACGCCGATGACCACCGGCTTGCCGTTTCTGAGGTGCCCCTTGGCCGCCATGGTGACAGCGGTGTCGGTGATCCCCCGGGCGAGCTTGCCCAGGGTGTTGCCCGTGCAGGGCACGATGGCCAGCACGTCGATAAGGTTTTTAGGTCCCAACGGCTCCGCCCCGGCGATGGACATGACGGGAGCGTGGCCCGTCATCTCTTCCAGCTTTGCCATCCAATCCGCCCCGGCGCCGAAGCGGCTGTCCTTTTGGGCGCTCTCGCTGAAGATGGGCAGCACGTCGAACGCTTCGCACAGGTCCGGCAGCACCGCCTCCAGCTTGGAAAAGGAGCAGTAGGAGCCGGTGAGGGCCAGCCCCAGGCGCAGTTTACTCTCCATGGTCTTCTTCCTCCTCGATCACACGATATATGGCCTCCGCCATCACGTCGGCGGCGGCCTTGGGGGCGTACAGCCCCGGCAGGCCCGGGGCCTTCAGCACCGGCGCGTCCGAGGCCCAGCCCCCCGGCGCGCTGGCCAGGTCCATGCACAGCGCCCCGCCGTAGTCCCCCGCCAACACCGGGGCGGGGACGGTGTTCACCACCGCGTCGAACGCGGGAGGTATGTGCTCAAAATCCACCGCCCGGCAGCCGTGGAGCCTCGCGGCGGCCCGGGCGGCCTCGTTCCGGGCCGCCACGGTCACACGGGCCCCCAGTCCGGTGAGCATCCCGGCGAGAAAGGCGCCTACGCGCCCGTAGCCCGCCACCAGTACCTCCATGCCCGCCACGGCCCGGTTGGACCGGCGCATGAGAAGCTCCAAGGCCCCCTCCGCCGTGAGGGCGGCATTCTCGATGACGTATATCTCGTCCTTATAGTAGGGCACTCCCTCCCGCCAGGAGGGTGGGGCGATCTTGTGTCCCGCCGTAGGCAGGACGCTGTGGCCGTCCAGCTCCAGGCGGCGCTTTAAGTAGGGGAACCGGGGGTCGGTCCCCAGCAGGGTAAAGTCCAAATCACATCACCTCTTGTCATCCTATGCCGGATGGGGTAAAATTGACATATCCTCGTCGGAGCACGCAAGCCAGGTCTCCCTTTGCCGCAAGCGGCAAAGTTCGAGTGGCCCGCGGCTCCTCCTCTTCCCCACGCGACCCGCTTCGCTGGGCTCGCGCGGGGACCCCATTAGCTGACAGCCCCCTCATCTGAGGAGGGCAATAAGGAAAGGATTTAAAATGAAAGATATTTTCACCCCCGCGGATATCCTCCTGCCCAAAGAGGGCACGGACATGACCAGGTGGGCCACGGTGGCCTGCGACCAGTTCTCCGCCCGGCCGGAGTATTGGGAGACCATGAGCGAGTATGTGGGCCAGGCCCCCTCCGCTCTGCGGCTCATGTTGCCGGAGGCGTATCTGAACGCCCCGGATGTGGAAGCGCGCAAGGCGGCCCTGTGCCAAGCCATGGAAGATTATCTGGTGGGGGATGTTTTCCGAAATATTCCCGATTCTTACATCTATGTGGAGCGGACGCTCCCAAACGGCAAGGTCCGGCGTGGCCTGGTGGGGAAGCTGGACCTGGAGGCCTATGACTGGACGGCGGGGTCAAAGTCCCCCGTGCGCTCCACGGAGGCCACCGTCCCCGCCCGGCTGCCCACCCGGGCGGCCCTGCGGCGGCAGGCGGCGCTGGAGATGCCCCACATCGTGCTGTTCATGGACGACGTGGGGGATACGGTGATGCCCCTGGCCGCCGGGGCCGAGGAGCTCCTCTATGACTTCGGCCTCTATGAGGGGGGCGGGCATTTGAAGGGCTTCCGGGTCCACGGGGACCAGGCCGCCGCGGTGAAAGCGGCCATCGACGCCCTGCCCGGGCCCATCGTGTTCGCCATGGGGGACGGCAACCACTCCCTGGCCGCCGCCAAAGAGCACTGGGAGGCCCTGAAGGCCGCCGGCGCGGCCATGGACCACCCGGCCCGGTACGCATTAGCGGAGCTTGAAAACCTCCGGGACGACGCGGTGGAGTTCTACCCCATCCACCGGGTGGTGTTCGGCACCGACGCCGGCGGGTTCGTGGAGACTTTGTCCGGCGGGGACACCGGGGCGCTGGTGGCCAGGGCCGACGAGCTGGCAAACGCCTATATCGCCGCCCACGGGGGCACGGTGGACTATATCCACGGCGAGGAGGAGGCCCGGGCCCTGGCGGCGAAGCCGGGCAATGGGGCGTGGCTGCTGCCCGCGCTCAATAAAGCCGAGCTCTTCCCTCACATCGAGACCTGCGGCAACTACCCCAAAAAGAGCTTTTCCGTGGGCCACAGCCTGGACAAGCGCTGGTATGTGGAGTGCCGGAAAATACGGTGAAACCCGTTGCGAACGACTTTTGGACATGCTATAATTTACCTATCAACTTAAACTATAAGGAGGTCCCACCATGATCCTTTCCAAGCTCAACGGCCAGGACGATTTCTCTTACTATCCCGCCGCCATCCAGCGGGCCATCCAGTGGCTCAAGACCAACGACGTCATGGCCATGGAACCCGGCAAGGTCGAGATCGAGGGCGCCGACATGTACGCCAACATCTCGGACATCACCACCAAGGCGGAGGCCAAGGCCGAGGCCCACGACAAGTACCTGGACCTGTTCTACTGGCCCGAGGCCGGCGAGCGCATCGGCGTGGCCCCCCGCACCGGCCGGGAGACCATCTCCGAGGCCCATCCCGAGAAGGACAAGATCAACTACTCCTCCGTGGAGGAGGAGACCGTCCTCACCGTCTATCCCGGCGACTTCATCGTCCTGTTCCCCTGGGACATCCACCGTCCCGGCCTGATCATGGACGGCGAGCCCGCCACCTTCCGCAAGGTGGTCATGAAGATCGCCCTGAAGCTGCTGTAAACCGCCAAAAAACCGCATTTTGCGACCCAGAGGACGTTTTTTCGGAAACGTCCTCTGTTTTTGTTGAAATTGGCACTTGATTTTTCACGTTTCTCGCACTATATTAATAACCTGTATGTGCAGAGATATAAATTATATATAAGTAAAATTAATTTCAGAAAAGAAATCAGGTAATAATTTCCATGACGACCCTACTCTCCGTATCCGTGGCCATCCTGGCGGGACTTTTGATGACCCGCATCTCCCGGCTGGCCAAGCTGCCCAACGTGACGGCGTACCTGGTGTCCGGCGTGCTCATAGGCCCCTTCTTCCTGGGGGCGCTGGGCATCGACTACCTGGGCTTCACCAGCTTCGCCCAGGTGGAGGGGCTGGAGCTGGCCTCCGACATCGCCCTGGGCTTCATCGCCTTCTCCATCGGCAGTGAGTTCCGCCTGGCGGAGCTGAAGGCCATCGGCAAACAGACCTTCGTGGTGGGCGTGTTCCAGGCCCTGACGGCCACGCTGTTCGTGGATATCGCCCTCATCATCTTCCACACCCTGCGGCCCGACGTGCTCACTACGGCCCAGGCCATCACCCTGGGCGCCATCGCCACGGCCACCGCCCCGGCGGCCACGCTGATGGTGGTGCGGCAGTATAAGGCCAAGGGACCGCTCACCAACCTCCTGCTGCCCGTGGTCGCCCTGGACGACGCGGTGGGCCTCATCGTCTTCGCCGTCTCCTTCGGCGTCGCCAAGACCCTGGTCACCGGCAACATGGACATGGTGTCCATCCTGGTGAACCCCATCCTGGAGATCGTCTGCTCCCTGAGCCTGGGCGCGCTGATGGGGTGGCTGCTGACCCAGCTGGAAAAGCTCTTCAACTCCAACACCAACCGCCTCAATATGACCATTGCCTTCGTGTTCCTCACGGTGGCGCTGTCCATGGCGGAGTTCCGCATCGGCCCCGTGACCATCGGGTTCTCCTCCCTTCTGGTATGCATGATGCTGGGCACGGTGTTCTGCAACTGCTGCCCCCTGTCCGGCGACCTTATGTACCTGGCGGACAAGTGGTCCAGCCCGGTGCTGGCGCTGTTCTTCGTGCTGTGCGGCGCGGAGCTCGATCTGAGCGTGTTCGCCTCCGGCACCATCGTGCTCATCGGCGTGGTCTACATTCTGGCCCGGTCCGCGGGCAAGTACCTGGGCGCCCGGGCCTCCGCCAAGGCCACCCACTGCTCCCCGGAGATATGCAAGTACCTGGGCGTCACCCTCCTGCCCCAGGCCGGCGTGGCCCTGGGCATGTGCACCACCGCCATGCAGCTGGGCGAGCAGGGCGCCCTCATCCGCAATATCACGCTGTTCGCCGTGCTCATCTATGAGCTGGTTGGCCCGCTGATGACGAAGATGGCCCTGACCGCCGCCGGCGACATCCAGCCCAAGGGCGAGGAGATCACCACCCGCCGCCAGCGGAAGCTGGCCGTGGCCGCCGCCCAGCCCGACGTGGCCGGGCGCATGGACGCCCTGAAACAAGCCGATGCCCGAGCCGAGGCCAAGGCCGCGTCCCAGTACAACGACCGGCGCAAGACGAAAGCGTCGTAAACGGAATAAATCAAGGGCGCGTTGCAAAACGCGCCCTTACCATGTTGACGCGAGGTGAGAACTATGCAGATCGGCGACCGTATACGGCAGCTCCGGGATCGGGAGAGCATCAGCCAGTCGGCCCTGGCCGAGGCGCTGGGTGCCACGCGGGCGGCGGTGAATGCGTGGGAGATGAGCGTCAGCAATCCCAGCATGCAGTCGCTGGTGGAGCTGTCCCGATATTTCCGGGTGTCGGTGGACCACCTGCTTGGCCTGGAGGATGCCGACCGCATTTCTCTGGCCGGGCTGACGGCGGAGGAAAAGGCGCTGGTATTGAAAATGATCCGGCACTTTGAGAGTGAGCATAAACAATAAGGTCTTTAGAAATGATGTAAAGCCCGGACCTCACGGTCCGGGCTTTTGCTTTCGACGCGGTCAGGCATAGCGCGGACGGGCCCGACAGTATCCCGACCCACTTGTTGGCGTCGGAGCACACAAGCCAGGTCTCCCTTTGCCGCAAGCGGCAAAGCTCGAATGGCCCGTGGCTCCTCCTTTTCCCCGCGCGACCCGCTGCGCTGGGCTCGCGTGGGGACCCCGATTTGCTCACGAGCCGTGGGACCGTGACACTGCCGGTTCCCGCCGCGCGTCGGATGGACATATTACCTTTTCCTCTTCTCCGTCAGCTCCACCGCCGCGGCCAGGGCCGCGAACAGCACCGCCGCCACCGGCCAGACCAGCCATGTGAAGTCCCAGCGCTTAGTGATGAAGCTCCAGGCCAGGTACCCCGCTGTGACCAGGCACCAGTAGACGCCTGTCACCGCCCGCCGCCAGGGCGCCTTCTTCTCCGGGGCATAGTCCCCCTCCTGCAGGAGCATCTGGTACGCGCCCCAGGGGATGGACACGCTGACGATGAGATACGCCCCCACCGCCACGATGGCCAGCAGCAGGCCAATGCCGCAGGTCAGCAAAAACTCACTCTCGGCGGCCACGCACACCAGTATTGGCACCGCCGACGCCACGCACAGGCATACGCCCGTCACCATCCGGCGGCTGTGGGTCTCCCGGTCCCGGTCCATACCATCCCGGGCCAGCGCCTCCACGCCGGGGGCAGGCGTGAAGACCTCCTTTTCCAGATACTCATATTTTTCCAGCTTCATCCCCCAGCGCACGAAGACGGCCACCGCCGGGACCACGAAGGCGAACAGCACCGCCAGGCCTACCGCCATGGCGATCTGCTCCCGGACGGGGCGGATCGCGGACAGCCCACCCAGCAAAATGAGGCACACCGGGGAGAGGATGCACGCCGCCACCGCCAGGGCGAAGGGCTTGGCGGACGCCTCCTTGAGCTCCACGAAGGACCGGGCCTCCTCCAGCGTCACCTGCCGCAGGGGCGGCTCCTCCGGCGAGGACGCCTCCTCCGTATCGGGCAGGTCCAGTTCATCCTTTAATAAATAGTCGGTGCTGACGCCGTAGAGCCGGCTCAGCTCCAGGAGCTTATCGATGGCCGGGGCCGCCAGGTCCCCCTCCCACTTGCTGACGGACTGGCGGCTCACGTCCAGCTTTTCCGCCAGATCGTCCTGGGTCCAGCACTCCCGTTTCCGCAGCTGAATGAGTTTTTCGCCCATGGTCATATCGCACGACCTCCTTTCTTGCTGCCCCCAGCATACCCGTTTTTCCCGTTGCAGACAAGCAAGAAAACTTGAAAATCCCGCAACTAAAAGTTGCGAAAGCCCCGGAGAGCGCGTCTCCGGGGCGGTTTTACTATTAATGATGTTCCTCTTCCGCGTAATGCTCGGTCCACACCGCGTCGCCGTGGGCGGGGCAGGTCTCGATATACAGGAGCTTCCCGTTGCCGTCCCTATCGCAGTGGTCATAGTCCCGGACGGTGCGCACGTCGATGTCGCCCTCGCCGGCGAAGTTGCGCATGGTGCCCTGGAAATGGCCGCCGGTCAGGCTCTCCCCGTTGGAGGTGAGCACGTCGGTGAGCACCCGGATGGGCTGGCCCTCAAAGTACCAGCGGCCGTCCTCGCAGGTGATGCCGTAGGGGGCGTATTCCGCCGCGATGGCGGCCAGCAGGTCCTCGTCGATGATGCCGTCCACGGTATAGCCGCCGGCCTCATAGGTGGACATCTCCATGGCCGGGCCGTCCTCCATCTCCGGGGCGGAGACGGCTTCCTGGAACGTCTCTTCTGTGGCCGTTTCCGACACCATGTCCTCGGGGATGGGCGAGGGCTGGAGCAGCTCCACGGACAGGGCCATCCGCGGCGGGACCAATTCCTCCTCCCGATGGCGGGACGCGTACAGCGCCAGGACAGCCACTACCAGCAAGCAGGCCACCTGCACCCAGGGCCACTTCTTCCGCCAAAACTTGGGCGGCGCCTCCGGCTCTGGGGCAGGCGCGGGCGGCTCCTCTGCCGGCGGGGGCGGCAGGGCGCCGCCGCTGTCCGACGCGGGGTCATCTTTCAATAAATAATCCGTGGTGACGGCGAACAGCTCGCTCATCTTCAATATCTTGTCCAGCTCCGGCACGGCCTGGGCCATCTCCCACTTGGATACGGACTGGCGGGACACATCCAGCCTGTCCGCCAGGTCGATCTGGCTCCAGCCCTGCTTTTTCCGCAGCTCGATGATCTTATCGGCCAAAGGCATATGAAACGCCTCCTTTATTGGATTTGGGTGGTCCACCTGGCGTTCAGTATACCGGCCACGGCCTGCTATAGCAACCGTTTTGCCTTGGAAATGTGTCAACTGACAGTTGCAGCCCCGTTTTTCCGGGGAAAAATGGGCAGAGCCAAGCCTCCCCTGTGCAAGGGGAGGTGCTGAGCGGAGCGAGGCGGAGGGGTTGTTACCAGTCTTGGAATTCTACCTAGCTTGGTAACAATCCCTCAGTCACCGCCTGACGGCGGCGACAGCTCCCTTTGCACAAGGGAGCCTCCAAAAGGAAAGCCTCCCCGAGGGTGAACTGTACCGGGGAAAACAGACAACTGAAAAGACCCCCTGGTGTAAGATAGAATACACCAGGGGGTGAAGTATACATGAAAGTAAAACAGAAGGGGCCGGAAATGGAGCAACTCCGGCGGGAAGGAAAAACATACCAGGAGATAGCCTCGGTAGTAGGCCTGCGTAAAGAGCAGGTAAAGGGATACTTTAGACGAAGCAGGCAGGAGCAGCGCAGACGCGGTCATCCGCGCAGCAAGAAAGCAGACGCGTTAAAGACTAACCAGGCACTGCGGAGCGAACTGAAGCGTCTGCGGATGGAAGTAGACCTTTTGCGGGATTTTCTGGACGTTATGGAAGGGAGGTGAGAGCAAAAGAGAAGTACAAAGCCATATACAGGAACCGGGAGAAGTACAGCATTTCCGAGATGTGCCGGTACTTTGCCGTTTCCAGAAGTGGTTATTATGGCTGGTTGTCCAGAAAGGATCTGCCAGACCGGGATGAAAATATTGCCCGGATGATCTGCCAGCGCCGCAGTATGAAATACGGCAAAAGCCTTGGGTGCCGAAGGATGCAGAAATGGTTGGCCCGGGAGAAGGGCATCCACCGCAACTTCAAGACCGTCTGGCGGATCATGCAGAAGTATGGCCTGCTCAGCGAATGCCGGCGGCACAGGATATACCGGCCCCAGACCTCTCTGCATACATACGGCAACCTGCTGGCCCGGGACTTCTACTCTGCACGTCCTGACACAAAATGGGTGACTGACATCACCTACATCCCCACCTCGCAAGGTACCCTCTTCCTCTCCGCCATCCTTGACTTGCATGACCGCCATATCGTATCCTACAAGTTGAGTACCAGAAATGATTGCAGACTGGTATATGACACGGTTAGAGCCGCTATGAAAAAGAAGGTCACTGCAAAGCCCCAACTTCACAGTGACCAAGGGTTTCAATACACGTCCCACGGGTATTTGAAACTACTGCAAAAATACAACATCACACCCTCTATGTCAAGACCTGCCACGCCACACGACAACGCAGTTATGGAGTGTTTCTTTGGAATATTCAAAACAGAAGCGCTCAGACTCTATCCTCCCCAGACCCTGGCCCAGGCCAGAACTCTGGTCCACGACTACATTCACTACTACAACACGGAACGCATGCTGTTAAAATAGACGGACATGCCTTCGCACATCCGTCTATCTATTCCCTTACACCACGGGCCTTTTTCCCTGTCCGTTTCTCCTGGTACAGTTCAGAGGCTTATAATGTCTCTTTTATTTCGTACCGAAAATTCTATCTCCCGCGTCGCCCAAACCGGGGACGATATAGCCGTGGTCGTTCAGATGGTCGTCCAGGGCGGCGGCGAAGATGTCCACGTCGGGGTGGGCCTCCTGGACCACCTTCACGCCCTCGGGGGCGGCGATGATGCACATGAACTTGATGTGCTTGACGCCCTCGTCCTTCAAAAACTGGATGGCCGCCACGGCGCTGCCGCCGGTGGCCAGCATGGGGTCGACAACGATCACGTCCCGCTCGGTGATATCGGGGGGCATCTTGAAGTAGTACTTCACCGGGGCCAGGGTCTCCGGGTCACGGTACAGGCCCACATGGCCCACCTTGGCGCTGGGGATCAGGTCCACCATGCCGTCCACCATGCCGAGACCCGCCCGCAAAATGGGCACCACGGCCAGTTTCTTGCCCGCCAGCCGCCGGCAGGTGGCCTCCGCCACGGGGGTCTTCACCTTGACCTCCTCCAGGGGCAGGTCACGGGTGGCCTCATAGCACATGAGCTTGGCGATCTCGCTGACCAGCTCCCGGAACTCCTTGACGGAGGTGTTCTCGTCCCGGAGGATGGACAGCTTGTGCTGGATGAGGGGGTGGGAAAATACCATTAAGTTGCTCATATCGATCTCTCCTTTGCAGAAGTTTATTCCTTTTCGAGTTTTGCCAGCCGTTCCCGCTCCGCCTGGCTCATGCGCAGGTACTGGGGCATGAGCTCCCCGGCAGGGACAGCCTCCTTTCCCATGGCGGCCAGGCCCACGCCCCGGGCACTCTGGACGCGCAGGGGCTCCGGCGCCAGGAACACGGTCACCTGGCTCCGGTCCAGGGTGCTGTAGCACAGCTCCGCCCCGTCGCCCAACAATATCCACGGCTCCTGCCGGGCGATGAGCTCGCTTTCAAGCTCCCCGATAGAGATAGCCCTGTCTTCCGTCAGGCGCACGGGCTTTCCGCCCTCCACGGTGAACAGGGCGTTATACACCTGCCCCCGGCGGGCGTCCATGGCGCAGCAGAGCATCTGCCCGTCCAGCACCGGCCCGCCCCAGGCCATGGCCTCCAGCGTGGACACCCCCACCAGGGGCTTATCCAGTGCCCAGCCCAGGCCCTTGGCCTCGGCCAGGCCTATGCGCAGGCCCGTGAAGGACCCGGGCCCCCGGCTCACGGCCACCCGGTCGATGTCCGCGGGGCTCTTCCCTAAGTTTTTCAGCATGTCCTCCGCCATGGGCAGGAGGGTCCGGCTGTGGGTGAGGCCGGCGTTCTGGATGGAGAAGGCCAGCATTTTTTCGTCCTCAAATACCGCCGCCGAGGCGGCCTTGGCGGAGCTCTCCAGCGCCAGTGTCAGCATAGGGGTCCTCCCTCTATCGTTATTTTTCTGTCGTTGTCCCCGGTCTTTTCAAAGCGGACGGCGATCTCGTCGCCCTCGAAGGCCCCGGGCACGTTCTCGCTCCACTCCACGGAGCACACGCCGCCCCGGGCGAGATAGTCCTCCCAGCCGATGTCGAAAAGCTCATCGGCGCTTCCAAGGCGGTACATGTCGAAGTGGAACAGGGGCCGGGGGCCGTCATATTCGTTCACGATGGTGAAGGTAGGGCTGGTGACGGCGCAGTCGATGCCCATGCCCCGGGCCATGCCCCGGACGAAGGCGGTCTTGCCGCAGCCCAGGTCCCCATAGAGGGCAACCACGGCCCCCGCCGGGAGATTCGCGGCAAACCGCGCGCCCAGGTCCTCGGTTTCTTTTTCGGAGTGGGTAGTGTAGGTCATCTTATAGCTCCATCGTGGCATAAGCGTTCAGGTCGCTGCCTGCCGTGTGCCCCGCTAAAAACTCATAGTAGGCCTGCGCGCCGATCATGGCGCCGTTGTCGCCGCAGAGGCGCAGGGGCGGCACATAGAGGGTCTTCCCCGCCTTTTGGCAGGCGGATTCAAAGTCCGCCCGGATGCGGGAGTTGGCGGCCACGCCCCCGGCCACGGCCACATGGGCGTAGCCCAGGGCCTCCGCCGCGGCCATGGTACGGCTCACCAGGGATTCGCTCACCGCCCGGCACAGGCTGGCGGCGAGGCCCGCCTTATCCAGCTCCTCCCCGGTCTGTTCAGCGTGGTGGACGATGTTCACCACCGCGGTCTTCAGGCCGGAAAAGCTCATGTCGTAGGGATTGCCGTCGTTCACGGCGGGCCGGGGCAGGTCATAGGCCTTATCGTCCCCCTGTTTCGACAGGTCGTCGATGGGCTTGCCCCCCGGGTAGCCCAAGCCCATGACCCGGGCGGATTTGTCGAAGCACTCCCCCGCCGCGTCGTCCCGGGTCCGGCCCAGCACCCGCATGTCCGTGTAACTCCGTACATCCACCAGCATGGTGTTGCCCCCGGAGATGGCGAGACACAAAAAGGGCGGCTCCAGCTCCGGGAAGGCCAGGTAGTTGGCGGCGATATGGCCCCGGATATGGTGCACCGGGATGAGGGGCACGCCGAGAGCCAATGCCGCGCTCTTGGCGAAGTTCACCCCAACCAGCACCGCGCCGATGAGCCCCGGCGCGTAGGTGCAGGCCACCGCGTCTATGTCGCCGCGGGATATGCCCGCCTTTTGAAGCGCCCTATCCGCCAGCAGGGAGATGACCTCCAAATGGCTGCGGGCCGCGATCTCCGGAACCACGCCGCCGTATATCTCATGCAGGGCCACCTGGGAGAATATCTCGTCCGCCAGGACTTTTCGCCCGTCCTCCACCACCGCCGCGGCGGTCTCGTCGCAGGAGGATTCAAAAGCCAGTATCTTCATCACAGCACCAACGTCATCAAAATGGCGTCCTCTCTGGGTTTTTCATAGTAATTGGTCCGCCGGCCCACCGGCACGAAGCCGTGCTTGGCGTACAGGGCTATGGCGGCGGCATTGGAGGCGCGCACCTCCAGCGTGATAAAGGAGAGCTCCTTTTCCCGGGCCCTTCGCACCATCTCACCCATGAGGGCGTCCGCCACGCCGCGGCGGCGGCAGGCAGGGTCCACGGCCAAACTGTCCAGGCTCCCCTCGTCCAGGACGCTGGAAAGCGCCGCGTAGCCCAAAAACCGGCCGTCTTCCTCCGCCGCCAGCAGCTTGTCCAGCCGCCGGACGATGAAGTCCTCCGGCCACGGGTCGGAGAAGCATGCCCGCTCCAGCGCCGCGACCGCGGGGATATCTTCGGTTGTCGCGTTGCGAATGACCATCGTCTTAATGTGCATCTGCCCAGCTCTGGCCGATCTTTGCGTCGGCGGTGAGGGGGACAGAGTACTGCACCGTGTGCTCCATCTCTTCCTTCAATATCGCCGCCGCCCGCTCCCCCAGGGCCGCCGGGCATTCCACGATGAGCTCGTCGTGTACCTGCAAGAGAAGCCGCGCCTCGGGCAGCTCCCGGGCGAGCCGGTCGTACACCCGTATCATGGCCAGCTTGATGATATCCGCTGCGGTGCCCTGGATGGGCATGTTCCGGGCCACCCGCTCGCCGAAGGAGCGGAGGTTGAAGTTGCTGGCGTGCAGCTCCGGGATGGGCCGCCGCCGGCCGAAGAGGGTGGCGACATACCCCATCTCCTTCGCCTGGGCGATGGTGCTCTCCATGTACTCCCGCACGCCGTGGTATTTTTCCAGATACGTATCGATATAGAGCTTGGCCTCCGGCTGGCTGACGCCGATGTCCTGGCTCAGGGAGAAGGCGGAGATGCCATAGACGATGCCGAAATTCACCGCCTTGGCCCGGCTCCGCAGTTCATGGGTGATTTCCTCCAGGGGCAGGCCGAAGACCTGGCTGGCCGTGACGGCGTGGATGTCCTCGCCGGACAAAAAGGCCTCCCGCATGGTCCCGTCCCCGGACATATGGGCCAGCAGCCGCAGCTCGATCTGGCTGTAGTCCGCGTCCACCAGCACGTTCCCCGGCCCGGCCACGAACATGCGCCGGATACCAGCGCCCAGCTTCCGCCGCACGGGGATATTTTGAAGGTTGGGGTCCCGGGAGGACAGGCGCCCTGTGTCCGTCACGGTCATCTGGAAGGTGGTATGGATGCGCCCGTCGGGGCCGATGGCCTTTTGCAGGCCGTCGGTATAGGTGCTCTTGAGCTTGGTAAGCTCCCGGTACTCCAATATCTCCCCCACGATGGGGTGCTTGTCCCGCAGGCCCTCCAGCACATCGGCGTTGGTGCTCCAGCCCCGGTGGTTCTTCTTCCCCGTGGGCAGGCCCAGCCGCTCGAACAGCACCTCGCCCAGCTGCTTGGGGGAGTTGATGTTGAACTGGCCCCCGGCCTGGGCCCATATATCCTCCTGCAGGGCGGTTATGCCCTCGGATAGCTCCTGGCCGAAGTCATAGAGGGCCTTCCGGTCCACCAAAAACCCCGCCCGCTCCATGTCCGCCAGCACGGCGCACAGGGGCAGCTCCACCTCATAATAGAGCTTTTCCATGCCCATCTCCCGGAGCTTGTCCGGCAGGACCCTGTACAGCTCAAACACCGCCTCGGCCCCGTCCAGCTCCCGGCCCAGATACCGCCGGCTCAGCCGGGGCAGGCCGTAGTCCGGCGCGGTGGCCTCCAAAAGGTACCCGGCCAGGGCCGTGTCAAAGACGAAGCCGCCCGTATCCAGCCCCTCGGCCAGCAGCAGGGCCATCAGCTCCTTCACCTGGTGGGCGGCCTTTTTCACGCCGGGCGAGAAGAGCGAGCGCAGAAGCTCGTTATATTCCTCGCCCCCGTCGGACCAGGTGAGGTCGTATACCGCCTTCCCGTCGCAGAGGGATACGCCGTCCAGGTCCTGGGCAGGCCCCACGGCCACGATCTCCGCCGCCTGCACCGCGGCCAGGGCCGCGGCCATGTCCCCCGTCACATGGGGCAGGGCGGGCGTCTCCTCCGCCGGGGCGTTCCCGTCCGGCGTGAGGCCCCAGCGCTCGATGAACCGGCCGAAGCCCAGCCGTTTGCACAGCGCATAGAGGGGCCCCGTGCTGTGCAGCTCCCATTCCGCGTCCGCCGGGGCGAACTGGATGGGCGCGTCCCGCCGGATGGTAGCGAGGGTGTATGAGAGGTACGCGCTGTCCTTCCCCGCGGCCAGCTTCGCCCGCTGGCCCGTCTTGATGGAGGCGTCGTCGATGTTTTCATACACCCCGTCCAGGGTGCCGAACCTGTGCAGCAGGTCCAATGCGGACTTCTCGCCGATGCCGGGCACGCCGGGGATGTTGTCGGAGCTGTCGCCCATGAGGGCTTTCAGGTCCACCATGCCCGCGGGCTCCAGGCCGTACTCGGCCCGGAACAGGGCGGGGTCATATTCCACCGTCTCGGTCTGGCCCATGCGGGTCTTGATGTGGATGACGTGGGTGTCCTCGGTGATGAGCTGGAAGGAGTCCTTGTCGCCGGTGACCAGCCGGCAGGCCCAGCCGTCCTTTTCGCAGGCCGCCGCCATGGTGCCCAGCAGGTCGTCCGCCTCCCAGCCCGCCAGCTCATACCGGCGGATGCCCATGTCGTCCAGCAGCTCCTTCAAAAGGGGTATCTGCACCCGCAGGTCCTCGGGCATGGGCTTTCGCGTGGCCTTATAGGCGTCGGACATTGCATGGCGGAAGGTGGGGGCGTGCACGTCGAAGGTCACGGCCACGGCGTCGGGCTTTTCCTGCTCCAGCAGCCGCTGCAAAATGGCGATGAAGCCGTATACCCCGTTGGTGGGGGTGCCGTCGGGGGCGTTCAGCATATGGATGCCGAAATAGGCCCGGTTGACGATGGAGTTGCCGTCCAGGATCATGATCTTTTTTGCCGTCTGGGCCATGCCGCGCCCTCCTTTTCCCATATTGGTATGATTGTACCATGTTTCCGCCAAAAAAGAAACAATAAATAAGAAGAGGAGCAGAGCCGAAGCTCTGCTCCCCGTTGAGAATTTGCTTTTTGCTCTGGGCTAAGTCACTTCACCCAAATGCTGCCGTTCCAGTTGCCCAGCTTCTCAGACCAGGTGCACTTGCCGGAGGAGCCGGACTTCGTCTCGAACCAGCACTCGCCGTAGTCGCCGCCGACCCACTGCCAGCCGGTCAGCATCTTGCCGACCTCGCCGTGGTCATTGTTGGGCTGCAGGAAGTACCAGCCATAGCCGCCGTGCAGGTCGTCGATGTACTGCATGCCGGTCAGCATCTTGCCGTCGGGTCCCACATAGTACCAGTTCTTATCCCACTGGCTGGCCCCGTCGATCTTGCCCACCCAGTAGTTCGCGACCACCTCGCCCTTCTTGAAGAAGTACCACTCGCCGGTGTCGTAGTCATAGCTCCAGCCGGTGCCGCCGTTGGTCTTGGGCGGGTCCACGGGGACCGTGGGCTTATCGCCGCCGGTGCCCGGCGTGGGAGAGGGGCTGGGAGAGGGAGAGGGAGACGGAGACGGGCTGGGGCTGGGAGAGGGAGACGGGGACGGGCTGGGACTGGGCCTGCTCGTGCCGCCGCCGATGTCTACGCCGCCGGTGTACTTCTCCGTGACATTGAGCGTGATCACGTTCGCGCCGTCGTCCGGTGTGACATAATAGTAGTCAAAATACCCATTGCTCTCGACATATTCGCACCGGCCGTTGGTCACGGAAAGCACTGCCTCCGTGGAAACATACACCCGCAGCGGGAAGTTCTCCCGGAATAAGAACGAGCCGCCTCCCCAGTCAACAATATAATTATCGTCGTTATTGACCCTGATCTCAACGATGTCGGCCGCCGGGGCCTCCGTGTCCTTTTCAATGGTATACACCGCGCCATTGACGGCAGTCAATGTATAGTAGTGGTAAGGCTCCGGCTCCTCCGTATAATAGTCGACATCCTGGCCCTCAGCCGGGACCACTTTGCCTTCATACTTCAAAACATACTGCCATCTCAGATCAACGTACATACTGGCGCCGGCCGGGACCTTGTTTTCGCTGGGGATCAGATTGCCGGAGATGGCGTCCTGCCCGCTCACGTAGCGGTAGCTGCCTCCAAACCAGCCCTTGTCGTCGCCCTGGAACTTGACCGTGGCCTCATCAAGCTTCTTGGCCCTGACCGTGATCTCCTCCTTCTCGCCAGGCAGAGAAAGATAAAGACGTTTTGTCCCATCTTCATCCACCATGCAGTTGAAGACCCCGGCATTTCTATCAATAATGATATAATAGCCCGTGTCGAGCTCGCAGGTCAGCAGGCTTATTGTGCTCAGACTGTCCTCGTCCCAGATCCACTCCAGATGATAATCACGCAGCTTATAGGTGCCAGCCGTTTCGGGCTCTATCTTGGTACCGTTCCATGCCAGCTCTGTGATGGCGCCCGCCGGGTCCACATTCACCGTAATAGTAGGATTCTCCTCTACGGTGAGCGTCAGCACATACGTGTCGTCCTCGAGATACTCCTCCCATTTATCCAGCTGGATCGTATAGATCCTCTTGACGTCCTTCGGATCCTCGACCTCATTGAAGTTATATCTCTTCCTGGAAATGACGCCATCCGGCATTTTCAGGATATAGTCCTTATCTACCACTACGGTGAGCCCATCCCCGGGGTAAGCGGAAAAGACGTCACCGCCCTTGACCGGCGAGCCGTAGAGGGTCATCTTTTGGACCTGCGCCGTGTAGTCGCCTTTGAGCACGACCTGGTACTGCACCTTCTCCTCGGCGGTGAGCGTGATGACCACGCCGTCGGCCTCGGCGGGATCGCCGTTGAACACGTAAGCATAGCTGTCCAGCTCTGTCCTGTTCATGTACGCTCCCCAGACGCTGTACGTGAACTGGAGCCAGACGTCCTCAAAGGCCTTGCCGGACTGCAGCGTAAACGTTACGATCTGCCCCTCGGAAATGGACAGCGGCGTGTCCTTCGAGGGGTCCTCCAGCACGGTCACGCCGTCCAGGGCGACGCTCTTGATAAGCTCGCTGCCCTCGCCGAACTGCAGCGTGGCCCGCAGGGGCAGATCCGCCTGGATGTCCACGGCAATATTCTCGGTCCCCTCACCCACATAGCTTACGAGGTACTCATTGGGAGTCCCGGTGGGGTCGACATAATAGTTGTCGCTGCTGCGGAGTGTATAGCCGTTGTATACTGTCACGTAGAAGGGAGTGTACAGATCGGGCGCGTACAGGGCCGCGCCATAGGTATACTCGAACCTTTGCCGGTCGCCGTATTCCTTTTCGACCTTTTCGACGCCGCCGCCCCAGGTCAGGGTGCCTATCTTCGGGACGCCTTCCACAGCGGTGACCGTTACCGATGTCGCGCCTTTATCGGGTATGATGCGCCAGCAGACGCAGCGATTGTTTCCATCGACACCATTGTAAACAGCTATGTCCCTGCCGTATATATCTTTTGAGAGCGTGGCGTTCTCAAGCTTCAGGCTATATCCTTCCCGAACATAGATGTCCACGGGCTGGTCCGGCAAAAACGCCTCGTTTGTGTTAATGAAATACTCCGGATTGGTGTATTTGACCTTTACGGGCTGGATCTCTGTTGCGCTCTTTACGTAGACGGTGACCACCGTCGCGCCGGACTCAGGTGCAAACACATAGCCGCGGAAGACTTTGTCGCCGTTAGTTCCCATATGCCGGTAATTCTCTATTTCCTCTGCGCCCTCCACGTGGTCGAGCGCATACCCGGAGTAGAGCCTGATCGGGAACGTGAACTTTCCGTCTGAATCCTCAGAACCATTCCATATATTACCCACTAGGACCTCAGTATCGGGGTCTATCTTATATATGGCTTTCTCGGCGGGGAGCAGCTTGAACTTGACGGTGGTGCCCACTACCGTTTTCTCTGTTCCCCAGTTCTCATTTTTGCCGCTGTCGCCGCCCTCTTCGCCGCTCGAGATCGGCACAGGCACCTCCGCCGCCGCGGGCGCGGGTTCCTCGGCCACGGCCTCCACGGGCGCTTCCGGCTCTTCCAGGCCCGCCGGGGCGTCAGGCGCCGCCGCAAACGCGGGGATCGCCAGACCCAGCGTCATCACGAACGCCAGGAACAGGCTCAACGCACGCTTTTTCATATGCTTTCCTCCCGTTGTTCAAAAAATAATTGGATGCAAAATACCAGAATATAGCATCATCATTGTAACACCCCCCCCCCAGCGATTTCAACACTTTTTTGTGTTGAAGGGATATTTTTTGAAAACGGACATAAAAACGCCTCCCCTCGCGCAGGGAAGGCGTATTCATTTTCGCATATTCTGAAATATTCTGTGATATCCGCTGATATTCGTACACATACGATGAATATGCGCACGCGATATGAGCCCGCGTGCGCATGTGTCCGGCATTATACGTCTTTATTCACCGATATTCGCATATCACGCGATCGCCGTGACCTTGTAGTCCTGGTCCTCCACGGCCTTCTTCAGGGTCTCGTCGGCCACGGCGGCGCTCAGGGTCACCACAGCGGTGCCCGCCTCATGGCTCACCTTCGCCTCCTGCACGCCGGACACGGCCTCCAGGGCCTTCTTCACCCGGGCCTCGCAGTGGGCGCACATCATGCCCTCGATATTCATGGTCTTTTCCATCGTTTTCGTCTCCTTTTGATTTTTGTTGTTTTTATGCTTCCTGCGCCGGTCATGCCGGGCGTCGTGCATATGAAAGAAATTGAGTCTCAGCGCGTTGGTCACCACGCAGAAGCTGGACAGGCTCATAGCCGCCGCGCCGAACATGGGGTCCATCTGCCAGCCAAAGAGGGGGATGAACAGCCCCGTGGCCAGGGGGATGCCGAGACTGTTGTAGATGAACGCCCAGAAGAGGTTCTCATGGATGTTCCGCAGGGTCGCCCGGCTCAGGCGGATGGCCGCCGGCACGTCCGCGAGGCTGCTCTTCATCAGCACCACGTCCGCCGCGTCGATGGCCACATCCGTGCCCGCGCCGATGGCCACGCCGGTGTCCGCGCTGGTCAGCGCCGGGGCGTCATTCACGCCGTCGCCCACCATGATGACCTTGCCCTCGCGCTTGAGCCGCTGGATGACGGCCTGCTTGCCGTCGGGCAGCACCCCGGCCACCACCTCGTCCACCCCGGCCTGGGCCCCGATGGCCCGGGCGGTTCTCTCGTTGTCGCCGGTGAGCATGACCACCCGCACGCCCATGTTCCGCAGCTCCTTCACCGCCCGGGGGCTGTCGGGCTTGATGACGTCCGCCACGGCGATGACGCCCAGAAGCTCCCCGTCCCGGGCGAAGAAGAGGGGCGTCTTCCCCTCCCCCGCCAGGGCGTCGGCCCGCGCCTGCATATCCGCCGGGACCGTGACCTTCCCGCCGATGAACGCGCCGCTGCCGCCCAGCAGCGCGCGGCCCTCCGCCGTCCCGGCCAGGCCGTTGCCCGGCAGGGCCTGGAAGCCGGCGGCCTCGATGGGTTCGAGTCCCATACTTTCCGCCCGCTCGTTCACCGCCCGGGCCAGGGGGTGCTCGCTCTTGCGCTCCAGCGCCCAGGCCAGGCCCATGAGCTCCGCCTCGGAAACGCCTTCGCCCGGGAGGATGTCCGTCACCTGGGGCCGCCCTTCTGTGATGGTCCCGGTCTTATCCAGGACCACGATGTCCGTCCGGCCGGTGGCCTCCAGGGAGGCGGCGGTCTTGAAGAGCACGCCGTTTTTCGCGCCCACGCCGCTGCCCACCATCACCGCCACGGGGGTGGCGAGACCCAAGGCGCAGGGGCAGCTTATGACCAGCACGGATATGCCCCTTGCCAGGGCGAAGCCTGGCGCCCGCCCGGCGATGAGCCAGGCCGCGATGGTCACCAGGGCGATGGCGATGACCGTGGGCACGAATATGCCCGACACCTTGTCGGCCACCTTCGCGATGGGGGCCTTTGTGGCGGCGGCGTCGCTGACCATGCGGATGATCTGGGAAAGCGTCGTATCCTGCCCCACCCGCGTGGCCCGGCAGCGGAGGAACCCGGACTGGTTCATGGTGCCGGAGGACACATTGGCGCCCGGCTCCTTGTCCACGGGCACGCTCTCGCCGGTGAGGGTGGACTCGTCCACGGCGCTCATGCCCTCCAGCACCACCCCATCCACGGGGATGTTCTCCCCCGGCCGCACCGTGAACTCGTCCCCGGCGGCCACCTGCTCCACGGGCAGCTGTACCTCCCTGCCGTCCCGCAGGACGGTGGCGGTCTTGGGCGCCAGCTTCATGAGCCCCTTGAGGGCGTCGGTGGTCCGGCCTTTCGACCGGGCCTCCAGGGTCTTGCCCACGGTGATGAGCGTGAGGATGGTTGCGGCGCTCTCGAAGTAGAACTCGTCCATGTAGCCCATGGCCGCCTCCGCCCCGCCGGTCATCATGGCAGAGCTTGCCGCGAACAGGGCCCACAGGCTGTAGCCAAAGGCCGCCGCGGCCCCCAGGGCCACCAGGGAGTCCATGTTGGGCGCCCGGTGCCACAGGGCCCTGAAGCCGGAGACGAAGAAGCGGTTGTTGATGACCATCACCAGCGCCGTCAGCACCAGCTCATAGAGCCCGATGGAGACCATGTTCCCCCGCAGGAATCCCGGCAGGGGCCAGTCCCAGAGCATGTGCCCCATGGACACGTACATCAGGGGCAGCAGTATGCACACGCTTATGATGAGCCGCCGCAGGAGCTTCGGCGTCTCGGTATCCTTCAGTTCATCCTCATTGGCCGCGGGAGCCTGGGCGGCGGCCGCGCCCTTCAGGGACGCGCCGTAGCCCGCGTCCACCACCGCGGCGATGATATCCGCGGGGGCGGCGGTGCCCTCCACGCCCATGGAGTTGGTCAGCAGGCTCACCGCGCAGGCGGTGACGCCGGGGACCTTGCTCACCGCCTTCTCCACCCGGGCGGAGCAGGCCGCGCAGCTCATGCCGGTGACGTTATACTGTTCCATGCGATGCGCCTCCTTATTTGATGAGCTTTTTCAGCACGTCGGCCAGCTCCTCGGCGGCCTCGTCCTTCCCGGCCCGGATGTCCCGGACCACGCAGCCCTTGATGTGGCTTTCCAGCAGCGCCCGTTCAAAGGCGCTCACCGCCGCGCTCACCGCCGCCGACTGCACCAGCACGTCGGCGCAGTAGGCGTCCTTCTCTATCATGCCCCGGAGGCCGCGGATCTGGCCCTCGATGCGGTTTAAGCGGTGGATGAGCTTTGTCCGCTCCTCCTCCGTCCGTTCGGTGGTCTTCCCGCCGCAGCAGCACGTTTTCTCCATCCCGGCGCCTCCTTGTCCAGTATACCCCCTTGGGGTATGTATATCATATGCCCGTCCGGGGTATATGTCAAGGGGTTTATCTACATTATGCCCAGCAGACGGCATAAAGAATAAGGCCCCCTCGTCAGAGGGGGCGTCATAAGACAGTACAATATCGAATTACGGGAATGGCGTGGCGGTTGTCACGCCATTTCCACTTGCATCAGTTCTTGGATGGGGATGAACCCCACAAAGTCATAGGAGATGTGGATGCTCTGCCGCCGCTTGCCGCTGCTCTTATCCGGGGCCTCTATGTAGATGGCCTTTACAAGCTCATGCAGTGCATACGGCGTCAGTTCCTCCAGCCCAACATATCTGTGCGCCTGGGCTATGAAGTGTTCCACATCGCTGGCTTTCTGCTCCTGCTGGGCCACCTCTTTTGTGAGCGTTTCCACTTCCTGTTTGAGCTTCGTTTGCTCGTCATCATAGGACTTGCTCATGGACGCGAACCGCCCGTCGGAGATCGTCCCATTCACCCGGTCCTCATACAGCCGCATAAAGATGCGGTCCAGCTCGTTTAGCCGCTTCTCTGCCTTGGCCAGCTTCTTTTTGTTCACCCGGATGGCCTCGTTGGACGCCAGCTTCAGCTTGTCTCCCATGACCGCCCGGAAGTGCGCTTCATGGTTTGCCACATAGGATATGACCATCTGCATATGCCGCAGCACCATATCCTCCAATACCATCGCCCGGATGTAATGACTGCCGCATTTGTCCTTGTTATGCCGGTGGGTGGAACAGGTGAAAAAATCCTGCCGCTTCTCAAACTTGACGCTGGTGCAGTAGTACATCTTCGCACCGCAGTCCGCGCAGAAAACCAGGCCGGAAAAGATACTGCTCTTGCCGGTTTTTGTCTGGCGGTGGCGCTGCTGGCGTATCTGCTGGACCTTCTCAAACACTTCCTCCGTAATGATGACCGGCTGGGTGTCATAGAATACGGTCCTGTCATCTTCCGGCGTTTTCCGCTGCTTCTTATCCCAGATGGAGTTGGTGTAGGTCTTGAAGTTGAC
>CANQMW010000019.1 GCA_947625045.1 uncultured Oscillospiraceae bacterium
TCTGCGGTGGTCTTGGCCGGGTCCAGGATATAGCAGATGCGGTCATAGAGCCGGGCGCGGATGGTATAGATCTTGTCGTATGCCATTACCGCACCCCTTTCACCAGCCGCCACGCCTGGCGGACGAGGGCGGCGGCAGTCTCCATTTCCGGGTCCGTGACGCCCTTCCTGGCGTTGGCCCAGTGTGCGATCTGGTTGATGTTGTTGCCGATGGCGGACAGTTCCCGCAGAATATCATCATAGCTGTCGGGCGGCCTGGGGGCGATCTCCCTGTCTGCGACGAGGCAGCGGATGAATGGGTCTATGCCCATTCCGGCGGCGTGAGCCTGCTGTTTCAGATGGCGGTACTCCCCATCATTCATCCAGACGCTCACATGACGGTTTCGTTTTCTCATGGCATCATCCTTTCGTGTCGTGATATAAATGCGTCTCACGGAGGCCGTTGGTCATAAGACAGTACGACCCCCAAAAAATGAACATCTGGCAACTGCCTTACGGAATTGGAATTGAACAACAGACAGCGGATGGTGCTGAAATGCGCCATCCGCTGCCTGTTTTGAATTGCTTAAAAACTTTGAAGCATGTCACGCAATGAACCCCGTTTTTTGAGGGGTGCCGTATGTTACCCTTACCCCTGTGACTTTGACGATCTGAACCCGTTGCGCCGCAAGGGATTCAGAAGTCCTAAAGCGTGACATAGGATTCCATGAACTCATGGCATTACAAGCACCGCGATAAATAATTAAATAATTTGAAGTATGTTACGCAATAGACCCCGGTTTTCGGGGTGCGCCATATACTACCCTTACCCCCCTGACTTTGGCGCTCTGAAAGCCTTGCGCCGCAAGGGGTCTGACCGGCCAAAAGCGTCACATCGAAGCCTTGTTTTCACAGGGTCACACATATAGCAGCAAATCATTAAGTATTTTTAAGTATGTCCGCATATAGGCCCCCGTTTTCGAGTGTCGCCATATACCACCATTACCCCCCTGCGTTTATCGGCTCCAGCCCTTTGCGGCAGAAAGGGTCCAGGGCACTTAAATGCGGACATCGACCACTGATGTGTGAGGCAAGGAAAAGATACTGCGAGAGGGGCGACAGCTGAAATGGCTGTCGCCCCTCTTACAGACAAGGAGAGAGGAAGCGGGCGTTGCTGTCAATGGCGGCTCGGAGAGCCGTTCATCTTGACCATTGACAGCAACGGCGGCTTCTGCTAGGGATACTTGTACTGAAAGCGAGGCCGGGGCGGTGTTTCCGGCTCATCATTTATCACCATCTTCATCTGTATGATGCTGACGTTGTGTTCCTGCTTGCATTTCGGACAAAAGAGCGGAAAGTTTAGTAAAACGCTATCTGGATTCACTTTTACCCTCGTCTTGCTCCTGCAAACAGGACAATGCACCCATCGGGAAGTTTCATCGTTCATAATAATACACCTCATAGAAAATGCTCTGCATCATGCGTCCGGCTAATATAATGCCTTTGTATCGGCAGGTTTCTCGTCCATGATACTTAAAATGAATTCCCTGTTCAATCAGATACCATACTCTTTATCTTTGAGATAAGATTACGGTCTGTTTTTTCACAGAACATTCCTCCTAAATGCTGGGCGGCTGAAGCAATACGCTTATCATCTGATGCCGACATGAGCAAGAAGGGTATTTGACCATAATCCCGGCGTACTAGCCTGAGCAGATCTATCCCCGTACCATCCTTCATGTAGTAATCCGATATTATAGCGTCAACCGTTTCCTTGTGAAGAAATCTTATAGCTTCTTGTACTCCGGTAGCAGTAAATGTTTCAAAGGAACGCTTAAAATATGAGGACAAAAGACTGAGGATTTGAATGTTATCATCTACAATCAACATTGTTTTCATATCGAATACTTCTCTGGCAATCAATATTATTTGCTTAGTTTTGCGATTTGGTAACTCTTTTTCATGCACAGTGACATTTACCTCTATAATTAAGAAAAGCCTTTTACCGCACGCCATAGCCGCCGACGTGCGGTAATTGTGCTTATTCTACTGTGATCTGGATAGTGCCCTCGTAGTCGGTACCATATATCCCGATATAGTTTGCACCGCTTTTAAGCTGTACTGTAACACTGCCGTCTCCACTTTCAGCCAGTACGGTTTCCTCCAGCTCCGAGTCTATATAAACCAACTGGCAGGTGCCAGCAGCAGGGGAAAATGTATAGTGTATCGTAATCTCACGGCAATCTTCGCCTTTAAGATCAGTGTTTCAAACCAATATGTCTTGCCCATCGAACCCAGCTACAATTGCGTCATAGGTAGCCAGAAAAGCTGTGTTATCTGAGGTGCGAGTCCCCTCAAAAGATTGGTATGGTGTAATAAGGGCGTTGCTTTTACCTATAGCAACATTGTCGCCAAACTGCTCCACGCCGCCTTTAAGCCCGTCACTCAAACTCTCTAACCCAGAACATGCCGTACAGGAAAGAAGCAGTATTCCAGCGAGAAGAATGAATAATCCTCTCTTAAAAGACTTCATACGCACTCCTCCTTACTGCAAGAATGTCAAAATCAATGTCAGAACCACTATGCCGATCATCATCAAGCACCAAAAGGCGCTGACGACGGTAGACGCGATATTTACCGGGCTGCGGTTTTCGTCATTCTTGACGCAAACAATGGAGAGGATTAGTCCCACTACGGCGGAAGCGATATTGACGCCAGCCCAAATCCTGTTTACCCCTTCCGGCAATGTGATTTTAAGGAACACGGGAATAAGGGTTGCTGCTGGAATAATGCTGATAATCAGCGATACCAGGCTTAAAGTTTTCAGATTTTTGTTTTCCATAATGTTTTACCTCATTTCTTTCTTTCCGAATTGTTTGACTGCAATCGTAAGTACCAGCGCAAAGGCCAATATCGCAACAGGCAGGAATGGGAACATTGAAAATGTTATTGTGTTGGGTTCCACTGTGAAATCATGCAGTGAGCAAGATACCAAATATCCACTATAACAGTATGGATAGGCAATCCAAAGAGGTGTATTTGCGACCAGGACACCAGGGATAACAAGGAGCAGGTTCAGCCCCACAGAAAGCAGAGGCTTTTCAAACAGAACGGTGATTGCCCACATTGTTCCCACACATGGCAGCATTGTCAGAAACAGTCCGACACACCATTTCAGAAGATAAAGGATGGGCAGCGTTTCATCCACTCCCATTGTGCTTGTAGCAACTGTTCCGGCAATCACAAATACCGCGAGGAACACGACCATTTCCATAAACAGATAGACTACCAATACACAGAATTTTGCTATAGAAAGCGCATATCGACTAACCGGCAGAGCAAGCATTTTTAAGATGCCGTTATTTCCTGTTTCCCGTCCCGCGATCATCACGCAGACCACAATCATAGAGAATGGCAACAGATAGTAGGAATAAACCAATGCGCTTTGAATGAACATGGCAGGCCATGCGTTTGTATATTCCGGCGTAAAGTATCGGCTCAGGTTTGCGACCCCGGAGGCAACTACCAACAGAGGCGCAATAAAAATCAACGGTACGATTTTCGAGCGTTTTACCTTCATAAACTCAATTTTGAGAAGTTCAAAAAAACTCAATGTTCAGATCTCTCCTTACTCATAGCGCAAATTTTTTGGCATCCAAAGCCCCGCAGAAAGAAAAACCAAAGTTTCTATTAAAGCGGCTATAACAACTGCTATATCTGGCTGTGCGCTCATAGCAACCGCAGGCTTTAGCATTACGACAAAGGGGTGGATTATCAACAGGCTAATGCTTGAATTAGCCAATGCCATCCCACTCAAAAAACCGGCGACACCAACGCCCAGCGGCACCCACATATTTTCAAAACGGGATGAGATCAAAACCATAAATGACAGGACTGGCATTGAGGTAATGAAGGAGTAACCTGCAAATATAATCAGAGTTCCCATATCAAATGTCCCTTGCGGTAGGTCAGTCATACCGATCCGCATTAGCGCCAGATTTTGTAAGACTACGGCCACAAAAAGCAAGGTCGATAAAATCAGAAATTTGCAAAGGTACATTCCCGGAACACTGACAGGGAGCATATACATCTTCTTGATTGCTTTACCCTTAAATTCCATGTTGTAGATCATGCAGGCGGCAACTACGATCCCAAACATATTCAAAATCATAATCATGCCGTAAAGCTGGGTCAGCAAAACATCCATCGGGTTCAGAGGAAGATTTAAGAGGGTATCTTTCCGAACAATAAAGTTGACAACCGCGTATGCAGCACCTAAAATTCCAACTGCCAGTAACACGGGAACGACGCCGGTTCTTTTCTCCTTCCGCAGTTCGATTGAAAGCGCGCTCATAGCTTTGCCCTCTGCTTTCTGGTCGCATTGTCCTTCTCTACCATGGAGAGGAACATATCTTCCAGATTGTCCGCTGCAAACCCGGTCTGCAAAGCGTTCTGGCGCAGATCGTCCAAGCTACCCTCAAACAGCAGGCGTCCATGATTAAGAATGCCAATGTCATCCGCCATCAGTTCAATTTCGGAAAGCATATGGGACGAGATCATTATGGTGCAGTTGTAGAGGCTGGGTAAAGATTTTATCAGATTGCGGATTTCATGGATGCCGGAAGGGTCAAGGCCGTTGGTCGGTTCGTCCAGAATTAGGATAGGAGGTCTGCCCAACAAAGCACCGGCAAGTCCAAGGCGCTGCTTCATACCCAGTGAATACTTTTTTGCCAGCCGGTTTCCAAACTCCTCCAAACCAACCAGTTCCAAGGCATCGTCAACAGTATCTTTAGGCAGCCCCAAAATCCGGCGGATAATATCAAGGTTCTCCCGGCCGGTCAGATTTGCATAAAAGGATGGTGACTCGATAAACGAGCCGATTTCCTTCAGAATGGCAAGTCGATCCTCCGGGAAGTGTCGGCCATCAATAGAGAACGTGCCTTTTGTGGGGGCGGTCAGCCCCAGGAGCATTTTCATAGTGGTGGATTTGCCCGCTCCATTGGGGCCGAGAAAGCCGTAAATGCTACCCCGGCGGATATGAAGCGACACATTGTTGACGGATGTGAAGTTTTTGTATTTTTTGGTCAACTGTTCTGTGGTGATGATATAATCCATAGACGCATCTCCTTTCGCACTCATGATACAATATCAACCTAACTTCTACTTTCTCTTGTCCTTACTTTTACCTTACTTTTTCAACGGGCTATCCATACAGTTGAAACCGTATGCTATAATGATGACGTACTGGAGGTGTCACGATGGACAATTCATTTTTACACAGTAAAAAGCTCCTGCTGGTCGATGACGAGCCGGAACTTTTGAAAATGGTAACGGCTATTTTGAGGGGCGAGGGCTTTCAGCATCTTGTTACCGCCACCAAAATGAAAGACGGCGTTACCGTGGCCAAAACAGAAAAACCCGATTTAGCCATTTTGGATGTGATGCTCCCGGATGGTGATGGTTTTTCCCTGATGGAGCAAATACGCGCATGGACGGACATTCCAGTGATTTTTCTGACGGCCCGTGACGAGGCGGTGGACAAACTGGCAGGACTCGGCCTTGGGGCGGACGACTATATTGCAAAGCCATTTTTACCCCAGGAATTTTTGTTGCGGGTCTATGCGGTTCTGCGCCGGTGCTACAAAGAGTATGCGTCAGTTTTGAAGCTGGATGGTTGTACCGTGGATTTCAGCCGGGCCGAAGTGGACAAAGGCGGTGAGATCCTTCCCTTGACAGCGATGGAGCATAAGCTGCTGGAAACCCTTGCGAAGAATGAGGGCCGCATTGTAACTGTGGACACGATTTGCGAGGCCCTATGGGGTGACAATCCTTTCGGCTACGAAAACAGCTTGAACGCCCATGTGCGGCGTGTTCGGGAGAAGATCGAGGCTGACCCATCGAAGCCGGTTTCCCTGCTGACAGTAAAAGGGCTGGGCTATAAGCTGGTGGCGAGGAAATAACCTATGAAAGCATTTGGAAAATATATATCGAAGTATCTCGTGACGTTTTTTGCGTTTGCGCTGGCTCTTTTACTTGTCAATATTCTGGCGTTCGCTTTGACTTTTGGAGGCATCATATTCGGTGAATACAGCTTTGCGTCCCCGGTGAATATGTTGGAGGCCGTCGCCGCCGATTTGTCAGCATCCGGCGTTTCGGAGGAAATCAAACAAGATCTGAACCGCAATCATATTTGGGCAATGTTCTTAAACACAGACGGAGGCTGTGATTGGACTGTGTCTTTACCGGAGGAAGTACCGACGCAGTACAACATTCAAGATGTTGCCGTGTTCTCAAAAGGTTATCTGAAAGATTATCCCGTCTTCGTGCAAAGCGTGGAACGTGGCCTGCTGGTGCTGGGCTATCCCAAGGACAGCTTTATGAAATTGACAGGGAATTACTTTCCTATGCGCGTCGTCAGAGTTTTACCGATTTTTACGATCGGAATGCTGGCTGTGGATATATTGCTCCTGTTTTTTGTCTACTGCTTTTCAAAGCGAAAAATCTCCAAAAACACCGAGCCGATCATGGCGGCTGTCAAAACACTGTCCACCGGCGAGCCCGTTCATCTGTCCATACACGGCGAGTTGTCGGAAATCGCTGATAGCGTCAATCAGGCGTCCAGAGTATTGAGCCGCCAGAATGAGGCCCGCGCCAACTGGATCAGCGGTGTTTCGCACGATATTCGTACCCCGCTATCCATGATTATGGGATACTCCAAGCTCATTGCCGACGAGGATGACGTAGACGTTGCGGTCAAGAGAAAAGCGGAGATCATCGGCCAGCAAAGCATTAAAATCAGAGAGCTGGTGCAAGATCTGAATCTTGTATCACAGTTGGAATATGAAATGCAGCCTATCCATAAAAAAACCGTTCGTTTGGCAAGTTTACTGCGTTCCTATGCCGCTGAGTTACTCAATACAGGTTTGACTGATGAGTATTCCTTAGATATAGAGATTGCAGCTGCGGCGGAAACCATTACTTTTGACTGTGACGCGCGATTGATTTCAAGAGCAATCAACAACTTAGTACAGAATAGTATCCGCCACAATCCGAACGGCTGCAATATTGTACTTGCACTTAATTATGCTGATGAAGCGATTTCGCTTTCAGTGTCGGATAACGGTGTTGGTCTTTCGGCAGAAAAGCTGAAAGAGTTAAATGAAAAACCTCACTATATGGAAAGTACAGATAGTAGACTGGATTTGAGGCATGGACTTGGACTTATTCTTGTCACTCAGATTGTGAACGCACACAAGGGCAGTTTGCGAATTGAAAGTGAAGAACAGCAAGGTTGCAAGTTTACCATAGTATTCCCTCAATGATCGTAACACCTGAATCTAAAAGCTGATGTCGGAGTGACTAAAGCTCTGCCACCAGCTTTTATTGTTGATAAGGAAATAGATTGCTATTTTGTTCTTATGAGAAAAAGCCTCCGCTGCATCTGCGGCCAGGGCTTTAGGGAAACTTTATGACAGGATTGAATTTATATCCGATGCCGTGGACGCTCCTGATGTAGTCCGGCATATCCGGCGTGGGTCTAAACTTGCGCCGGAGGTTGCTGACATGATTGCTGATCGCCCGGTAGGAATTGGAGCGTATAGGCCCCACATAAGTGGCAAGCAATGCAGAGTGGTACACACTCTGCGAAAATGGGTCATTCCAGCCTCGCGCCAAAATGACCCATTTGCTTGTTGGGGGCAGTATCCCCCAAGCCCCTTTTGAACAGCTCCGTACCGGAGCTGGCTGCGCGTTTCTCCGAAACGCTTTTTCCTAATGGCGCACATACATGGTCTGACGACCATGTATGTGCGCTCTGCGAGGCACAGCCCGGACAACTGAATGTCCGGCTGTTTTGCGTCGCTGCTGCTCCGTTCAAGGGGCGGCCCCTTTGCGCTTGCTCCGCAAGCTATCCCCCGCTGGCTGTCTGATGTGAAAACTTTTACAAGAGGCCGAGCACGTGGGGAAGATGATTTCATGTTCCCGGCATGATACAAAAGCCGGTTTTTCCATGAGTTGCCACGCCAGTATATCACACCGCCAAGGCCACGCTCACAGAGGTGAAAAAGCGCCGAACTGATACCGTGAACATACAAACAAAAGCGTCCCGCCGGGACGCGCAGCCGCACAATTTTTGTGCGATCAAAGGGTCTTAGGGATGCTGCCCTAACAAGCAAAAATGGTCATTTCAGCGGGAAGCTGGAATGACCATTTTTCGCATGTGGTGCTCCACATACACTGCTTGCCAGTTTTGCGCATGGGCAAAATTCTGGCAGGCAAGAAAACGAAGTTTTCGCAGTGTGGGCGCCCACATGCATTGCTTGCCAGTTATGTGCCGGGGCAAAATGACTGGCGAGCAATTTTCGCATGGTGTGTACCACCATGCCCTGCTTGCCAGGATCGTAACGGCACATTTTGATCGCTGCCAGATTCGACGGTTTTGATCCAACGGACACAACTGTGGCCTTGTAAAACTGCTCGTATTCTGCTATCATGCTTTAAAGCAAATTCCTGACCTGTACATTCTGTTTTGGAGGTCTGCCATGAGCGAGGAAGTGAGCAAAACCGAATCCGGCCTCTCAGAGAAGGACCAGAAAATCCTCTCCATGCTCACGCCCGGTGAGCGTATCATCTTGGAGCGGCTGCTGGAACTGCATCCCTCGGACAAAGCCTTTGACCTTTTCGAGATGATGCGGAGCGAGAAGCCCGGAGAGGAGATACCCACTTACTACTTCTCCAATCCTGACCCGTATTTTGAGCGGGAGCCGCTTCCTGCGGACCATGACGATCATGAAAAGCGCCGCGATGAATCCGGAACTCTTCACGTCCAGAACCTCTCTGCAAATGAGCTGCCAGAGATCACGCTGACCAAGGAAATTAGTGGGACAGTCTACACGGTCACGGGAAGCTATGACGGCATTGAACTTCTTGACAGGAAGCTGGAGCGCATCATGGAGCAGAACATGGCCGACGCGGAGGCGGAAGAATGAGCGAGGAAAAGAAATCTGCTGCTATTGATCAAGCCAATTCTGATGAGGCAGTTGCCCCCAAGAAGGAGGTATCAAATATGTCACGGGCAACTGACAAAATCACTGCATTATATTGTCGTTTAAGTCAAGAGGATTCCCTGGCTGGTGAGAGCAACTCCATATCGAATCAAAAAGCGATCCTCAAAACATTCGCTCAGGAACAGCACTTCACGAACTTGGTTTTCTTTGTGGATGACGGATGGAGCGGAACGAGTTTTGAAAGACCCGGATTTCAGAAAATGCTGGAAGCCGTGGAGAACGACCAAGTGGGAATTGTTATCACGAAGGATCTGTCACGCTTTGGCCGCAACTCTGCTCTCACGGGAATGTATATCAACTTTGTTTTCGCCCAGCATGGAGTGCGGTACATCGCCATCAATGACAACTACGACACCATCGACCCCAACAGTGTGGACAATGACTTTGCCGGGATCAAAAACTGGTTCAACGAGTTTTACGCCCGCGATACCAGCCGGAAGATCAGGGCAGTCGTAAAGGCGAAAGGCGAACGCGGCGAGCGGCTGACGTACAATCCCCCGTATGGCTACAAGAAAGACCCGGAGAATCCGAAACAGTGGATCACCGACGAAGAAGCCGCCCAGGTAGTACGACACATTTTCGCCCTCTGCATGGAGGGGCGTGGTCCGTCGCAGATCGCTCGCCAGTTGGAGGAAGAACAGATTCTCAATCCCACGTTCTACCAGCGGAAGGAAGGCCGGAGCCCGACAAATCCCGGTGGGAAATATCCCTACTACTGGAACTCCACTACGGTCATTCACATTTTGGAGCAACGGGAGTATATGGGCTGCACAGTGAACTTCAAGACTTACACTGTGTCCATTTGGGATAAGAAAACCCGCAGGAACGACAAAGAGGATCAGCTTCTGTTCTACAACACCCAGCCGGCTATCATCACAGAGGAAGTGTTCGAGAAGGTCCAGCAGATACGCCAGCAGCGCCACAGGCGGACGAAAACAGGTAAGAGCAGTATGTTCTCCGGCCTCGTTTTCTGTGCGGACTGCGGTGCGAAGATGTACTACTGCACCAGCGTCAAGTTTGAGAAGCGGCAGGACTTCTTTACCTGTTCCACCCATCGCATCCACAAGGAAGAATGTGAGAGCCATTATATCCGGGCGGTGGTGCTGGAGGAAATGGTCTTATGGCACATGCAGGTGGTCATTTCCTATGTGGTGAAGCATGAGGCGCATTTCCGGGCGGTCATGGAGAAGCGGCTGAAGCTGGCGTCCGACGAGGCGATCCGGGTGAGCAAGAAGAAGCTGACCAAGGTGGAGAAGCGGCTGAACGAGTTGGATCGAATCTTCATGCGGCTGTATGAGGACCGGGTGAACGGGACGATCTCCGACGAGCGGTTTTCCGCTATGAGCAAGTCCTATGAGGACGAGCAGGCGCAGCTTAAACAAGAAGCCGATGCTTTGCGGCAGGAGATGGCCCAGCAGGAACAGCACGCAAACGATGTGGAGCGTTTCGTTGCGCTGGCACATAAGTATTTCGGCCTGGAAGAACTGACGCCGTATGCGCTGCATGAACTGGTCAAGGCTATCTACATAGAGGATCAGGACGAAAGCGACGGCAAGCGCCGCCGGAAGATCAATATCTCTTATGACTTTGTGGGCGTTATCCCCATAGACGAACTGATACAAGAGGAAATGGCGTGACAAAACGCCACGCCATTCCAAAATCCGATACTGCACTGTCTTACGGCCAATCCCCCGGTGAGACGTATTTTCGCGGTGGGGTATTAGGGGGAGCGCCCCCTAACAAGGCCGTTTGTGCTACCAAACGGCATACTTGCGAGGGTGTCGGCACCGAAGGCGCCGCCACTCCTATGCAAAAATCTTACGCCTGTTCGCTCGTATCCATCCATCGATCCTCCGGGGTCGGGATAGGATGGATAGATTGATGGATCAGTATTGCTCATATCAGTCTTGTTTATATTATTCTTATTTGCCTCGGAAAAATCGAAGTCTTGACCTCTGATTTTCCGATGTCTTGACATGGGAATATCCGATGTCTTGACGTGGGCTTTTCCCATGTCTGCACCTCGGCCCTCTGCGGCGTCGTCCTCGTCTGGGGCGGGAGCCGGGACCTCTGGGGCGGTAAACTGCTTCACATAGATGATGGTGGGCTTCCCCTGGCCCTGTTTCACGCGCTCGATAAGGCCGACGCCCTTGGCGGCGTCCAGCTCGGCCAGCAGCTTGAGGGCCTTGTCGTGGCCGCAGTTCATGTCCTCCTGTATCTGCTCCATAGTGTAGTAGATGAACACCCGGCCTTGGGCGTCATACCAGCCGTTCCGCATGGAAAGACCCATGCGGTCCAGCATGAGGCCGTACAGCAGCTTGGCGTCCGTGGACAGGCACCTAAACTCCTGCCCGGTCACAAGGATGCGGGGTATGCGGTAAAATGCGAAGCTCTCCGCTTGTGCGCCGTAGTAATAATCAAATGGCATTGGTGTCCTCCTGTTGATAATATGATTTAAGGCCCACCGTTTCGGTGAGCCTTGGTTTGTGCCGATGAATGGCCGCTTTGTATCAAAATTTCCTGTTTTCCTGACCGCTTACAATAAGCGCGGTGCTACTCTAAAATGAACACAAACCCGGAAACGCCTGGCACACAAGGCTTTCCGGGTTTCACTTACAATTACAGCGGCGCGATACGTAGGATCTGCTGATGCCTACGCGCTTTGCCACCTCACGCTGAGGGAGCGGCGCCTCGCCGCCCAGGCCGTAGCGCAGGCGGATGACGTCGGCCTCCCGGCCGTCCAGGGCGGCATCCACCGCTTTTCGTACCTGCTGGACCGTCTCGGCACGGGAGAGCTCCTCCAGCATGTCCTGGTCGCAGGAGATGGTGTCCAGCAGCGCAAGCCCCTCTCCCTCCCCGTCGGCGTCCAGGGCCTCGGACAGGGACACGTCCCCCGCCGTCTTCTTCTGGCCCCGGAAGTGCATGAGGATCTCGTTTTCGATGCACTTGGAGGCGTAGGTGGCCAGTCGCACCCCCTTGTCCGGTTTATAGGTGGACACGCCTTTGATGAGGCCGATGGTCCCGATGGACACCAGGTCCTCCGCGTCCGCCGCGGCGGTGTAGTATTTCTTGATGATGTGCATCACCAGCCGCAGGTTGTGTTCGATGAGCTTGTTGCGGGCCTCCGTGTCCCCGGCCATGGCAAGCTCTATGTACCTCTGCTCCTCCTGCGGCTTCAGGGGCCGCGGGAAGCTGGAGGCATTGTCCCCCAGGCGGAGCATCAGCACGGCGCTGGACACCATCAGCATAAATGTGACCGGCAGCATCAGGTCATCACCCCCTCATGCAGTCTATGCCGCGCGGGGCGGGATGTTTCGACAAAATGCGCAAATTATGATTTGCTGATGTTTTTCTGTCGGGGACACTTGCATTCCCAAAGGGGGCATGATATGATGAATTTTGCAAAATATATTACATGAGGTGCGTTATGATCACGAATGAATATCTCAAGCGCGTCTATGACGACGTGACCCGCCGGGACGGCCACGAGGCCGAGTTCCTCCAGGCTGTCCGGGAGGTGTTCGAGTCTCTGGAGCTCGTCATCGACAAGCACCCCGAGTGGGAACAGGCCGGGCTCCTGGAGCGGTTCGTGGAGCCGGAGCGCGTCATCGAGTTCCGTGTGCCATGGGTGGACGACAGCGGCGCTGTGCGGGTGAACCGGGGCTACCGGGTCCAGTTCAACTCCGCCATCGGCCCCTACAAGGGCGGCCTGCGGTTCCATCCCTCTGTGACCCTTTCCGTCATCAAGTTCCTGGGCTTTGAGCAGACCTTGAAAAACTCCCTCACCACCCTGCCCATGGGCGGCGGCAAGGGCGGCTCCGACTTCGACCCCAAGGGCAAGAGCGAGGGCGAGATCATGCGCTTCTGCCAGAGCTTCATGACGGAGCTCTATCGCCACATCGGCCAGTTCACCGACACCCCCGCCGGCGACATCGGCGTGGGCGGCCGGGAGGTGGCCTATATGTACGGCCAGTACAAGCGCATCGTGGACCGCTTCGAGGCGGGCGTGCTCACCGGCAAGGGTCTCACCTTTGGCGGTTCCCTGGCCCGGACCCAGGCTACAGGCTACGGCCTCTGCTACTACGCGGCCGAGGCGCTGAAGCATCTCAAAGGTACCAGCTTTGAGGGCAAGACCGTGATCGTCTCCGGCTCCGGCAACGTGGCTCAGTACGCCGCGGAAAAGTGCACCCAGCTGGGCGGCAAGGTGGTGGCCATGAGCGACTCCCAGGGCTATGTCTACGACCCCAAGGGCATCGACCTGGACGTGCTCTTTGACATCAAGCAGAACCGCCGGGCCCGCATCAGCGTCTACGCCCAGGAGGTCCCCGGCTCCGAGTACCATGAGGGCTGCAAGGGCATCTGGAACGTGAAGTGCGACATCGCCCTCCCCTGCGCCAGCCAGAACGAGATGGACGCCGACGGTGCCAAGGCCCTGGTCGCCAACGGCTGCATCGGTGTGTTTGAGGGCGCCAACATGCCCCTGACCCCCGAGGCCATCGCAGTGGTCCAGGGCGCGGGTCTGCTCTACAGCCCCGGCAAGGCCTCCAACGCCGGCGGCGTGGCCACCTCCGGGTTGGAGATGACCCAGAACTCCATGCGCCTTTCCTGGTCCTTTGAGGAAGTGGACGAGCGGCTTCATACCATCATGACCAACATCTATCAGGCCTGCTACGACGCCTCCGTGGAGTGCGGAAAGCCCGGCGACCTGATGGTCGGCGCCAATGTGGCCGGCTTCCTGAAAGTTGCTGAGGCCATGATGGCCCAAGGCATCGTGTAAGTCACTGAACAGCAAATATATAGAGCGCGGCAGCCGGGAGCGGCTGCCGCGCTTTTTCATGGAGAGATAGCTTTTACTTGATGAACGTGAGGTCCATATCGACCGTGTCCGGGTCATTGGTTTCATCATCGAGCACCGACGCCGGGACGCTCCCCCGCACGGTGACGGACTCCACCGCCGCCGGGTCCACCAGCCGGTTGAACACCTTGCGCTGCACGCCGCTTTCGTCGACGAAGCCGAAGATAGTGTTGTTCATATTCGCCTCCCCGCCGCTTATGACGTACTCGCTGCCGTCGGCATAGTGTATCGTCATCTCGCTGGTCGAGAAATTTTCCAGGGCATATTCTCCCGGCGCCGTGAGCTCCAGCCCCATGGGGGAAACCCGGACCGTCCACCCCTCCTCCGCGGTCAGCTCCACAGCCTCCGCCGGCTCCGGCAGGGCCACGGTGAGGCGATACTCCTCCGGTATCTGGTTCGCCAGCTGCTCTTCCAGCGGGATGTCATTTCCGGTGTGCTTGCCGAAAAAGTAGAAATCCAGTGCCTCCGGCTGTATCTCCTCCACGGCGAGGGTAAAGTAGGTCCGGCCCTCCAGCCGGGTGTCTGTCACCGACGTGAGAGAATTATAGCTGTCCACGGTCATCATCGCCGCGACAAGCGACTCCCACGTGATGGGCGTGGACACGGCTCCGGAGGGCATGATGCGGGGCCCGTTCTCCAGATAACCTTTCCCGTCTCCCGCGTCTACCCAGTCGTCTGCCCACTGGTAAAAGCCCATCATATCATTCATCATCTGAACATCGGGCAGGCCATTTGGGTTTTCGATGGTATAGGTCAGCGCGCCCATGCCGTTTTCTGACCAGGCGATATCCTCCACCGTGCAGGTGTAGTCCCCTACGGTGATGGACTGGGCCGCTTCCGCCACCTTGTCCCCCAGAAGAGCTTGGGCCTTCTCCTGGTCCACAGGCTCCCCCTCCACGGTGATCTCCATAGAGGTACTGTGCCCCTCCTCGTCCCAATGGTCCAGCGGGATCTCATAGGTCTGCTCCCCGGCGTCTGGGCCGCCGAATATCTTTTCAAAGAAATCCGTGTAGTTAGCAACGGCATAGG
The DNA here is from genome assembly GCA_947625045.1 of uncultured Oscillospiraceae bacterium. Taxonomy (GTDB): domain Bacteria; phylum Bacillota; class Clostridia; order Oscillospirales; family Oscillospiraceae; genus CAJOIG01. The sequence continues at coordinate 14,928 of CANQMW010000019.1, forward strand.
CGGTTGCGCCCAGGGCCAGGATCAGCGCGGCGGCCAGGGCCAGCACGGCGAGGCGCTTTATCGGCTTTTTGGAATGCATCGTTTGCTCCTTTCTCATGTTTGCCTCCACCTGCCGGAGGAATCCGGCGTCAGGGGGCTCGGCGTTTCCGAGGGCGCAGCGGAGCAGACGGTCCATGTCATCGTATTTATTTGTCATGTTCCATCAGTCCTTTCTTTACCATTTGACGGGCGGTGAACAGGCGGTACTTCACCGTTCCCTCGGGCAGCTTTAAAAGCTGTGCGATCTCAGTTATTTTCATTTCCGAAGAATAGAACAGCACCGTTGGGATGCGGTATTTTTCCGGCAGGGCGTCCACCTGCCGGCGGACGAGCCGGCGTTCCTCCCAGGACAGGAGGTCCTCTTCCAGGTCACCGAAACCTATGTCGTTTCCCTCCAGCGGGGCGCTGGGCGCGATACGCTCCCGGCGGGCGTGTTTTCGCTTCCTATCCCGCCAGAGGGACAGGGCCGTGGAAAACAGCGCCTGCCGGAGCCCATCACTGTCCGCCAGTGCTTTCTGTGACTCTATGATCTTGAGAAATGTGTCCTGGAAAAGATCCTCACCATCCTCTTTGGTAAAGGCAAGGTTACGGCAGAACCGGTATATGTCCCCGCCGTATTTCTGCAACAGGAAGGCCGGATCGGTGTTGACTTTTGCGCGCAAGTCGTTCAAGATCGTTCTCCTTTCGATGCTGTACGCCTATATATCGGCGCGGCACCGGGAAAGGTTTGATTTTTTTCAGTACATGCAAAAGGGGCATCCCGCCCCAATGCCGGGATGCCCCTCTCTTAGGAAAAGCGTCTATCTGGTCAAAGCATCTTTATGATACACTTTTTTTCGCAGGATGAAGTAGGCGGTGAACATCATGACGCCGGTCACCAGCCAGGTGATGGGGTAGACATACATGAGCCGGCCGAAGGAATCGGTGTTGGGGAACAGCACGAACACCCATATGAGCCGCAGGATGCAGGAGCCGAACACGGTGATGATGGCCGGGGTCAGGGAGTACCCCACCCCGCGCAGGGCCGCGCCCGTCACCTCATAGGATACAGCGAGCCACGAGAACGTGGCGATGTGGGTCATGCGGATGAGGGCGTAGTCGATGACCGCGGGCTCTATAGTGAACAGCCGGATAAATGTGTTTCGGCCCAGCACGAACATGGCGCACATGGCGCCGGTGCAGAGAAAGCCCGCCGCGAGACTCAGCCGTAGGACCTTTTTGCACCGGTCGAACTGATGAGCGCCGTAGTTCTGGCTCACAAAGGTGACGGTGGCCTGGTTGAAGGAGTTGGTCACGAAGAAGGTGAAGGACTCGAAGTTCTGCGCCGCGGCGGAGCCCGCCATGGCGTCGGAGCCGAAGGAGTTGATGGCGGACTGGATGCACACGTTGGAAAGGGAGAACACCATGCCCTGGATGCCCGCTGGCACGCCGATGCGCACCACCCGGGCGAGGATATCCCTATTCATCCGCAGCTTTTTGGGATAGAGGCGTATCTCCTCGTCCTCGCGGAGAAGGAAGAAGATGACGAGGCTCGCGCTGACGCCATTGGAAATCACTGTGGCGATGGCCACGCCGTCGGCGCTGCGGTGGAACACGATCACGAACAGCAGGTTGAGGCACACGTTGATGACGCCCGCCAGTGTCAGGCAGTAGAGCGGCCTTCTGGTGTCCCCCACGCTGCGCAATATGGCGGAGCCGAAGTTATAGACCATGATGAAGGGCATGCCGAGAAAGTAGATGCGCAGATACAGCACCGACAGGTCCAGCACGTCCTCCGGCGTGCCCATGACGGTCAGGATGGGCTTTGCGGCCGCCTGCCCCAGGCAGAGCAGGAACGCGCCGCTTATGAGCGCCAGGGTGATGACGGTGTGGACCGCGTCCTGTATCTCGTGGCTCTTCCGCTGGCCGATGAAGTTGGCGATGACCACGTTCCCGCCCACGGAGAGGCCCACGAAGAGATTGATAAGCAGGTTGATGACGGGGCTGTTCACCCCCACGGCGGCCTGGGCCTGATACCCGGCAAAGCGCCCGGCCACGGCCACGTCCGCGGAGTTAAAAAGCTGCTGCAGTATGCTGCTGGCCGCCAGGGGCAGCGCGAACAGCAGTATCTTCCCCAGCAGTGGCCCGCGGAGCATGTCTATTTGGTTGGTGTGATGCGTTTGGGTCTTCATATCACTTGGCTTCCCATTCCTTTGCCCTTTCTACCGCCCGGTGCCAGCCGGCCATGAGCTTTGCCGCCCTCTCCGGTTCCATGGCGGGCGTGAATTGCCGCTGGGTCCGGCGCAATGCCTGGACCTGGCCCATGTCGGTCCATACACCGGCGGCGAGGCCCGCCAAGAACGCCGCGCCCAGAGCCGTGGTCTCCACGGTCTGGGGCCGGTCGATGGGCCGCTGCAGCACATCTGCCTGAAACTGCATCAGGATGTCCGACACGGACGCGCCGCCGTCCACCCGCAGCACATCCATCTTGTAGCCCCCGTCGGACTCCATGAGCTCTATGAGGTCCGCCACCTGGTAGGCGATGCCCTCCAGCACCGCCCGGCAGAGGTGGGCCTTGCCCGTGCCCCGGGTCACGCCCACCAGCGCGCCTCTCGCGTAGGGGTCCCACCAGGGGGCGCCCAGGCCCGTGAAGGCGCTGACCATGTATACGCCGCCGGTGTCCGGTACCTGCTCAGCCAGCACGTCGCACTCATGGGCGGTGGAGATGAGCCCCAGCTCGTCCCGGAGCCACTGGATGGAGGAACCGGCGTTGAAGACGCTGCCCTCCACGGCGTAGGCGGTCTTCCCCCCGGCCTGCCAGGCCACGCTGGTGAGAAGGCCGTTCTGGCTGCGGGGCGCGGTCTCGCCCACGTTCATGAGAGTAAAGCAGCCGGTGCCGTATGTATTCTTGGCCTGGCCCGGCAGAATGCAGTCCTGGCCCAGCAATGCTGCCTGCTGGTCCCCCGCCGCGCCGCATACCGGGATGCCCTCCAGCTGCTCCAGACCGGGGATGCCCCGTCTTATGACGCCAAATTTGCCGGAGTTGGGCACGACACGGGGCAGCATGGCCATGGGCACGCCCAAAGCCCGGCACATGTCCTCGTCCCAGGCGAGCTTATCGATATCGAAGAGCATGGTCCGGGAGGCGTTGGAGGGGTCCGTCACGTGCTCCCCCGTCAGGTTCCAGATGAGCCAGGTGTCCACCGTGCCGAAGAGGAGCTTTCCAGCCTCCGCCTTTTCCCGGGCGCCGGAGACATTGTCCAGTATCCATTTGATCTTCGTGCCGGAGAAATAGGGGTCCGGCACAAGACCCGTGGTGCGCAGGATCTGCTCCCGCATGCCGTCGGCCAGGAGCTGGCGGATGGTGGGCGCGGTGCGGCGGCACTGCCAGACGATGGCGTTGTAGACGGGCTTGCCCGTCTCCTTATCCCAGACGATGGTGGTCTCCCGCTGGTTGGTGATGCCGATGGCGGCCACATCCGCCGCGGACAGCCCGGACTTTTCAAAGGCCGCGCCCAGAGCGTGGAACTGAGTATTTACAATGTCCATGGGGTCGTGCTCCACCCAGCCGGGCTTGGGATAGTGCTGCTCGAAGGGGTACTGGGCCTGGGAGACGATGCCCCCCTCCCTGTCGAAGATGATGGCCCGGGAGCTGGTGGTGCCCTGGTCCAAAGCGATCACATAGCCTTGCATAAGCGCGCCTCCTCGTTGACGAATGGATGGGGATATTGTAAAATATCCCTATACGCAATTTAAGATTATATCACGCGGGATGGTGTATTGCTATGGGTAAAATGAGTGATTTTACATTTCCCTCCACCGACGGCATCCATGACATCCACTGCCGCCTCTGGGAGCCGGCCGGCGAGGCCAAAGCCGTGGTCCAGCTGGTCCACGGCGTGGCGGAGTACATAGCCCGCTACGACGCCTTTGCCAGCTTCCTCACAGACCACGGCTATGCGGTCTGCGGGGACGATCACCTGGGCCACGGGGAGAGCATCCATGACGACACGGAGCTGGGCTGGTTTGCCGACGAAAAGGGCTGGGAGCACCTGGTGGACGACGAAAAGCGTCTCCATGACCTGCTGACGGAAAAATATCCCGGCAAGCCCCTGATCCTCTTCGGTCACAGCATGGGCAGCTTCATTGCCCGTACCTATCTGGGCACATACTCGGAGGGCCTCAAGGCATGTGTCCTCTCCGGCACGGGCCGCCAGCCGGGCATCGTGTGCGCCGCGGGCAAGATACTTGCCAGGCGGGAGATCAAATCCCACGGCAGCAAGTACCGCAGCCTCACGCTCCAGAAGATCGCCTTCGGCAGCTATCTCAAGAAAATAGAAGATCCCGTCGGACCCAACGACTGGATATGCCGGGATGAGAAGGTGGTGCGGGCCTATGACGCGGACCCCCTGTGCGGCTTCACCGCCACGGCGGGGCTCATGTACGACATGATGGACGGCCTTTCCATCATCGGCCGGGCGGACCACATGGCGAAGATGGACAAGGCCTTGCCCGTCCTCTTCATCGCCGGGGATGCGGACCCAGTGGGCGCCTACGGCAAGGGCGTGCGGAAGGTGGCCGGCCAATTCCAAAAGGCGGGCACGAAAGACGTGACCGTAAAGCTCTACCCCGGCCACCGGCATGAGGTGCTGAACGAATTGGAAAAGGAAAAGGTCTGGACCGACGTGCTGGACTGGATGGAAGCGCACATATGAAAGCAGGAGGCAATGCCTCCTGCTTTTCAGTTCGCGCTGCCCTTCATCTGTCTCCGGCGGGCCAGGTTGATCATGCCCTCCTGCATGTCGTTGAGGTTCTGCAGAAGCCTGCCAGCGCCGTAGGCGGTGCAGGAAAGGGCGTCGTCCACCAGCACGGCCTCGATGCCGGTCTGCTCGGTTATGAGCTTGTCCAGGCCCCATATCTGGCTGCCGCCGCCGGAGAGAACGATGCCGTTTTCGGACACGTCCGCCACCAGCTCGGGTGGCGTGCGCTCCAGGACCAGGTGAATGGCCTCCATGAGCCGGTCCATGGGCTCCTCCAGGGCCTCGATCATATCGGCGGAGCTCACGGTAACGCTCCGGGGCAGGCCCGTCACAAGGCACCGTCCCTTTACCTCCTCATAGGATACCTCCGGCCGGGGATGGACGCAGCCGATGGACTGCTTCAGCTCCTCAGCGGTGCGCAGGCCGATAAGGAGGTTGTGCTTTTTGCGGATATAGCGTACGATGGCCTCGTCAAAGGAGGCGCCCGCGGTCTTGATGGACTCCTGCTCCACCACGCCGCCCAGGCTCACCACGGCCACCTCCGTGGTGCCGCTGCCGATATCCACCACCATGTGGCCGTCGGCCTTGGCGATGTCGATGCCCGCGCCCACGGCGGTGGCAAGGCTGGCTTCTTTCAGATACACCTTCCGGGCGCCGGCCTCGATGGCCGCGTCGATGAGGGCGCGCTCCTCCACGCCGGTGATGGAGCCGGGCACGCAGATGAGCACCCGGGGCTTGAAGAGGCTGAAGGACGTGATACGGCCGATGAACTCCTTCAGCATCCGCGCGGTCATGTCGTAGTCGGAGATGACCCCCGCCACGATGGGGCTGATGGCCACGATGTTGGCGGGCGTGCGGCCCAGCATCTTCTTGGCCTCCTCGCCGATGCGCAAAAGCCTCCCGTTGGTACTGTCCAGGGCAACCAGGGACGACTCGCGAAGCCGTATGCCCCGGCCGCGCACGTACATGAGCGTTGTCATGGTGCCCAAGTCGATGGCGATGTCTCTTTCAAAAAACAGCATATATCTCTCCTCCTGGGAATACTCCCGGATGAACTATTCATTCTCTCGTGCTGGCCAGGGTGGCGCAGCGGACCTCCTCCGCCCCGGCCATGAGCAGGGTCTTGGCGCACTCCGAGAGCGTTGCGCCGGTGGTGACGATGTCGTCGATGAGCAGTATCTTCTTCCCGTCCACCAGGGCGGCGTCGATGACCGTATAGGCCCCGGCAATGTTGGCCTTCCGGGCCTCCGGCGCGCCGGTTTTGGACTGGGCCTTCACGCCCCGGCGCTTTTTGAGCACCGGCACCGGCTCTTTCCTAAGCCTTCTGCCCGCATCCCGGGCTATGAGCTCCGTCTGGTCATAGCCGCGCTCCCGCCGCCGTTTCGGGTCCAGGGGTACCCAGGAGAGGATGTCATATTCCCCTTCCAGCTGCTCATAGATGACCGATGCCGTCAGTTCTCCGAATATGGGGGCGTAGGCCTGCACGCCATTGAACTTATAGCGGTGAATGGCCTCCCGCACGTCCCCCTCATAGTAGAGCGCCGAGATGCACTCAGAGAAGAAATCCCCCTTCCGCCGGCGGCCATCCTCCGTCCGGGGCAGCTTTGCCTGACAGGCCGGGCATATCCGGGGCGGCCCCGGCGCGAGAAAACGGCGGCAGAACACGCACCGGCTGGGATAGAATAGGTCCAGCAGCCAGTCTGAAAGCTTACTCATCTTCCAGCAGACGGATGCGCAGGCCGCTGTAGCGCTTGGCCCGCCGGGCATTTTCCGTCATGGCCCGGACGACGCCGTTGTCCCCCACGATGACAAGAAGCTCCGCGGCGCGGGTCACGGCGGTATAGAGAAGGCTCCGGTACATGAGCTGGGGCGCGGCGCGCACCGCGGCCAGGACCACAGCCCGGTACTCGCTGCCCTGGGCCTTGTGGACCGTGGTGGCCCAGGCATGGTCCAGCTCCGACGCCTGCTCCTGCACATACTCCGCAAGACGGCCGTCGAAATCCACCGTGAAGCTGCCGGAGGCAGGGTCGATGGAGCGGATATAGCCGATATCCCCGTTGAAGATGCCGTAGCCGCTGGTCATGTCTTCGGCTTTCCAGCCGATGTCGTAGTTATTGCGCACCTGCATGACCCGGTCCCCCTCCCGGAAGATGCGGCCGGCAAAGGTGAACTCATTTTTGCCCCCGACGGGCGGATTCAGGGCCTCCTGCAGGCGCTTATTGAGCTCCTCGGTGCCTGCCTCGCCCTTGCGGGTGGGTGTCAGGACCTGTATCTCATCGGAGGGGATGGACATGTTCTTGGGCAGCCGCTCTTTGCAGAGGGATACGATGGTCTCCGCCGCGGACTCTGCCTCCCGGCGGCGCAGGAAGTAAAATCCGCCGTTGTTGGCCTTCAGGTCCGGGACCTGGCCATGGTCTATCTGATGGGCGGCCAGGACGATGCGGCTGTCGGTCTTCTGACGGAATATTTCCGTCAGGCGCACGGTCTCGGCCACGCCGCTTCGGATGAGGTCCCGGAACACGGCCCCGGGCCCCACGGAGGGGAGCTGGTCCGCGTCCCCCACCAGCACCAGCCGGCAGCCGGGTCCGATGGCGGCCAGCACCGCCCGCATGAGGGTCATGTCCACCATGGAACACTCGTCCAGGATGAGCGCGTCGCAGCGAAGCGTCTCCCTCTCGTTTTTCCGGAAGACGGTGGAATCCGTCTCGGGGGAAAAGCTGGCCTCCAAGAGGCGGTGGATGGTGGAGGCGTCCCGCCCGGTCAGGGTCGAAAGCCGCTTGGCCGCCTGGCCTGTGGGGGCCGCCAGCATGGTCTCAAGACCCGTGGCGTCAAAAAGCGCCAGCACCGCCCGGACGGATGTGGTCTTGCCGGTGCCCGGGCCGCCGGTGATGACCACCAGCTGACGGTTCACCGCGGCGTTCAGGGTCTGGCGCTGCAGAGGCGCGAAGCGTATGCCCTGCTCCGCCTCCAGCTTTTCGATGACCCGTTCCACGTTCACACGGTGCTCTTCATAGGTATGGCCCGCCATCTCCCGCAGCCGGGCGGCCACATAGACCTCCGCTGCGTAGAGCGGCGCGAGGTAACACGCCGTCACATTGGAAACAGGCTCCAGGACCACCTCGCCCTCTTCCAGGAGAAGGTCCAGCCCCTCCCCTATCTGGTCCGGCTCCACCTCGATGAGCTGGGCCGTGGCGGCGGTGAGCTTATCCTGGGGCAGGAAGCAGTGGCCGTTTTCGCAGTTGTGGCGCAGCTCAAATAAAAGCGCCGCTGCCACCCGCTGGGGCGCGTCGGCCTCCACGCCGTTGGCCAGGGCCAAGGCGTCCGCCTCGGCAAAGGAGGCGCCTATGCGCACCCCGGAGAGCACATAGGGGTTCTCCTCCACGGTCTCCAGCGCGTCCTCGCCGTAATAGCGGTAGAGCCTCAGGGCCAGCGCCGGGGCGATGCCCGCCGCGGCCAGATATTCCATCAGCGTCCGTATGCCGGTCTGGCGGCGGAACTGGGCGCTCATCTCCTGGGCCTTCTGCATAGTGATGCCCCGCAGGGACGCCAGCTTTTCCGGGTGGTCACGCAGCACGTTCAGGGACTCGTCCCCGAATGTGCCCACGATCTGGGCCGCCGTGGCCGGGCCGATTCCCTTGATGACCCGGCTGGAGAGATAGTCAAATATGGCGGACGCCCCTGTGGGCATGGTCCGCTCAGAGAAGGATGCTTTGAACTGCTCTCCGTGGGTGGCGTGGCGGGTCCAATTGCCCCAGGCGGTCATATACTCCCCCGGTGCCGCCATGGGGATATTGCCCACCACGATGGCCTGGGAGCCGTCGTCCACTTCCAGGCGAAGGACGGTGTAGCCGTTCTCGTCGTTGGTATAGATGACCGAGGCCACCCGCCCCGCCAGCTGTTCCAGCTCCTGCTCCTGCATGCTCAGAACACCAGATGGACCACCCCGGCGGTTGCCAGGGATACGATGAGCCCGGCGGCCAGTACGCCCAGAAGGATGGGCGGGACGGCGTCCTTCATACGCATGTTCAAAAGTGTCGCCACAAGCGCGCCGGTCCAGGCGCCTGTGCCGGGCAGCGGGATAGCTACGAACAGGAACAGGCCCCAGAACTTGGCCTGACGGACCCGGTCCGCCTTCTTGCCGGTCCCTTTTGACTCCAGCCAGGCCACGAATTTACGTGCCCGGTCGGAGCGCTGGCGCAGCCAGTCCATTACCGTGCGCATAAAGGCGATGATGAAGGGCACGGGTATCATATTACCGATCATGGCCAGCACCGCCGCCTGCCATATGGGCAGACCGAGCCCCACACCCACGGGAATAGCGCCTCGCAGCTCCACCACCGGGAGCATGGAGACGACCAGTGTGGCCAGGGCCTTGCCCGCACCCATATCCGTGATCAAACCAACAATGTCCATAAGTATATTAACTCCAGAGGACCTTTTTCAAAAACTGTCCCGTATAGCTCTGCTCACAGGCGGCGCACTCCTCGGGGGTACCGGCGAAAACCAGCGTGCCGCCCTCATCGCCCCCCTCGGGGCCCAGGTCCACGATGTAATCCGCGCACTTGATGACGTCCAGATTGTGCTCGATGACCAGCACCGTATTGCCCGCGTCGGCCAGGCGCTGCAATATGTCCAGCAGCCGCGCCACATCCGCCGTGTGCAGGCCGGTGGTTGGCTCATCAAGGATATAGAAGGTGCTGCCCGTGCTGCGGCGGGCAAGCTCCGTGGCCAGCTTTACCCGCTGGGCCTCGCCGCCGGAGAGTGTGGTGGAGGACTGGCCCAGCTTTACATAGCCCAGGCCCACATCCCAGAGAGTCTGGAGCTTGGAGCGGATGGTCTCCTGGTTTTGAAAGAAGTCCAGGGCCTCCTCCACCGTCATATCCAGCACCTCGGCGATGTTCTTCCCCTTATACCGCACCTCCAGGGTCTCCCGGTTGTAGCGGTTGCCGTGACACACCTCGCAGGGCACGTACACGTCCGGCAAAAAGAGCATCTCTATCTTGATGAGGCCGTCGCCGGAGCAGGCCTCGCACCGGCCGCCCTTCACGTTGAAGGAGAACCGGCCGGACTTGAAGCCACGGAGCCGGGCGTCCTGGGTGGAGGCGAAAAGGTCCCGGATGTCATTGAAAAGGCCGGTATAGGTGGCGGGATTGGACCGGGGCGTGCGGCCGATGGGGCTCTGGTCGATGTCGATGACCTTGTCCAGGTATTCCAGTCCCTCGATGGCCCGGCACTTGCCGGGCCGCACCTTCCGCCGGTTCAGGTCCGCTCCCAGCTTCTTTTCTATGACCTCGTTTACAAGGGATGACTTGCCGCTGCCGGATACGCCGGTGACGCAGGTGAACGCCCCCAGGGGGATGTCCACATCCAGGTCCTTCAGGTTGTTGGCCGCCGCGCCCCGGACGGAGAGGAAATGTCCGTTGCCCTTCCGGCGGGAAAGCGGCACGTCGATGCGCTTTTTGCCGCTTAAGTACTGGCCGGTGATGGAGTGCTCGCAGGCCATGATATCCTCCGGCGTGCCGGAGCATACCACCCGGCCGCCGTGGGTCCCGGCGCCGGGGCCTATATCCACCACCCAGTCCGCAGCCCGGATGGTGTCCTCGTCGTGCTCCACAACAATAAGCGTATTGCCCGCGTCGGTGAGCTGGCGCAGGGTGCGCAGGAGCTTTGCGTTGTCCCGCTGGTGCAGGCCGATGCTGGGCTCGTCCAGCACGTACAGCACGCCCATGAGGGCGGAGCCGATCTGCGTGGCCAGGCGGATGCGCTGGCTCTCGCCGCCGGAGAGGGTCCCCGCGCCCCGGGACAGGGTCAGGTATCCCAGCCCCACGCTCACCAGGAAGCTCAGGCGCTGGTGTATCTCCTTCAAAATGCGGTCGGCGATATGCTTTTCCCGGGCCGTCAGCTGGAGGTTATCCAGGAACGCCAGCTCCTGGATCACGGGCATACGGCTGAACTGGGCAATGGAGAGGCCGCCCACCGTCACAGCCAGGATCTCCGGCCGGAGCCGGTCGCCGTGGCATTCGGGGCACTCGTACTCCCCCATGCAGTCCTCCAGCTCCTGCCGGGCGGAGGTGGACTGGGTCTCCCGGTAGCGCCGCTCCAGGTTGTTGACGATGCCCTCAAAGTCCTTTGTGAGGGTGCCGTAGCCGCTGCCGCGCTCATACCGGAGCTCCAGGGGCTCCCCGTTGGTGCCGTAGAGGATGGCGTTGATGGCCGCCTCCGGCAGGGTCTTGATGGGGTCGTGCAGATCGAAGTGGTACTTCCGGCCCAGGGCCTCGTAGTACATCCGGCAGATGGAGTCTCCCCGGACGTTGGACCAGCCGTAGGCCATGACGCCCCCGTCCATCAGGGACAGGTTGGGGTTCGGCATGATGAGGGCCGGGTCCACCCGGAGCATGGTGCCAAGGCCCGAGCAGGCCGGGCAGGCCCCATAGGGGGCGTTGAAGGAGAACATGCGGGGCGTCATCTCCTCGATGGACACGCCGCAGTCCTCACAGGCATAGTTCTGGGAAAAGGTGAGCTGCTTATCCTGCCCCGTCAGGTCCACGTGGACCACGCCGCCGGACAGGCCCATGGCCGTCTCGGCGGAGTCGGTAAGCCGGCGCAGCACATCCGCGCGCATGACGAGGCGGTCCACGATGATGTCGATGTTGTGTTTCTTGTTCTTATCCAGGGGGATATCCTCGGTCAGGTCATAGGTCTGGCCGTCCACAAGAGCCCGGACATAGCCGGAGCGCTGGGCGTCCTCGAATATCTTCCGGTGCTCCCCCTTTTTCCCCCGGATGACCGGCGCCATGATCTGCAGCTTCGTGCCCTCGGGCAGTTCCATGATCTGATCCACGATCTGGTCGATGGTCTGCTGGCGTATCTCCTTGCCGCACTTGGGGCAGTGAGGGATGCCGATCTGGGCCCAGAGCAGGCGGAGATAGTCGTGTATCTCCGTCACGGTGCCCACGGTGGAGCGGGGGTTCCGGGAGGTGGTCTTCTGGTCGATGGATATGGCGGGAGAGAGCCCGCCGATGAAATCCACATCCGGCTTGTCCATCTGGCCCAGGAACTGCCGGGCATAGCTGGACAGGCTCTCCACATACCGCCGCTGGCCCTCGGCGTAGATGGTGTCGAAGGCAAGGCTGGATTTGCCGCTGCCTGAAAGGCCGGTGAACACAACCAGCTTGTCCCTGGGCAGCTCCAGGTCTATGTTTTTCAGGTTGTTGGCTCGCGCCCCCTGGATGACGATCTTTTCTGGCATAGTCTTTATGTTTCCTCGCTGGCGCCAAATATGTAACAATTTATTATACACTACAGGGAAAGCAAATTACAACAAAAATAACAAAATTAATGGCCCATTCAAAACTTGCTTTCCCCGCTTGGCTGGGCCAGGGGCAGAGCGGCGCATATCTCCTCCGTGAGAGTGCGCATCTCCGGCCATTTCCGGGCCTTGCCAAGGCGCTTGGCATAGGCCTCACCGCCCTCGTAGCTTCCCAGCATCAGCGTCCATATGGCCTTCATCCGGTTCATGGCGCTGGCCGGGCCGCCGAAGGCGGCGGTGTACGCCTCCCACAGCTCGTTGTTGAACGCCGTCAGCGTCTCCCGGTCCGGCTCATTGCCGTAGAGGCGCATGACCAGCGCCGGATCCGCCACAAGTCCACGCCCGATCATGACGGCGTCCGACCCCGGAAAGCGCTGTTCTATTGCATTTATGTCCGCAGGCGCACACACATCGCCGTTATAGCACACCGGCACACGGCTGGCCGCGAGGGCGTCCCCAAAAGCGTCCAAGTGGACCGGTCCCTCGTACATCTCTTTCGCCGTCCGGGCATGGATGATGAGTCCGGATAGGGGATAATCGTTGTAGATGTCCAGAATGGCTATGAATTCCGCCGGGTCCCGGACGCCCAGGCGGGTCTTTACGGACACCTTGACAGGCGCGTCGGAGAATATGCCGTCCAGCAGCCTGCGGAGGCTGTCCTTATCCGCCAGCAGGCCCGCCCCCTTCCCCTTAGCGGTGACGGTGCCGGAGGGACAGCCCACATTCAGATTGACCTCCTCGTATCCCATATCCGCCAGGGCATTGGCCGCCCAGAGGAAATCGTCGGCATTTTTGGTGAGAAGCTGGGGCGTCAGGGGTACGCCGGCGTTGTTCTCCGGCGCCACCTGCCGCAGTTCCCGGGGCGGGAAGATGTGGTTTTGTGTAGGGCTGAGAAAGGGCGTGAAATACATGTCCACGCCCGGAAAATACCGCCGGTGCAGCCGGCGGTAGATGTGGTCCGTTATGCCCTCCAGGGGCGCAAAATACATCTTCATAGGCCCATTGTATCACAAGCCCGCCCTTGCGCACAAGGGCACGGTGTGGTACACTTTTTTTGCGGAAAGGAGCGCGGCACATGGCAAGAGAGATATGGTCCGCCAAGGACATGGAGGAGCTGGCCCTGGACTCGGGATTCCTCCCCTTTTTCAAAAACGACATCCCTGGCTTCTCCATCGAGGAGCACACCCCGCCGGAGCTCTGGTACGACAGCGAGACCGGCGAGTGGGGGCCATGGGACTGGAAAGGTCCCGTGGCCAGCGCGGGGACCTGCGTATACGGCAAGCTCTTATGGAAAAAGGCCGGGTTCGTGAGCCTGGAGTGGTTCCCCGACTTTGCCAACCTCCGCCGGGATGGGTACGATTTCGACGCCAGGTTCGACGACGGCCTTGCCTCCTATAAGGACAGGGAGCTGTATGACGCCGTCGCCCGGTGGGGCTCATTGCAGACCGGGCAGCTCAAAAAGACCTGCGGCTACGGGGGCAAGGACGGGAAAAAGGGCTATGAGACCTGTATCACCCGCCTGCAGATGCAGACCTATATCAACGTGGCCAACTTCGACTACGCCCAGGATAAATACGGCCGCCCCTACGGCTGGGGCATCGCCCGCTACACCACCCCCGAGGCCCAGTTCGGCGCCGGCGCCGTCACCGCTGCCTACAGCCGCAAGCCGGCCGAGTCCCTTCGCCGGATGCTGGAACACCTTCAAAAGCTCCTGCCCCAGGCTACGGAAAAGCAGCTGTTGAAGCTATTGAACATATGAAAACGAGCGTCACCCAAATGTATGGGTGACGCTCAAAGTTTGTCAGAGTGTCAATTCCTCGTCGGTGACGGCGCCCTTGCAGACGATATTGGTGGGGCCGGTAAGGTATATGTCCGTGACCCGGTCCCCTGTTCGTTCCACGTCGATGGTGAGGGTGCCGCCGGGCATGTGGACGGCCACGCCATGGCCGGATACCCTCCCCAGCAGCGTCAGCGCGGCCGCGGTGGAACCAGCGCCGGTGCCGCAGGCGTAGGTGAAGTCCTCCACCCCGCGCTCATAGGTCACCGCCCGGAGGCGGTCCGTGCCCATAAAATCATAGAAGGTCACATTGGCGCCCTTGGGGAACGCGGGATGGTACCGCAGGGTCTTACCCAAGGCGCGGAGCGCTTCCTTATCCGCGCTCTCCAACCCCTCATAGTGCGTGATCGCATGGGGCAGGCCGGGGCTTCCCAGCTCCACATAGGCGCAGATACGGGGCTGCCCGTCCACCTCCACTGTCTTCTCCGGCTCCATGACCATGGGCGGGTTGAGCCGCACCCGGTAATGGCGGCTGTCGATGCGGGTACCCGTTACGGTGCCGGACATGGTCTCCACGCGCTGGGTCTCTCCCGCCAGGCCTATCTCATAGCCGTAGCGGCAGATACACCTTGCGCCGTTGCCGCACATCTCCCCCACGCTGCCGTCGGCGTTATAGAAGAGCATGCGGTAATCTCCGCCCTTCTCCGCCGGGCGCACAACCATCATGCCGTCCGCGCCGATGGACAGATGCCGCTCGCAGAGGGTCTTTGCGATATAGGGCAGCTTCTCGTCGGGGAGAGCCCCGGCCATATCGTTCAGGACGATAAAATCGTTCCCCGCCCCGTTCATTTTCCAGAAGTCCATCGTCATCCCTCCAACGATTCTAAATAGCTGGGCAGCTCCCCGATGCTGTCCAGCACTGCCGCGCCGGTTCCTCTCAGCCGTTCTAAGCTCTGGTGGCCGCCGGCGATGAGAACGCACCGACACCCAACGCTTTGGGCCACCTCAAAGTCGTGGACCGTATCGCCCACAAAGAGGGCATCTTCCGGCTCTATGCCCTCCCGGCGCATATACCCGGCGGCGAGACCCGCCTTGCCGCCGCCCAGGTCGTCGGACATGCCCAGCACGGCGGAGAACGCTCCGTCCAGCCCATGGGCATGTACCTGCCGCTCCAGGTCGTCCTGCCGGGAGGCGGAGGCCAATATCTGCCGCACGCCTATGGCGCTGAGCACCGCCAGCGTCTCCTTGGCCCCGGGCATCAAGGGACAGTCCGGCTCATGGGCCCGGTAGTCGGACATATATTCCTCCGCCAGGTCGAGAAAGTCCTCCCCATTAAGGTCCAGCCCAGCCAGAGCGTAGTAATCCTTCACGGGAAAGGTGAATATCGCCCGGTACCGCGCCAGCGCCCCGATGGGCGCAAGGCCCCGGCGGGCCAGGATGCGGTCCATGATGTCCAGGCACACCTGCATATCGTCCAGCAGTGTGCCGTTCCAGTCCCAGATCACCGTCAAATCTCCTGCCCCCCTTTCCAGGCTCTCTATCAACATAGCACGTATGCCGCGGTCCTGTCAACGCAGGGTCGGTTGATTTTCCCAGCGGTGCAAGCTATACTGGACACGAACAAAACGAATGGGAGGTTGGACATGGACAAGCGCGAGGCTCTGCAAAATTACTTTGGGCATAACGCCTTCCGTCCAGGGCAGGAGGCGGTCATCGACGCGCTGCTGTCCGAGCGGGATGTGATGGGCGTGATGCCCACCGGCGGCGGCAAGAGCGTCTGCTATCAGCTCCCCGCCCTGCTGCTCCCGGGCGTGGCGCTGGTGATCTCCCCGCTGATCTCCCTCATGAAGGACCAGGTCATGGCCCTGCGGGCCGCCGGGGTCCCCGCGGCGTACATAAACAGCTCCCTCACCGCCGACCAGGTGCGGCTCGTATACCGCAACCTGCGGGCCGGCCAGTACAAGATCCTGTATATCGCTCCGGAGCGGCTGGACGGCGAGGGCTTTGCCGCCCTGGCCAGGGAACTGTCCGTCTCTCTTGTGGCGGTGGACGAGGCTCATTGCATCTCCCAGTGGGGCCAGGATTTTCGCCCCAGCTATCTGCGTATCACAGACTTTCTGCAAAAGCTGCCCCGACGGCCGGTGCTGGGGGCCTTTACCGCCACAGCCACGGCCCAGGTCCAGGAGGATATCCGCCGCATTCTTGGCCTGCGGGACCCCCTGTGCATGGTGACGGGCTTTGACCGGCCCAACCTCTATTTTGACGTGCAGCGGCCCAAGGACAAGCAAAAGGCCCTCCTGGACGCGCTGGACCGGCGTCAGAACAAATGCGGCATCGTTTACTGCGCCACACGCAGCACTGTGGAGCAGCTATGCGCCGCCCTGCAGGAGCGCGGCGTTCCCGCAACCCGCTACCACGCTGGCCTGGACCCGCTGGAGCGGCGGCAGAATCAGGAGGATTTTCTCTACGACCGCCGCACCGTGATGGTGGCCACCAACGCCTTTGGCATGGGCATCGACAAGTCCAACGTGAGCTACGTGATCCACTACAACATGCCCAAGAGCCTGGAGGCCTATTATCAGGAGGCAGGCCGGGCAGGCCGAGACGGTCAGCCGGCGGACTGCATCCTGTTCTACAGTCCCAGGGACGTGCAGACAGCGAAGTATCTCATCCAGAACAGCGAGGAAAAACCCGGTCTGACCGCGGCGGAGCGGGCGGACGTCATGCGCCGGGACATGGTCCGGCTGGGCGTCATGACCGGCTACTGCAAGACCACAGGCTGCCTGCGGGGCTATATCCTGGACTATTTCGGCCAGGAGCATGCCGACCGTTGCGGAAACTGCGGCAGCTGCGCCGCGGCCTACACGGCGGCGGACATGACCCGGGAGGCTGTTACGGTCCTGACCTGCGTCCGGCAGATCCGGGAGCGGCTGGGATACGACCTGGGCCTTACCCTGCTGACCCAGATCCTCCGGGGCAGCGCCTCCCAGCGGGTGCTATCCCTGGGACTGGACCGGCTGGGCTCCTACGGGAGCATGAAGGATGTGGCCCGGCAGACGGTCCGGGACTACATCGAGCGGCTGACGGAGCTGGGGTATCTGCGCAGCGACCCGGTCCACGGCGGCGTTGGGCTGACAAAGCGTGCGGGAAACGTGCTGTATCAGGGCGAGAAGGTGCAGCTTTTGCAGCGGACCGGTACAGCCGGCAAAGACTCGCCCGCGCCCCGCAAAGCAGCTTCCACTCTGCCGGCCGCAGAGACGGACAACAGCCTTTTCGACGCCCTGCGTGCTCTGCGCACCCGGCTGGCCCGGGAGGAACGGGTGCCGCCCTACGTGATCTTTTCCAACGCCTCCCTGGCGGACATGGCCGCAAAGGCGCCCCAGACGCCAGAGGGATTTTTGTCCGTCTCCGGCGTGGGGCAGGCCAAGGCCCAGCGATACGGCGAGGTATTCCTCGCCGCGATCCGCGAATACGAAACGAGCGGCCAGGCCGGACCGGCGGAGAAAACGGAAAAGACGCCCGGCTTACTGGACGCATACTATGAAAACTATGATGAGGACGGCCGCCTGACGGCCACCCGCTGGGGGCAGGTGGAGTATCTCACCACCATGCGGTATATCCGCCGGTATCTGTGTCCCGGCTGCCGGGTGCTGGACGTGGGCGCGGGAACAGGCCGGTACAGCCACGCCCTGGCCAGGGAGGGATACGCCTTGGACGCTGTAGAGCCGGTGGAACACAATATCGAAGTATTCCAAAGGAACACCCGGCCCGGCGAGCCCGTGATGGTCCGGCAGGGCGACGCCAGGGACCTGTCCGCCTTTGCCAGCGATACATATGATCTCACCCTCCTGCTGGGGCCCATGTACCACCTGCACACTGAAGAGGACCGGCGCAGGGCGCTCTCTGAGGCGCTGCGGGTCACCCGGCCGGGCGGCGTTATTTTCGCCGCCTACTGCATGGGCGATGCGGCCCTGCTGGCCTACGGCTTCGGGCAGGGAAAAATACGGGAGCTGCTGGACAAGTGCGCCATTGACCCGGAGACCTTCGACGGCTTTCCCCGGCCCTGGGACCTTTTTCATCTGAGCCGCGTGGAGGACATAGATCGGCTCCGCCGGGGCCTTCCGGCGGTCGGCCTGCACCGATTCGCCGCGGAGGGCTACGCCAGACATCTGGGCGACCGGCTGGAGGCCATGGACGACGAAACATTCCGGCTGTTCCTGCGATACCATTTCGCTGTCTGTGAACGGCTGGGACTGCTGGAGATGTCCAACCACGTAGTGGACGTGTTTCGGAAAAACTGAAAAATGCCCGGCGTTTCCAAGAAAACGCCGGGCATCGCCGTATATTCACATGCCGAACCACTTGATCTCGTTGGGAGCAAGCGCCAGGAAGAAGGACGATCTGTCCGTGTACACGGTGGTCTCCTGGGACTCGTAAGTGTTGTTCACCACGCAGTACCGGCCGCTATCGGGATAGGCGTGGACCTCGGCGTTCACATTGGAAGAGAACCATTTGTGCAGTTGCCCCTCGCCGTGGCTCGCCCACAGCACTGCCCGGTGAAGCAAACGGCTGTTCTGGAAGGAGTACGGCAGACCGGAGATGTACACGGCCCGGCCACAGCCAAACCCGTTCACAGCCAGCTGTACTTCCCTGTCCCGCTGGATGAGGATCTCCGCCTCCGGCAGAGCGTACATGCTCTTCTTCCCCTCGCCAAAGTCTACCTCACCGTCGGCATCGGCCAGGATGAAATGGTCCGGGTGCTCAGACCAGTTATACTTATCATAGTTCAGGGTGAAGCCGGTCTCTTTCTCCACGCCCAGCACGCCGGCAAGCTGGATATACCGGCCCTGGTACTGGTGACCGGCTGGCTCCCCTACACCGATGAGGCCGCCGCCGTTCCAGACGAAGCGCTTTATGGCGGAGGATATGCGCTCATCCTCCCATACCGCGCCGCCGGTGTGTGCCGTGTCCCCATCGCCGATGTTCAGGAGAACGTCCACCCCGTCCAGCACGCCCGGGTCCGCCAGGATGTCGTCGAAGCTCAGAAACCGCACGTCGTAGGGCGCCCCGGAAAGCGCCTCGATGACCCCTGCGTAGGAATAGTTCTGCTTGTAGTACAGCGCGTGGTGGACCATGTGGCAGCCCCAGGACCGGGCCCTGCCCCAGCAGTTCAGCACCGCCACGGTCTTCACGCACCATGGCTTATGGCCCTTGATGGCGTCGTAGAGCTCCCGGAACTCGCCGCAGACGGTCTGCACGTAGCCGATGAATTCGGGGAACTCGCAGGCAAGCTTCAGGTACCCGCCGTAGCCGATGCGGTCCACTGGCTTGCGCAGTATGGCCCGCCGGGCGGTGACCCAGTTCTCCTTCGCCTCTTTTACCGGGTCCCCGCCGGGATGGAAGGTGTCCGGGAAAAAGTAGGGCAAAAACCGCCCCTCGGTGTACTTCACGCCAGGGATGTCGGAGATGAGCCGCAGCGTAGATCCGTTTCCCACGCTGCCAACCACCGCATCCAGGCCGATGGAGGCGAACTCCTCCATGTAAGGCTCCGTGCCGATCCAGTGGTCCCCCAGGAACATCATAGCTTCTTTGCCGTACTCATGGGTGATGTCCACAAGCTCCTTTGCCAGGGCGGCCACCTCCCGGCGCTGGAAGGCCATGAAGTCTTTATACTCTTTGCCCGGCACCCGGTACTGGTTGTTGTAGTACCCCTGGTCGATGATGTACTCCGGCCGGAAGGGATAGCCCACTTCCCTCTCGAACCTCTCCAGGATATAGGGGCTCACGGAGGCGGAGTAGCCGTACCAGTCCACGTACTTCTCCCGCTTCAGCTCGTCGAAGACGAGGGTGAACTGGTGGAAGAACGTGGTGTAGCGTATCACGTCCACGTAAGGGTGGTCCTCGATGAACTTCCGCAGCCTTTCAAGGGAGAAGGCGTGGGTCTTGGGCTGGCGCACGTCGAAGGTGATCTGGTGTTCAAAGTCCTTCCAGCTGTTGGTGACGGCGTTGTACATGTGTACCGGATCCCAGATGAGGTAGGCCAGGAAACTGACGGTGTAGTCGTGGAAGGGCGCGGGCTCTTCGATGATAACACAGCCGCTCTCGGCGTCATAGAGCCAATCATCTGGGGAGAGGGGCCGGCCCGTGGTCCTGTCCATGACCTCCCACCAGCGGCGGATGTCGTCCCTATCGTTCACGGCCATGAGCTCCGGGCTCACGCCCTGCATGAGCCGGATATATAAGGGCCCTCCCCCGGCGGTGTGGAAACCGGTCATGATGTAGCACTGCTGGACCTCGTCGGGATTGGCTTTGGCCCAGGCGTTATCCTTGCGGGTGGTATAGTAGGTGGAATATATCTTGGCACCGGCATCCTTCAGTTCAGGAGGAAAATCGGTGCCGTCGCAGTCGCGGATGGCGTCTGCCCCCCACCGCTCCATGAGCTCCAGGGTCTGGGGCACAACGTCGAAATCGGTGGGGATGGTGACGCGCCCGGTCATTTTATCCATAGCGGAAATATCCTTTTTCTTATTATGCTCAGCCCTTCACGCCGCCGGCCGTCACACCGGAGATGATGCGCCGGCTCATGAACAGGTACAGCAGGAACGTGGGCAGGAAAACGATGATCACCGCGGCGAAGAGCCCGCCGTAGTTGCCGGAGTACTTCATGGAGTTGACGATCTGCAAAAGTCCCACACCCACGGGCGTCATCTCCTTGCCGGAGGTGAAGATGAGGGCCATGAAGAACTCGTTCCATGTGGACAGGAAATTGAAGATAGTCACCGTGATGATGGCCGGCTGGATGAGCGGCAGCATGATGACCCAGAAGGTCCGGTTGGCGGAGCAGCCGTCGATGGCCGCGGCCTCCTCATAGTCGTGGCTCAGCGTGGCGAAGAAGTCCAGCATGTAGATGGCCGTATAGGGCACGCGCATGAAGATGTAGAGCACGATGAGCAGGATGCGCCCCCGGATGCCCCACTTCACCGCCAGAGAGTACAGCGGCATAATGATCATGATGGCGGGCACGCTCATGGAGATGACCAGGCATATGCGAATGGCCCGGCTGCCCATGAACTTCCAGCGGCTCAATACATAGGCCGCCGGAGCCGCGATCAGAAGCACCCCCGCGCAGGAGACCACGGAGTACAGAAGTGAGTTTCCGAAGAATATGGACACATTTTGCGTGGTCCAGGCGGTGACATAGTTCTCCCAGTGGAAGCCGGAGCCGAACTTCATGACCTGACCGGTCATGATCTCCCGGGAGGTGGACAGGCTGGCGCCGATGATCCAGGCCAGGACCACTACCAGAAAGCCCACATAGGCGATCACCACCAGGTAGCCGGGAAGCATCTTCAGTTCATGTTTCCAGTTGATGCGCTTTTTTGTCTTTTCCATCGCTTCCCCCTCCTGTCAATATTCCAGATCGTTGCTCTTCAGGAGCTTTTCGGTGATCACGTACACGACGATGATGATGATAGTCAGCACCACGCCCACCGCGGCGCCGGCCCCGGCGTCCCGTTCAATGACGCCCTTGCCGCCGAAGACCGTGTCATAGAGGTATATGACCGGCACGATGGTGGAGCCCTCCGTCTGCACCGGCGAGAAGAGCTTCGACCACAGATAGAAGGTGGCGGCGTTGATGGTCCAGAAGGTGATAGTGGTCTTCACGATGCCCTTCAAAAGGGGCAGGGTGATGGAGAAAAACTGCCGTCCCTTGCTGGCGCCGTCGATGGTGGCGGCCTCATAGAGGTCTGTTGGTATGCCCTCGATGCCGCTGATGTAGATGAGCATGTAATAGCCCACGCTGCCGTAGATGAACGCGGCGATCATGGCCCAGAGCTTGGCGTCCGTGCCCAGCCACCGCACCTTGTCGAAGCCCAGGAACGTGACGAGCTGGTTCAGAAGGCCATAGTCATAGTTGAAGATGTACTGCACCCACATGGTGGCCAGGGCTACCGCGGAGATGACATTGGGCAGATAGATGGCCGCCCGGAAAAAGCCTTGGAAGCGGATCTTGCTGGTGAGGATCACCGCGATGAGCAGCGACAGTGCCAGGGTGATCACGCCGCCCACGATCCAG
This sequence comes from uncultured Oscillospiraceae bacterium, assembly GCA_947625045.1. Classification (GTDB taxonomy): domain Bacteria; phylum Bacillota; class Clostridia; order Oscillospirales; family Oscillospiraceae; genus CAJOIG01. The sequence continues at coordinate 36,869 of CANQMW010000019.1, forward strand.
ATGGCCAGGAAGTTTTTCAAGGACGTGATAAAGCTGGCGTTGTGGAATATCTTGACGTAGTTGGCAAAGCCGTTGAACGTCCACTCCCCCACGCCGCTTGTAAGGTCCTCCACCCGGAACACGCTCATGATCACCGTCCGGAGCACGGGATAGACGTACATCAGCAGCAGGCATATCACCGTGGGCGCCATGAACAGAAATATCAGCGTCCTGTTTTTCTTCATGAAAGTCCCCCCTCTCGCGCTATTAAAAAACAGGCGGCACCGAAGTGCCGCCTGCCTCAGTCAGGGATCAATAGAGAGCGTCCATGGCGGCGCAGAAGTCAGCGCCGGACTCATACTTGCCCTCGAACAGCTCGGTGAACATGGTCTTCATGTCGCCCCAGGCGGGGTGGGTGTTCAGAGAGCCGCACCAGGTCATGGGCTTGTCGGCGGCCTTCAGAGTCTCGATGGTGCCGGTCAGAGCCGCGGGAGCGGTGTTGTTGGGGTCAGCGGGGATCTGGGCGGCCTCGTCGGCCATCTTCTGATCCCACTCGCCGGTGACCAGGAACATGATGAAGTCGAAGGCCTCCTGGGGATGCTCGCTGTAGGAGGCGATGGCCAGGGAGTTGGCGCCGGCATAAGCGGCAGTGGGCTCCGCGCCGCCCTCAACAGAGGGATAGTTGAACAGGCCCCAGTTGACCTCTTCGCCCACAGCGGCGTTGACCTCAGCGGTCACGTAGTTGGCGCACACCACCATGGCGGCGGTGCCCAGGCCCACCTTGGTCTGGCTGGAGGGATACTCGTCGGGAGCGCCCTCGGCCAGGTAGCCGGCGTTGACCAGGTCGATGATGTCCTGAGCGGCCTGAACGGCGCCCTCGCTGTCAGCCCAGCCGCCGTTGTCGCGCAGCTCAGCGATGCCGTCCTCGCCCAGATAGCGGACCAGGTGATAGTAGAAGGAGAAGTTGGTGTAAGCGCCATCCTGGGCAAGAGGAGCGATGCCCGCGTCCTTCAGCTTAGCGCACACGTCCAGGAACTCGGCCCAGGTGGTGGGCTCGGCCTCGATGCCGGCCTCGGCAAAGGCGTCCTTGTTGTAGAACACGCCGCCGACCTGGGGCTGCTCGGTGATGGAGTTCAGATAGCCGGCCCAGGCGATAGACTGGTCGTTGAAGCAGGCGTAGCCCTCATAACCAGCGGCCTCGGCCATGTCGGTGAGGTCATAGGTCCACTCGGTGTAGACCTGGCCGATGCGGTTGAAGTCGTCCTCGAAGATGTCGATGGCGTCGCCCGCGTCCAGAGAGGCGGTGAGCAGGGTGTTGATGTCCCGGCCCTTCCACTCGATGTTCACGTGGATACCGGTCTCGGCCTCATAGGCCTCGGCAGCGGCGGCGATGACGTTGGCCTGGGGCTCGCCCTCGTTCCACATGGACCAGAAGTTGATCTCGGTGCCGCCGTCGGCGAAGGCAGTGCAGCCCAGCGCCAGGACCATGGCGGCCACGAGGATCATGCTGAGAAGCTTCTTCATGGGTAGATCCTCCTAAAAAATATTTGATTTGTCGTGCATTTTTGAGGTTTTTGCCTCATCCTTTACGTTCAGTATACACTTTTCCCTTGACAAAACAATCAAAATATTGTTTAACTTTTTATAGATATTGTTGTTTTTAGATAATTTGCAAAAATCATGGGCACACTGTAATTCTTTGTTTAGATAAAGTCCATAACTTGCCAACAACATTTGGGAGGCATACCATGAGCACACAGCAATACGTACTGGACCGGACCGAAGGGCTGCCTGCGCTGGACAGCGCACGGCTCCTCTACGTGACCAGCGCCCGATACAGCGCCGAGTGGGCCAGCGCCGAGCACACCCACACCTGCGCGGAGCTGTTCTTCGTCACCGGCGGCAGCGGCGCCATGCAGATCGGTCAGGTGCCCTCCCCCTTGGTCCCGGGCGACCTGATGGCGGTGAACGCCGGCGTTGCCCACACGGAGGTGAGCGAGCTCTCTGACCCTCTGGAATACGTCGTGTTGGGCGTGGACGGGCTGGAGACACTGGCGGGACCGGAGGGCTTCGCCTTGGTCCACGGGTTTTACCACCAGCGGCAGGTGGCCCGGTGCCTTAGCATGCTCCTGCAGGAGGCCCAGCGGGGCCAGAGCGGCTATGAGAGCGTGTGCCAGGACTTACTTCATATCCTGCTGCTCCTGCTGGTCCGCCACCGTGGCTCCATCCTCCGGCCGGTGACCCGGGAGCAGAAAGCCGGGCGGGAGTGCAGCCTGGTGCGGCGGTATATCGACAGCCATTTCAAGGAGAGCATCACTTTGGACGGGCTGGCCGCCGTGGCCCACCTCAACAAGTACTACCTGGCCCACGCTTTCCAAAAGGAGTACGGCGTATCCCCCATCCGGTACCTCACCGCCCGGCGGATACAGGAGAGCAAATTTCTTCTCGCAGAGACGGACCACAGCCTCTCCCACATCGCCCAGGTGCTGGGCTTTTCCTCCGCCAGCTACTTCTCCCAGTGCTTCCGACGTCTTGAGGGCATAAGCCCCAAGGAATACCGCCAGCGCAGCCGGAGCGGTAAATAAAAAGTGAGCCCCGGCGGAAGTATCCGCCGGGGCTCATTGCATGTTCACTTCATAAGACACTGTATGAAGTAGTTAGCTCCCGCCGGGACCGCCAGCTCCACACTGTTTTCGTCCAGAGGCCGCCAGGAGAGCTTCTCCCCCATCACGTCCGCTTCTTTTAGCCCCGCCGCGCCAATGGCGCCCAGGGGCAGACGGATGCACGAGTCTTTGCTGTCCGAATTGATGACCGCTACGAAGGCATCATCTGCTGTGAACCGGGCGATGGCGGCAGTGTAGCCTTGGACGCACAGGAACTTCATCCCGCCCCGGGACAGGGCCGGGTGGTCATGCTTCAGATGGGCCATGGTATGGCAGACCTTGTACTGCTCGCCGCCGGTAAAGTCACGGCCCCAGGGCATGGGATAGCGGCAGCCCTCGTTGGTTCCCAGGGTGCCGTCCACGGCTGCTTCGTCGCCGTAGTAGATGCTGGCCGCGCCGGTGAGGATGAACTGGAAATACACCGCCCCCCGCCAGGCCATAGGCGATATGGCCGGGTCGTTGTGCAGCCGGCTTATGTCGTGGCTGTCGAAGAGGTTGAACTGGTTCTCCCACATAGCCCAGGGCAGCTTCGCCAAATGCTGCACCACCCTCTCCTTCAGCTCCGCCGCCGTCATCTTATATGGCAGGCCCCGGAGCACCGGGTCATGCTCCAGAAAGTGGTCGTCCTGACCGAAGAACTGCCGGATGGGCCGGCCGCAGGTAAAGTAGCTCATAGGCGAGTCCCACTCGTCCCCCTGCATGTACTGTTCGCAGTCGCCCCAGTCCTCTGCCAGGATATAGGCCTGGGGATTCTCCTCCCGGATGGCTTTGCGTATCCCCGGCCAGACCTCATGGGCAAGCTGGATATCGTCGTTGCGGGCGAAGGTGTCCGCCACATCAAAGCGCCAGCCGTCGATGCTGTAGGGCGGCTTGAGCCACTTGCGAAGGACGGAGTCCTGGGCCTGATAGACAACATCCCGCAGCGCCTGGGATGTATAGTTCAGTGTGGGCAGGTTCTGATTTCCGAACCAGGCATGATAGGTATTGCCGGGGCCGAAGAAATAGTAGTCTCTTTCCCTGGCGTCGGGGTCATTATAAGCACCGGTGGACTTGTCGAAGAACATCCCGTCCCGGTTGAACCAGCGGTGATTGGCGCCGGTGTGGTTGATGGAGATGTCCAAAATAAGCTTCATCCCGTTTTCGTGCAGCGCCTGGGAGAGCTCCGCCAGGGCCTCGTCCCCGCCGAAGTGGGGGTCCACATGGAAGTAGTCCACGCAGTCGTATTTATGTACCGACGGGGCCCGGAAAATGGGGTTCAGGTACAGCGCCGTGACGCCCAGCTCCTTGAGATAGGGTATCTTCTGCTGTATCCCCTGCAGGTCCCCGCCGTAGAAGTCGAGGCAGAAGCCCTGCTCATATGCAAGCGGTGCCGCCTCCCAATCCATATGGATGGTCGGATGGCCGTCCTGGGCGTATTCACCGGGCTTTACGTCGTTTTCATGGTCCCCGTTGCAGAACCGCTCGGGGAATATCTGATAGAAGACCGCCTCCTTCACCCAGGCGGGCTGGACATAGTCGGTGAGCAGCACGAAGTCGCAGGAGTGGTCCGGCATGCAGGTGGATATGCCCTTCTGGGTATAGAACCACACCGCCTCGTCCGTCACCAGATAGAACTGATACTGCATCCGCCGCTCGGTGATGGGCATGTCCGCCTCGTACCAGGCGAGGCCCCGTTCCACGCGCGCCTTCCTGGCGTGGGCCATCTGCACCAGGCCGTTTCTGAGCCAGCGCAGTATCACATGGCGCACCGGTGCGGTCTCATAGAGCCGCAGGGATATGGTGACCGTCCCGCCCAGTCTGGGGCTGGGGTCGGATACAAACATAGCCGTGCCGTCGGAGTATACGCTTTCCTGCCAGTTTTCCATTTCTCTGTCCTCCGGGAGGTTGGTGGGGTACAGTTTACAATATTTTCCGCCCCGATGTCAATCGTCACGCATCGATGGTGGAGATGCCCAGGGTGGTCTCCTCCAGCACGTCCAGCAGCACCCGCACCGTGTCAAGGCTGGTGAACACCGTGACGCCGTTTTCCACGGCGCACTCCCGTATCTCGTGGCCGTCGGACAGGGCCCCCGTGCTGCGCACGTCCCGGGTGTTGATGACATAGGACACCACGCCGCTCTGGATGGCGTGTAGGATCTCCTCGCTGCCTTCCCGCAGCTTCTCCACCGTATGGGTGCGCACGCCGTTTTCCTTGAGCATCCTCGCCGTGCCCGCGGTGGCCATGATATTGAAGCCCATATTGTAAAACCGGCGTATCAGCGGAAGCGCCTCCGCCTTGTCGTCGTCGGCTATGGTGGCCAGCACCGCGCCGTAGTTCATCATGCTCATGCCCGAGGCCTGCAGGGCCTTATAGAGAGCGCGGGTGAGAGTATTGTCGTAGCCGATGGCCTCGCCGGTGGACTTCATCTCCGGGGAGAGATAGGCGTCCAGGCCCCGCAGCTTGGCGAAGGAGAAGGCCGGGGCCTTCACGTACCAGCGCTTTTTCTCCGGGGGATAGAGCTTGAAAAAGCCCTGTTCCTTCAAGGAGAGGCCCAGGATCACATTGGTGGCGATGTCGGCGAGAGAATACCCCGTGGCCTTGGAGAGGAACGGCACGGTCCGGGAGGACCGGGGGTTCACCTCGATGATATATACCTTGTTCTGCCTATCCACGATGAACTGGATGTTGTATAGTCCCACGATGCCGATGCCGAGACCCAGCCGCCTGGCATAGTCCAGGATGGTATCCTTCACCTCTTTTGGCACGCTGAAGGTGGGATAGACGCTGATAGAGTCGCCGGAGTGGATGCCGGTGCGCTCGACGAGTTCCATGATGCCCGGCACGAACACGTCTCGGCCGTCGCAGATGGCGTCCACCTCCAGTTCCTTGCCGGTGATATATTTGTCAACCAGCACGGGCTTATCCTCGTCTATCTCCACGGCGGTCTTGAGATAATGCCGCAGCTGTTCCTCATCCGCCACGATCTGCATGGCCCGGCCGCCCAGTACGAAGCTGGGTCTCACCAGCACGGGATAGCCTATCTCCGCCGCCGCGGCCACGCCGTCCTCTATTTTGGTGACGGCCCTTCCGGGGGGCTGGGGGATGCCCAGCTCGTCCAGGACCTTTTCAAAGGCGTCCCGGTCCTCCGCCCGCTCGATCGCAGCGCAGTCGGTGCCGATGATGTTCACGCCCCGGTCCATCAGGGGCTGGGCCAGGTTGATGGCCGTCTGGCCGCCCAGGGAGGCGATGACGCCTATGGGCTTTTCCCGCAGGAGGATGTTCATCACGTCCTCCACGTACAGGGGCTCAAAGTAGAGCTTATCGGAGCAGGTATAGTCCGTGGAGACGGTCTCGGGGTTGTTGTTGATGATGATGGCCTCATAGCCCGCGGCCTTGATGGTCTGCACGGCGTGGACGGTGGAGTAGTCGAACTCCACCCCCTGGCCGATGCGGATGGGCCCGGCGCCCAGGACGACGATCTTTTTCTTTTCGGAGATGACGGACTCGTTCTCCTCCTCGTAGGTGGAGTAGAAGTACGGGATGTAGCTTTCAAATTCGCTGGCGCAGGTGTCGATCATTTTGTACACCGGCAGCATATCGGCCTTGAGGCGCATGTTATAGACGTCCAGCTCCTTCACGCCCCAGAGCCGGGCTATGGCCCTGTCGCAGAAGCCCATGCGCTTGGCCTCATAGAGCGTATCCATATCCCCCGGCGCGGAAGTCACCTTCCGTTCCATGGCGACGATATTGGCCAGCACATCCAAAAAGAGCTTGTCGATCTGCGTCCTCGCCGCGATGGCGGATACCGGCACATCCAGCCGCAGCAGCGCCGCGATGGCGAAGAGCCGGTCGTCCCGGCCAATGGAGACATAGTTCAGGAGCTTTTCGCCGTCCCAATCGTCGAATTTCTTCATCCACAGATGGTCCACACCTATCTCCAGAGAGCGGACCGCCTTCAAAAGACTCTCCTCCATGGTACGGCCCACGCTCATGACCTCGCCGGTGGCCTTCATCTGGGTGGACAGGGTGTTGGCCGCGTCGGCGAACTTGTCGAAGGGGAATCGGGGCATTTTGGTGACCACGTAGTCCAGCGCCGGTTCAAAACTGGCGGGGGTGTTGGCGAGCTTTATCTCGTCCAGGGTCATGCCCACGGCGATCTTGGCGGACACCCGGGCGATGGGATAGCCGCTGGCCTTGCTGGCCAGGGCCGAAGACCGGCTCACCCGGGGATTGACCTCGATCACGTAGTATTGAAAGCTGTTGGGGTCCAAAGCGAACTGGACGTTGCAGCCGCCCTGTATCTGGAGTGCCCGGATGATGCGCAGGGCGCTGTCCCGAAGCATGTGGTATTCCTTGTTGGTCAGGGTCTGGGAGGGGCATACGACCACGCTGTCGCCGGTGTGTACGCCCACGGGGTCTATGTTCTCCATATTGCACACGGTGATAGCGGTGTCCGCCCCGTCCCGCATGACCTCGTACTCTATCTCCCGGTAGCCCTTGATGCTCTTCTCCACCAGCACCTGGTGGACCGGAGAAAGCTTCAGGGCGTTTTTCAGTATCTCCCGGCACTCATCCTCATTGTCGGCGAAGCCGCCGCCGGTGCCGCCCAGGGTGAAGGCCGGCCGCAGGACAACAGGATAGCCTATTTCGGCGGCGATGCGAAGGCCGTCCGCTACGGTCTCCGCCACGTCCGAGGGCAGCACCGGCTCTCCCAGTTCCTCACAGAGGGCTTTGAACAGCTCCCGGTCCTCCGCCCTTTGGATGCTCTCGCTGCTGGTGCCCAGAAGCTCCGTCCGGCACTCCTGGAGGATGCCCTTTCGCTCCAGCTGCACCGCCAGGTTGAGGCCCGTCTGCCCGCCGATGCCGGGCACGATGGCGTCCGGCCGCTCGTAGCGGACGATCTTCGCCACGTATTCCAGCGTCAGAGGCTCCATATATACCTTGTCCGCCACGGAGGTGTCGGTCATGATGGTGGCGGGATTGGAGTTGCAGAGCACCACTTCGTAGCCCTCTTCCTTGAGGGCAAGGCACGCCTGTGTCCCGGCATAGTCGAACTCCGCCGCCTGACCGATGACGATGGGGCCGGAGCCGATGACCATGATCTTGTGCAGGTCCGTTCTCTTAGGCATGGCGCTTTTCCTCCTCCATCATGGCGATAAAGCGGTCAAACAAGTGCCCGCTGTCCTGGGGCCCCGGGGCGCTCTCCGGGTGGTACTGCACAGAGAAGATATGGTCGCGCCCGCAGCGCACCCCCTCCACCGTACCGTCCAGGATGTTCACATGGGTCAGCTCCAGCCCTGTCCCGGCGAGGCTTTCTTTATCCACGGCATAGCTGTGGTTCTGGCTGGTGATCTCGATTTTCCCCGTGTCCAGGTCCCGGACCGGGTGGTTGCCGCCCCGGTGGCCGAATTTCAGTTTATAGGTCTTCGCCCCATAGGCCAGGGAGATGATCTGATGGCCCAGGCAGATGCCGAAAATGGGGTACTTTCCCCGCAAAGTCCGCACAAGCTCGATGACCTGGGGCACGTCCTCCGGGTCCCCGGGGCCGTTGGAGAGGAACACCCCATCAGGCCTGAGCGCCTCCACCTCATCGGCGGGCGTATCATAGGGCACTACCGTCACGTCGCAGCCGCGCTCGTTCAGGCTCCGCAGGATATTCAGCTTGACGCCGCAGTCCACCGCGGCTACATGGAACCGGGCATTCTCCGCATGGCTCTCCCAGGGCGCTTTGCAGCTCACCCGCCGCACCACGTCCCGGGGCACATCGGTGCTGTTCAGTATTTCCAGCGCCTTTTCCAGGGGCGTATCCACATCCGTGATAAGGGCCTTGCGGCTGCCGTAGTCCCGGATGCTCCGGGCCAGGCGGCGGGTGTCGATGCCCTCGATGCCGGGGATGTGACAGCGCTTCAGTACCGCGTCCAGTGTCTCTGCGCAGCGGAAATTGGAGGGTGCGTCGTTATAGTGCCGCACCGCCATGGCGCCTATGGTTGGCATGGCCGTCTCATAGTCATCCTCCGCCATGCCGTAGTTGCCGATGAGGGGATAGGTCATGACAACCATCTGGCAGGTATAGGAGGGGTCGGACATGATCTCCTGGTACCCGGCCATGGAGGTATTGAACACGATCTCGCAGACTTTGTCCTCTTTGTCCCCAAAGCCCCGGCCTATATACTCGCTGCCGTCGGCCAGCACGATCTTCCTGTCCCGTATCTCGGACATGCTCACGCCTCCCCTGTGCCATAAAAAATCCCGGCCTGCGAAAATGCTTTCGCAGATACCGGGAAATAGAAACGATTTGTTTTGAAAACGGCTGTCCCCTTGAAACGAAGGGGCAGGAGAGAATGAGGCGCCAGGGCCGATGCGCACGGGCAGCCGAGCCTTTTCACGCCTATCCCTCCCTCCGTTTTCCCAAATTTTAGCACGGAGAAAAGGGCCTGTCAATTCGCATCAATGGATGAAATTTGTGACCACATGGGGCTCCGTTTTGGGCAGTCCGTATTGCTCCTTCCCCAGGGCGATGCTCTTCATGAGGAAGGCCATGTTCCGGGCCAGGGTCCGCATGGTCTGCAGGCCCTCCCCGTCCTGGGCCGCCTCTCCCTTTGCCAGGCCATGGACGCTGTTCCAGTACTGGCTGGAGGCCACGGGCATGCCGGAGATGGTGAAGTATTTATTGAGCTCGTCGAAAGTAGCGGAAAGACCGCCCCGCCGGGCCACTACTACGCTGGCGCCCACCTTCATGGTCTTGTCGAAGGGCGTGCTGTAAAAGAGCCTGTCCAGCAGGGCCACGAGGGTGGCGTTGGCGGAGGCGTAGTATACGGGGCTCGCCACGACCAGACCGTCGCAGGCTTCAAACTTCGGCGCGATCTCGTTCACGGCGTCGTCAAAAACGCATTTGCCCTTTTTGGCGCAGCCGTTGCAGGCCATGCAGCCGCGGATGGCCTGACCGCCCACCTGGATGGTCTCCGCCTCTATCCCCTCTTCGGCGAAGACCTTCTCTATCTCCGCCAGGGCAATGGACGTGTTCCCGTTCACCCGGGGACTGCCGTTGAGCATCAGTACCTTCATATGTTCTCTCCTTTTTTATCGTCTATATGTATCTCTCTCCGTCACCACGATGGGCACGGGCTTATCCAACGGTCCGATGGGGATGTCCTCCCGCATGAGCGCCTCCAGGCACACTACGGCCGCCGGGCCGTTATACGCCGTCAGGAAGCGGTCATAGTACCCGCCGCCGTGACCCAGCCGGTCTCCCGCCCCATTGCAGGTCACGCAGGGTATTACGGCGAAGTCTATGGCCCTCGGCGGCACCGGCTCGCATTCCGCCGGCGGTTCCAAAATACCGTATCTCCCCGGCGCCAATGCGTCCAGGTCGGTCACAGCGCGAAACTCCATCAAGCCGGGACCGCTGCACACCGGCAGTGCCAGACGCTTTCCGTCTGCCAGCACCCGTCGCAGAAAGGGCCATATATCCGGCTCCAACGCGGTACTTGCAAAAGCCAACACCGTCTTTGCTGCCCGATACTCCGGCAGCGCCGCCAGCCGCTCCCCTATCCCGGCGCCAGCCGAGCGCAGATACCCCTCCGGCAACACTTTGACAGCGTTAGCAATTTCTTTGCGCAGTTTCGCTTTTTGTTCGGTCGATGATATCATAATTCGGACTTTCTTCATCTCCCAGGGCTCCCACGGAAGCCCAACGGAGTGGGTCCCGTGGGAAAAAGGAAGAAGAGCTTTGACCGATGAGGGGGCCTGGCTTTGGTGGGGTATCATAAGACAGTATCGTGTCTCATTTTTTGGAAATGGCATGGCTTCGGTCATGCCATTTCCTCTTGCATAAGCTCTTGGATAGGGATGAATCCCACAAAGTCATAGGAAATGTGGATGCTCTGCCGCCGCTTGCCGTCGCCCTTATTCGGCTCGTCAATGTAGATGGCCTTTACCAGCTCATGCAGAGCGTAGGGCGTCAGTTCTTCCAGCCCAACATATTTGTGCGCCTGGGCTATGAAGCGTTCCACATCATCGGCCTTCTGCTCCTGCTGGGCCACCTCTTTGGTGAGCGTTTCCACTTCCTGTTTGAGCTGCGCCTGCTCGTCCTCATAGGACTTGCTCATGGAGGCGAACCTCTCGCCGGAGATCGTCCCATTCACCCGGTCCTCATACAGCCGCACGAAGATGCGGTCCAACTCGTTCAGCCGCTTCTCCGCCTTGGCCAGCTTCTTTTTGCTCACCCGGATGGCCTCGTCGGACGCCAGCTTCAGCTTGTCGCCCATGACTGCCCGGAAGTGCGCTTCATGTTTTGCCACATAGGATATGACCATCCGCATGTGCCGCAGCACCATGTCCTCCAACACCACCGCACGGATATAATGCGCGGAACACTTGTCTGTAATGCTGCGATAGTTGGCACAAACAAAATAATCCTGCCGCTTCTCAAAGTCTTTGGTAGTGCTGTAACGCATCTTCGCGCCGCAGTCCGCACAAAACGTCAGGCCGGAGAACATACTGCTCTTGCCTGTTTTTGTCTTGCGATGACGCTGCTGGCGTATCTGCCGGACCTTCTCAAACACTTCCTCCGTGATGATGGCGGGCTGGGTGTTGTAGAACACGACCTGATCTTCTTCTGGCGTCTGACGCTTTTTCTTGTCCCATATAGAGTTCCTGTGCGTCTTGAAGTTGACGGTGCAGCCCGTGTACTCCCGCCGCTCCAAGATTTCAACGACGGTCTTTGTGTTCCAAGCGTATTGTTCATCACTTTTCGGAGGGATGGCGCCATGGCTTTCCCGATCCTTATACGCTGATGGCGTGAGTATCTTTTCGGCCATCAATGTCTTTGCGATCTGCATCGGGCCGCGTCCCTCCATGCAAAGGTCAAAGATATGCCGTACCACTTGCGCGGCTTCTTCGTCGATGATCCACTGTTTTGGATTCTCCGGGTCTTTGATGTAGCCATAAGGCGGATTGACTGCCAGGTGTTCGCCGCGTTCACCCTTTGACTTGTTGACTGCACGAACTTTCCTGCTGGTGTCTCTCGCGTAAAACTCGTTGAACCAGTTTCGGATGCCAGCAAAGTCATTGTCCACGCTGTTGGGGTCGATGGTGTCGTAGTTGTCATTGATGGCGATGTACCGCACCCCATGCTGGGCGAAAACAAAGTTGATGTACATGCCCGTCAGTGCGGAGTTACGCCCGAACCGGGACAGGTCCTTCGTGATAACGACAGCTACTTGGTCGTTCTCCACCGCCTCCAGCATCTTCTGAAATCCGGGCCGCTCAAAACTCGTACCAGAATAACCGTCGTCCACAAAGAAAACCAGGTTGGTGAAGTGCTGCTCCTGAGCGAATGTTTTGAGAATTGTTTTTTGATTTGAAATGGAGTTGCTCTCGCCGTCTAAGGAATCCTCTTGACTTAAACGACAATATAGTGCAGTGATCTTGTCAGTTGCCCGTGACATGTTTGATACCTCCTTCTTGGGGGCAACTGCCTTATCAGAATTGGCTCGTTTGTTCATTCCTCCGCCTCCGCGCCGGTCATGCTCTGCTCCATGATGCGCTCCAGCTTCCTGTCAAGCGGTTCTATTCCATCATAGCTTCCCGTGACAGTGTAGACCGTTCCGCCGATCTCTTTGGTCAGCGTGATCTCCGGCAGCTCGTTTGCGGAGAAGTTCTGGACGCGAAGTGCGCCGGATTCGTCTATCTGTTTTTCATGGTCAATGTGGTCTGCCGGAAGCGGCTCCCGCTCAAAATACGGGTCGGGGTTAGAGAAGTAGTATGTAGGTATTTCCTCATTGGGCTTCTCGCTCCGCATCATCTCGAAAAGGTCAAAGGCTTTGTCCGGGGGATGCAGTTCCAGCAGGCGCTCCAGGATGATACGCTCGCTTGGCGTGAGCGTGGAGAGGATCTTCTGGTCCTTCTCCGAGAGGGCGGATTCAGTTTCGCTCACTTCTTCGCTCATGGCGGACCTCCAGAACGGAATGAACAGGTCAAGAATTTGCTTTAAATCATGATAACAGAATACGAGCGATTTTACAAGGCCGCAGTTGTATCAGTTGCTCAAAACAAATGTCCAATAAAGCGGTCCTCCGAGGGCTCAAACAAACTGGCAAGCAGGGCATGAGACAAGCCACATGCAAAAAACTTCGTTTTCCTGCCCGCCAGTTATTTTGCTTCCGCACAATCCTGGCAAGCAGGGCATGGTGGTACACACCATGCAAAAACTTCGTTTTCCTGCCTGCCAGTCTTTTGCCTCCGCGCAATCCTGGCAAGCAGGGCATGTGGGCGCCCATACCGCGAAAACTTCGTTTTCTCTGCTTACCCGTCTTTCGCCTTCGCGCAATCCTGGCAAGCAGTGTATGTGGAGCACCACATGCGAAAAATGGTCATTTCGGCTCACCGCTGAAATGACCATTTTTGCTTGTTAGGGAAGCATCCCTAAAACCCTTTGATCGCACGATAAATCGTGCGGCTGCGCGTCCCGCTGGGACGCTTTTGTTTGTATGTTCTCGGTATCAGTTTGGCGCTTTTTCGCACCTGTGAGCATGGTCATGACGGTGTGATATACGGGCGTGGCAGGACATGAGTGAACCGGCTTTTGTATCATGTCGGGAACATGAAATCATCTTCCTTACGCGCCCTGTTTCTTATAAAGGTTTTCACGTCAGACAGCCAGCGGGGGATAGCCTCATGGGGTCCCCGCAAAACATGGCTGTCAGACCATGTATTTGCGCCATTAGGAAAAAAGCGTTTCGCACCAAACGCGCAGCCAGCTCCGGCACGGAGCTGTTCAAAGGGGTTCGGGGATGCTGCCCTGACAAGCAAATGGGTCATTCCGGCGCGAAGCCAGAATGACCCATTTTCGCAGAGTGTGTACCACTCTGCATTGCTTGCCACTTATGTGAGGCCACGAAAACAATCGTGCTGTTTCCGTGTGTCTAACATTTTTATAGAAACAGATTTTTTAATATTTCTCAAACAAAACTTGAACCTTTTCCAAACATCTGCGGCCTATGATACAGCCATCGGAGCGATCCGGGACAAATCTCATAGAAAGCAGGTATTCAAAATGACTGACAATAAAACGACCTATCTGGTGACCAGCGCGGCGGGATTCATGGGCGGTATCGTATGCTGTAAGCTGCTGGAACGGGGCGAGACTGTCCGGGCCTTTGTTCTGAAGGGCGATCCTGTCATCAAGTACGTCCCCCGCGGGGCCGAGATCGTGGAGGGCGATGTGCGGGATAAGGAATCCCTGGAGCGGTTTTTCACCGTCCCCAAAGGCCGGGAGACCGTCATGCTCCATATCGCCAGCATCGTGTCCATGGACCCGGACTACAATCAAATGGTGATGGACGTGAATGTGGGCGGCGCGCAGAACGTGATCGACCTGTGCCTTTCTCACCCGGAGTGCAGGAAGCTGGTGTATGTGAGCAGCACCGGCGCGATCCCGGAACTGCCCAAAGGTCAGCCCATCCGGGAGGTAGACCACTTCGACCCCGACAAGGTGCTGGGCTGTTACAGCCGCTCCAAGGCCATGGCGACCCAGGCGGTGCTGGACGCTGTACGGGAGCATGGTCTGAACGCCTGTGTGGTGCATCCCAGCGGCATCCTGGGTCCCGGCGACAACGCCATTGGCGAGACGACCGGCACGGTCATCAAAATCCTCAAAGGTGAAATGCCCATGGGTATCAACGGCTCGTTCAATCTCTGCGACGCCCGCGATCTGGCCGAGGGCATCATCCTGGCGGCCGACAAAGGCCGTAAGGGCGAGTGCTATATCTTTGGCAACGAGGAGGTCTCCTTCAAGGACTTCGCCGCGATCCTGGCAAAAGAGGCGGGCATCAAGCCCATGAGGGTATTCCTCCCCATCGGCATCGCCAACACCCTGGCAAAGCTGCTGGAGAAGCAGGCTGCCAAGACCGGCAAGAAGCCTCTGCTGACCACTTTCTCTATTTACAATCTGGCCCGGAACAACAGCTTTGACTCCACCAAGGCAAAGACAGAGCTGGGATATTCCACCCGCAGGTTTGAGGAGACGGTCCGGGATGAGGTGGCATGGTTGCGGGCCTCCGGGAAGCTCGGTGCCCAGAAAAAATCTGCCGCCATAACCCAAATGCCTGACACCCCCAAGACTCCGCACAAGGCTGCATAAACATCATCTATCCTTTTTGACAAAAATAAACGGAGGTATTGCCACATGAAGAAGAAAGATTTTGTCACCCTGCTGCTCAGCGTCGTGGGCGGGCTGCTGTTCGCCATCGGGATGTGCATGGCCCTGATCCCGGAGTGGAACGCCATGAAGCCCGGTATCGTTGTGGCGGCCGTCGGCATCGTCGTACTGCTCATTATGGTGATGGTCCATCGGAAGATGAGCGGCAAGGCGGCCATCCAGTTCAACCTCAAGACCATCGGCATCACCCTTTACGGCATCCTCGCCACCCTGGTCCTGGGGGCGGGTATGTGTCTCGTGATGGTGTGGGATATGATGCTCTGGGGCATCGTGGTCGGTATCGTCGGTATCGTGATGCTGCTGTTTCTCATCCCCATCTGCAAAGGCCTCAAATAATTATTTTATTTTGGAGGATATAAAAATGTCTATCAAGGAAACGAATGACAAGATCGCCCAGGGCGTTACCACCGGATTCCAAAAGATCGAGGACGGCGTGGTAGGCGGCTACAAGAAAATCGAGAGCGGTGTAGTCGGCGCCTTTGAAAAGGTGGAGGACAAATTCGTGGGCAAGTTCCTGACCCATGAGGGCGAGACGGTGG
>CANQMW010000020.1 GCA_947625045.1 uncultured Oscillospiraceae bacterium
AGCTACTCCACCTTCGGCTCCGGCGCCGGCGAGGACGTGGACAAGATGCGCAACGCCGCCGAGCGGGTCAAGCAGCTCATGCCCAACGTGCCCATCACCGGTGAGATGCAGTTCGACGCCGCCGTGAGCCCCATCGTGGCGGAGACCAAGTGCCCGGACGACAAGGTGGCCGGCTACGCCAACACCTTCATCTTCCCGGACATCAACGCCGGCAACATCGGCTACAAGATCGCCCAGCGCCTGGGCGGCTTCGAGGCCTACGGCCCCATCCTGTGCGGCCTGAACGCCCCCATCAACGACCTCTCCCGCGGCTGCAACGCCGAAGAAGTCTATTCGATGGCCATTATTACAGCGGCACAGGCAAATATGGTGTAAACACGGGTTTAACAAAGAAAGACCTGCCGAACGGCAGGTCTTTCTCATTGTATAGGCCCCCTTGTGCAAAGGGGGCTGGCAGCGCGAAGCGCTGACTGAGGGATTGTCCGACAACCCCTCCGCCTCGCTCCGCTCGGCACCTCCCCTTGCACAGGGGAGGCTTTTCTTAGCCCTTATGGCTCAGGCCGTCGGCCCAAAGGCCGGTGGCGGCGTTGTAGTCGCCCCAGTTCTCGGTCCAGGTGCACTGGCCGTTCTTACCGCCGTGGGCGGTATTGAACCAGCCCATCCCGGCCTCCGGCCCCAGCCACTGCCAGCCGGTGAGCATCCGACCGATGCAGCCGTCCGCGTTGCTGGGCTGGAGGAAGTACCAGCCGGTGCCGTTGTTGTTTTCGATGTACTGAAGACCGGTGGCCAGCTTGCCGTCGGCGCCCACATAGTACCAGTAGCCCCACATGGAGGCAGCGGCCTCGTTGGCCCAGTAGTTGGCCTTGGGCTCACCGTTCACAAAGTAGTAGTAATCGCCGGTCTCGTAGTCATAGCTCCAGCCGGTGCCGCCGTTGGTCTTGGGCGGATCCACAGGCACGGGCACAGGCGAGGGCGCGGGCGTGACGCCCGGTCCCGGCGTGGGTGTGGGTTCGGGGCTGGGCGAGGTACCGGGCGTGGGGCTGGGACTGGGCGCAGACGAACCGCCGCCGCCATAGCCGCCGGTGCCGGTGTCATAGGGCGAACGCCACTTCTCAATCGGCGTCGGCGAGGGCTCTTTCAGAAGCGCTATCGTCACTTCATCCACGCCGTCCGGTATCCGTAAGGTATATCTTTTCCACGACGCCCACTTCTCAACGTACTCCATCTGCAGACCTTCTACATACAGATGCGTTCCTTCGTATTCATCGGCAAAGATACGATCCCCTCTGCCAAGCATGGCAACCGAACCGTCACGTACCATGCCATAATTATAGAGCATGGCGATCTGGCTATCGTGATGACGCTCATCTTCGCTTGAAATATGGAATGTTATCGGACGGCGATGAAACACTTCAAGGACCGCATGATTCGATTCAACGCTGGATATAGAAAAGCCAAAGTCATCAATACTGGATGTCGCCCACCGGGTGATTTCGCCCCCATACAGAGCGAAATCGTATTGAGACTGACGGGCCTCTTCTGTGAGAGGAACATAATAGATCATACGGTCGATCAGGACGCTGTCTCCATCTTTCAGCTCCCTCTTTTCATCCCCTTCAAGCGTATAGAAGGAAAACTGTCCAGTGTCCCCGGCAAAGGACAGTTTTATTTTCTGCGCCGGTTCTGTTTTGATTTCAACTGTCCCCGCTTTTATGGCGGCCTCTTCATCAATAATCAGATCATAATCATTGTGGGGACCTCTTACTTCATACAAATCACTGTCACTAACCATCAGGCCATCATCCTTCAGGTTAAAATATATTATCCCACCGGTATCATATTCATAAGCTCCAGAACCAGACTTAATCTCATACATGCTGTCAGCATGCTCAGTTATATATCCAAAACGGCGCGCAGATATCTTGCTCTCATCGAACAGAACCGTATAAAGGGGCTCGGCCTCCGTTACATTAAACTCTACTTTTTCGGCACCCTCTACTACTTTAAACCTATAATGGGCGTAGGGACCGTCGGGGTAATTGTAAACCGCATAAGGCGGGCCGCTGGGTTCATATTGTCCGTATAGTTCCGCACCAGACACCACCTCAAGCGCATATCCTCTCTTGATGCGCATCTCAAAAACCTCTTCAGGATAAAAGGCCTTGGGCACATCTTTTAAGAGCCCTTCGCTTTCATCGTAGTCCGTACCGTTACGCTTAAATACAACGGGGACCTGATCACGCATCGTGATCTTTACAGTCATTCTCCGCATTTCTATCAGAGGGAAAAAACTATAACGTGCTGGGTAAGAGAATTTGAATTCTTTTCCTCCGCCGCTGATTTCCAACACCACACCGGCGTTCTGCGGTTGAAATACAACATACGCCTTCCCTGGGAGGAAGAATTCAATCTTCTCCTTGAGGTACGGTGAAACGTCGTCTATCGGCTCGCCGTCGCCGTCAACATAGTATATCTCCTCCGACACCGTCGGCATTCCGCCATTCAAAAGCTGAATGGTGACTGGGGCATTTTTGGGTGTCAATAGAGCAAAGCATACAAATTCAAGACGTTTTTCCGATGTCTCTTCAATCAGATTATACTCATATTCCCAAGAAAGACCATTTTTAATACCACTATAGTCACCAGTATAATATGCACCGTCCAGATAAATCTTATATAATATCTCGCCGGAGCCATCGTCGCTGGAAACAATCTTGTGGACTATCTGCCGGATATCCTCCACGGGCCCGGATATGACAAACTGAAATACCTGTCCCGTGTCCGCCGTCACGGAATATATCCCATCTTCCGGCTCCGACACCGCCAAAGGCTCCACAGGCTCATTCGTGTACCCCGACACGGCAATTTCCTCAGGAACATTCTCCACCGGAGCTATTGGCTCTTCAAGGGGCTCGGGCTCCTCCACCGGCGCAACAGGCCCCTCGGCCTCGAACACGTCCTCCGCGGCGAACGCGGGAACGCCGAGGCCCAGGGCCATCACGAACACCAGGAACAAACTCAATGCGCGCTTTTTCATGCTCCATCCCTCTTCTCTCCGTATTTCCCGGCAGTACCGGCCCGCGGTATGACCCGCGGGCTTTCCCGCCGAGACAACAAAAAGCGGTGCAGGAAGCATCCTACACCGCAAAGGTTCTACATCACAGCCTGCTATACGGGCCCCCTTGTAAAAAACAGGGGGAGCGGGTATAATGAGGCGGGCGCAGTCTACTGCTGTGTGGGAGGGCTGATCTCCTGCATAGGGGCTTGGGGTGCTGGAACCACCCCAAGTCCTGCCTTTGGTTGTCTCGCAGGGATATTATATCGCGTTATCCTCTTGTGCGCAAGGGGGTATTTCTATCAGAGCTACGAGAGGTTCTCTCCCTCCGTCGCGGCTGACGCCGCGCCACCTCCCTCGTCAGAGGGAGGCTTTTTATATGCCAGCCCGACGGGCGGTGAGAACCGGCAGTGCCCCGCATGCGGTTGGTGAGCGAAGCGAACTTTAGCAGGAGGGGCCCTGCCGGGCTCAGCCGCCTTTGTACCATGTCACATCAAACGCCCTTTCCGCGATATTCACAGTGACAGCTGTCAAGGAGGGATAACATGACCGAGGAGAGGGCTTTGGCCCTGCTGAAAGAGAGAGACCCGGCGGCCCTGGACTGGTTCGTCCGGCGCTATACGGCCTACGTCAGCACCGTGATATGGAACGTCATCGGCGCTTACCGCCCCCGCCAGGACGCGGAGGAGCTGACGGCAGATGTGTTTCTGGCCCTGTGGCAGAGCGGCGGCCGGCCCCAGGCCGGGAAGGTCCGGGGGTACCTGGGCGCCATCGCCCGGCACAAGGCCGTGAGCTGCCTGCGGGCCCGGGGCGTGGAGCTGGGGACCGAGGAGGATATGCTGGCTCTCGCCGTTCCCGGCCCGGAGGGGGCCGTGGAGGAACGGGAGCTTTCCCGCCTCGTGAAGGAGGCGGTGGAGAGCCTGGAGCCGCCGGACCGGGAGATATTCCTGCGCTTTTACTACTACTGCCAGAGCGCCGGGGACATCGCCCAAATGCTGGACATGACCCCTGCCGCGGTGCGCAAGCGCCTGGAGCGGGGCCGGGAGAAGCTGAAACGCTATTTCGAGGAAAGGGGACTGACCCATGAGCTATACGACATTGTATGACCTGATGGACCACTACCGGGAAGACGAGCTGGACCTGCCCGACGCCCGCGTCACCGACGCGGACCGGGTGAGCCGGCTGGTCCATGAGCGGCTGCGGCCCGCCGCCGTGGGCGGCCATGCCGCCCCCCGCCGGAGGCGGGGCCGCCGGGCGCTCATCGCCGCCGCGGCGGCGGTGATGGCCATAGTGCTGGGCGTGACCGCCTACGCGGTGTACCAGGCCAGCGTGAAGGACTATATCATCCAGCCCAGCCCCGCCATCGAGACGGGCACGGAGCCCGCCCCGGCGCCGGATGCGGAGGCCGAGCCCGTGCAGGAGCAGGCCAGCCTCTCCCTGGTGGGCTATCAGGGCACGCCGGAGTACGAGGCCTACGCGGAGTGGTCCGCCTGGCAGGAGGCGAATCGGGACCTGGACCGCTTTATCGAGATGGGCGTGGACGACAGCTACTATGAGACCCCGGAGAATTACGCCCACCTCTACGCCGCGCCCTTCAGGGACCAGGCGGAGAAGCTGGACGAGATCATGGAAAAGTACGGCCTGACGCCCCTTGAGGAGCGGTATTTCATCTACTCTCCTGAGGACGTGTACGACTACCTGGGCACGGCGTCCTTCCTGCCGGCCGGTTCCCGCGGCGGCGGCTATTTCTACGACGATGGGACCTTCAAGCTGGAGGCCATCGACTTCGGCACGGACAGCCTGAGCGGCACCCTGTACGCGTCGGTCAAGGGCTCCTTCTCCATGATCGCCGGCTTTGTCCCCCAGGACTATGAGGAGTGGAGCTACACCACCGCCTCCGGCCAGACCCTGGACCTGGTCATGGGCACGGACCGCTCCCTGATGCTCCTGGAGACAGAGGGGGCCTACATCTACCTGGGCGTGAACATGGGCACCGAGCCCGTGTACCCCGACCAGCCCCAGAGCAAGGACGAATTCCGCGCCGGCTACGAGGAGATCGTCGCGTCGGAAGACGCCACGGACCAGGGAAAGGCCTGGGCGGCCCAGATCATAGAGGACATCGACAAGGCCTATCAGGACTATCTGGACGCGAACTTCGGCGGCGTGGACCTGGACGAGCCCATCCGGCCGGCCTATACGAAGCGGGACCTGGAGGCCCTGGCGGATACCGTCGGCTTCGACGTGCTGGCCCAGCGCTTTGCCGGGCCCGTGGACCGGGAGAAGGCCCAGGAAAATTACTACGCCTTCGTCCAGCGGCTGTCCGCTACGGACACCCATAACCGCGCGGCGGACGCGGACACAGCCATCGCCGACCTGGGCGACTACGCCATCGCGGCCCTGCCCGAGGGCTACGCCCTGTACGTCGTCGACGGCCAGACGGCGGACGACTCCATAACGGGGGACGGCTATAACTACGTGACATGCCGGTATCAGGGCCCCACGGGCGGCGAGATCACCCTGACCTGGTCGGATGGGCTGGAGATGAGCGAGGTATCGCCTCTGTCCTTCTCCCTCGGCGAGAACGGGGAGCCGGTGGACGCCGTCTACCCGGAGGAGGAGCAGGTGACCGTGGGCGGCCACGACGCCCGGTACCTGGAGGGCGACGAGGGCAGGCGCCAGGAGCTGGAGTGGACAGACCCGGACCTGGGCCTTCGGTTCCAGGTAGTCCGCTCCTGGGGCGCCCAGATGACCAAAGACGAGTTCATCGCCATGGCGGAGAGCGTCGCGGCGCAGTAAAGGAGACACAAGGAAAGACCTGCCGTTTGGCAGGTCTTTCTCTTTATGTAGGCCCCCTTGTGCAAAGGGGGCTGGCTCCGGCGTTAGCCGGAGTCTGAGGGATTGTCTGACAACCCCTCCGCCTCGCTGTCGCTCGGCACCTCCCCTTGCACAGGGGAGGCTTTCACCAACCCCTATGGGCCAGGCCGTCGCTCCACAGACCCGTGGCGGCGTTGTAGCTGCCCCAGCCCTGGGTGTAGGTGCACATGCCCTGGGAACCATACTTGGCGCTGAATTCGCCGTAACCTGCGTCGGTATAAGTATACAGCCAGCCGGTGAGCATCTTGCCGATCTCGCCCCGGTCGTTGGTGACCTGGAGCATGTACCAGGCCTTGCCGCCCTTCAGATCGTCCAGATACTGCATGCCCGTCAAGAGTTTGCCGTCCGCGTCGGCATAGTACCAGTTGTTAGCCCACTTGGATGCCCCGTCGGCAAAGCCGACCCAATAGTCGCCCACGCGACGGTTGTTTTTGAAGTAGTAATAATCCCCGGTCTCCGGCACATACCGCCAGCCGGTGCCGCCCGCAGGGGGCTTGATGCTCTCCAAATCGACCGCCGGTCCCGGCGTGGCCGTGGGCGTGGGCGTCACTGTCGGCTTTGGCGTAGCGGTGGGCTTCGGGGTAGCTGTCGGCTTTGGCGTGGCCGTAGGCTTTGGCGTGGCCGTAGGCTTGGGCGTAGCGGTGGGCTTAGGAGTAGCCGTTGGCTTGGGTGTTGCCGTGGGCTCCGGGGTAGGCGTAGGCAGGGGAGCGGGTACGCCTCCAAAAGCGTTTTCTCTTATCTCGGGTACGGTATCGCCTTTGAATACTACATTTTCAAGATCATAGCAATGGTAGAACGCATATGCGTATATTACGTCTATTTCCCCGGAAAACACGACCTTGGTGATGTGGGCGTAGTCCCCATTACTTCTATCTCTGCCGGTCGCAAAAAGATAGGCCGGAATTCGCGTCACCCGGTCACCAAAGGTGACCGTCAGAGAATCAACATTAGCGCCAGCATTATAGAAGACAGAATAGTTTGCACAATAATCATATTTGCTGTTATAGTTGCAATCCTTTACTCCTCCGTTGATTGTGATGGAACTCAGGTTCGTGCAGTCTTTGAACGCACCATCGCCCAGAGTAATATTGGCTGTTGGCAGGGTGATGGATGAAAGCATCGTGCATCCGGAAAAACCTCTGTAGCCAATTGACAAAAAACCATAATTCCCAGACATCTCTGCATTTGTGGCCACATCAAAAGACCGAAGTGCCGTATTCTCCGCAAATGCGGATTCCCCAATGCTTCCCAACTGGGTGAGCGTGTCAAAGTTCGCGCTGGCCAGGTCGTAACAACGGTAAAATGCGTAATCGCCTATTTTTGTTACGTTTTGCCCTATGACCAGCTTGGTGATATGAGCGCAGACACCATCACTCTTAGCGTTTCCGGTGGAAAAGAGGTAAGACGGAATTGCTTTGACGTTATTGCCAAAGGTCACTGTCAGAGAATCCGCATTAGCGCCAGCATTATAGAAGACAGAATAGTTCGCGCAATAATCATACTTGCTGTTATAGCTGCAATCCCCAATATCGTCGTTGATCGTGATGGAACTCAGGTTCGTGCAGTTCTTGAATGCTTTGTCTCCCAGTTTCGTGATCCCTTCCGGTATCACCAGGGTGGTAATGGAGGTGCAGTTTTCAAACGCACTGGCTTCAACGGTACGGATCTTGTACGTCGAGCCTTCATAGGTCATGGTAGTCGGCACCGTCACGCTGGACGCGGAGCCGGTATACCTCAGAATAGACGCAACGCCGTTTTCTATCTTATACGTGTAATCATCTGAACTGTATTCAGCGATCACTTCCGGCTCATCAGCGGGCGTCTCCGCGGCCTCCTCCGGATCGTCCGCCGCCACGGGCACGGGCTCTTCCTCTTCCTCCTCTACCGGGGCGGCGGGGGCTGTCTCCTCCTGGGCGGGCGCCTCGGCCTGGAACTCCTCCGCCGCCAGGGCGGGGACGATGAGGCCGAGAGCCATCACCAGCGCCAGGAGCATAGTCAAAACGCGCTTTTTCATGTTGTGCCTTTCCTTTCTTTTGTGTTTCGACAGGAGAGGCCCGGGACCGGGTGATGCCGGCCCCATGGCCTTCCCGCCGAGACAACAAAAAGCGGTGCAGGAACTCGTCCTACACCGCGGAAGGGCTACAACACAGCCTGCTATACCCATCCCACTTGTAAAAAATAAGGGGAGCGGGTATAATGAGGCGGGCGCAGTCTACTGCTGTGTGGGAGGGGCATTCTCCTGCATAGGGCTACGGGGTGTTGGCGCACCCCGTGGCCTGCCTTTGGTTGTCTCGCAAAGATATTATATCGCGTTATCCCCTTGTGCGCAAGGGGGTATTTCGCTATCTTCCTCGTCAGAGGGAGGCTATACAGAGAGAAAGACCTGCCACGCGGCAGGTCTCTTTATGTAGGCTCCCTTGTGCAAAGGGAGCTGTCGAGCGCCTTGGGGCCCCCGCAAAAGCCCAGCGAAGCGGGTTTCGCGGGGAGAGGAGGAGCCGTGGGCCATTCGAGCTTTGCCGCTTGCGGCAAAGGGAGACCTGGCATCGCGAGCTCCGACGAGACTGAGGGATTGTCGTTTACAACCCCTCCACCGCACTTCGTGCGGTCCCCCTCCCCTTGCACAGGGGAGGCTTTGGCCAAGCCCCTTGCCTGGCCGCGCCGTTTATGGCATAATAGCCCCGAGGTGATAGCATGGACCGGGAGGAGTATATGCGTCTGGCGCTGGCGGAGGCGGCAAAGGCCGCCGGGACGGGGGATGTGCCCGTGGGGTGCGTCATCGCGGACGGCGCGGGGCGCGTCATCGGCGCGGGCCATAACCGCCGGGAGGAGCGGCAGAGCGCCGTCCGCCACGCGGAGATCGAGGCCATCGAGGCGGCCTGCGCCGCCGTGGGCAGTTGGCGGCTGGACGGCTGCACCCTTTACGTGACGCTGGAGCCCTGCCCCATGTGCGCCGGGGCCATATTGAACGCCCGCATCCCCACGGTGGTCTACGGGGCCAAGGAGCCCCTCACCGGCTCCTGCGGCAGCGTGCTGAACCTCTTCGAGGAACGCTACGGCTTTCACCCCGCCATCTACGGCGGCGTGCTGGCCGGCGAGTGCGCCGCGCTGTTGAAGGACTTTTTTAAGGACAAGCGATAAAAAAGACCGGCTCCCATCGGGAGCCGGTATCATTTTTTGCTTTTCATCCTAAGAGGGACGCCGCCTCCTCGGGGAAGCGCCGGTCGGCGAACAGGGCCTTGTCGTCCTGGGCCAGGCACACCCCCCGCTCGCTCACGTGGATGCGGCGGCAGGCGCCCTCGCCGAAGAGCCGGTCCATGGCCGCCTGATACATCTCGTAGTGCTCCTCCGGGGCCAGGGCCAGGATATACCCGGCAAAGCCGCCCCGATGGGGCCGCCAGGCCCCCCGGCCCGCCAGGGCCGTGCCCGAGGCCTCCAGGCCCTTGGCCAGGTTCTCCCCCCAGCCGGCGGGGCTGATAGTTCGCAGAATGCGCTCGGCGCTGCGGCCGGACTGGTTCATAAGGTCCATGTACCGCTGCCCGTCCCGCAGGCCCAGGGCATCCGCCATGGAGGACACCCGCCACGTCTCGTCGAAGAAATGCCGGGCCCGTATCCACTGGGGGTCGTTCTGGTGGGCGGGGAACTGCTCGTCAAAGGCGGTGGCCCGCACCCGGGCCAGCACCGGCTCACCGAAGGTCTTGGCCACGGCGGACATGTCCGCCCCCACGCTGTTTCTATCCGCCCGGGGGATGGTCTTCTCCCCGGTATCCGTCAGGCACAGGGCCAGGCCCAGGCCGTCAAAGTCGCAGGATATGGGCACGATCTTATTTTCCAGCGCGTCCAGGTATACGCCCCCGCCCATGGCGCAGGCCAGGGGGTCCACCAGGCTGCACACCTTCCCGAACCAGCGGTTCACGGCCTTCTGGGCCGCCCGGGCCAGCTCCTCGGGGGCCGCCTCCGCCCCGGAGAAGGCCGCCAGCATGTACCCCGTCAGCACGCACAGGGCGCTGGACGAGGAGAAGCCCCGCCCGGCGGGCAGGTCGCTGAAGAGGTACGCGTCAAAGCCCCGCAGGCCGGGGATGGTCTCGGCGAGACTGGCCGCCATGCCCCGCACCAGGGCGGAGGACCGGCCCTTCTCGTGCTCATCCGGCCAGAGGCGGCTCAGGTCCACCTCGATGGGCTCGAACCCCTCGCAGAAGATGCGCACCACGCCCTCGTCGTTCGGTTCCGCCTCCGCCGTGATACCTCTGTCCATGGCGGCGGCCATGATCCGTCCGCGCTGCTGGCCCGTATGGCTGCCGACCAGCTCCACGCGGCCCGGACAGAAAAATCGTGTCATAGTTGCTCCGTAGCCTCGAATATACCGTGTTCCGCGGGCCGAAAGGCCCTGAAAAACTGCGTTTTCAAACGTTTCCGCCGGCGCCGGGAGCCTTGTCCCAAGCGCACGATATAGTACACCATTTTCATTAAATCTTGTAATATTATATAATTGCTTTCCCCGCTATTCAACGCTATAATGATTACAAAAATGGAACGCCGGACCATAGCCCGGGGAGGAGACACCAATGACGACCGACAAAAACATCAACCTCACCATGCTGTGCGATTTCTATGAGCTGACCATGGGCAACGGCTACCTGGCCGCCGGCATGGACGAGCGCATCACCTACTTCGACCTGTTCTTCCGCTCGGTGCCCGACGAGGGCGGCTTCGCCATCGCCGCGGGCCTGGAGCAGATCATCGACTACATCCAGGACCTGCACTTTGGCCCGGAGGACATCGCCTATCTCCGGGGCCGGGGCATCTTCTCCGAGGATTTTTTGAAGTACCTGGAGAACTTCAAATTCACCGGCGACATCTGGGCCGTGCCGGAGGGCACCCCCGTGTTCCCCCGGGAACCCATCCTGACGGTCCGGGCCCCGGCCATCCAGGCACAGCTCCTGGAGACCTACATGCTGTGCATGATCAACCACGAGAGCCTCATCGCCACCAAGGCCAACCGCATCGTCCGGGCCGCCAATGGGCGGACGGTGCTGGAGTTCGGCTCCCGCCGGGCCCAGGGCGGTGACGCGGCGGTGGTGGGCGCCCGGGCGGCCTACATAGGCGGCTGCGCCGGTACGGCCTGCGCCCTCAGTGACCAGCTCTACGGCGTGCCCGCCGGAGGAACCATGGCCCACGCATGGGTGCAGATGTTCGACACGGAGCTGGACGCCTTCCGGGCCTACTGCCGCACCTATCCCCACGCCTCCACCCTTTTGGTGGACACCTACAACACCCTGCAGAGCGGCGTGCCCAACGCCATAAAAGCCTTTGACGAGATCTTAAAGCCTCTCGGCATCAAAAAATGCGGCATCCGCCTGGACTCCGGGGACCTGGCGTATCTGTCCCGCCACGCCCGGAAGATGCTGGACGACGCGGGATGGACCGAGTGCACCATCACCTGCTCCAACGCCCTGGACGAGTACCTCATCCAGGACCTTCTGAACCAGGGCGCCTGCATCGACTGCTTCGGCGTGGGCGAGCGGCTCATCACCGCCAAGAGCGAGCCCGTGTTCGGCGGGGTCTACAAGCTCACCGCCGTGGAGGACGCCAGCGGCGCCATCACCCCCAAGATCAAGATCAGCGAGAACGTGGGCAAGATCACCAACCCCCACTTCAAGAAGCTCTACCGCTTCTACGGCCGGGACACGGGCAAGGCCGTGGCCGACTACCTTTGCGTGCACGACGAGACGGTGGACGACAGCGGAACGTTGGAGATATTCGACCCGGACGCCACCTGGAAGCGGAAGGTGGTCTATGACTTCGAGGCCAGGGAACTGCTGGTGCCCATCTTCAAGAACGGGGCGCTGGTGTACCAAAAGCCCACCTTGGACGAGATCAAGGCATATTGTGCGTCACAGGTGGACACCCTCTGGGACGAGGTGAAGCGCTTCGAAAACCCTCACCGGTACTATGTGGACCTCTCCCAGAAGCTCTGGGACATCAAGGACGGCCTGCTCCACGCCCGGAAATGACCGTTTGAAGGGGTGTTGATGCAATCAAATCACATCCACCCCCCCCCCGGCAAAATTTATCAGCTTTTCTAATATTTTCCTGGAAAAATCTATTGCATCTTTTTCCGCATTACTATATACTGATACGTACCCCGACGGGGGCAGGGCTTCGTGTCCTGCTCCCGTGGACATTCATCCGTCCCCCAAGAAAGGAGACATTTTATGAAAATGACGAAGAGAGCGATATGCCTGCTGCTGGCGGCGGTCATGGCCCTGGCCCTGACCATCCCCGCCCTGGCGGCGGACACGCCGGAAGCGGTGTCGGCCAACAGCGGCCAGATCACGCTGGATGCCGGCGAGGGAACATTCTCCGCCAACGGCAGCCACATATACACCGTCACCGCCACGGACGAGAACAAGCTGCCTGAACTGCCCGTCCCCGACCGTACCGGCTGGACATTCGTTGGCTGGCGCACCGGCGCGGTGACGGAGGAATTTGATTCCGAAGCCGTGAACGGCAAGAATGAAGCCAACGCCCACTACTACCAGTGGACCATCACCGCCAACGGTGATACAGTCAAGGCCGGCAATGACCTCCCGGACGTGGATACCCTGCACGCCGAGTATACGCCCAAGAAGGTCACCTACTCACTGCATCCCTGCGGATGGCAAAACAAGTTCGGCGCGCTGGAAGTCACCCGCGAATACGGCGTTCCCTTCGACCCCTATGTCTTTGGCTGGAACGCCATATGGCATCCCCATCAGAACCCCGAGATCGAGGAAGTGACCACCTGGAAGGGAAAGCACGATACCTTTGTCCTTGAGGAAGGTTGGTACACCGCGCTCAAGGGCGGGGAAAAGATCACCGGCGGTATCGACTGCAACGGAAATAAGCTTGACAACGGCACCACCGTCGGCAGCTTTGGCGACGGCAGCGAGAAGATAGACCTGTACCTGCACTGGCACAACGAAGCCGGGACTGTAGACCAGACGATGGCCAACAGCAGCTACCACGCGGATGTGCGCGCCTCCTATGTGGACTTCGACGCGAAGCAGCGGATCGTGCATGCGCACGAGAACGAAAAATTCACCCTGACTGCCAAAACGACTTCCGAGGAGGCCATACCGCTGAATATCACGTGGTCCTGCGAGCCCGCGGACGCCGTCACCATCACGCCCCTCCTCGACGCCAACGGCAATCCCACCAAACAGGCAGAGGTGTTCTGCCAGCCGTTCACGCATGAAAAAGAAAACGACGTCAGAGAAGCCACCATCACCGTCACGCTCACCGGCAAGAACAATAACCCTGTCACCTGGTCGATGAAGGTCAAGATCGGCCACGACTACAGCATCTATGTCTCCAGCTGGGGCGGCAACTGCTGGCAGCCTGGCTATACCCAGTGGATGTGCTCCCTCTGCGGAGATAAATTCACAGAGTATACCAGCGTCGTACACAGCTTCTCCAACCCCGTCACCTATCCCGCCACCTGCACCACCGACGGCTGCACGGTCAAGGTCTGCACCCTGTGCGGCGCGGAGGACATATACAATGTCGTCCCCGCCGAGGGCCATCATTTTAAGGAGACGACCACAAAGAGCTGCGCCGGCACCGTGACCACCAAGGAATGCCTCACCTGCGGCTACCTGGAGGTCACCGAGGAGACCGGCGAGGGCGCACAGCAGCACCAGTGGGCAGATGATTATACCGTGGATAAGTACGCCACCTGCATCACCGATGGCAGCCTGTCCTACCACTGCACAGAGTGCCCCGCCGTCACGAATGTACAGGTCATCCCCGCCACAGGTGAGCATCACTTTGGTTCATGGGTAACCATCACCGAGGCCGACTGGGAACATGAGGGTCTGAAGGAGAGCACCTGCTCTGTCTGCGGCGCCAAGGTGACAAAGGTCATCCCCAAGAGCTCCAACGTGCCCGGCGAGGGCAACTTCGATGATGATGACCCCAACAGTGACATCCCCGGCGTCGATTTCCCCATCGTCGACCTCCCCACCGGTAACCTCTCCGACAGCGGAAACTCCTCCGACAGCGGCTCTTCCGGCGGCAGCGGCTCCGGCTCCGGTAGTTCCGGTTCCGGCAGCGGCGGCAGCGGCGGCGGTGGCGGCGGCGGAGCCGCTCCGGCGACCCCCAGCCCCTCCACTTCTCCCGCGCCTTCCGAATCTCCCGCTCCCTCCGAGTCCCCCAGCCCCAGCCCTGAGCCCGGGACTACGCCCGAGCCGGGCACCACCCCCAAGCCCTCTCCCGTGCCCGTGCCCGTGGACCCGCCCAAGACCGAAAACGGCTCCGGCTGGTCCTATGACTACGACACCGGCGATTACTACTACTTCGTGGACGGCGAGCCCAAGGCCAACTACTGGGCCAATGAGACTTCCGCCTCCCAGTGGGGCTACTGGTACTATGTGGGCGCTGACGGCAAGCTGGCCACCGGCCTGCAGTACATCGTCAACAACAACGGCACCGGCTGGTATTTCCTCCAGCCTGACGACACCGACGGCTGCATCGGCAAGATGCTCACCGGCTGGCAGTGGCTGGGCAAGGATGCCGGCGAGGGCTGGTTCAGCACCGACCACGGCGGCAGGAACGGCCAATGCACCTGGACCGAGAACTGGGGCAACTATGACCCCGCCACCGGCCTGTGGGAAGACGGCCTGAGCCATAAGTAAAAAGCAATATCCAGCGGGGAGCAGAGCATACGCTCTGCTCCCTTTTTTATCCGCGCCCATTGATGAATGGGCCTTGAATGTGTTACACTAGGAAAAGTTTGATGAAAGGGGGCTGTTGGTCATAGGCAAGAACAGCAAATACTGGACCGCCGGCACGCTGAAAAGCCGCGGCTGGACCAACGGCCTCATCCGGGAGCTGCTGCCCCGGCCCCGGTACCGGCATATCAACGGCGGCACGGTGAAGAGCTGGCAGGCGGATGTGGTCCTGAAGGCCGAGGAGGCGGACAGGTTCCGCCGGGTCACCGCCAGCAACAAGGCCGCCGAGGCCGCCCGGGCAAAGACCGGCGTCACCGGGGAGGATATAGGCCCCGCCCTGGAGGGGGCCTCCGCCTTCTTCGGGGAGGCATGGGAGAGCTGGCCCCGGCCCGAGGGGCCCGGCACATTGCTGGCCCGGCGGTACCACGAGGCCATACTGCGCCAGGTGCCCAACGTGGGCTGGGCGGTGGTCTTAAGCCCCGGCCAGGCCGCCGGGCGCATCAACAACTTCCTCTCCCTGGAGTCGGGCCGCCCCGGCGCCAAGACCGGCGCGGTGCTAAAAAACTTCCTCACCGCCGCCCCCTGGCTGGGAGCAAACCGGGAGGCAGGCCTGGCGGGAAAATTGAAGGAGCACTACGGCCCCGCCCTGCTGGCCGCGGCCGGCCGGGAGCTGGAGGCCTTTACCGCCGCCCAGCCGGAGGCGGACCTGACCGGGCTGCTCACCATGGCGGACTTCCCCCTGCAGGAGCTGCTGACCCAGGGGCTGGGCTACGTCTACTCCGTGTTCTACGTGCCCCGGGCCATACGCACCAGCCTGGACGTGCTGGTGGCATTGAACCCCAAGGACGAGTACCCCGAGGCCCGGGCCATGAGCCGGCACTTCATATTGCACATCGGCGGCACCAACACCGGCAAGACCTATGCCGGCTTCCAGCGGCTCATCCGGGCCCGGACCGGCGTGTATCTGGCCCCCCTGCGGCTGCTGGCATTGGAGGCCCAGGAGCTGCTGCTGGACGAGGGGGTGGCCTGCTCGCTGACCACCGGCGAGGAGGAGGACACCCAGGAGGGGGATACCCATGTGGCCGCCACCGCTGAGAAGCTGGACCTGAGCCGGGAGTACGAGGCCGCGGTCATCGACGAGTGCCAGATGATATCCGACCCGGAGCGGGGCTACGCCTGGACCCGGGCCATACTGGGCGTGCGGGCCCCGGAGGTGCATCTGTGCGCCGCGCCCGAGGCCAAGGACCTGCTGCTGCGCATCATAAAAAGCTGCGGCGACAGCTTTGAGGTCATAGAGCACAGGCGCAAGACGCCGCTCATCTGCATGAACCGCACGGTGGATTACTCCGATATCCGCCCCGGGGACGCCCTGATCACCTTCTCCAAGGTGGGGGTGCTGTCCGTGGCGGAGGACCTGCGCAGCCGGGGGAAGGAGCCCGCCATCATCTACGGCGCCCTGCCCTACGCCACCCGGCGCAAGCAGGTGGAGGGCTTCCTCTCCGGGCGGATGCAGTACGTGGTCTCCACCGACGCCATCGGCATGGGCCTCAATCTCCCCATCCGGCGCATCATCTTCATGGACACGGAGAAGTTCGACGGCCATGACCGCCGGGAGCTGAAGCCGGAGGAGATACAGCAGATCGCCGGGCGGGCGGGCCGCTACGGCATGTACGACAAGGGTTTCGTGGGCGCCACGGAGGACATAGGCTTCATCCGCGCCGGCCTGGAGGCTGTAGTGCCGCCGCTTAAATACGCCTACGCGGGCTTTTCCGACCTGATCACCTCGGTGGACTTCGATCTTCTGGAAGTGCTGGAGGTCTGGAACCGGATGCCCACCGCGGACCCCTATTTAAAGCTGGACATCAGCCGGTATATCGCCATCATCTCCCGGATGCGGGAGGCGGGCTTTACTCTGGACCGGGAGCAGGAGCTCCGGGCCGCCAACATCCCCTTCGACGAGACGGACCCGGCGCTGAACGAGCTCTTTTTCCGCTTCCTGCGCACATGGGTCGCGGGGGAGACCCCGGAGCGGCCTGCCCTGCCGGAGAAGACCACGCCCTTCACCCTGCCGGAGCTGGAGCTCCACTACCGGAAGCTGGACCTCTACTTCTCCTTTGCCAAGGCCTTCGGCTGCGACGTAGACAAGGACGCCCTCTATGACGAGCGCGCCCGCACCGCCGACGAGATCAACCAGATATTGCTTTATAATCTCAAAAACAACATCCGCTTCTGCGCCAAATGCGGCCGGGCCCTGCCCCTGCACCACCGGGGGCGGCTGTGCAACGCCTGCTACGGCCGGAGCCGGGCCATCCCCCGGCGCCACCCGGGCCGGGCGTGAGAAAAACATATAAGAGGTGACACCCTTTGCAGACGAGAAAACAGATATTCCTCCAGGGCATAAAGGCTGGCATACCTATCGGCTTGGGCTACTTCGCCGTGTCCTTCTCCCTGGGCATCCTGGCAAAGAGCATCGGCCTGACGCCCTTCCAGGCGGCGCTGATGAGTCTGCTCAACAACGCCTCCGCCGGGGAGTACATGGGCCTTACCATGATCGCCGCCCAGGCCACGCTGGGGGAGATGGCCCTGGCCACCCTCATCACCAACGCCCGGTATCTTCTCATGAGCTGCGCCATGAGCCATCGGATGGACCCCAGGACGCCCTTCATCCACCGCCTTCTCATGTCCTTCGACATCACCGACGAGATCTTCGGCGCCACCATCGCCCGGCCGGGGTATCTGAGCCCCTGGTACATGTACGGGGCCATGGTCCCCGCCATCCCCGGCTGGACCGTGGGCACCGCCCTGGGCACCCTGGCGGGCAGCATCCTGCCCCTGCGGGTGGTCAGCGCCTTTTCCGTGGCCCTGTACGGCATGTTCATCGCCATCTTCATCCCCCCCGCCCGGAAGGAGAAGCCGGTGGCCTGCCTGGTGGTCCTGGCCTTCGCCCTGAGCTTCGCTTTCTCCCGCCTGCCCGTGGTGTCTGATTTGTCCGACGGCACCCGCACTATCATTCTCACGGTGATCCTGGCCGCCGGCGCGGCGGTGCTGTTCCCCCGGAAGGATGAGGAAGAGGAGGCGGCATCATGAGCGCATACGCCTACATATTCGTGATGGCCGGGGTGTCCTATCTCATCCGGGCCCTGCCCATGACATTGCTCCGCAAGCCCATCAAGAACCGGTTCATCCAGTCGTTTTTGTACTACGTGCCCTATGTGACCTTGGCGGTGATGACCTTCCCGGCCATCCTGGACGCCACCCAGAGCCAGTGGTCCGGCGCCGCCGCGCTCATCGTGGGGCTGGTGGTGGCCTGGCTGGGGGCGGACCTTTTCAAGACCGCCGTCACCTGCTGCGCGGTGGTATTCCTGCTGGAGCTGTTCCTCTGCTGAAAAACCGCCGGGAAAGTACAAAATCCGTGCTTGATATTCCCGGCGGTATGCGTTATAATAGTCAAGCTGTTCAAAGCATGGTATGCGGCTGTAGCTCAGCTGGATAGAGCGTTGGCCTCCGGAGCCAAAGGTCGTGGGTTCGAATCCCGTCAGCCGTACCAAACGTCAGGTATACGAACACCTTTCCAAAAAAGTGTTCGTATGCCTTTTCTTATTCCCGGCCTGATACGGACACCGCATTGAATGCCAGTATAGCGGTATGCCGCAACGTGTTTGCCATCATAGTCGGTATTGACGGTTATGATGACAACATGCACCTTCAAACGAAACGCGCCACCTACAAAGAGATCCAGGCATGGGTCAAGCAGCATTACGGCATCCATGTCAGCAACCTCCACATATCACAGGCCAAAGAGCGTTGCGGCCTCGCCAAAGCGGAGTACAGGAAGCCCAGGAACGCAGAAGGGCGATACGTTCCAAAGCTAACGCCCGAGAAAGAAGTAGCGATCCTCGCGGCGTTCCGCTGGTTTGGCCTGATATGAAAAGAACCTGTTGCAGTCTTGCAACAGGTTCTTTTTTTATTGCACATCCATCTTTCGATACCCACGCCTTGCTGCTTCTCTTGCAATCGTTGCCTTAGATATCCCCGTCATCTCAGCCGTCTCCTTATAGCTATGGTCACGCAGCAGCTCTATTGCATGATCCATCTGAGCGCGGCTAAACTTCGGTTTGCGACCGTCCCTATATGCCGGATCCGTCGTCCGTTTGAACTGTCTGCCGCCCTGTAGCCGTTCTTGTATCATATCCTTCTCAAATTCAGCAAAGGACAGCATGATATGCAGTATC
Organism: uncultured Oscillospiraceae bacterium; assembly: GCA_947625045.1. Lineage (GTDB taxonomy): Bacteria > Bacillota > Clostridia > Oscillospirales > Oscillospiraceae > CAJOIG01. The sequence goes on from CANQMW010000020.1 coordinate 18,870, forward strand.
AGGCGGCCAGTTGGCGTATCCTCTATCAACCCCAGGTTGATGATATGGACCTTGATTCCATCCCTCACCCACGCCATGACCAGCTCATACGCTTCGGCTTCTGTTCGGGCGATACGGTCCATCTTGGTAACGACGATAGTATCACCGGCCTTGGCCTCGCTGCACATTCGCTGGAACTCCGGCCTGTCCATCGACGCACCGGAACGGACATCTGTATAGAGTGCCTCGCATCCTTGCGCCTCTAGCGCTTCTCGCTGATCCTCCAGCGACGTGCCACGCATCTGGCCCTTGGTCGATACCCTTATATACCCTCGAATCATAGCATCCTCCATGAGTATGAATTATGATAACGTGCAAACCCTTGATATTGCTGGAGCATAACACCGTTCTCATATATTGACATTTATGAGAATGGTTATGTTCCATACGGACCTTTGCTCGCATCATTCTGCTGCTCAGCCATGAGGTGATTATACTCACGCTCCAGAACAGCCAGACGGTCCGCATTACGCTGACGCAGCTCTTGTGCGCTCTGCTTTTTCGTTACCTTTGGAGCGACCGGCTTTTTGTCAGACGATGCTTTCTCAGCTACTGGTTGTTCCTCTGGCTGCTCCATCCATTCGCTCAGTTTCTTCTGCAATTTAACCCGACGGGGATATACATGGTCCTCGTCCTCTATTATATAGTAGTCCTCAATGGATTCACCACGAGCATCCAGCCATGCGATAAATGGATCCCAAACATCCTGGACCATCTGCTCCCGTCGTGCTATCTCCGCCTTATCCAGCACATCCTCGCCATTCTTATTTTTAATAAGTGGTGTTGCCAGATTCAGACCAGCCAGCGGCCACACGATCTGCCCTACGACGCTGACCGTTCGCTCCCAAGCGTTCCGCTTTGCTCTATCTGTTACCTTGCGTTTCTGCTTTGGTTTCGGTATCTCAGCCTCCGGCTCCGGCGTAGGCTCCTGGATTGCCTCGGAAAGTTGCGCAACAAGATCGTCTGGAAAATAATCCATATAAGTCCCGTATTGCTCTCGGATCTTGTCGGGATTGAACTCTGCACCCAGCTTATATGATTTCGCAAGACAAGCCCGCTTTGGCATTTTATCAGCTGGAAAATGAGAGTAATCCGTCAGCTCATACACATAGTATTCCGGCTGTGTTTTTGTAGCATGACGCCGCGTTGCTTTGACGCCAACTTCCTCCAATCCAGCCAGAAATTCCTCATCGTTTTTGGCAAATATAGCCGCTCCACCAATACGCTCTTTTAGATCTTTCTTCCAGCTATACTTACCGCCAAGGGCTTCACGCTCATACTGCGATTTTTTATCATCGGCATCCGCGCCAAAGTCTAGACTGAAAAACTGCTTGCATATCTCGTTAGCTTTCTCTTTGAATGTCCAAAACCAATATGCGGTAGCGGGCAGCCCTCGTGTGTCTGCTGTTCTGGCGTCGTTGACGGCAATATGAACGTGAACTTTGCCGCCTTTTCCGTCGTGCTGGACGGCAACGACAGCTTGATGTCCTGGCGCTATTTCTTTCGCAAATTCGCGTCCTATCATGGACGCCTTGATCAGATCATTTGGATTTGTCGGGTCCAGTTCCTTCCGTGAAAAAGACATAATGTAACGGTCGATTTGCGTCTTATGATTCCTTGGCATACGACGCCAGACCTGATCCATCTGCTCCGCAAAAGGCATTACTGATGCTGGCAGCATACCCACGCCGGTGATGATCTCATTGCGGACTTTTGCTCCGTTATGGCCCCGGCCATCGCCATAAATATATTGAATGGCAGCCGCGCCGTTTGTTGTCCTGGTCACATGAGTATATGGCATAGCTGCTCCCCCATTTCCTTCTGCGCGTTCTCAAAACGCTGCATGATGTCCTCTATCTCAGCCGTAGTAAACGCCGTACTGCCATCTGTAGCCCGTCGTATTGCTTCTTTCTTTTCACGTTCAGACCGAATAGATAGCATCCCCACCGCACGCTCTATGTTCGCGTACTTGGCTTCGATATTTTTTATCTTTACTTCTTGATTGTAGTTGACGCCGATCCTCCGCAGCTCGGCGTGAATGTCCTCCAGAGTGTCACACGCCTTGGCTATTAACGTCTGGATTTCCTCTCCCTGTTCCTGGTCGATATAGCGAACCTGACGGAGATATTTTGACAATTCGGATGCTATAGACATCCGACATACGGAGGCGAGAGAGACGGCATTTTCCTCCGCGACATCCCGTATCACCTGCCATACTTCGTCTGGCAGTCTCACGGTCACGGGACGCATCTTCACATCCCCGTCAGCGCCTCCGGGCGCTGTCGTGGAAGCTGAAGCTGCTGGTTTTCTCTCGACCGTCATATCGCTATCCGCGCTCATTCCGTTCATCGTTCAACCCCCCTTCCAACCTGGAACCATATGTCATCTTATCGCAATATCATATGTCCCAGGTTTCGTCGCTGTGGAAAATGGGCAAGTAAAGAGCCGCGCACCGCTTGCTCTACTTGCAATGGGACAACCGGGCTTTGCCCTGTTTTCCCCTTGACCGCTTTCGGCTACCTGGGGACAGCATTGCCATGCTTTCCCCGCATCCATATGGATGCTCCCCTTTTCCGCCATGCCTGGAAAAATGTATCATACGCTGCGGCGTATCACACATTTTCCCAGGCTCGCGTCTGTGACCCACCGATGCAATGGTAATCGCACCATCGCATAACACGGTCACACGGACGCATACGGGGGATTCTGCTGGGGCTGAACCGGAGCTACTGTAGGTCTATTCTCGACCTTTCTCTGTGCCTCTCTGACTGCTTTATCACGCTTGAACTGCGTGATAGCTGCATCCATAGCCGGGACCAGTTTCAGCACAATCTGGCGAACTTCGGCGTCCGAAAACTCGCCCAGCTTATCCATCGCATCGCTGTCCAACAGGGCCGTGGCGATAACACCGGATAGACGCTCTTTAGCTTCCTGATACTGCTTCTCCAGCGCCTCCATCTGGCGCTTGATCGCAGCGGGATTCATCTTCTTACTACTCATTGTTTGTACCTCCTTTCATTCCGCTATAAAAAATAAGAAGACATCACAAACAAATACTCACATAGTGTAACTGCAAGTATCTGTCTGCAATATCTCCTCATCACATCAAATTATATCACATGATTGTAGAAAGTGCAATATGAGATCGCAAAAATACCCCGGCAGTTTTTCGCTGCCGGGGTATTGTGTTCGGATGAAAACAGCAGTGATACGGTATCATGTATCTGCTTTTTTGAGGCTCTTATATATCTCGCTGGCAAAGATCCCAAGGACATCTTTCTTTATCTCAGCATTGTTCAAAAGGAGCGTAAAGAAATCCTGGTTTTGCTCAAGTCCTTCAATCAGAGCGTCGTCAATATCGTCATAGAAAGAAAACTCAAAATCCTTTTCGCTGTTATTCTTTGCAGACGTTTTCAGCCTATCCGACTTCAAAAGAATATCCCGGATTTGCAGCATAGCCTTAACCGCCACGTCGTTATCATAGGTCTTTCCTGTACGGGAATTGATTTCATCTATGATTTGGCTCAGGCGTTCTATTTTAGCCTCAGTAAGATTGAAACCATCGGACTGCGGCAGCTTCGTCACCGGCCTGGATACCAGTTTCTCGTCTGTAAAGGTTTCGCCTTTCTTCTGGACAAACTGGCTGGCTTTGATTTTGCCTGTAAGGTCAAATCCGCCACCCGCGCCCGACGTGTTCAGATAGGGCAGAAGGTAAGTAAGAAACACATACTTCTTATGGATGTCCACGTCCTTGAAACAGCTCGCTTGCAGCAAAAACTCGTAGAACCGGACAAAGCCACGCATCCTAAAACGAATCTCTTTCTGCTGCTCAGCATTGTACTGCTTGATAGCCTTTTCTGCCTTTCCCAAACAGAAGGTCAGCTTTTTCTTCTCAGCGGATGTAATGCTGCCTGTCCGCTGCTTGAAAAGGATATTGTTGAAGTCCTCAATATCCATCGGGTCCAACACCATAAAGGCGTCCAGGTTCGCTTCCAAATCATAGATATGCTTTGGATTCAAATTCCCGGAGAGCAGCGTTGTGGTATAGAACGGCGCAAACGACGCCTGTATATCCTCGTACTTGTTGACGAAATCCAGAATGAATGTCTTCTTATCAAAGGGAGGGCAGATACGATTCAAACGGCTGAACGTCTGCACGGCATTGACGCCTTTCAGCTTCTTCAAAACGTACATGGCACAGAGCTTCCGCTGGTCGAATCCCGTCTGATACTTATTGGCTACGATAAGCACATTATAAGCATCCGAATCAAACATAAGCGGCAACTGTTCTTCCCGGAATCCATTCATTCCCGGCTCCGTATATTCGGTATCGTCATCCTCCAGCTTCACTTTGCCGGAGAACGCAACCAGCGCCGAGATCCCCTTGTAACCCTTCCGGGTGATATAATCCTCGAAAGCCTGACGGTATTTCACCGCAGACTGGCGTGACGCCGTGATGACCATTGCCTTTGCCATGCCGCCCAATTCGCCCATCACAACATTGCGGAAATGCTCCACAATGACTTCGACTCGCTGGGCAATATTTGTCTCATGCAACTCTATGAAACGGGCGATCTGTTTCTTGGCGTCGTCCGTTTTCAGCTCCGGGTCTTCTTCGATCTCCTTATTCAGCTTGTATATCGTCTCGTACTCCGTGAAGTTTTGCAGCACATCCAGTATGTACTCTTCTTCGATGGCTTGCTTCATAGAGTACAGATGAAACGCCTCGTACTGTCCCTTCGGATTCAAACGGCCAAAGAGCCGCAGCGTCTTGTCCTTCGGCGTTGCCGTGAACGCGAACATACTGACGTTCTGCTGCTTCCCGGACTTCTCGATCTGGTCATTGATCATATCATCGGCGTCTTTATACTCCTGATCGCCGGAACCAAGAGCCTGTGTCACGGCTTGCATATCTTTGCCAGCCGTAGAGGAATGTGCCTCGTCGATGATGACGGCAAAACGCTTCCCCTGCAGATTGGCTACCGCGTCCACAATATAAGGGAATTTCTGAATCGTAGTAGCAATGATCTTCGTGCCATGCGTCAGCTCATATGCCAAATCAGCAGACGAACAGTTGTCATCCATGACCCGGATAAGACCGGCCTTGTGGTCCATGCCAAGGATAGCTTTTTGCAGCTGCCGGTCAACTACAACACGGTCCGTCACAATAATAATGCTGTTGAAGATGACCTGATTGTTGGCATCGTGCAAAGACGTCAGACGATATGTAAGCCATGCAATGCTGTTTGTCTTCCCGGAACCGGCAGAGTGTTGCACCAGATAATTCAGCTCTGTGCCATGCTCATATACAGACGCCAGCAGTTTCCGGATCAGGTCCAGCTGATGATACCGTGGGAAAATCAGCGTCTCGGAATGCTTCTTTTTTCCCGTTGCCTCGTCAACTTCCTCTTTCCGTTCGATGAAAACGAACTTGGAAATCAGGTCCAGGACAGTATCCTTTGCAAGAATATCCTCCCACATATAATAAACGCTGTAGCGGTCATCATAGATGGGGTTTCCGGCCCCGGCGTCCACGCCCTCGCCATTGCCCATGTTGAACGGCAGGAACACAGTCGCATCACCGTTCAACCGCGTCGTCATGTAGACTTCGTTCAGATCCATAGCGAAATTGACGATGGTGCCAGCCTTGAACCGGAACAGGCGGGTCTTCGGGTCACGGTCATGCCGATACTGATAAATCGCGTCCTGATAGGACTGGCCCGCAGCGTTGCACTTCAACTCAAAAGACATAATAGCAAAGCCATTAAGGAAGATAACAAGGTCGATCCTCTCGTCATCGGAAGCCCAAACTTCCTCCATCACAGAGAGGATATTGTTACTATACTGCTTGAGCAGCGTCTTGTTGAACGTCGTGGCCGGTTTCGTGTACATCAGGTCCAAATGCCGATTGCTGATCTCCACACCATTTTTCAGCACTTCAACAAGGCTGGACTTGTCGGCAGTCACAGCCTGGTTGATGACGTTCACGACGGTTTCCTCCAGGTCGGCCTTGAAGATCTTCGCAAGTTCCGTCATCGTGTCCGGCTGGGAGGCGTTCAGAAACTCAAACAGCATCCCACGGTCAAGCGCAAAGTGCCGGTCATAATCGGTGGCCTTGCGGATCCGATAGCCGTTCTTGGACTGTAGATAGTCCATGATCTCATGCTGGTATTGCTTTTCAGAGAGGATGTTATTCATGAGTGGTACCTCTTTGCGGCCTTGGGAGTGTATGTTGTCCTGATCCTTTAGGAATAATTCCTTGTCTTCTCATTTTATCCAAGGTGTTTTTCCATGTATCTTCAGCGGTATTGGCCTTGTTAGGAGTCCAAGCTGTCTGGATTCTATGGATAATATCAGCATCTGTCGGATTGTTGTTTCCGTCGAGAAGCAAATCATTCCAAACGGCAAAAGCGGTAGCAATCCGCTCAATCTGGCGGGTATATTTAAGGCCTTTGACAAAAGATACCAGCCTGATCATCCCTTCTTTGTACTGCGAAAAAGCGTTCTCGTATCTGCTCCTGAACTCTTCATGTTTACTCCCTTTTTCGTATTTTTCAGCTTTGCCAGATATCCTTCTAAACCAACCATTCTCTACAAGTGTATTGAGGTAGTGGTCAAAGTTCAGGTCATACGGTCCATGCTCGAACCGATAGTATTGCGTTGTGGAATTCAGGCCCAGATAAGCATCAAAGAGATAAAGCACTTTCTGTAGTTGCGTTTTTCCCAATAGAGCATGGCCAAGCTGATCTATCACCATTCCTGCCATGATTACATGGGGATCAAGCCCAATTATCTCTTCGGAATGGAGGCTAAACGGTGTTTCCTTCTTGCCTGTGACGTACTCATAAATGAGCGATTTCTTATACGCATCAAGCATATCAAGCTGAGCCTTTTTGCCGGAAATTGCAGCATTTGCTTTGGCAATCGTATTGTCTATATACTCAACGATAGCACTCTGTTCATCTGTTGGCGGAATAGGATATAAAAGCTCCGACAGTTTGTTCCAGTTCAAATCACACGAGCGGACACGAATACCCGTTGACAATGCTACAAATACATCACTGTAAGCCATACCACGAAGGTAATACATAATATATCGCTTATTCTGCTTGGTATCCAACACATTCAAGACGGGAGAGGATTTGCCTCGCGAATCAGAAATGCCGATAGCTCCGGCAAAGCCATCCATGCCATGCACGACCAAATCTCCGACATCAATGCCTTGATACCCAATTTCTTTATCCGAAAATGTAAATCCATCCTCACGGCGATTGCTACGCAATGTAACTTCGCCATCACGAAAACAAGTAATTACATCGTCATCTTTCCTTACAGGCTTTTGAAGGTGTTTTAGTATATATTTTCCGCGAATCATCTTCCAATGGACCGGAATCTCCCCAGCCCATTTAATACCGCTGTCCTCCATCTGAGCATCAGGGTTCAGCCCCTTTGTCACGGCCTCAGTGATAACAGAACGCTTATACTGCTCCAGAGCGTCAATCTGAGCTTGAATGTCGGCAACCAGTGCATCAAGCTCAGCACACTTGGCATCAAGGAAATCAGCAATCCGATGCTGTTCATGTTTGGGAGGTACTAATAGTTCGCAACTCATAAGAATGTTTTGCGTAATTGAGAATACTTTAACCCCGGAAACGGCTTCTCTCAGCTGCTTGCGCCATGTATCAGTCTTAAATAAATACGCGTAATATCTATTATCTTCTTTATATATTGAATGAAGTATGATGGCATGATACCCGCCAAATAGGCGTGAATTATCACGCTTATAAACGCAATTACCACACCCATCATAATCTTCTGAAGTATCGGCAAATATGAAATCATATTGGAAAACTTCGCATTGAGGATAATGCTTCTGATAACGCAAATCCACATATCTCAAAAGGCATTCCCGTATATCTGTTCCTGTATTAGCTTTTGAATGAATTTGTCCATAACTTACTACAGGCAGTCCATTCTCTATAAGATTGTCTTTTGTAATTGGTAATCCTTTTCCTGATGTGAACAAGTATTTTATTTTACTTATATCCCAATCAGCCGGAATCTCACCAATCCATTCAATCCCGCTGTCTTTCATTTCCCGCATCATCCGTCACCTCACCCAAACAGCTTTGCCACGCGCTCGGACACGGAAAGCTCCAGCTCCATAAACTTGGCCTCCAGTTCTTCGCTGGGCGTGGGCTGCTGGTATTTATAGAAATACCGCGTAAACGGGATCTCCGCGCCGGTCTTGATGACAGGCTTTTTAGCACCCACATTTTCTTCCCAAAACCACTGTGCATCGGGGATATGCGGCAGCACTTCCCGCTGCATATATGTGTCGATATCTTCCTCGAACTTCACCGTCTCGGTGTCCTTCGTGGCCTTATCATAGATGATGTTGCCCTTACGGTCCTTCTGGACCTCGGCGTGCTTGTCCATGACGGACAGGCCATCGGCGATTTTTTCCGCCAGCTTCTTGTCGATTCCCAATCCCGTCAGCACTTTATTCAGCACCGGCATGAAAGCATCAGGGGACATATACACAGAATCAGAAACATTCTGCTTCAACCTCTCTATGATAGCGTCATAGAGGGGTTTTGCTTTTCTGTATTCCTCCAAGCTCTTTTCGTCCTTCGCCGTCAGCTTCTCATTGCTGTTCTCCAGCGCATAGACCTTGGCCTCGTCATAGAGGGAACTCATGGAGCCGCTGGTCAGCATAGCATCTATCCTATCAAGCGTGATAGCATAGCTTCTCTGGAGCGGCTGCATGACCGTGTACTCACGGTATATGAACTCGGTATTGGCATAGATCTGGCAAAGCTCGTTTTCCTCAAAATCGGCATACAGCCGCGTGATCTCCGCCCGGTCCTCCTTGGTAAACTCATTCTTCTTGTTGCCCAGCGGCTTCCGCAGCTTATGATAAATGCCGGTCGCATCAATCAGCTGGACCTTGCCCCGGCGCTCAGCGCGCTTGTTCTTGGAAATGACCCAAATGTAAGTAGCGATGCCAGTGTTGTAGAACAAATCCGTAGGCATAGCGATTATCGCTTCCAGCAAATCCTGCTCCAGCAGCCAACGGCGCACCTGAGATTCCCCGGAGGCAACGCCTCCAGTGAACAGGGGCGAACCATTCTCAATAATCGCCATCCGGCCCTGCTTGTCGTCCAGCTTTGCCACGGCAGACTGCAAAAACAAAAGCTGAGAATCACCACCGCTCGGAAGACCAGCACCCCAGCGGCCAGCCATGCCCTTTGTGTACTCGGCCTTTACCGCTTCTTCCTGTCCGGCCTTTGCGTCCTTGCCGCTCCACGGCGTACCAAATGGGGGATTCTCGATCATAAAGCGCATCTTCACATCCGGGAAGCAGTCCTCTTTCAGCGTATCGGCATGACGGAAATTATCCGCGTTCTGATTCTTTATCAGCATTTCGGCCAGACCGACGGCATAGGACTGGCCCATAAGCTCCTGCCCGAACAGGCGCACATCCGCAGAGGGATTCAGATGCCGGATATAGGAATAGCTGGTAGAAAGCATACCGCTGGTCCCGCAAGCCTGGTCCCCAACGGTGATGACTTTGCCCAGATCAAATATATCATCGCATCCCTCGGCAATCAGGACAGACACCAAGACCTTGATGATATCACGGCCAGTATAAAATTGACCGGCGTCCACGTTCTGATAGAACCGGCCAATCAGATTTTCAAAGATGTACCCCATCTTGATGCTGTCGAATGTCTCAACGGACAAGTCCAGCTCAGAAAACGCCTTTACCACACTGTAGAGACAGCCATCCTTGTCCATCTTCTCAATGTGCTTATTCATCTCAAGCTCATTCAGAATATCCTGTACATTCGCGGAGAAACCGTTTATGTACTCCAGGAAATTTGCCCTGAGATGGTCAGGATCATCGCACAGCCGGGAAAGGGTGTACTCGCTTACGTTGTAAAACTGATACTTGGAAACGCGCTGCATAGCTTTTGCCGGATAGTTGGGATTTCTCTTGTATGTACCGACCACATCTGCTTTTGTGGGAGCTAAAGCGCACTCAAACCGGCGAATGATGGTCATAGGAATGACCACATCGCCGTACTTGTCCGGCATATAAGACCCACGCAGCTTATTGGCAATACCCCAAATGAAATTAGCCTCAGACGTAATATCAACCGGGTTATCATCCCACATGACATCTATCTTTTTAGAATCCAGCATTGCTATTCCTCCAGCGTTATCTTTGTCTGTATACAGTGATAGTGATGCCTTTACCGCCTTAGACCCTCATCCGTACAATACCTTTCGATCCAGATATGCAGCAAATCGCTCACAGAGATATAATTCTGGGCCGCATACGCTTTTAATTTCTGCTTATCCTCGCCCGAAATGGAAAGCGTCATCGTCGTGGCGTTCGGTCCACGCTTACGCATAGGTGCTTCATCCTTATCACCAACCGCCACAGCCTTTATTTTGGCCTGTTCCTGCTCACGATCAGCAACAGCCTCGCCAAAGGCTCCAAACATATTGTCCTGCTTCTTTGCCATGATGGTTCTCTCCTTGTATCGTTAATCTCTATGTGTATTATACACAACTATAATTAAATATCAAGTATAATTGCTTATTCAGCAACTATGCCGATCAGGTCCCGAATCGTGTTCACGACCTCCTGCATCGCTCTGGCTGCTTTGCTGCTCTTGGCGTACTCAATGACAGATTGACCGGCAGCAGACGCTTGCACGAACTGCTCCGACTGCGGCAAGGTCAACACGGTCATCTTGCCCGCCTTGACCTGGCCTTGGAACCATGCCCGGAAATCCGCCGATGCCCGCCATCTGTTCCATGCGTTAATGACAACGACCAGAGGCGTTGTCGGTGCGTTCTTGGCCGCGATCTCCAGCATCCGCAATAACGGCTCGATGTCACGGCTGGTAGGCCGTGTGGGTATCACTATAACATCCGCCTCCGCCATCCAGACGCCCATCTGCCGTTGCAATGCACCCGGCGTGTCGATGACGGCTACCTCGGCGTCCTGCCGCTGGTCCGTTCTATGTATCGTGCCACCCTGGACATCCAAGTCGAAAAACGCAACCGGGATCCCGGAACGCTCAAACGAAAAGGCCAGTTCATCGGCAATCAGGGACTTGCCGACACCGCCCTTTTGGTTGCAAATCAGAACTTTCTTCACGTATCTCGCCACCTTTCACGAGTATATTATACTGCATAATTACTTATAAATCAATACGACATAGCATTTAATATGTAAACATTATGTGAATAATAGTTAATAATATTGATTTTAGGGCCAAAAGAAAGTATAATATAATTAAAATATAAGGATTTCAGCGGAGGCTTGCAAAAATGACCCGTGAAGAAGTAAAAGCTATCCCTGGCATAATGAGATTTCTCGCATCCGTAGTGACGCCAGACGGGACCGTAATGTTTTGTTTGCCAGTACCTGGTATGCAGACAGCATTCACCACGACCGATGACGGATGTACGATCCCAGCGTGTACCACTGTGACCGAATTAGAAACGTGCAAAGCAGCATGGGCAAAATACATACAAAACCTGACTGGCACAGTGATGGATCCTGATCCAGATATGGATACTGGCTGGGTAATGCCTACAGACGACGAATTGCATGAGATTTTGGGCGACGGGTACATCACCAAGGCAGAGTATGACGCACTCCACGCCCAAGCCCAAGACCCTACGCCAGAGCCGGAACCGGAGCCAATCTCTGCGTCTGACGGCAAACACAGGTCACGTAAAAAAGCTGCCGAACACGGCGCTATCACCCTGTCCGAGATGCCAGATGAGATGATAATACCCACCAGCCCCGCATACCGGACTGCGCTGCAAGCCACTCCCAGCGAAAAAATCACGAGGCTCATAAAACTCATGCCGCAGATTATGGCGCAGCTCACTGTCAAGGATGGCGTCGTCGTGAACGGCGATAAAATACGGATTCTATCAACGAAGTTTAAGAACGTGGAGCTGTCGCTCAATTATCCGCTATTACAGGCGCTATATTCTGTCATCTTCACTCATTTTGAAAATGACATCATAAGCAAAACACCAGACGAAATACAGCGCATGGTGTCAAATCCGGATTATCTCAACCGTGGTGTGGACATATATATGCCGGACTTTGTACGGATGATGGGATTTACTCAAAACACATCCGATACATTCATCGAAAACATTGTGAAGCAAATCGCGGTATTCGGCATTGTCCTTGGCGCATATACCCCCAAAGGTGGACACGCCTCATACTATCCCGTTCTGCAAATGCACCGCTATGACGGTAACAAGAACGTCCTGACCGTCAGCAGTCCGTGGATTAACGCCCTCATTGCGCGGAGCATCGGCAGCAGTATCAAAACAGACAAACACGGAAAGCCGGAAATAACCAAGACTGGCAAAGCCGTTATGCTGCCCTCGCACAGCTATATGATAAAAAGCAGCATCGAATCCGAAAAGAACAAACGAGCTATTGAAATCGTTGTCGCAATCGTTACTGTAATTGAAACCGCCGGAGACAGCACCCCGCATATAACTTACAAAGAATTGCTCAACCGTTGTCCGGATTTGAACCGGGCATATCAACTATCAAACGATGCAAATAAAAGCAACGTCCTCCGTCGCGCCTTTGCCGGTGCAAATGAAATGCTGGTCAAGCATACATATCTTTTCCAAACATACAAGAATCTCCAGATTCCTAAAATGCAACCCTCAGTCAGAAATCTGAATGTAGTGATAGAGTTTACGCATGACGGGAAAATCAAAAAATGATCGCAAAATTTTTCTATTTGCTGCATTAAAAACTCTATTTGCTGCATTAAATTTTCTATTTGCTGCATTAAAAATTCTATTTGCTGCATTAACGGTTTTTCTGAAACCCTTGCGCCGCAAGGCTTTGCGGGATTTTTCGATGTCTTAATATTATAATATTCTAATATTATAATATGTTTTGCTGGCTTTCCCCCGCTTAAAGCGGGGAAAGCCCAGCAAAATACGAAATATTGGAATTGTCTGCTTTAGACGATCACCTGTCTGGTCTGGACGATCACTCCCGCCCCCTGGCGGGGGCGGGGGACTTACGATAACCGAAAATACAGACAGAAAGCAACTTGAAAACCAAACTATAGGAGGTAGCACAATGTCAGAAGATAACTCCACCGCCACATCCCAGCCGGCCACATCCCAGACTGTACCCCCTGAGAACGGCCAAACCAAGCCTGCGGAGCAGGCGCAGGACGCCGGAGGCGGCCAGCAAGCGAACCCGGCCCCCGCACAGCCCCAGCCGGAGCCTATTTTCAATGTAGATCAAATGCTGGATTACTTCAAACGCAACGGCTTTGCCATAGACGCCGCCACGTTCCGCGGCAGGAACGTCATGACTGGTTATAGCAATATGGATCAGATCCAGCCGCTATACCCCGGCCTCTATATTCTGGGGGCCATTTCCAGTCTTGGCAAAACGACCTTTGCCCATCAAATGGCTGATCAACTGGCTAAATCCGGCCAGACAGTGATTTATCTTAGCCTGGAGCAGACGCGATATGAGATGATATCCAAATCGCTGGCGCGGCGGTTTTTCCTAACCAAGCGGCAGATGGAGCAAAACGGTGATCCAGCCGCCAAGCAATATTACGCCCCAAGCAACATTGCGATTCGGAAAGGCTTGGAACAGCAGCATTGGCCTGAGTTGATACGCCATATGAGCGCTTACGCACAGGATGTAAATTATAATATGATCCTTGCCACTCCCACTGGCGGCAGCGTCACCGTGGAAAACATCGAAGAACTTATCTCTGCCGTTGTCACGCAAATGCACACTACGCCAATTTTGTTTGTGGACTATTTGCAGATCATCGAGCCTAGCTTCATTGGTTCCCGACAGATGGAGGGCCGCCAAGCTATAGACCACATTGTCAAAACCTTGAAATATTTCTCCAAGAAATATAACATGACGGTTATTGCCATTTCGTCGCTGAATCGTGCCAATTACATGATTCCGGTCGATTTTGAATCGTATAAAGAAAGCGGTTGCCTCGAATACACAGCTGATGTCCTCTGGGGCCTCCAGCTCGCAATTCTGACCGATCCAAAATACGAAAAAGAGAAAAACAACATCATCAAGCAGCGCGCCATGGTTCTGGACGCCAAAAGCGAGATTCCCCGTGCCGTCGATCTGGTCTGCTTGAAAAACCGCTATGGTGTATCCTCTTATACGGCCCAATTCGACTACTATCCAGACCACGACCTGTTCATCCCGGCAATCCATGTCACATCATAATGTTATTCAAATCTATTGCTCCGAGCGCCAAATCGGCCTCGGAGCAATTTTTGTCATGCCTTAACCTCCCCGTCCCTGCCACTATCCAACCTCTGGCACATCCCACCACACCCTAAAAACGCCCCTACGGGGCTACGGGTGCAATATTGGAATGTTCTGACTGGAAGGAGGCATGAGCATGAACGATCAACCACAGAGCAGTCGCGGCATATATCCTGGCAGCATCCTGATTAAGCTAACACAGGATCCCATCGGTTTAACCACACTCAGCACGTATTGCCGGGCCTTGGGCAGCAAAGGCCGCATAACTATGGACACGGACGATCTCCTTCAGTGGCTCGGGAGAGACAACTCAACCTATGAAAAGCGATGTTATGATCGTGTCTGCAACGACCACCATATCAGCATCATGGATGTCTGCGATATACTGCACGTCACCGTCGCTTGGCTCGACCGGGACGCGGGCAACGGTCTGACCGGCTGCCGACAAGATTTCCGAATCCAAAAGAACGAGATCCTGCCTTTTCTCCGACAGGCCGAAAAACTAAATAAAAAGGCCAAGCTCAATCTGCTCTACGTCCCCTACCAGCGCAGATCCGCCGAAATAGACGTATCTCGCGCCCTGCCCACTCTCCGGCGTGTGATCTCCGTGCCGAAATTCAGACGGGCTTTTTCCAAAGCAATGCGGGATTGCTTCAAATGGCCCGCTGATATCGTCACACTGTTCCCTGACGGGAGATTGGACTTTGTTTTCTCCACGGCTTCCGGCATCCCCGAAACTGGCGGTTTGATCTTGCACACAGACACTATCCATCGCAAAACAGGTGACTACCAACGTAACAAATACCACGTCCATACATGATTAGAGAAAGGGGTGTGCTATGAGCAAGAACACAAAGCAATTCATTGCGGACTTGGATCGCGGCGTCAGGGAGCTGTTCATGTCTGACCGCTGGCAAGACTACCTGACATTTTTGTCCAAATTTCACCACTACAGCGTGAACAACACCATCGCCATCTATCTTCAGCGCCCCACCGCCACCCGCGTGGCATCGTTCACCGACTGGCAGACCAAGTTTGGCCGCCAGATCCGCAAAGGCGAAAAAGGCATCCGTATCATCGCACCGCACACATACAAAGATGTTGACCCACAGACCGGCGAGGAAAAACAGTACCTTGCTTTTCACTTGACCCACTGCTTTGATGTCAGCCAGACGACCGGCAAGCCGTTGCCACAGCACCCGGCCCGAAATCTTGTCGGCAATCTGGACAACTTCGCTGCCCTCCGGGACGCTATCACAGCTATCAGTCCCGCACCTATTTCTTACAAACCATTGGCCGACGGCGTACACGGCTGCTATGATACACGTTCCGGCGAAATCACCATCTGTACCGGTCTTGGCGAACGGCAGACCATCAAAACGCTTTTGCATGAAATTGCTCACGCCCATTTGCACAGCCAAGGCGGAGAGCAAGAGAAAGCAGACCAGTTTACACGCGAGGTCCAGGCCGAAAGCGTGGCCTACGTCGTGTGCCGCTATCTGGACATCGACAGCTCAGCTTACTCTTTCGGGTATATCGCCGGATGGAGCCATGACAAAACATTGCCGGAACTGAAATCAAGTATTGAAGCCATATCTAAGGCCGCCGATGCTATGATCACCGACCTAGAAAACATGAACAGACAGAAAGGCGTTGCATGAGCTATTTTGACGGTCTACCATTCTATGACGATAACGACGATGACAAGCCGGAACAGCGCAAGCATCCTACTGCCTACTCGCCGCAAGAGATCTACGCCGCCCTGCGACGACACGGAATCGTGGGCCAAGACGCTGCTTGCCGCGCAGCGGCGATGATCACATATCACACCATGGCCCGACGCCCATCTGTCAGCGTCTTTTGCGGTGGCACCGGCTCTGGCAAAACGGCGATCTGGCAAGCCTTACAGGACGAGCTAGGCGCTTATGTTGGCATTTATGACGCCAGCGGCCTGACCGCAGAAGGTTGGAAAGGTGGCAGTATCTCTAATGTACTGCTCAGCCATCTACGGACATTGCAGAAAAATGGCTACAGCGCCGACGGCAAACTGTACGGGATCCTCGTTTTGGACGAGGCAGACAAGCTAATGGAGCCGCAGTATGGAGCCAGCGGGACGAACCACAGCGCCATAGTCCAGGGCCAATTGCTCCGCTTGTTCGACCACGCCAGCGTAACTGTATCAACTGACGCGGCCAAAGAAGCCACTATCCTGGACTGCTCACGGCTCAGCATCGTCTGCTGCGGGGCTTTTGAAAGACTGCTCAGCGAGAAGACGGCCCGCCAGGAGCGCCCAATGCTTGGCATTGGACGCGACATCTCACGCCCCGAGAAGCTGGACTACAGCAACACGAGCATCACCGCCGAAGATCTTATCACCTTCGGCATGAGAGCTGAATTGGTAGGCCGCGTTGACAGGATCGTGCAGCTCCAGCCGCTGTCTCTGGCCGACATGACCAGCATCGTGAAACAGGAAGTCAACAAGTTAGGCGACGCCATGCACAGTGAGCTGACCATAGACGCCGCCACCGTCCGTGATCTCGCCCAAGATGCCCTGGACCGTGGCCTGGGTGCCAGGTGGATACGGTCACGGCTGGCCGTTGCCCTTGATGGACAGCTTTTTGAGCATCCCGATGCTTTCCATTATAAGATCGGATACACGGCAACGGGTCCAGGATGACATGACATCCCGCACTGTACACCCGACCTATCGTAATGACCAGCGCGGCCCGCCAAGCGGCGGGCCATTCGTACATCCAAACACAAGAAAAAGGGGGACTGCCATGCACGTTCATATCTACCAAATAGATCCCGATTTGGACCTAAATGCTATCCTGCCACCCGGTGGCGTAGACATTATTGCCGCTAATGAAGGCGATTTCCCCTCGCACATCTACAAAAAAGTCTATTCTGGAGAACTTGATGTCACCTGTCCCGAGGACGTGCTAGACATCTTCAAACTCTACTGGCCCGCTGGATATATCGGTGGCCGGGAGCTGGGTCCGTTAGATGTCATCGAGTTTGTGGACGCACATTTGTACTACTACTATGCCGACCTGGGACCCGAGTTTATCCACGTCGATTTTGACCCCTCCGAAATGGCCCCGGAAAATCGCGATCTTCCATTTTGAGAAAGGAGCATTGATATGAATATCAGCACTGAGCAGAAGAAAGCTGAAGCCATCGAACGTATGCGACTGCTGGGCATCTTTCCGCAGACCATCCAGCAGTTCGAGCAGGGCTACGTGTCTATCAGCGAGCCACCTATGGGTGCTTTCTATTGGGCCGAGGGCGAAGACCTGTCCCGTGTCCGCGAGTTTGAACGCAAACACAACGCCCTGGTCTATGTCATCGTGCGATCCTACATGACCGCTGGCAAGATGGATTCTTTTCTCTATGTCTCTGACTGCCCCGACGAGTGGCAAGCCGACCGGGACGGCATTGTATCGGACGGCGAAGCCTTGGCGTATGTCTATAACCACGATGATCCGGAGCTGTCAGAGATCGGATTTATCGGCATCGAAAAGACACCCGCCGCTGGCCTACGCCGTATCTGGTGATTTTCCGGCCAGCCATATAGCAACACCCGGCACATTACGTGTCGGGTGTTGTCTCGCATGATATGGGAATCACCTTGCCCGCTGTCGTTGGCTCCTTTGGGTCCGTCTGCCTCAGATAGTCTTCCTCACACTCCTGCTGTGCCTCAATTAAGATATTGATAGCTTTCTCCATCGCCCGATTCATTTTAAGATACATTTCTTTGTAATCTACCATCTTTCCCCTCCCACAACAAAAAAGGCGTGTGACCGAAGCCACACGCCTTACAAAAACGCATAGCTCCACTTGTTGCCACACAAGCGATACGTCCGTACCTTGGGATACGAAACGGGAGATACGTTCTTGCCAAATGAACGTATCCCAATGTACGACGTATTATTCAGCTTGTGTGGCGATGCCATTATATCACGCCATATAGAACCGCTGCAAGCATCTATCATTGTCAAAGCCAGCCAAAAGCGGTATAATCGTCTCATAAATGAGCAGAAAGGGTGATGAAATGGGCGCGGCAAATCGATTTGTACAGAATCCCGGCAATACTGCCATCTGCTATTACAGGTATAGTTCCGACGCCCAGCGCGATGCCAGTATTGAGCAGCAGCGAGAAGCAGCGCAAGAGTACGCCGCAAGCCATGGTTATCACATAGTCCAAGAGTACGAAGACCATGCCCTTAGCGGGACAAGGGACGACCGGCCAGCCTTCCAGCTCATGCTATACGAAGTCGAAAAGCTGCGGCCCGCCTATCTGATCCTCTGGAAGACTGACCGTCTTTCCAGGGACAAATACGACGCTGCCATTGCCAAGGGGCGGCTCAGAAAATGCGGTGTCAAAATCGTCTATGTTGCAGAAACGGTCCCGGATGACGATGAGGCAACGTCGATCCTGATCGAAAGCATCAATGAGGCTGTTGCCGCCTCTTTTATTGCCTCCCTCCGAAAAAACGTCATGCGCGGGATGTTATACAACGCCCAAAATGCCTTGTATAACGGGATCCGTGTTCTGGGCTATACCGGGAAGAAAAACCAGAAATATCAGATCGACGATGCTACCGCGCCGACAGTACGTCGGATTTACACAGAATACGCCAACGGAACCCCTCTGAAAGTAATCTGTGACGAACTAACCGCTGCTGGACTAAAATCAAACAATGGCAAAGATTTTACCATCAATTCACTCCGGCACATCCTGACCAACCGGGCCTATATAGGTGAATACCGATATAAGGACATCGTTATAGCCGACGGGATGCCAAGGCTGATCGACGATGATATGTTCCAGGCCGTACAAGATAGGCTGGCGGCCAATCGGCGCGGTGGGAAAGCGGCGGTAAAGAAGATCCACCCGGAAGCTGACATCGAAGACTATTGGCTGACTGGAAAGCTGCACTGCGGCTTGTGCGGCGCGGCGATGCAGGGTATAAGCGGGACGGGCAAAAAAGGCGGCCTGTATTACTACTACTCCTGCCAGAATCATCGTCGGCACACCTGTGAGCTGAAAAATCAACGCAAGGATCTGCTTGAAAAGATTGTCCGGCATATCCTGCACGACATGCTCTTTGATCCCGCCATCCGTATCTGTATCGCGGATAAATGCTATGCAAGCTATTTGGCAGAGAACGACGACGGCGGCGCTTATGAGAAATCCATCACAGCACAGCTAAAAGATGTCGAAGCCAAACTAGCCAACATCATGTCCGCAATCGAAGCCGGGATTTTTAACAATACCACCGCCGAACGCATGAAAATCCTGGAAAGCCAAAAAAGCATGTTGAACGATGCGCTCCTGGATGTACGAAACAGAAAGAAATACGAGCTGAAGCCGGAAACCATACTGCGATTCCTGGAAGCCTATGTCGGAGACCTCAACAATCCGCAGACGTGTCAGAAGGTGCTTGATTTTCTGGTCAACGGAATATATGCATACCCTGACAAGCTGGCTATGACATTCTATTTCTCAGAAGACCGGCGCGAATTTTCGTATGAGCACATGAAGGATCTCTTTGAGACCCAAGAAGAAATAGCCAGGTTAATGAGCGACAGGAGCGACCTCCAAAACACCTCACTCTCAAAAAAGATGCTCTCCAGCCTGATAGCCGATGAAAGCGAATCAGAGGAAGGAGAGCAGCCAGATTTTTTCCCGTGAGGTGTTCGTATACCAAAACCCAGGGCGTACCACATCCAAGAAATCCGAACCCGTTCCCCGTAGGGGACCACGGGGTCGGATTTTTGGTTTTCTTTGAGCCATACGAGGCGGTGTACCACCGCAACGGGGTGGCGAAGCGGATCGGCAACAAAAGGTCATAAGAAGCGGCGGCAGTCAAGTGACCGCCGTCGCAAGATATAACAAGGGCCGCTCATTCGAGCAGCCCTCATGGTCTTTACGATGCTTACGCAACAGAATATTGCCTCCAGGGGATACACTGAATCGGCGTGTGGGACAGAAACCGAACGATATCGCTACGCCCCCAGTATGTTGGGACCCCACGGCTGTTTTGAGCCATGAGGACAATTGGCATAACACCAAACGCCTGTTCGCCAAACCTCTGCATATCCTCTCGAGAGGACGGACTATTCAGCACATGCGGCTTTACAACCACAATGCCAAAGGTCACGCCCTGCTCCCGCACAACAGCACCTTGGAACCTCATTACGAGCCTCCTTTGTGCTTGGTCTGATCGACCAATGTGAACTTTGTCGCACCAGTGGGGGTGGGAGGAACGCGCTTTCCCTCGACAAAAGTCACTTCAGTCTTACTTCCAGCGGGTTTATACTGACCCGAAACAGGGGCTTTTTGCCCAGTTTTTACTGTGGTTCCCATTCTGGAACCTCCTTTCATTGGTGTGATGAAAGGCACGAGGTCTCGCTTACTTTTCCTTTCTGTCGGCAAAAATGTATTGCAAATCGGTCGTGGCCGTGGTAAACTTCTAATGCGACTTAGTTGAATACCCAGCCGGATGCTTTTGCCGGCGCGAGGAGACGCCTGACCACGGGCGTCTTTTTCGTGTTCCTTCACCCGGGAGTGATCAGCAGCTTATATTGCAGATCAAGATCCTCGCCTCATAACATAGCACAACATCTTGTGCCTGTCAACAATTTTTTGGAAGTTATGGTTATTTCGGAGAGGATTCCTATCGAATTTTGATAAAAATTTTTATTTATGTGGCAATAACGCTTGCTTTTCAGTCCGGCATATGAGATACTTACAGGTACGGAGGTGATAAGATTGTTTACGAAGGTTAGGCTTAAGAACTTCCGATCATTCGATGATATTGAGTTTGACTTGACTGGCCGGGACCATGCTCCGAAGCACCTAATCACAGTGTTTGGTGAAAATGGAGCAGGAAAGTCAAACTTAATGTCCGCTTTTGTGTTGCTCAATGAATTGGTTGCAACGATGGACATTCGAGATGCGTATGAAGAGTTCCTTAACCGCAAGCAACTATTTAGTGATGAAGACCTAGAGAAGACCGTTCGACAGCGGCTTCTATCTGGCCTGAGGGATATACCCGCGATTATTCGTGACTATCGAATGGTCGGGAATGATCGGCCAATTAGCGTGGAATATGAGTTTTCAATCTATGGGAAAATTGGGAAGTACTTTATCGAGTTTGGTGAATCAGAGGTTATACAAGAAAGACTCGAATATCTCTTGAATAAACGGAGAGGAGTATACTTTAATTGTACTAGCGATGCTATTTCAATCAACCCTGGAATAGTCGTAGATAAGGATGTTCTCGCCGATATTAAGGCTGCAGCAAAACGCTACTGGGGCAAGCATTCCATGCTCGCAATAGTTCAGCATGAGATAATTGATAAAGCCTCAGCTTATATGGAGGGAAACCTCTCTCCAAATTTTGAAGACTTCTTTGCTGAAATTTGGATGCTGTCATGTTTTGTTGGGATTGGTTCGAGGCGATGGGAAAGGCTCCAATCCCGCTATGATGTATTTGAGAAGCCAAGCCAAGGAGAAATCCCACAAGAAGATGAGTATCAGCTAGATATAGCTGAGAACGTGTTTTCATTATTCTTTTCGTCGATTAACTCAGAAATCAGTAAAGTGTTCTACCGGCGAGGTTACAATGACAAGCAGGTAAGCTATCAACTTTATTTTGAGAAAAAGGTCGCCGGTGTTTACCGTAGTATTCCCTTCTCTATAGAATCTACAGGCAACCATCAAATGCTTCGGGTTCTTTGTTGTTTGTTGAGTGCCTGCCTTGGTGAAACAGTAGTTATTGATGAAGCCGATGCGGGGATTCACGACCTGTTGTTCCAGAAGATCCTACAAGAAGTCTATCCATTTCTTGCAGGACAAGTTATTATGACATCACACAACACCATGCTGATGCAGTCAGACTTTGCCAGAGAATCAACCTACATCTTAAGAGAAGCAGAGGATGGCACTAAGAGTGTACAATGTGTGACAGACTATGATAAACGGACGTTTATAAACAACAGCATACGAAACAAATATTTAAATAACGAATATGGAGGCATACCTCGAGTTAAGCCAATCGATTTTGGAAAAGTCCTCAACGAATTGAAATCTGACCAGTCCTCAAGCGAATGATGGCAACGAATCTTTCTTATACATAAGTTCATAAATGCGGCGACAGTCACTCGACTGCCGCCGCTGGCGTTATTACGCCTTGGTGTCTTGGAGGTGTCTTTCATTCTCCCGCTGGGCTTTCCACGCTGCAAACTCCCGCTGGCCCTCGTCGCTCTCATAAAACGCGAGGATGTCCGGCAGGAAGCACCGGGCGAGCTTCTCGATCTCATGCTGCGGGATGTTGGTGTCGTTTACGAGCTTCTTCCTACGACCCAATGTTACCTCCTATGTGACGTTAGCTAGTAGTGACGGACGAACGGTGTCATGGTCTGCTCCCTCCTTTCTGTCATGGTCTAAAGCCTGCATCTGCGGGCAGGGGGTACAAGGATACCACCCCACCGGGTTTTGCACCCGGAAAGCCTTGCAGATTCAGGGGCTTTGCTGGTCTATCGTTCTACTATTCGCCCTGCGGCGTTTGGCGTACTCTGCCTTTTGCCGTCGCTGGGCTATGGCTCTGCAATCGTCACAGTAGAGCGCCCGGTTGGAGCCGGGTATGAACACTCTGCCGCAGATGGCGCACCGCTTCATGGCGTCCTTTCCGAATAGCTCCATTTCCAGGGCTTGTCCTTTTCTGTCCCGCAACAGCACCCAACGAAAGAATTTGCAGCAGACGGAATAGGATAGCGTCTGCGGACAGGCGACTACCTCGCCGTCGTCCAGGTACAGGCAGTTGCCGTTGTCACAGGCACTGCACAGTTTCCGAATGAGCGAGACGGCTCGTTGTCGCTGTCTGCCGTTCATGTGCGGAAGTGAGCCGTCCGGCTTTCGCTCCACGGGTGGGAGCAGTTCAAGATGGAATAAGCTCATGGCGTTTCTCTTTCTTGTGGCCCAGTATGTTCTCCAGATTGTTCTTCACGGTCTCCAGTTCCTTCACCCTGCGCTGCTTCTCCCGGTAGTCTTTGTACCGCGCATTCTTCTCCGATACAAGCTGTTGGATCTCCGCTTGCAGGGCCTTGGTGCCGGGCAGCTTGGTGATCCCGTGGTCCTTGAAATACTTGGCGGCGGCGTTGGACAGCATGAACTCACGCTCATGCGCCTGAGCGTATTCGGCCCTGGCCTTGGCGGTCGTTAATCTCTTGTACTCTTGCCGGACATTCTTTGTTTCCCAATACGTCAGAAGTTGCCCCAGCAACTCTTTCTTCCCGGCGAGAACATTCTCAATGGATTTAATCTTTTCCCGGCTGTCCCGCAGCTCGCTCTGGGCAGCAGACAACAACTCGTTCAACTCGTCCATCGAGGCAAAGCCGTACTCGGTGTATGCGTTCAGGGTGTTGACCATCTGCTGGAGATTGAATCTCTGCGCCCATTTTTCATAGCCGATGCCTTTCCCCTCGGCGAGCTTGGCCTCAATGTCCACGAGCCGCTGGACGGTTCCGGCCTCCCGGAGCTTGTCCAGAACACTGCGGCGCACAGGCTGCTTCAGCGCGTTTTGTGCCAGCGCCTCATGCACCGCCGCAAGATCATAAGCATCGCCCAGCTTCCGGGCCGTGATGGGTTTTGCTCTGTCCGGCGTGAGATAAGATAGCCGCCCACGGCTTTCCTTGACCATGACGCCCTCACGGAGAAGCAACTCGGCAAACTCGTCAAATGTGGTAGCCGTCTCCAATGCCTTACGGATGGTCCGGCGCAGCTTTTCTTTGTCCGTTTCAAACTTGGTGGGTTTGCCGGACGTATCAAGTTTTGCCTGTCCCTTTTTCTGCGCCCAATACTCCCGGTCATTGATCCGATCCTGTGCACCAGCCAAAAGGTCAACTTGGTATAATCCCTCCCGGTGGCACATCTCCATGACCTCGGCGCGAAAATAATCCATTGCCGCGTCGGTGCAGCGGTGCTTCATCCCGGCTTTCACGTCGGCTGGCCGGTCCATGTATGGCAGCATAGGAACATCCTCAATCCGCAGACTGTTGATGACGATATGTACATGAATGTTGCCGGTGTGGTTGTGGCCGTCCGGGTGTGTACAGACCAACGCCTGGTGGCCAGGGAAATGCTCTCGGCAAAACTGCTCTCCCAACTCCTGTGCCCGGTCCACGGTCAGGCCGTTGTCCGCACTGTCCCGTGGGTCAAAGCTGATGACGTAGTGGTGGCTTTTCACGTCGCCCCGGCTTTGGTTTTTACCGTATTTCATATTCGCTCTCATGCAGGCGACAGCAAAATCCTGACCCTCACAGTTGAGCGTAGCGATGCGATAATCCTCTCTGGGAATGAGCCGTCCGTTGCCATCCAGAATGGGCTTCATAGTGAACTCGTCATGCTCGAAAAGCAGGTACTTCTCCGCGTCGCTGTACCGGGCGTTTTTAGAGTTTATGTGTTTGAACGTCGCCAATAGCTGCCGCCACCTTTTCCAAGACTTCATATTTCAACATGGCGAGGTCAACGGCTGCATCCCGGACCTCCTTTTCCAAGTCGGCATAGGGGGTTCCAAACTCATTCAGGTGCCGTGCGATCTGATTGAGATTGCCGCCGATCTTGCCATATTGCGCGATGAGATCATCCAGCTTCTTCAGCAGTTCATCATTCACCGATGTGATCACGATAGTGGGCTTGAGCGTCGCGCCGGTGATGGCCTTGCGGATATACGCCGCTTTGCTGACGCCACACAGAGCTGCGACTTCTGCAAAGGTGGCATATTCTTCCTTAGACAAACGTGTTTTCACGGTCATGCTCCGATGGGGCGTGTTGTACTTTTTCGGCATGGACAAATGTTCTCCTTTGGGGACAAGCGAATTTGAAAAATGAGCAGACAAGCCCCTATGGGGCCCCCAGCGCAAACCAGCGGAGCGTTTGCGATGGGGAGAGGAGGAGCAGCGGAACGGACGAACTTTGCCGCTCGCGGCGAAGCGAGGGATGTGGAGCTTGCGACGACGACAAGCAGGGTTTGGGGAAGGCACTCCCCAACAAGATTCCGTGGGGCAAAAATGAGCGCGGAGCGAATTTTGGGCCCATGGTAGAATCTTGCTCTGACGACTCACACCCCGCAGGGGCGTTCCCTCGCGCAAAACCATTTTAGATTTTTCTCTCTGCGGAATTTGTCGAAGTCCGTCGAGAGGGTAAGAAAAGTGCTGAACAAATGGCGAAGCCGCTGTTAATGGTCCCGACCGAAAAATCAGAGCATGGAATGCTCCGATCATACGGCCTGAAGACACACTAACAGCGGCTCCTGGCACAGACTATGATCTGTGTATCATATTAAGTTTTGATCAAGGCGGGCTTTTCACTCCGTCTAAAGTGACTTTACCATCCTAAGCCCCGTCTGTCAATGACGCATTTGCGAACAACGGCAAATCACAGGTTCTCAACTATCTTCTTTTGATCCCGGCGAGTGTAACAGACAGCAAGAATATTGACACACTTCCGGGCGTCGTCCACCTGATAGTAGATGTTGAAGTTCTTGGCCCGTGTTTTGCGGATGCCACGGTTACCCGCCGGGTCATCCTCTATTGCCGGGTAACGGAACGGCATAGACGAAAGAGAATCGATCTCTTCCTCCAACGCATCCAGCGTGTTCATACCGGCCTGTAATGATTGCAGCGTAACGGAGATGTACCGAACGATCTCCGACAACTGCTCCTCCGCCTGCCGGGTCATCTCAACGGCATAGCTTTCCATTCACGAAAGCTCCCGACGCAGATTGGCAAACACCTCTTTGGCGGGCCTGGTGCGCCCGGCCTGTCCGTCATCCATGCCCTTTTGGAGCATAGCAGAGAATTCCTCGTCGGTCATCTCGTCCCGCGCCTTCGGCTCGCGGGGCAGCGTCAGCGGGAATGGAATGCTCTTGGTGAGGATGATCTGGTTGTAGAGCAGATTGATCACCGTGGACGCGGAGATGCCCAGCTTCTGCATGACTTCCTCGGCCTCGCGCTTCGTCTCCGGCTCCACCCGGGCCAGCACATTCGCGGTCTTGTTCGCCATGATATGCACCACCTTTCAAAAAGCATTATATCATATTGTATGTCGTTTCGCAATACACTTTACAACCAGCGAGGCAAATCATCGACCTTTGACAATAAAATGGTATTATACAGTTTATCAAGTTTTGCTTGTTTTGCCAGACTGACCCACTTTTTCTCGGTAACGACAATATCGCAATACGGGATGGCTTCAGATAAGTACAACATATCAATGAAATCGTTTTTGTCCATAGCCGTATTCTCCGGGTACATATTCACATCTTTATAGAGCAGGGCACAGTTTGTGTAGAATGTGGGAAGCTTTTGAAATACCGCCTCTTTTTCTCTAAAGCCCTTGTCTCCACGGTCACAAGAGCAATGCTCATTGATATACTCATTGATCCTACTGCATTGGCTTTTTGAGAAATACACACCCATTGTATCTTGACACACATGGACGACTGATTTTGGTTTCTCGGTTCTATACCACTCTATTGTACTGACGTCAGATTCTTTATTGTTCTCCTGATACTGGCTCATAAGTGACAAAAGGGGCACAGCACTGCTAGTCGTATGGACCAATGAAGATAAAACCTGATAATTTTCTGATCCTTTTGCAATACCATATTCCTGCATCAAGGAGTCAAAAGTCTCCTCCTTCTGTCTTCCAAACATATTGCCGTAGTATGGTCTTATTACTTGCTCAGGAGATTCCCAAGAATTGCGATTCATGTACATTGCATCAATTTCGAAGTCTTTCAATCTAGAAAAATGACGGATAGCATATTCACGGCACAACTGCAACATGATTAAAGCAAGTTGTATGCGTGTTTTCTGAGAAGGTGTTGCCTGTGTTTCCTGCACATGCTCCAAAAACAACGGAAAGCAGCACTCTCCTCCGTCAGCCTTGGATCTGAGATAGTCAAACAATCTTGAATCGCCTTTTTCACAAAGGCTATTTCGGAGGTTAATCCACACGAATTGATCTAAAAACACATATTTCATAAGCCATCTAGCACCCTGTAAAGAATATGTATATGCTGGCAGCCCGTTTGGTCTACTGCTTGTTTATCTATTATACTGCTACGTCGTGCATCAATCAAATACAGTATCATGTTACGTTTGGATTTGAGTCCTGCGGTTTAAGGGGTCAGAGCACCAAACTAAACGGGTACAGGAAGAATGTGAAACACATCGGAACCCGGAGTGACTCGTGTAATATGCCTTAGAATTTTTAATACAACAACCAGCGGATGGTAAAAGACCATCCGCTGGCGGCTCTACAATTTCAATTCTGTAAGGCAGTTTTCAATACTTATGCTTGCTGTTCATTCTCCGTCCTGCGGTCTATATTGCGTGACCGCTTTTAAATAACGCTCCGGGTCGCGGTCCAGGATAAGCTCGGCATAGCTGAGCGGATCATTGTAAATGAGATAATCCAACTCGGACCGCTAGTGCATATTATCCGCGACTTCGCGCTCCACAGTGGTGCAGTCGATGGCGATCATGCCGCTGTCTGCGTATCGCAGCTCCACGCATCCCGTGTCCATGTTGAACTCACAGGAGATCAGCTTTTTCATCGTTTGGCACTCCTTTCGTCTTCGTCCATGCTCTCGATGCACACATCTTCCGCCTTCAAAAGTGCCTCCTGAATGCCCATCCGACCGGCGGCATTTTCCGGCGTGTCCGGCAACACGTCCAGCGCGTGCGACGCCGCCGCACAGAGGATGTGATAGGCCCGCTTGTAGTCCGTCATTTCCTCGCCTCCCACGCATTAACCCTTTTGGGTTATTTTAACCCAAAAGGGTTAAACTTGTCAACAGGAATTGGCTATCCTCATAGTGAAATGAGGTGGCAAAGATGAATGTGGGAGAAGCGGTAGCAGAGCGGATATTGGAGTTGTGCCGGGAGCGGAACATCTCGGTCAATCGGTTGTGTACGCTCAGCGGCGTCACCCAGTCCACGGTGAACAACATCGTCAGCCTCCGCAACAACAGCGCAACGGTGGCCACTGTGAAGAAGCTGTGCGACGGCTTGGATATCGGCATTTCCGAGTTTTTTGCTTCCCCGCTCTTTGAAGGTTTGGAGCAGGAGATAAAATAAGCCTTACGAAGTTCAAAAAAGCCTGTCTCTCCACTTTTGGAGAGGCAGGCTTTTGTCATCCTTTCCGCAAGAATCCCTGCTGGAACGCGCCGGGGAATTGGAACTTCTTTTCTAATCCGTCAAAAGATACCACGATATATCCCCCGCCGACGCTCTGCACGATCCCCGTGCCGAACGCCTTGTGGAACACGGCGGACCCGGCGGCGACGCCGGACACATCCACGGCGGGAGCCGCCTTCTTTATCGGAGCCGGGGTGGGCGGTATATACGCGGGGCGGTAGGTGGGGATAGGCGTTTTCGCCGCGATGGGCGGCCGGGGCTCCGGCGGCTTCTTTGGCGCAGGGGACGGTTCCGGCTCGTCCTCCTCGTCCGGTACATCCTCCGCGTAATAGGGCCTGTCCGGCACGTCGTCCTCCGCCTGGGCCGGGGCCTCCATGGATCGGATGAGCTGGCCGGCCATGAGGTCGTAATCCTCCCGGGACAGCACCGTACTGTATAGCCCCACGTCCCCGCCGGCGTGACGGTCGATGCCGGTGTAGGAGAGGCTGGCGTCCTCGTACCGCTTGAACTTATACACCGCGTCGTTCATCAGCGCCTCGTTGAACACGTTCAGGGACACCAGCAGCTCGAAGTCCTTTACGTTCAGGCCTGTGACCTTCTTGAACAGCTCCGGCTCCAGCTGGGTGATCACGTCCTTGAGGCTGTATTCCCGGTAGTCGGTGAGGTACATGAACACCGGCACACGGGTGGCGAACTTGATGAGCTTCTCCTGGATCATCTTCCGCTTGGATTTGTATTCCTTCTCCGCCTCCGTCAGCTCTCTCTTCTGCTTCGGCGTCAGCTCCTCGCTCTCCCGCTTGGCCTTTTTCACTGCCTCGGACTTGTTGATGATGGTCTGGATGTCCGCGTTCAGGCTGCGGAAGCCCTCGATGCGCATGAGCGCATCCATGGCCTCTTTGCTTGCCAGCAGCCGGGCCAGAGTCTCGTTATCCACGTTCACCAGCAGCGCCGACTCCCACCGCTTGGCCAGCAGGGTGGCGGAGGTGCCCGCCATGGCGATGTCCAGTATGGCCGCCGCGTTGACCTGGCGCATGTTGATGCCGTCGTAGGCCAGCACCGGCAGGAAGTTTATAAACTCTCCCACCTTCCTCTCCGGGTTGCTCTCGCCCACGTTGAGCCGACAGCTGTAATCCGCGATCTGCTTCAGCGCCCGGTCCAGGGCGAAGTCAAAGACGTAGCACTCCTTCTTGATGATCTCCCGCTTGCCGCTGTCGTCCGTGACCTCCCAGGGGCTCTGCACCCGGAACGCCGCCTGAAAATATGTCTCCGGACTTGTCAGGTTGCGAAGCATGAAGATGCCAGTCCAGGGCTTGATGGTCACGCCGGTGGTCAGTTTGCCGCAGGACAGGGTGATGGTCTTGGTGGCCAGGGGGTCGGCCATGGCCCTTCGCACCGGTTCCAGGGCCTTCACGCCGATGCCCGCCTCCGTACCGGCGCAGACCAGCACGGCGTAGTCGTGGTAAAAGGCGTTCTGCCGCTGGGCCAGCAGATTCGCCATGGCCTGGCAGGACGCCACGTTGGGCAGGAACCACAGCGTATGCTGCAGCACGTTCAAAAGTCGCACGTCGGAAAAGGGCATGGGCGGCTTCTGCGCCCCTTGCTTCAGCTCATCCACCGTGGTCTCCAAAAACGCGCCCCGAATGAGGTCCAGCCACTTCTGCACATAGTCCTCATAGACGAACCGGGCCTCGCTGCCGCGCCCCTCGGCGGAGAAAAACACGTTCAGGTCGAACTCGTCAAACTCTCCCTGCCGGGCGATCTGCTGGATGCTCTCGGGTATCTTGTAGGTCAGCATGACCATCCGGGGCAGGGCGGCGTAGGGATTATCCTCCCCCACCCAGCTTTCCTTGGCCCGCTGCTCGTCGGAGTAGGTCCAGTTGTAGATCTGTTCCTCGATGAACTCGCCGGAATTCAGCGCCCGGAAGGGCGTGCCGGAGAGGTAGAGGTAATAGGACGTGGTGATGGG
>CANQMW010000021.1 GCA_947625045.1 uncultured Oscillospiraceae bacterium
TCTATGTCCTTGGCCGCGCCGCCCCGGGGGTTGCGGGTGAAGAAGGCGAAGGTGTTGCCGCCCAGGGCGTCGATGCGCCGGCCCATGGCCTCGTACCCACCGGAGGCGGAGATATGGCATCCGATACGAAACATATGTGTACCTCTCTGTTGTTTTCTGGCCTTTATTGTATCATAGTTTCCGGTAAAATGGAACCGGGCGGTGCCGTATCCTTGTGCTTTAAGGGGCGATATGGTACAATCATGGCATCAGCGCGATAGATCGGGATTTGTGGAGGCATATCGTTTATGGAAAGGCTCAAAGCGATCCTTTTTTCACCCGCAGGGATGAAAATCATAAATGTGCTTTTCTTTCTGACTGTTTTGATACGCAATAATGGGTTTATAATCGTCGCACATCTTGTGTGGGTGCTGTATCTCATTGCCACGATCAAGAACACCGCCGACAAAACGCTTAAAGCGGCATATCGGGTAATGGTCATTTACGCGGTCGTGATAATTGCCGCCAACGGGTACTTCCTGATACATGGGAATTGACCGCATTGTAAGATGATGTTTTGACGGCTTTGATAACTTCCCGTTTGCCGGGCCAAACAAAACAGAGCGGGAGCATCGGATGATGCTCCCGCCCTTATGCTATCGATCAATCTCCCGCCAGGAGCTCCGCCGCGGCGGAGAGGCTGGTCTGCTCCCGGGTGCGGAGGGTACGGGCGGCGGCGGACAGGTGCTCCCCGTCCAGGTGCATGGCGAAGTCCGCAAGCTCCTTAAGGCTCTCCGCCGTCACGTCCTCCAGCGCCGCCATGGGCAGGCCCGCGTCGGCGCAGAAGGCGTCCACCTTGGGGTCATAGCTTATCCCCCCGGCGGGCACCATGTCCCGCAGCGCGAACACCAGTCCGTGCAGGCGCATGGAGAGCACCAGGCTCATCCGGCCCACCCGCTTGGGGTCCGAGGAGACCTGATAGGGCACATCTTTAAGCGCCGCGGCCACGGGCCGCACGGCCTCCCGGTCCCCGGGGGCCAGACAGATGAACAGGGGAGCCAGCTTATACCGCTCCCAGACGTAGCGGGCCGCCTCGGCGAAGCCGCCGGCATGGGCGTCGAAGCCCGGCCAGGGCCGGAGGATGAAGGCGGCCTTCCGCTCCCGCTCGCCCCCCGCCGGGGGCAGGCCTAGGGCCGGGTCCGCGGACAGCAGCATCCGGGGCCTCGTCACGCCCCAGCTCTCCAGCGTTTTCAGCGTAGTCTCATCCCGGGCGGCGATGACGTCGGCGTACTCGTTCAGATACCGGGCGGCACGGTCCCGGGCCTTGTCCGAGCGGATGGGCCCCGCCCCGGCGCCGTAGAGCATGGTGGCGCAGCCCATGGCCTTGGCGGCGCGCAGCAGCAGCAGGTAGTACCACAGGCTCCGGCGGCTGGTCACGTCCTGCAAAAGGCTCCCGCCGCCTAAGATGAACAGCTTCGCCCGGCCCATGGCCCCGAGCCAGCCCAGCCCGTTCAGCCGCCCCACGCCTGCGGCCCGGACGGACCGCGCGGTCTCTTTGGGGCGGCGGGAGACGACGCAAAGGGGCATGTCCCTCTCCAGCCGCCGCAGGGCGGCGGCAATGGCCGTGAGGGACGCGTCGTCCCCGGCGTTGGACATGCCGTAGGCGCCGGCGAGCACGGCGCCTCTTCGCTGGTCGGATGGCTTTTTGAGCCAGGTCATGGGGTGTCCTCCCGGATGAAAAATGGGGACGCGCGGAGAGCGCATCCCCTTGGGTATGGTGGTATGGTTTACAGGTTCGCCTTGATCTTTTCGATCATCTCGGCGTACTCGGCCTCGGTGAGGGTGGTCCTGCCGGGGTTCATCTGGAACACGCCGCCCCACTCAAACTGGTCCTTGTACTTGGGAACCAGGTGGAAGTGGAGATGGCAGCCCCCGTCGCCGTAAGCGCCGTAGTTCACCTTGTCGGGGTGGAAGGCGGCGTGGATGGCGCGGGAGGCCCGGGCCACGTCGGCGAAGAAGGCGGTGCGGTCTTCATCGGAGATGTCCACGAGCTCGCTGACGTGGTCCTTGTAGGCCACGATGCAGCGGCCGGGGTGGCTCTGCTCCCTGAAGAGGATGAGAGAACTCACGCTCAAATCGCAGATATAGATGCCGAAGGCATCCAGAAGCTCGCCCCGCATGCAGTAGCCGCAGTTTTGGTCTTTCATATCATGCTCCTTTTCTCAGAGGACGACGCCGTCCTTGAAGATGGATATCTCCCGGGCGCCGTGCTTTTCGGCCTTGGTCTGCTCACCGCCCGCCACGGCCAGCACGAAGTCCAGAAGCCGCTTGCCCGTCACGTCCAAGTCCTCGCCCTGGGCGGCGGTGCCGGCGTTGAAGTCTATCCAGTCCCGCTTTTTGTCGTACAGGGCGGTGTTGGTGGAGATCTTCACCGTAGGGGCGGGGGCGCCGAAGGGGGTGCCCCGGCCGGTGGTGAACAGGATGATGTGTGCCCCGGCGGCGGTGAGGGCCGTGGCGCTGACCAGGTCGTTGCCCGGGCCGGAGAGCATGTTGAGGCCCTTCTTCGTGACGGCCTCGCCGTAGCCCAGAACGTCCACCACCTGGGCGCTGCCGCCCTTCTGCACGCAGCCGCAGGACTTGTCCTCCAGCGTGGTGATACCGCCGGCCTTGTTGCCGGGGCTGGGGTTTTCATAGACCACCTGGCCGTGGCTTGTGAAGTAATGCTTGAAGTCCTCCACCATCTTCACGGCCTTGTCGAACACTTCTTTGCTCTCGCAGCGGTTGAACAAAATGCTCTCCGCGCCGAACATCTCCGGGACTTCCGTGAGCACCGTGGAGCCGCCGGCGGCGATGAGAAGGTCGGAGAATCGGCCCACGGCGGGGTTCGCGGTGATACCGGACAGGCCGTCGGAGCCGCCGCACTTCATGCCGATGACCAGCTCGGAGGCGGAGATATCCTCCCGCCGGAAGGTGCCCACGTAATCGGCCAGTTCCTTCAAAAGGGCGGAGGCCGCGGCGATCTCGTCCGGCTCCTCCTGACAGATGAGGAACTTCACCCGCCTGTCGTCCCAGTCGCCCAGCTCCTGCTTGAACTGGTCCATGGTCAGGTTCTCGCACCCCAGGCCCAGCACCAGCACGCCCCCCGCGTTGGGGTGGCGGGCCAGGGCGGCCAGGAGCTTTCTCGTCTGGGCGTGGTCGTCTCCCATCTGGCTGCAGCCAAAGGGGTGGGGGAAGGTGTAGAGCCCGTCGATGGAACCGGTGACCAGGTGCTGGTTCTGCTCTACCAGCTGCTTGGCCACGCTGTTGACGCAGCCCACGGTGGGCAGGATCCATATCTCGTTGCGCACCGCCGCCCGGCCGTCGGGCCGGCGGTAGCCCTTGAAGGTATATTCCGCCTTCGCGGGCATGGGCAAAACCTTGTGGTCGTAGGTATATTCCCCGTCCTCGGAAAGGCCGGTGCGTACGTTGTGGGTGTGGACCCACTCACCGGCTGAGATGGGGGCCTTGGCCAGGCCGATGACGCAGCCGTACTTCACCACCTGCCCGCCCTCGGGGATGGGGGAGAGGGCCAGCTTATGGCCCCGCTTCACGTCTTCGGCGGCGGTGACGGGTATCCCCTGGACCTCCAGGGCTTCGCCCTTGGCTATGTCCTCCAGGGCCACCGCCACGTTGTCCGCGGGATGGATGCGGATGAGCTTCATCCCTGGACCTCCTTCATGGCCTCATAGGGCCCCACGGTCTCGATGCGCTCCAGAGCCTTGGCCACAGCCTCCTCGAAGCCGGGGATGGCGGCCAGGACGCCGTCCCACATCTTCTCATTGTTGACCACGGCGTGGGTGATGGCCTTGGCGTCGTCGTCCTTGTGGTCATAGTAGAAGTCCAGCACCCACCCGTCGTCCTTCACGGCGTAGGTGTCCGCGCCCCGGACGCCGGTGAGGCAGTTCTCGCCCCGCTCCTTGGCGTTGTGGTAGAAGGCGATGTAGGCGGCAAAGGAGAAGGTGATGCAGGGGGGCAGCTTGCCCACCCGCTTTACATACTCTGTGAGGCTGGGCATGACCCGGGCCTTCCACTTGGCGGTGGAGTTCAGGGAGATGTCCAGCAATGCGTGGTCGATGTAGGGGTTGTTGAACCGCTGGCTCACCGCCGCGGCGAAGTCCAGCAGGTCCTCCTTGGGCAGGTCCAGGGTGGGGATGATCTCGTCGTAAATGGTCTTGTTCATGAACCCATGGATGACCTCGTCCTCCATGCAGCTGCGGACGATGTTCTGGCCGGCCAGATACGCCCCCAGGACCATGGTGGTATGGGCGCCGTTCAGGATGCGGACCTTCCGCTGCTTGTAGGGGGTGTGGTCGTCCACCACGATGATGGGCAGGCCGGCCTTTTCAAAGGGCAGCTCATCCTTGATGGACTGGGGGCCCTCGATGACCCAGAAGCCGAACACCTCGCCGGTGTCGATGATGTTGTCCTGGTAGCCCAGCTCCTCACAGATGGCCGCGGCCTCCTTCTTGGGGTAGCCGGTGACGATGCGGTCAACCAGGGTGGAGCAGAAGAGGTTCTCGCCCATGGCCCAGGTCTTGAACTCATCCCCCAGGCCCCACATGTCGATGTACTGGCCTACGCACTTTTTCAGCTCGTCGCCGTTGTGGTCGATGAGCTCGCAGCTAAGGATGATGAACCCGGGCAGGCCCTGCTTGTGGCGCTCATAGAGGAACTGGGTGAGCTTGCCGGGGAAGCTGGAGGCGGGCTTATCGTCGAACTTGCAGGCCGGGTCGAAGACGATACCGGCCTCGGTGGTGTTGGACACCAGGAACCGCAGGTCGGGGTTCTTGGCGCAGTCCAGAAGGGCCTGGAAGTCCTCGTAGGGGTTCAGGCACCGGCTGACGCAGGAGATGACCCGCTTGCGGTTGACCTGCTGGCCGTTCTCACGGCCCCGGAGGAACAGGGTGTACAGCCCCTCCTGGTCGTTGATCATGGGGGCCAGGCCCGGGGCGATGGGCTGGGTCAGGACCACCTTGGCGTTGAAACCGGCGGTCTCGTTCATCATGTCGATGAAGTAGTCCACGAAGGCCCGCAGGAAGTTGCCCTCGCCGAACTGCAATACCCGCTCGGGGGCATCTTTCAGAAGATACCCGTCGTAGCCCTGGTCCGCAAGAGTTTTGTAGCTGAGCTTTTCCATGATTTATACCCTTCCTTTTTTAGAATCGATTTTATAACTCCCGTAACTCAGGAGGATGGATACGAGCAGAAGCCCGGTGAACACCGCCACCAGGGTCATGCCGGCCCGGATGCCCGCCCGCTCGGCGGCAAAGCCAACCAGGGCGGGGGTTATCACGCCGCCGATGGAGCCGGTGAGGATGAGGATGGAGCAGCCGAAGTCGTTGCCCCGGATGCAGTCGGAGCCGAAGGCGAAGGCGCTGGGGTAGATGGTGGCCATGAACAGCCCCGTGCCCATGAGCCCCGCCAGGACCAGGCCGCCGGTGCGGCTGAACAAAAGCAGCAGGAAGCAGGCGAAGAGGCCTATCCCGTCCACCAGCAGCATGACGGGGCGGGGGACCTTTCCCGTGACAGCGGCGCCGATCATCCGGCCGAAGAAGATCACCAGCCACAGAAGGCTGTTCATCATCTGGGACATGTCGGCGCTCAGTATGCCCGCGTCCTGGAAGTAGGTCACGAGCCACCCCACGATGGCGTACTCCGCGGAGATGTAGAAAAAGAGCATGGCGCTGCCCAGCCAGAACTGCTTCACCTTCAAAAAGCTCTTGTCCACGGTCCTCACGCCCCTGGCGTGGTTCTCCGGGGGCAGGGGCATTTTCGCGTAGACGAGAAGCTGGGCAAGGCACAGGACCATCAAAAGCCCCGCCACCAGCCGCCAGCCCATGGCTGGCCACCGCCGGGAGAACACCACCAGGATGATGGGGCTCAAAAGCGCCCCCACGGCGAAGGCGCCGTGCAGCAGGTTATAGCCCCTGGCCGCCTTTTCCCCGGGCAGGGTGGAGACCATAGTGTTGGAGAAGTTGGAGTTGCCGCCCCGGGCCACGCCGGTCATGAAGAAGGCGGCGATCATGAAGATGGGCGCGCCCAGGCCGCTCAAAAATATGAGGTAGGCCACGGCCATCCATACCGCCAGGGACAGGATGCTCTTCCGCCGGCCCAGGAGGGCGGGCAGCACGCCGGCGACGATGGTGGCCAGCATGTTGCCCGTGCTCTGGCAGCTCAAGAGCACCCCGGTCAGGTCGTAGTTGAACCCATAGGTCTCCCGCAGGAACGGGATGAAGGAGCCCAGGGGCTGGCTGGCAGCGCCGCTGGCGAAAAAGGCGAATAATACGCAATAGAGAAGACGGTTTTGCTGTTTTTCTTCCAAGGTCAAGTGCTTCCTTTTTTACAAATCGAAATACCTTGCCGCGTTATAGTAGCAGATGCCCTCGACGATCTTCTTCAGCGCTGCGTCGTCGGCGGGATACTCGCCGTTCTCCACCCAGTGGCCGATGAGGTTGCACAGGATGCGGCGGAAGTAGTCGTGGCGGGCATAGGAGAGGAAGGAGCGGGAGTCGGTGAGCATGCCCACGAAGTTGCCCAGAAGACCCAGGTTCGCCAGGGACTTCATCTGGGCCTCCATGCCGCTCTTGGTGTCGTTGAACCACCAGGCGGAGCCGTGCTGGATCTTGCCGGGGATCTCGTCGGACTGGAAGCAGCCCAGCATGGTGCCCAGCTGCTCGTTGTCGGCGGGGTTCAGGGAGTAGAGGATGGTCTTGGGGCACTTCCCCTCCATGTCCAGGGCGGACAGGAACCGGGCGATGTCGCCGCCGCAGGTGTTCTGGGCGATCATGTCAAAGCCGGTGTCCGGGCCCATCTTGGCGTACATGCGCTCGTTCATGTTCCGAAGGCAGGAGTAGTGCAGCTGCATGGCGATGCCCAGGCGGTGGTATTCCTTCCCCAGGTGCAGGAGAATGGCGGTCTGATAGCCCTCCGCCTGCTCCAGGGTGACCTCGCCGCCGGCCATGACCTTTTTGAAGGCCGCGTCCGCCGCCACGTCGCTCACCGGGCGGAAGGGGATGTAGTCCAGGCCGTGGTCGCTGGCCCGGCAGCCCAGCTTTTTGAAGAACTCCAGCCGCTGGGTGAGCGCTTCGCACACATCGGAGACGCTGTCCAGGGACTTTTTGCCCACGCTGGCGGCCAGCTTTCCGATGTACTCGGCGAAGCCGGGCTTATTGATGTTGATGGCCTTGTCGGGGCGGAAGGAGGGGCAGACCTTGAACTGGATGGTGGGGTCCGCGGCGATCTTCTCGTGCCATTCCAGGGTGTCGATGGGGTCGTCGGTGGTGCCGATGAAGGCCACGTTGGCCTGCTGGATGAGGCCCCGGACGGTCATCTTGGGGTCGTTTTGCAGCTTATCCTTGGCCATGTCCCAGACCTCGTCCACGGTCTCGGGGCAGAGGTATTTCTCGTAGCCGAAGAATTTGTGCAGCTCCAGGTTGCACCAGTGGTACATGGGGTTGCCGATGGCCATGACCAGGGTCTCGGCGAACTTTTCAAGGCGCTCCTTGTTGGGCTTGTGGCCGGACACATAGTCCTCGTTCACGCCGTTGGAGCGCATCAGGCGCCACTTGTAGTGGTCGCCGAAGAAGCTGCCGTCCGGGTTCTCGCCCCCCAGCCACACCTGGGTCAGGTCCTCGAACTTCCGGTCCTCATATATCTCCTGGGGCGGGATATGGCAGTGGTAGTCCACCAGGGGCAGGGGCTCGGCGTAGTCGTGGAAAAGATGCTTCGCGGTCTCGGTCTCCAGTAGGAAGTCCTTGTCCATAAATGCTTTTGCCATGATGCTAACTCCTTTTCATTATGTATTGCTGCCCCCCCGGTCCTTGCGCTTGGCCTCGGGGACGTGTGTACATATAAAAGCCCACATAGGGCCGCTGCCCTCGCCGGGGTCGGGCAGGAGATAGGCCTGGTTGTCGCTGACATAGAGGGCCATGCAGGCCTTGAGGCGCACGGCGAGATAGATGCTGTCCCAGCCGTAGTCCACGTGGTTTTCCCGCACCGTCACGGTCATCCCGGCGTCGGTGAGGTCCAGAGTATAGGCCAGGGGGGCCGTGGAGAGCTTTAATTGCTTCGATTGGGCCCGGATGGAGAGGAAGAAGGCCAGGATGTACCATATGGGCAGCACCAGGCCGATGGTCAGCAGCACCGTGCCCAGCATCACCGCCCCCTGGCGGATGGAGCGCATAGCAAAGCACGCCACGGCGAAGGCGCACATGATGAGCGCGAAGAGGGCCGGTCCCTTCCAGCGCCGGCGGCGGACCAATACGTCATATATGGAGAAGGAGCGGAACACCGCCGGGGTGATGCGCCCTTCGATATGGTATTCGTGCTTATCCATGGGCATAGTCCCCCTATCCACCTAATCATCCATGGTCATATTTGCACAGCGAACAGTTTTTTGCAAGTCTTCCAAGCCATTTTTGTCGCTTTAAACAAAAAAATTGCCAAAATTTCTTCAATCTGCGAATGGACCAAATTGTATATTTGTGCTATATTTTTTGTGTTCAGAGTCGTTCTCTGGATGAGTACACATGTCAAAAATTTTTTAGGAGGACCTGAAAATGAAGAAACTTCTCTGCATGCTGCTGGCTGTCATGATGATCGCCAGCCTGGGCATGACCAGCGCCTTCGCGGCCGAGCCCGAGGTGACCCTGGTCTATGCCGAGCTGAACCCCCTGGATTCCATCGTGGGCACCCTGGCCCAGGACTTCAAGGACAAGGTGGAAGAGATCTCCGGCGGCCAGATCGCCATCGACCTGCAGCCCAACGGCGTTCTGGGCAACGAAGCCCAGATCCTGGACGGCATCCTGGGCGGCAGCACGTCCGTTGATATCTGCCGTATCTCCGCCTTCGCGCTGAACGCTTACGGCTGCACCAAGGCCACTCTGCTGAGCCTGCCCTACACCTTCGTCTCCCGCGAGCACTTCTGGGCCTTCGCCAACAGCGACCTGGCTGACGAGTTCCTGATGGAGCCCCAGGAGATCGGCCTGCCCCTGCGGGGCATCTGCTACGGCGAGGAGGGCTTCCGTCACTTCTTCACCAAGGACCCCGTTGAGAAGATCGAGGACCTGGCCGGCATGAAGCTGCGCGTGTCCGAGGACCCCGTTATGACCGGTCTGGTCAAGGGCCTGGGCGCCAGCCCCACCGTGGTGAACTTCAATGAGCTCTACTCCGCCCTGCAGACCGGCGTCTGCGACGGCGCTGAGCAGCCCATCGCCAACTACAAGTCCAACGCCTTCCAGGAAGTCGCCCCCAACCTGATCCTCGACGGCCACACGCTGGGCGCCGTGCAGCTGGTCATCACCGACACCGCTTGGAACAAGCTGACCGAGGAGCAGCAGGGCTGGATCATGGAGGCTGCTGACTACGCTTCCAACAAGAACGCTGAGAACTCCCAGGCTGCTGAGGACGAGGTCCTGCAGGAGCTGAAGGATGAGGGCATCAATGTTGTCGAGGTCGAGGACAAGAGCGTTTGGGCCGACGCCTGCGCCGATGTCATCACCGCCAACATGAACGGCAACGACGAGCTCTATCAGCAGATCCTGGACATGGCTCCCTGAGTCATCGCCTCTGAAAGCTAAAACATAACTCCGCGGCGGGAGCGCAGGGTCCTCCTGTGCTCCCGCTGTTCGTTTCATGAAGAGGAAAGGAGCGGGCGTTACATATGCCGAAATTTTTCGTTACGCTCGACAAGATCCGTCCGGTCTATGACGTGGCCTACAAGGTGATCATGGTCATCTGCAAGCTGCTGCTGACCATCGACATCCTGGTCACGTCTTTCGCCGTGCTGGGCCGGTATGTGCCCTTCATCCCCGACCCCGCCTGGACGGAGCAGGTCGTGCTCACCTGCATGGTCTATATGGCCGTGCTCTCCGCCACCCTTGCCATCCGCAAGGGGGCCCACATCCGCATGACGGCCCTGGACCGCTATCTGCCCGACAAGCTGATCATGGTCCTGGACGTGCTGGCGGACCTGGCCGTGATGGCCCTGGGCATCATCTTCCTGTACTACGGCTGGCAGGTGTGCCAGTCCCCCCTGGCCAAGTTCGGCAAGTACGAGTCCATGCCCTGGCTGAGCCGGTTCTGGATGTACTTCCCCATCCCCGTAGCGGGCGTGGGCATGATCATCTTCGAGCTGGAAGCCGTCTATAACCATATCAAGGCATTCTTCGTGCCGGCGGAAAAGGAGGGGAAGAAAGCATGAGTCCTGAGACCTTAGGTACTGTCGTTCTGCTGGGAAGCTTCCTGGTCATGATCTTTCTCCGCTTCCCCATCGCCTACGCGGTGGGCCTGTCCACAGTCCTGTGCCTGCTGACCCAGGGCCAGCAGCTGGTGGTCCTGCCCCAGCAGATGGTCCGTGGCGTGTGGAGCTACAGTCTGATGGCCGTGCCCTTCTTCATCACCATGGGCGTGCTCATGGGCACCGGCGGCATATCGGAAAAGCTCATAGCGCTGGCAAACTCCCTGGTGGGCTGGATGCGCGGGGGCCTGGCCATGGTGAACATCGTGGCCTCCTACTTCTTCGGCGGCATCTCCGGCTCCGCCTCCGCCGACACCGCCTCCCTGGGCTCCCTGCTGATCCCCATGATGGTCAACGAGGGCTATGACGCGGACTTCTCCACGGCGGTCACCATCACCTCCTCCTGCGAGGGCCTGCTGGTTCCGCCCAGCCACAACATGGTCATCTACGCCACCACTGCCGGCGGCATCAGCGTGGGAAGCCTTTTCTTGGCCGGCTACCTGCCTGGCGCCCTGCTGGCTGTGAGCCTGATGGTGGGCTCCTACATCATCTCCGTCAAGCGCCACTATCCCAAGGGAGATAAGTTCAGCATCACCCGCTTTTTCAAGCAGCTGGCCACCTCCTTCTGGGCCCTGGCCGCCATCATCATCGTGGTGGTTGGCGTGGTCGGCGGCGTGTTCACCGCTACCGAGAGCGCGGCCATCGCGGTCATCTACTCGCTGATCGTCAGCGTGTTCATCTACAAGGGCCTGAACTGGAAGGGCGTGTGGCAGAGCCTGGAGCAGTGCGTCGACACCCTGGCCATCGTGCTGATCCTCATCGCCACGTCCTCCGCCTTCGGCTTCTGCCTGACGCTGCTGCACGTGCCCGACACGGCCGCCCGGCTCATCACCGGCGTGTCCGACAACCCCATCGTCATCGCCCTGCTGCTGAACGTCATATTGCTGGTGCTGGGCTGCATCATGGACATGGCCCCCATCATCCTGATCGCCACGCCCATCCTCCTACCCATCGCCACCTCCATCGGCATCGACCCCATCCAGTTCGGCATCATGGTCATCCTCAACTGCGGCATCGGCCTGCTGACGCCGCCTGTGGGCGCGGTGCTGTTCATCGGCTCCGCCGTGGGCAAGACGCCCATGGAAAAGGTGGTCAAGGCCACTTTGCCTTTCTACCTGTGCATGCTGATCGCGCTGCTGCTCATCACCTTCGTGCCCCAGATCAGCCTGCTCATCCCCAACCTGCTGGCGAAATAAGCAAGACACAAAAACAAAGGGAGGCAAATACCCCTAGGGGTGTTTGCCTCCTCTTGCGGAAAGGAGTATAATATCATGCTGAGCTATCCCGAGAAAAAACAGCGCTGGGTGGAGTACGCCAAGTGTGTGCCCACTTCCGGCGGCGAGGGCGTGACCCGCCGAGTCCTGGCCTTCACGGATAACGTCATGTGCGTGGAGAACCGCTTTGAAAAGGGTGCTGTGGGTTCCCTGCACAGCCATCCCCACACCCAGATCACCTATGTGGTCAGCGGGGCCTTCTCCTTCACCATCGACGGCGAGACCCGCACGGTCCGGGCGGGGGACACCCTCCTCAAGGAGGACGGCGTGCCCCACGGGTGCGTATGCCTGGAGGCGGGTGTGCTGCTGGACGTGTTCTCCCCCATGCGGGAGGACTTCGTCAATTAACATAATTCAATTTACATAACATTATCAGCACCGCAGGAGGCAGCGATGACCAGGTTCTATCTCATACGCCACGCGGAGGCGGAGGGCAACCTCTACCGCCGGGCCCAGGGACAGTATAACTCCAATATCACCATGCTGGGCCGCCGGCAGGTGG
Organism: uncultured Oscillospiraceae bacterium; assembly: GCA_947625045.1. Taxonomy (GTDB): domain Bacteria; phylum Bacillota; class Clostridia; order Oscillospirales; family Oscillospiraceae; genus CAJOIG01. The sequence continues at coordinate 12,092 of CANQMW010000021.1, forward strand.
CCGCCCTGGCGGAGCGGTTCAAGACTGAGCATATCGACGCCCTGTGGGCCAGCGACCTCATCCGCACCCAGTCCACCGCCAGCGCCATTTTGAAATACCACCCCGAGCTCACGATGCACACGGACAAGAGCCTGCGGGAGGTGGACGTGGGCTGCTGGGAGGACCACACCTGGGGGGAGATCGGCCGGGACTTTACCGAGCAGTATTGGTTTTTCACCCATGACCCGACCCGGTGGCATGTGCAAGGCTCTGAGGACTACGCCGCGCTGCTTTCCCGGCTCAAGGGGGCCCTGCTGGGCCTGGCGGACGCCTATCCAAATAAGACCGTGGCGGCGGTGAGCCACGCTTTTGCCATCCGGTCCCTGGCCTCGGACCTGTCCGGCACGCCCTTCGGAGAGATGCCCTTCGGGGACAACACTGCCGTCACCACCATAGAGGCGGAGAACGGCGCGCTGCGGCTGGTCGCCTACGGCGACGGGTCCCACCTGGGGGAATTGAGCACCTTCGCCCGGCAGGGGCTGGCGGGAAACCACCGGGGCAAAAAGGCGGACGGGACCTTCGCGCCCCTGGACCCACAGGCCGAGAGCGAGCTCTATACCCGTGCCTACCGGGAGACGTGGCTGGCAAGCCACGGGAATTTGACGGGCTTCGTGCCCACGCTGTACTTAAGCGAGGCCGCCCGCCGGGCGAAGGAGGACCCCCGGTGTCTTGTGAAGATATCCTATGATAACGCCCTGGCCGGGCTCATCGAGCTGGACCCGGACCGGGGAGAGGAGGAGCGCGCCGGGTGGATCAGCCTCATCTGGGTGGAGGAGGCCATGCGCCAGCGCCGGTTCGGCGCCCAGCTTCTGGGCCACGCGGTGAGCTATTTCCGCCATAAGGGCCGGGACAAGCTGCGGCTGCACGTGTCCCAGACCAACGACGACGCCCTGCGGTTTTACGAGGCCATGGGGTTTCGGAAGACCGGCACGGCCCGGGGCGTGGGCGGGCCGCTCTATCTCATGGAGATGGACATCGCCCCCCGGGTGTGGCGCCTGCCATGAAACCGTCGCCGCTGTATCTGAACGCCCCGCCAAAGGTGGAGCGGGTGCACATCGGCCGGGATAAGCGCATTGTCTGTATTTCGGACATCCACGGGGACCTGGCGTGCCTCAAGGGCCTGCTGGAGAAATGCGCTCTGACGGACCGGGATGTGCTCATGCTGGTGGGGGACATCCTGGAAAAGGGGCCCGACTCCCTGGGCACCCTGCGGTATGTGATGGCCCTTTCCCGGGAGAGGGAGGTGCACGCCGTGTGCGGCAACTGCGACTTCTGGCAGAACTTCTGCGACTATCCCGAGGACCCGGACCAGAACGCCTTTTACCTCCAGTACCTGGTGGGCCGGAACCGGGGCTGGGGCGACGGGCTCATCGCCCAGATGCTCCATGAACAGGGCATATCCATCCGCCCGGACATGGACCTTTCCGCCGCCAAGGCGGCGGTGCGGGACAACTACGGGCCCGAACTTGACTTTCTCCGGGCCCTGCCCCACATCATCGAGACGGAGGACTATACCTTCGTCCATGGCGGGCTGGCGCCGGAGAAGGGCGCCTTCGCCTGCATGAAACTGGACGCCTACCGTGCTGTGGCGAAGCCCCACCCGAAGTGGACCGTGGTGGGCCACTGGCCCCTGGTGCTGTACCACGAGGACGTGGTGGACGCCCGGCCCATCGTGGACGGGGATTTAAAGCTCATCAGCATCGACGGCGGGCGGGTATTGAAGGACGACGGGCAGCTGAACGCCTTCTTCCTGCCGGATATGACCTGGACGAGCTATGACGGCTTCCCGACCGCCCGGGTGAAGCAGGCCCAGCAGGCCAACGACCGGCACTGGTACATCCGCTACGGGGACAACGCGGTGGAAATTTTGGACGAGGCCGGCGGCTTCTGCCGGGTGCGGCACATCCGCACGGGGTATGTCATGGAGAACGTCCCCGCGGACCACATCCTGACCCGGGAGGGAGACCGGGCGACGATCAACGACATCACCGACTACCGCCTGCCCCTGAACGCGGGGGATGTCATCTCCGTAGTCCGCAAGACGCCCCGGGGGATCATGTGCAAAAAGGACGGCGTCTCCGGGTGGTATTATGGGGAGTTGGAAGAATAAAAGCGTCATTTCCACTGGTCTGCCGCGGCTATCCCAAAATGCTTCTGGATGCGAAAAACCACATTTACGCTCAGGTTTGGCGGAAAATCTCCTCTTTCCAGCCGGGTGATGGTCCTGACGCTCACGCCGAGGAGAGCGGCCATCTGCCTTTTGGACAGGCCGTTTTGTTGGCGAAGGTCCGTGATATTTCGCATGAAATTGTTAAGGCTGTCATCCATTTCTGTTCCTCCCAATCAATGACTGGAGGTATTTTAGCAGAATGAATGAGGTAAGGTGCTCTTATATAGGTGCAAAGAAAGTTTTACGCCCCGGGGCGTAAAGCCTCCCCTGTGCAAGGGGAGGTGCCGAGCGAAAGCGAGGCGGAGGGGTTGTTATGGAACGCAAACATAACAGAGAACTCACGTCAAGAGCCAAAGAACTGCGTAAAAATATGACAAAGGAAGAGCGGCACCTCTGGTATGACTATCTTCGGAAGTATCCCGTTCCTTTTTCAAGGCAAAAGGTCTTGGGAAAATATATCGTTGACTTTTATTGTGCCCAAGCGAAGCTGGTCATCGAATTGGATGGCTCGCAGCATTTTGAACCGGATGGCATGGCGAAAGATGCAGATAGAACGAACTTTTTGTCTGACTATGACTTAACAGTCATAAGGATACCAAATAATGAGATCAGTCAGAACTTTGACGGCGTTTGCGAATACATAGATCGGACTGTAAAACAATCCCTCAGTCAGCTTCGCTGACAGCCCCCTTTGCACAAGGGGGCCTTCCATAAGGAATGCGCCCCGGGATGCCCCCGGGGCGCGGTTTAATTCTGTTTAAACTCCCGCAGCACCAATCCCGGGTTTTTCTCCTCGGCCCAGCGGATGGACCACTGGCCGCCGAAGACCAGAAGGTCGTTGCCGCGGAAGTCCTGGACCCATCGGCTGTCGGTGCCGAGATTCAGGCGGGAAAGGTCCATGTCCCTGTTCTCCACCCAGCGGACGAACTGGTAGGGCAGGCCCCGGCGGCGCACCTCCACGCCGTACTCGGTCTTGAGGCGGTACTCCAATACTTCCAATTGCAGCACGCCCACCACGCCCACGATGACCTCCTCTAGGCCGGCGCCGGGGGCGTGGAAAATTTGTATGGCGCCCTCCTGGGCGATCTCCATCATGCCCTTTTCGAATTGCTTGCGCTTCATGGTGTCGATGCGCTCCACGGCGGCGAATATCTCGGGGGCGAAGGTGGGGATGCCCTCGAAGGTGACTTTTTTCGCCTTGTCGCACACCGTGTCGCCGATGGCGAAGATGCCGGGGTCAAAGATGCCGATGATGTCGCCGGCATAGGCCTCGTCGATGATCTGGCGGCTGTCCGCCATCATCTGCTGGGGCTGGGCCAGGCGCAGGGTCTTGTTCCCCTGGACATGCAGGTATTCCTTATCCCGCTCGAATTTGCCGGACACCACCCGCATGAAGGCGATACGGTCCCGGTGGGCCTTGTTCATGTTGGCCTGTATTTTGAACACGAAGGCGGAAAAATGCTCGTCAAAGGGGTCCACGGTGCCTTCCGCGGCCTGGCGGGGCAGGGGCGGGGGCGTGAGCGCGAGGAAGCTCTTCAAGAACGGCTCCACGCCGAAGTTGGTGAGGGCCGAGCCGAAGAACACCGGGCTCAATTGCCCCTTGTGGACCTGGTCCAGGTCGAACTCATAGCCCGCCCCGTCCAGCAGCTCCACGTCCGCCTCCAGGGTCTGGCGGAGCGTGGTGCCCAAGAGCGCGTCCAGGGCGGCGGTGTCCTCCAGGGTATGCTCCTCCGCCTGGATGCGGCTGGCGCCCCGGTGGGCGTCGCCGAAGGACAATATCTTGCCCGACTGGCGGTCATAGACCCCCTTGAAGTCCCGGCCGCAGCCGATGGGCCAGTTCATGGGGTAGGTGCCGATGCCGAACTCCTGCTCCAGCTGCTCCATCAGGTCGTAGGGGCTGCGGGCCTCCCGGTCCAGCTTGTTGATGAAGGTGAAGATGGGGATATGGCGCATGGCGCAGACCTTGAAGAGCTTCCTCGTCTGGGGCTCGATGCCCTTGGCCGCGTCGATGACCATGACGGCGCTGTCCGCCGCCACGAGGGTGCGGTAGGTGTCCTCGGAAAAGTCCTGGTGGCCCGGGGTGTCCAGGATGTTGATGCAGCACCCGTCGTACTCGAACTGCATGACGGAGGAGGTGATGGAGATGCCCCGCTGCTTTTCAAGCTCCATCCAGTCCGACACCGCGTGGCGGGCGGAGGCCTTGCCCTTCACCGCCCCGGCCAGCTGTATGGCGCCTCCGTAGAGAAGGAGCTTTTCCGTGAGCGTGGTCTTGCCCGCATCCGGGTGGGAGATGATGGCGAAGGTCCGCCGGCGGCGTATCTCGTTTTTCAAGTCGGCCATGATAGTACCTGCCTCAATAGACTCATGTAATCTGTAATATTATCATCCCGGAGAGAGAAAATCAATTCCCAGGCCGGCCCGGTCCGGGAATTTTTTTACTTTCCCGACGGCGTCCGCCCCCTTTCGACAGGCCCTTTGGGCCATGCTAGGAGCATACGGAAAGGGGGTCAGGCTATGCGGCGGGTGATATTCACAGTACTGGCGGCCGTGCTGGCGGTCGTCATATCCCTGCGGGTGGAGCGGGAGCCGGCGGCGGTCTCCGCCCTGGCGCCGGTGCGCTGGGACAGGTCGCGCTATAACGTGATGGAGGAGCCCTACGGGGCCGGAGACCTGCAGACCGCCGGCAGCGGGGCCCGGGCGGAGATAGAGAGTTATTTCCTGGGCCGGGCCCCGACGATGAAAAACGGCTGCACCGGCCTGCTGGCGGGGCAGAACGTGGTGCTGGTCCTCGCGGCAGACTGGCAGGCGGAGAGTTCCCCGGTATTGGACAGGCTGTCCTCCGAGGGAGCGCGGTTCACGGATGTCTACGCCCCGGACTGGTACCAGGGACCGGACGGGCGGGAGTTCGCGCTCCTCGCCGGCATGACCCCGGTGACCGTGCAGGAGCGGACCGCCCTGGCCTGGACCGGCGGGGAGGGCATATGCCTGCCCTTCGCCCTGGCCCGGAGCATGAGCAGGGCGGGGTATGAGACCTGGGCGTTCCCCGCCCGGACGGGGTATGAGAATGCATACAGTGCCCTTGGCTTCGGCCATGTCATGGCGCCGGGACAAGCCCTCTCCGGCAGCCTGGATGACCTGGGGGCGGGGCCGTGGCTGGCGTACTGGGTCCTGCCGGGGGACGGGGAGGGAGAGGTCACATCCCTCCTGACGGCGCTGGAGAGCCGGGGCCTTGGGCGCAATACGGCGGTGTGCCTGCTGACGGGCAGCAATGAGTCCCTGCGGGGGCATATGGTCCTGTGGGGCAATGGTCTTTCCGGTCTCACGGTGGACATGCCCTGTTCGGAACTGGACATCGCGCCCACGCTTTTGGACCTGCTGGGAGTGGAGATGGACAGCCGCTTTTTCTCCGGCCGGGACCTGTTCGCCCCGGCGGGGGAGGAGAGCGAGTATCCGGTGAGTCTCTACGGCAGCGCCTTCTCCGACTGGGTGACGGAGAAAGGACGCTATGAGGCGGTCCACGATCTGTTCATCCCGGCGGCGGGGGCAAACATGAGCCAGACGGAGCGGGAGCGGTACGTGTCCCGGATGCGGGCGGAGGTCTACGAGCGGTACGTGTATGCCGGGCGGGTGCTGCAGACGGACCATTTCCGGGCGGCCCAGGGGTGAAGAAACGCTGTTGCGTTTGCGGAAAGACTGATGTATAATACAGATAAGTATGGACTTATACGCCTGTGTGTGTCTCAATAGTACAGGGGGAGGGATGGTATCATGAAGACAAAGCGTGTCGCGATCGTGCTGCTGGTGCTGGCACTGGTAGCCGGCGCGGAGGCGCTTCTCATGAGCAGCCTTACCGGGAGCGGAGGGAACGGCCCCGCCGCCACGCCGCAGCCGTCGGCCAGCGCGGCGCCCACGGATGAGCCCGCCGCCGTCACGCCCACGGCCCCGCCAGCCATGACGGGCACGTTCCGGCCCGGCTTCACCAGCCCGCCCAGCAACGTGGGGAACAGTACAAGCCCCACCCGGGCCCCGGCGACCAATGCCCCCGAGCCCACCCGGGCGCCCGCCACCGCCACGCCCAAGCCCACCGCGCCTCCCACGGATCCGCCTCCTTCTGAGCGCGTGACGGCGTCCAACAGCTTCAGTTCCTATACCGGCGTGGGCCTCAATATGTCCGTCAGCTGGACGGCCACGGACCTGGGGGACGGAACCACCCGTCTTTCCATCAGCGGCACCGTCAACTCCTACGCCCTGGACGTGATGAGCCTGCCGGTCTCCATCAGCTTCAGCGGCTACTCCCGCTCCCTCATGGGCAACAGCATCAGCGCTGGGGACGGCCTGCACTCCAACGGCTTGTTCTCCACCAGTATGGACGTGCCCACCGGCACCTCCGGCACCATGACGGTCACCTGGAACTACAACGGCACCTACAGCGGCACGGAGATCGCCGACGTCACCGCCTCCGACTTCGTCTACACCAACTGATACGCGATTCACGGCCCCGGTACGGTGTGCCGGGGCCTCATTTTGTGAACAGGTCAGGAGAGAGAAGATGAAACGAGAGACATTTAGCTCCCGGCTGGGCTTTCTGCTGGTGAGCGCCGGATGCGCCATCGGCATCGGCAACGTGTGGCGGTTCCCCTATGTGGCCGGCCAGAACGGCGGGGGACTGTTCGTGCTGTTCTACCTTGTCTTCCTGCTCCTCATGGGCGTGCCTGTGATGACCATGGAGCTGGCCGTGGGCCGGGCGGGGCGGAAGAGCGCCCTGCGGGCCTTCCAGGCGCTGGAGCCCAAGGGATCCAAGTGGCACGTCCACGGCGTGGTGTGCATGATCGCGAACTACATCCTCATGATGTACTACACCACCGTGTCCGGCTGGATGCTGGGCTATTTCGTCAAGTTCCTCACCGGCACTTTCTCCGGGCTGGACGCCGGGGCGGTGGACGGGGTATTCTCCTCCCTGATGGCGAGCCCTATGGAGATGACCCTGTGGATGGCGCTGGTGGTGCTCTTCGGCTTTCTGGTGGTGAGCCTGGGCCTGCAGGGCGGCCTGGAGCGGATAAGCAAGGTGCTCATGAGCGCCCTTCTGGTGCTGATCGTCGTCCTGGCCGTGCACTCCATCCTCCTGCCCGGGGCGGGGGAGGGGCTTAAATTCTACCTGGTGCCCCATCTGGGCCGGGCCATGGAGATGGGCCTTGGGAAGGTCATCACTGCGGCCATGAACCAGGCGTTCTTCACACTGAGTCTCGGCATCGCGTCCATGGAGATATTCGGAAGCTACATGTCCAAAGATAACGCCCTCGCCGGCGAGGCGGTGCGCATCGGCGCGCTGGACACCTTCGTAGCCCTGTGCAGCGGCCTCATCATCTTCCCGGCCTGCTTTGCCTTCAACGTGGAGCCCGCGGCAGGCCCGTCGCTCATCTTCCTCACCCTGCCGAGGGTGTTCGTGAGCATGGCCGGGGGCCGGCTGTGGGGGACCTTGTTCTTCCTCTTCATGACCTTTGCCAGCTTCACCACGGTCATCGCCGTATTTGAGAACATCATCTCCGCCTGCATCGACAACCTGGGCTGGAGCCGGAAAAAGGCGGTGCTCATCAATGCGGTGTTCGTGCTCATTGCCAGTCTTCCCTGCGTGCTGGGCTTCAATGTGTGGAGCGATGTGCGCCTGCTGGGCGGCCGGGATGTGCTGGATATGGAGGACTTCATCGTCAGCAACCTGCTGGTTCCCATCGGCTCGCTCGTTTATCTCTTATTCTGTGTGAGCAGGTGGGGCTGGGGCTATGACAAATACATGGCCGAGGCCAACACCGGCGCGGGCCTGCGCCTGCCGGAGGGGAAATGCAGAAGTTCTACCTGCGCTTCATCCTGCCTGTGCTCATCCTCATCATCTTCATTCAGGGCCTGATCGGCTGAAAAGGAGAAATGACATGAAAAAGATAGCTGTTTTGTTTCTGTGCCTCATGACGCTGCTGTCCGGCTGCGCCGTGAGCTCCATCGCCCCGGGTGAGGCGGGGGTGCGCTATGGCTTTGGCGGTCTGGCGGCGGCCCTGGACGGGGAGGACCTGGACCTCTCCGGCCTGAACGCGGTGCTGGAGGTGGCGGAGGACGGCGACACCAGGGGAGCCCGGCTCTATGTGGAGAACGAGGGCCAGGTCTACGCCGAGTTCATCGTCACCGTCACCGGGGACGAGGTGGCCGTCGTGGCCAACGGCCAGTCCAGCGGCTCCCGCGTCTATACCGTCACGGACCCGGACACCGCCGAGGCGGTGTTCCACGGCATAGGCGACTTCATCATGCCGGACTTTGAGCACATGACCGACGAGGAGATGGACGCCTACATGGCCCAGCTGGAGGAACGGCTGAGCCAGGTGGACGTGCCGGAGCTGACCGAGGAGGAGATACAGGCGTCTATGGAGCAGGCCCAGGCGTACGCCGACCTCATGGAAAAGTGCCTCACCGAGGCCGAGCCCATGGACCTGGACGGCGTGACCTATAGCGGCATGACCCTGCACGCCACGGAGGCGGACGTGGCGGAGCTTCTTCGCATCCGCGGCCTGGAGGGCGCTGCTCAGTCCCTGGAGGCCGGCGGCCTGGGCCTGGACATTTCAGGCAATTTCCGCAGCAGCGAGGACGGCGATACCTATACAGACCTGACCCTTAACATCGCCATGCCCGGGCAGGATACCTACAGCTTCCTGATCGTCGCCGACGGCACCGAGGCCGGCAAAACGGGCCTGGATGTCAGCGCGCTGATGGGTGAACAGGAGCTGGGCACGGTCCATCTGGACCTGCTGGGCGGCGGCGTGGCCGAGGCCCCCTGGCTGGATGTGGACACCTCCAATGCCACCGACCTCACCGGCAAGACCGGGGAGGAGCTGGAGAATGAGCTCATCATGGCCCTGGGCAGTCTGAGCGGACAGGCTATGGCGGGCCTCGCCATCGCGGCGGCCAATGCCGCTGTGGACTAAAGATCAAGCAAGCAGAGCCTCCGGGAGGATAAGTTGGAGCAGTTCAAGCAAGATCTAAAGCGCATCGTCTATGAGTGGGGCGCGTTCCTGCGCTGGGCGGTGCTGGCGGCGCTGACCGGCGCGGTGGTGGGCGGTGTGGCGGTGGCCTTTCACTGGTGCATCGGCACGGTCACGGCCCTTCGCATCATGGAGCCCCGGCTCATATGGCTGCTGCCCGCCGCGGGCGCCCTTATCGCCCTGACGTACAAGCTCTGCGGCATGGAGCAGGACAAGGGCACCAACCAGATCCTCCTGGCGGTGAGGGACAACGAGCCGGTGAAGCTGCGCATGGCGCCGCTCATCTTCTTCGCCACCGTGGCCACTCACCTGGCCGGCGGCTCCGCCGGACGGGAGGGAGCGGCATTGCAGCTGGGCGGCTCCATCGCCTCCTGGGCGGGGCAGAAGCTGAAGCTGGACGGCCGGGACCGGCGGATCCTGGTCATGTGCGGCATGGCCGCGGCCTTTTCGTCCCTCTTCGGCACGCCCATCACCGCGGCGGTGTTCGCCATCGAGGTGGCCAGCGTGGGGGTCATGTACTACGCCGCCATCGTGCCCTGCCTGGTGTCGTCGGTCAGCGGCTTTATTCTGGCCCGGGCCCTGGGCCTGCACGGCCTGGTGGGCTACAACGCCGGGGCGGTGCCGGTCCTGTCCGCCGCCAGCATGTGGCAGACCGTGGTGCTGGGCGTCGCCTGCGCGGCGGTGGCCATCCTCTTCTGCGTGGCCATGCACCAGGGCCATAAACTCTATGAGACCTACATAAAAAACAGCGTGCTCCGGGCCGCCGTGGGCGGCTGCGTCGTGCTGGGCCTGACGCTGCTGATGGGCAGTCAGGACTATTCCGGCGCCGGGGACGAGCTCATCCGGCAGATGCTGAATGGCCGCAGCGCCTGGTACATGTTCCTTTTGAAGATACTCTTCACGGCCCTGACCATGGGGGCGGGGTTCCGGGGCGGCGAGATCGTGCCCGCGCTGTGCGTGGGCTGCGCCTTCGGCACTTGGATGGGCCCCCTGCTGGGCCTGCCCCAGGGCTTTTCCGGGGCGCTGGGCATGGCGGCGGTGTTCTGCGGCGCCACCAACTGCCCGGTGACCAGCTTCCTGCTGGCCTTTGAGCTGTTCGGCGGCCAGGGCATGATCCTCTACGCCCTGGGCTGCGCGGTGAGCTATATGCTGTCCGGGTACTATGGGCTCTACAGCGCCCAGAAGCTGGTATTTTCCAAATTCCGCCCGGAACAGGTGGACAGACCGGCGCACTGACGCGCCGTTGGAATAAGGAGAGAAAGCTATGAATTTTGTATTTATTTCCCCCAACTTCCCCAAGACCTACTGGAACTTCTGCGACAGGCTCCGCCGGGACGGGGTCAATGTGCTGGGCGTGGGCGACTGCGCCTATGAGGACCTGGAGCCGGGCCTGCAGGGTGCCCTCACCGAGTACTACCGGGTGGGGACATTGGAGGACTACGAGCAGGTGTTCCAGGCGGTGGCGTATTTTACTTACCGCTACGGGAAGATCGACTGGCTGGAGTCCAACAACGAGTACTGGCTGGAGCAGGACGCCCGTCTGCGCACGGATTTTCACATCATCACCGGCGTGGACACCCAGGGCGTGGCGGCCTTCAAGAGCAAGTCCGGCATGAAGCACTATTACGCCAAGGCCGGTGTGCCCACCGCCCGCTGCCACAAGGTCTCCACCAAGACGGCCGCCAAGACCTTCATCAAAAAGGTGGGCTGGCCCGTCATCGCCAAGCCCGACATCGGCGTGGGCGCCAGCCACACCTGGAAGCTGGAAAATGAGCGGGACCTGGACTGGTTCTTTAATGAGAAGCCCGACGTGCCCTACGTGATGGAGGAATTCATCTGGGGCGCCATCCGCTCCTACGACGCCATCATGGACTCCCACTGCGAGCCCCTCATCGAGTCCTCGGCGGTGTTCCCGCCCTCCATCGCGGACATCGTCAACGACCAGGGGGACCTGTGCTACTACGTGGTGGACAAGGTGCCGGAGGCCCTGGCGGACATGGGCCGGCGGACGGCCAAGTCTTTTGGGGCCAAGAGCCGGTTCGTCCACTTTGAGTTTTTTGAACTCACAAAGGCCAAGCCCGGCCTGGGGGAGATAGGCGACTTCGTGGGATTAGAGGTCAACATGCGCCCGGCGGGGGGCTACACCCCGGATATGATAAACTTCGCCCACAGCACGGACGTGTACCAGATATGGGCGGACATGGCGGTCTTTGACGAAAGCCATGTGACCCCCGGCGGACCGGACCACTTCTGCGCCTACGCAAGCCGCCGGGACCAGACCGCCTACAAGCACAGCCACGAGGACATCATGGCCCGCTGGGGCGGGCAGATGGCCATGTGCGAGCGCATGCCGGACGCCCTGTCCGACGCTATGGGCAACCAGATGTATACCATCCACGCATCCAGCGAGGATGAGGCCAAGGAATTCATCCGCTTCGTGTCGGAGCGGGCCTGATATAAGGAGGAACGTATGACCACACGCTATTTCAAGGAGTACAGCCATATCCTGGGCCGGGACATGGAGTTCAAGATCTACGGCGAGGGCGGCAAGCTGTGCCTGGCCTTCCCGCCCCAGAACGGCCGGTTCTATGACTTTGAGAACTACGGCATGGTGGACACCATCGCCCCCTGGGTGGAGGAGGGCCGCGTCATGGTCGCGGGCGTGGACGCCATCGACGGGGAGACCTGGTCCGCCGAGGGGAGCGACCCCCGGGCGCGGCTTGAGCTGCAGGAGCGGTGGTTCGCCTACGTGACCGACGAGCTCATCCCCCGGCTCCATGAGCTGGGCTGCGACGACCGCAAGGCTATCACCACCGGCTGCAGCATGGGCGCGCTCCACGCGGCCAACTTCTTCTTCCGCCGGCCGGACCTCATCGACACGGTGGTGTCTCTGAGCGGGCTCTTCGACGCCAACTTCTTCTTCGGCGACTACCACGACGACCTGACCTATGCCAATTCGCCGCTGCAGTTTTTGCCCAACATGCCGGAGGACCACCCCTACATCCAGCTCTACCGGGAGAGCAACATCGTCCTCTGCTCCGGCCAGGGCGCCTGGGACGAGGAGATGATGGCCCATGAGCGGCGGCTGGAGTCCATCCTGCACGTGAAGGGCATCCCCGTCTGGGCGGACTACTGGGGCTACGACGTCTGCCACGACTGGCCCTGGTGGCGCAAGCAGCTTCCCTATTTCTTCTCCCACCTGCCTATCTGAAACGAAGGAGCGGTATGCCATGAGCGCCACGGAGCGGTTTTTGCGCTACGCTAAAATACACACTACCTCGGATGAGATGTCCGGGGCCACGCCGTCCTCCCCCTGCCAGTGGGAGCTGGCAAAGGTGCTTGTAAAGGAGCTGGAGGACCTGGGGCTGGAGAGGCCCACAGTGGACGAGCACTGCATCGTCACCGCCTTCATCCCCGCCTCACCGGGCCATGAGGATGCCCCGTCCATCGGGTTCCTCGCCCATATGGACACCTCTCCCTCCTTCTCGGGAGAGAACGTGACGCCGGTGCTGCACGAGCACTATGACGGGGGCGATGTGGCCCTGCCCAAAGAGGGGCGGGTGCTCCGCGTCAGCGACTTCCCATTCCTGCTCTCTCTCGCCGGGAAGACCCTCATCACCGCCAGCGGCGACACGCTCCTGGGGGCGGACGACAAGGCGGGCGTGGCCGAGATCGTGGAGATGTGCGCCCGGCTCATGGCGGGGGATACGCCCCACGGGCGGATATGCGTGGCCTTCACCCCCGACGAGGAGATCGGCCAGGGGCCGGACCATTTCGACGTGGCCGCCTTCGGGGCGCAGTACGCCTACACCGTGGACGGGGGCGCGGCGGGTTCTATCGAATATGAGAACTTCAATGCCGCCAGCGCTATGGTGTCCATTCAAGGCGTATCCGTCCACCCCGGCTCCGCCAAGGGGGTGATGGAAAACGCCCTGCTCATCGCCCAGGAGATCAACGCCCGCCTGCCGGCGGAGGAGATACCGGCGCGGACCGAGGGCTATGAGGGCTTCTTCCACCTGGACGGCCTCAAGGGCACCGCGGCGGCCGCAAAAATGGGCTATATCATCCGGGACCATGACAGGGAACGGTTTGAACAGCGCAAGGCCATGATGGAGACGGCGTGCAATACGGTGGCCGCGGCCCATCCCACGGCGAAGATAGCGCTGGACATGAAGGACAGCTACTACAACATGCGGGAGAAGATAGAGCCCTGCATGCACCTCGTCGACAACGCCAAAAAGGCGGCGGAGATGGCCGGGGTGACGCCCACGGTGGAGCCCATCCGGGGCGGCACCGACGGCGCCCGCCTCAGCTTCATGGGCCTGCCCTGCCCCAACCTGGGCACCGGCGGCTTCAACTTCCACGGCCCGGCGGAGTGCGTCTGCGCTGAGGACATGGAGACGGTGGTGGAGATACTCTTAAATATCGTAAAGTTATATAGCGAGTAAAAAAGCCTCCCCTGTGCAAGGGGAGGGGGACCGCACGAAGTGCGGTGGAGGGGTTGTCAGACAATCCCTCAGTCAGCGCTTCGCGCTGCCAGCCCCCTTTACACAAGGGGGCCTATAAAGAAAAGGCTGTTGCAGATGCAACAGCCTTTTTATATGTTCAGCACTTCTCTATCCAGTGCTGGTCGTCGGGCTCAAAGACTACCTTTTCATAGGCGGGCACGTCCATCAGTACGCCTGTCCAGTCGGAGTGGATGTCCCCGTTCTGCTTGATGATGACGTCATAGAGGATGTCGTAGGTGACCCCGTCGGGGCCGGTCTCAACGATGGTGGAGTAGGGCAGGGTCTTGTGGTAGGTTATCTCCACGCCGTCGTACTCGAAGTGGTAGCCGTTTCGCATGCGGCAGCCCTCCAGGCCCTTGTAGGTGAAGTACTTCTTCAGGTCCCGCAGGATGTTGTCGCCCTCCTCCCGGTACAGGTTCTCCGGGGTGGTGTCGGTGTAGTCATAGCGGAACTGGATGGACACGTGCCGGCCCTTCCACCGCTCCACGAAGGCGGGCAGGTCTTGGGCGGGGTAGTTCTTCCACAGCACGCAGTTGACCCTCGCGGGCACCGGCAGGCGGCCGATGAGCTCGTCGGGGGACTCCTCCACGTACTTTTGCATGTGCCGGGAGATGTTGACGCAGGTGACCTTGTCCTTGTTGCGGCGGAAAAAGGACAATACGTCCTCCTCCGTCTCCCCCCCGAACACGGGGAGGGTGGTGTTGATGAACACCCGGTGGGTGGCGGGGATGCAGTCCAGCATGACCTGCAGGCTCTCCAGGTTCGCCATGGGCTCGCCGCCGGTGAACACGAAGTCGCACTGGGGGGTGATGGCGTCCATGCGCCGGATGCTATCGCATATCTTCTCCAGGCTGAAGTCCGACATGTCGGCGTATTCCTGCTTGTTGATGCAGAACGGGCAGTGGTTGCGGCAGTCATAGGGCACGAACACGGTGACGGTGGCGCCGCCTTCCCGCGTCTTGTAGGGATGGGCCATAGGCGTGTTTCCTCGGTTTTCAGCAGATTTTGGCATCGCTGTGCCGATATCCAACACAGTATTTTACCATATTATCATCAAAAAGGAAAGAGGCCTCGCCGCTTTTTCTCCCGCCATGGGCCGGTGAATCAAATTTGCCTCCGCTGGCAACACTATCTTCGCCTGACGAGATAACGAGAGGGGATAGTCCGTTGCAATGCAAAGTGGAGATCTGTGGCGTGAACACGGCCAGGCTGAAGGTACTGAAAAACGAGGAGACGAGGGCCCTGCTGGTCCGGGCCAAGGCGGGGGATATGACCGCCCGGGAGGAGCTCATATCCGGCAATCTGCGGCTGGTGCTGAGCGTGATACAGAAGTTCGCCGGCCGGGGGGAGAACGTGGACGACCTCTTCCAGGTGGGCTGCATCGGCCTCATCAAGGCCATCGACAATTTTGACATCAGCCAGGATGTGAAATTTTCCACCTACGGGGTGCCCATGATATCGGGGGAGATACGGCGGTATCTGCGGGACAACAGCGCCGTGCGGGTGAGCCGGTCCCTGCGGGACACGGCCTACCGGGCCATGCAGGCCAAGGAGGCCTTTCTGATGGAGCACCAGCGGGAGCCCTCGGTGGAGGACATCGCGAAGATGCTGGGGCTGGAGCCGGGGGAGGTGGTCATGGCCATGGACGCCATCTCGGACCCGGTGAGCCTCTTCGAGCCGGTATATAACGACGGCGGCGAGAGCGTGGCGGTCATGGACCAGATCGGCGACAGCCGCAACACGGACGCGGCGTGGCTGGAGCGCATCGCCCTCACGGAGGCGGTGGACAAGCTGGCGGAGCGGGAAAAGCGCATCCTCTCCATGCGTTTTTTCGACGGCCGGACCCAGATGGAGGTGGCCGCAGCCATCGGTATCAGCCAGGCCCAGGTGTCCCGCCTGGAGAAGAACGCCGTGGGACAGATCAAAAAGGCCCTCTTCCCGGCGTGATAAGTGCTCCCCCGGACCGCCGGTCCGGGGGATGCGTTTATATTATCCGGCCGCTGCCGTTGAATTCTGTATTTGATAGACACATTATCCTGTGTTATAATCGGTTAAAACGGGGTGAATATGCGAAGAAGCATAGTGGAGGCCGATATGTTCTACAGGATGATAGAGAAAAAGCGGGATCAGTGGTATGCGTCCCCCGACTGCACGATACAGCCGCTGATCGCCTATATGGAAAAGCGCGGCCAGATGCGCGACGCGCAGGTCGAGGCCATCAAGACCTATCTCTATCTGAAGATCGCCTGCCGGAGCGAACCGCTGTCGGACCTGTTCTCTTCCGGAGCCTTCAACACCCTCGACCTGGACGCGCTGCCGCTCACGGCCGACGCAAAGAACTATCTGTCCCATGCTCCGGCGGCTGCGGCTCTGCTGGAATATGCCCGGCTTAAAAATGACGAGGACGAACAGGTTTCGGTCAAGCTGGAGGAACAGCTTAAGGCTGCGCCCCGGAGCGTCGACTGCCGCAGGGTCTTCCGGGACCTTTTTTACGGCGTTTCCTATACGGATTATCTGTTCAGCCTTCCCATGGGCGCGGGCAAGACCTATCTGATGGCGGCGTTCATATACCTCGATCTGTACTTTGCCTCCAACGAGCCGAATAACCGCGCCTTTGCCCATAACTTCATCATCTTCGCGCCCTCTGGGCTGAAATCCTCGGTCGTCCCCAGCCTCAAGACGATCCAGAACTTTGATCCGACGTGGGTCATTCCCGAGCCGGCGGCATCCAACATCAAACGCAGCATCTCCTTTGAGGTGCTGGATCAGGGCAAGACCGCCAGCAAATCCAATAAAACGAAAAATCCGAACGTTCAGAAGCTTTCGGCGCATCAGCCGTTTTCCAATCTGTTCGGGCTGGTAGCCATCACAAACGCAGAGAAGGTCATTTTGGACCGGGTGGAGGAGGAAGGCGGACAGATCAGCTGGTTTGACGACAGCGACGATGACCGGGACCGTCAGGCCAATGAGCTTCGCAACATGATCGGCAAGCTGCCGTCCCTCTCCATCTTCATTGATGAGGTCCATCATGCCGTGAGCAACACGGACAAGACACAGGAACGCAAGCTCCGCGCGGTCGTCACCCGCTGGACGGAGAGCGGTGCGATCAATTCCATCATCGGTTTTTCCGGTACGCCATATCTGGAGAAGGCCGAAAAGACCGCTGTGACAGATGGATTGTCCGTGGCCACGGCGGAGATCACGAACACGGTATATTACTATCCTCTCGTAAACGGCGTGGGCAACTTTCTGAAGCGCCCGACTGTGAAGATATCGGACGTGGCCGACAGCGCCCGCATCATCGACAGCGGCGTTCGGGAATTCCTGGATACATACAAGGACACGGTCTATTCCGACGGCACTACGGCCAAGCTGGGCATCTACTGCGGCAGCATTGCCAAGCTGGAGGAGCTGGTCTATCCGCTGGTGTCGGGCATCGTGTCCGAATATGGCCTTCCGCCCACCTGTATCCTGCGTTTCTATCGGGAATCCGGCAGCAAGGATGGGGCAAAGAGGTATAAGGCGCCGGCGGACAGCCAGATGCTGTTCGATACGCTGGATAAGTCCATCTCTCCCATCCGCATCATCCTTTTGGTGCAGATCGGCAAGGAGGGCTGGGACTGCCGCAGCCTGACAGGCATCATCCTCTCCCAGGAAGGGGACTGTCCCACGAATATGGTCCTGCAGACATCCTGCCGCTGCCTGCGGCAGGTGGACAAGTCCAGCCCGGAGACGGCGCTCATTTATCTCAATGACGACAACGGTGAGAAGCTGATCGCCCAGCTGCAAAAGCAGCAGCACATCTCCCTGAAGGAGTTTACCGCCGGCGGCAAAGGTACGACAGAGCTGAAACGGTATGACCGGACAGCTCACCTTCGGCTGCCCAAGGTGGATTTTTACCAGCTTCAGGTCAGCTATGAGACGGCGGTCAAAGAAGAACCCGCCCCGGCGAAATATATCCCCCGCGCCGCTGACGGCGCCGCGCTTCGGGCGAGTATCACCCGCACGGCCGGCGACCTGGAAGACCTTGCAAAGGAAAGGATGTCTATCTCGGTCGACGACGCCGAGAGAGGCACGGAGCGCGCTCTGTTTTCCCCATGGCTCTACCGCATCGCCAAAGGCAGCTTTGGCTCTCTGACCATGGAAGAATTGAATGCCCGCCGGGCGCTTTTGGATGAGGTATTTGAGACTGTTACCTATATGGAGGGCGACGAACGCTATTTCAGTTCCAAGTATGATCTGCCCCGGGTAGAGGCCAACATCCGCAAAGCGTTTTGTGAGCAAAGGGACTTCATCACAAAAGAAGAACTTGTCCCGGAGGAAGCGGCGCTGCTGAATATGGCGAACTTCCGGTCCGTCATCCGCGTGGACGATCCCAAAGAGTATTTCCCGGAGCAGTCCGTGGTGGAGAATATCATCCTGAATGACAAGAAGAGGTTCCGTGTCAGTCCGGAGATAGAGACGACGATCCGCGTCCTGGAGGAAACAGGCAACCACGAACTAGCGGAGTCCTTCCGCAGGCAGCATTCCTCCCATCCGCAGAAGGATCGGTCGTTCCACTATCTGCCCTATCACACCGACAGCAGCTTTGAACAGCGCTTTTTGGAGGAAGTCCTGGCGTTTGACGACCTCGCGGTCTATGACCTTGAGGTGTATTATAACGGAGACCGGGCCATGACGGAGTTCAAGATCAGATGCTACAGGACAGCCGACGGCAAGTGGCAGTATATCGGCATGTACACGCCTGACTTTCTCATCATCCAGCGGCGGAATGGGAAGCTCCATAAGGTGCTGATCATGGAGACCAAGGGAGAGATCTACGCCAACGACCCCACATTCAAGGACAAGCGGGCCTTTATGGACTCTGAGTTTATCCGGCAGAACAATGCAAAATTCGGCTATGAGCGGTTCGCTTACCTGTACCTGGAGGACAGCATCGAGCCCGCGGACAGGCTGACGCTGACGCATGAGAAGATAAAAGAGTTTTTCGGGGAGGGATAGTTATGATCTGCTGTGTGATAGACGACTGCCCTGCGGCGGCAGGAAGTTATCGGGGAGAATCGAAATAATAAGCAAACGAGGGATCAATCATGCCGATTAAATATGTTCCATTTATTCCGGAGCCGGTGGAGGGGCAGGCTGTTCTGGCAAACTTCAACCGCGTTCTGAAATACAAGGGCGCCGATGATGTCGCATCGACGCTCCAGCGGGGTATGCCCTTATATGAGATGGAAAAACAGGAACAGGTGGGCGAAAACCCGGACGGCAACATGGTCATCCGGGGAGAGTGTGTCTCCGCCTGTGCCTATCTGAAGGAGCAGGGCATCCAGGTCGATCTTGTCTACATCGACCCGCCTTTTGCCAGCGGCGCGGACTATGCCAAAAAGGTCTATATTCGCCGTGATCCCAAGGCGGCCAAGGCCATCGCCCAGGCCGAACAGGAACTGGACGTGGACGAGCTGAAGACCTTTGAGGAAAAGATGTACGGCGACGTCTGGGACAAGGAGAAGTATCTGAACTGGATGTATGAGAACCTCATGGCCATCAAAAGCGTCATGAGCGAGACGGCGTCTATTTATGTGCATCTGGATTGGCATATCGGGCATTATGTAAAAATACTTTTGGACGAGATCTTCGGTGAAGATAATTTTCAAAGAGAGATCATATGGGATATTCAGGTTTTGTCCGGTTATAAGACGATCGCGCCAAATTGGGTCAGAGGGCATGATACGATCTATTTTTACACCCGTTCTGAAGAAAAAGTCTTTAACAAACAAAAGCAGGAGCATCGTAAAGAATATCTTGAGAGATTCAACAAGACAGACGAAAACGGGCGAAAATATTTTGATGGCCGGGGAAGCATCATATATCTGGATGAAGCCATTGAAAAAGGCAAGGCTGTTGGTGACGTGTGGAGCGATATAATGTCGTTTCAGCAAATTGCGACCTCTACGGAAAAAGTGGGTTATGCCACCCAAAAGCCGGAAGCGCTCCTTGAACGCATCATCAAGGCTTCTTCAAATGAGGGAATGCTGGTGGCCGACTTTTTCGGCGGCAGCGGCGTGACGGCTTCGGTGGCCGCAAAACTGGGCCGGCGGTTCATACACTGTGACGTTGGGCTGAATTCTATCCAGACGACCCGCGACAGGCTGACCGCCAACGGAGCGGAATTCGATGTGCTGGAGATCAAGGACGGCGTACAGCTTTACCGCAATCCTGTCCAGACGATGGATAAGATCAAGTCCCTTATCCCCGGTCTGAAGAATGAGGACTCCCTGGGCTCTTTCTGGGAAGGCGCCATTTCCGACAGCGAGCTGGGCACGGTCCCTGTCTATGTGCCGAATCTGATGGACAGTTCCTCCAAACTGCTGGATAAGGTCATGATGAACCGTATCATCCATCAGGCCATTCCCGACCTGGACGCCGGCGTGAAAAAGGTCATCGTCTATTACATCGACATCACCAGCGAAGAGGAGATCGAGGCGTTTATCAAAGAGGACGACAGTACCGCCGTTGAGATCAAGCTGCGGGACCTGAAAACGATCCTGGACGATGTGGTCATCGGCGACTATGCGCAGTTCCACACGGAGGATGTACATACCGATCTGTTCGGCGGCTGTCAGGTGGTGATCGACAAGTTCATCAGCGACCGTGTCATGCAGAAGATCGATGATTTCAACAACAAATCCCGCATGAACGCCACAGCCAAACGTCCCTTCAAGCCCATCAGGATCAGCGAGGAAGGACTGGAGCTGATCGAGTTTCTGAGTCTGGACTGCACGGCGGCCGAGGGCGAGTGGCATTCCGACAGCGAGATCAGGATCGACAAAAACGGATATGTCATCGCCAACGGCTCCAGGACGCAGCATTTCTGGAACGGCGGCATCCTCAGCGAGAAGCGCCCCCTGCGCCTGAAGATCCGTAATATCTGCGGTGACGAGACGATATGGCCGATCGCATAGTCCCGCCGCGGTACGGTTTGGAAAAACATAGCATATTCCCGGCATAAGGACGAAACAGACGGGGCCGTCGGGGCGGCCGGCTTGGGCATTATGTCACCGGTAACGAAAGTACGCCGCGCTTCCGGCCCCATTCTTGGTCGAAATCGACCTATCATTTCCCGGCGGATGGGTCTATAATGCCCCAGGCAGCAAAAGGAAAACAGCGGCTGCCGGCGCCGCGAAGGCGGCGCGAGAAAGGAGAACGCATTATATGACCATATCATCCAAAGCCGAAGTGGAAAAGCTGCAGGAGACGCTGCGGCAGTGCGGCGGCGACGTGTGGATAGAGAATATCCGCGGCGAGCGGGTGGACCTGAAGGACGAACTGGGCTTTTTCCAGGGCGTGGCGAAGCTGATCGGGAATGATGACGGCGAGTACGAGTTGTTTGCCCGCCGGAGCGAGGACGAGTGCCGCCTGATGGACTTCTGCTTCTGGCAGACCCGCAAGGCCGGCTGAAGACCCGGTATCCATTCAAAAGAAGCATCCCCCGGACGGAAAGTCCGGGGGATGCGCGTATATTATCAAGTTACTGCTGCACGGGCTCCACGCTGTCCAGCCCTTGGCAGGCGTCCAGCACGGCCTGGCCGCCGATGACGCATATCCGGTCCGCGGCGCAGACCGCGTCCAGGGTGTCCGCGAAAGCTATGAGCTCGGCCGGCGTGGTGTGGAGTATCTCCCGGCGCTGGCGGGCCAGGTCTTGGCCGGACTGGCCGTTCAGGTACACCCCCGCGGCCCGCAGGCCCTCCATCCAGGGGGAGAGCACCGGCTCCGTGGAGGAGATGGTGCTGATGATATACTTGTCGATGGGTCCGGCCGCGGCCTCCCGCAGGGCCTGGGACGCCTGGGCGAAGACGTCCAGGGTGGCGGCGGGGCTGGGGTCCCGGTAGCTGGTGAAGGCCACGTCGCCCAGAACGCGGACGGAGAGGTTCACCCCATAGGCGCCGCCCTTGACCCGCACCCGGTTCCACAGGTAGTCCAGCGTCAGCAGCTGTCCGGCCACCAGATCCGCGCCGGCAAAGGCGCTGCCCAGGCCGTACAGGTTGGCGCCCCGGGCGGCGAACCCCACTTGGGCGGGGATGACGAAGCCCTCCCTGCGGGCGGGCAGGGGAGAATATTCCGCCCGCGGCCCCATGGCGCCGCTGTTCAGCACGGCCAGCGCCGAGGACACGAAAGCGTCGTCCCGGGGGCCGGTGAGGCTCACGGTGAGCCGTTCACGGCTGAAGAGCCGCCCGCAGAGATCCGCCATCTCCCGGCACAGTGCTTCGCCCTCGGTCTGGAACGCCCTGTCCCAGGCCTGGTATGCCCGGAGCATGGAGATACCCTGGACCGCCTCGGCCACGGCGCCCCGGGCGGAGCCCTGGGCGGCTATGCGCATGGAGCCGTAGGAGTTGCCGCTCATGGTGACGGACTGCTCCAGCCCCAGCCGCTCCTGGCGGAGGATGTTGTAGATAAAGCCGCCGTCGTCAAAGCGGGTACGTTTCAATATTTCCCCCAGCAGGGCCACGGCGCCGGCCTTATGGTCCGGCAGCATGGAGATGCTCACCTGCACATAGGGCGTGACGTGGGCGGTGTCGGCCCCGGGGCCGAAGGCGGTGATAGAGGCGCTGAACCGGCCCAGAGTGCCCTCGATGGCGCTGCGCAGGGCCAGCACGTCGTAGTGCTCCGTGGCCGCCTGGCCCAGGAGCCGGGTCAGCAGCTTTGTCTTTTGAAGCGCCTCCAGGGGCAGGTCGGAGACGTCGAAGCAGAGGTCCAGGTAGGTGATGCCGTCGGTCTCCACGGGGTGGTGCAGGACCGTGACGCCCTCGATGGCGCCCACCTCCTGCCGGAAGGGCATGCCCTCTTCGGGGATGTCGGTGAGCTTCAAGGTGGGGAGGCTCGCCAACTCCTCCGGTGTGTCCACCTTGCTCTGGCGCTCACGGAGTACGCGAAATTCCGCCATGACCTCCTGAATGGCAGCGTCGTCCCAGCCGGCCTTGATGGAGGCGCAGCGGTCCGCCTCGGCCCGGGCTTTCTCCTGGCCCAGGGTCTTGCTGGGGAGCATGAGCACCCTTGCCCGGTGGTCGTTATCCAGCAGTACCCGGCGCAGGAAGCCCTCGAACCAGCCCGCGTCTATCTTCTCCCGCAGGGAGGCGAACAGGGCGCTGTAGCTGAAATTCAGGGCGGGGTCGCCGCCGTAGAGCCACGTCTCCAAAGAGGAGATAGCGTATACCAATCCCCGGGGCGTGGTGCCGAAGTCCTTCTCCCGGATGGTGAACTCCAGCCGGTCCAGGATGCTGTGCAGCCGTTTTTTGTCCAGACCATTATCCGCCAGGGCGGAGAGAGTGCTCTCCACCGTCTGCCAGATATGGTCCTTTTGGGCCGGGTCGGCGTTTTTGATCTCCAGCACGGCGTAGAGCTGCTGCACCCCGTCCATCTTGTCCAGGATCACGTCCTCGGCAAGACCCTCGTCCAGCAGGGCCTTGGTCAGGGGCGCCTCGTTGGAGCCGCAGAGAAACTGGCTCAATACGGAAAAGGCCACGTCCGGCTCGATGTCGTCATACTTTCCGAAGACCCAGCCCCCGGCCAGGATGGCCTTGTTCCGCTCATCCTCTTCGGCGCCTATCTCGTAATAACAGGTCTGCTCCGGCGGGGCCACAGGCGCCTGCATGGGGATGTCCGCGTCCGGGTCGATGCGCTCATAGGGGGCCAGGAAGCCGTCCAGCTTCGCCAGCACCGCGTCCAGGTACATCTGCCCGTCCAGGCAGATGTAGCTGTTGGAGGGGTGGTAAAACCGGGTGTGATCAGCCAGATACTCCTCATAGGTCAGCTCCGGGATGTGGTCCGGGTGGCCGCCGGACTCATAGCCGTAGCAGCTGTCCGGGAACAGCAGCCGGTCCAGGGCCGACTCCATGACCCGGTCGGCGGAGCCGTAGGCGCCCTTCATCTCGTTGTACACCACGCCGTTGAAGCGAAGCTCCCCCTCGGGCGAGTCCAGTTCGTAGTGCCAGCCCTCCTGCCGGAAGGCGTGGGGGTCACGGAGGGAAAGAGGGTGCAGTACCGCGTCCATGTATACGTCGATGAGGTTCAGGAAGTCTTGGGCGTTGCGGCTGGACACGGGGTACATGGTCTTGTCCGGGAAGGTCATGGCGTTCAGGAAGGTGGCCATGGAGCTCTTCAAAAGCTCCACGAAGGGCTCCTTCACCGGATATTTCTCCGAGCCGTTCAGCACCGAGTGCTCCAGGATGTGGAACACGCCCGTATCGTCCTGGGGGATGGTCTTGAAGGCGATGGAGAAGGTCTTGTTGTCGTCGGGCCGGTCCAGCCATATGAGCCGGGCCCCGTTTTTCTCGTACTCCATCCGCCACATCACGGCCCCGATCTCGGGCAGATCCTGGCTTTCCAGGACCCGGAAGCCGTGGAGCATGTCGCCTTTTTGCATAGCTACCGTCCTTTCCGTAACGGGCGGACGCCGCCCGACTGTTTTCAATATTAATTTACACGATAGGCCCCGGTTTTACAACTCAAAGTTTTTTCTTTCAATATGAAAGGGCGGGGTGGTGTCCTGACGGAATGCCTGCTTGACATATACACGCATCCCAGGTATAATGTTTCCATGATAAAGAGCTTTGCGGACCGGGAGACGGAAAAGGTCTATCACCAAGTCTTTTCCTCCAAGCTCCCCCAGGCCATGCAGCGAACGGCGCTTCGCAAGCTGATCATGATCGACGATGCAGGATGTTTGGAGGATCTGCGCGTTCCGCCCGGAAACCGCTTGGAACGGCTTTCCGGCGACAGAGCGGGACAATACAGCATCCGGGTCAATGACCAGTACCGCATATGTTTCGCTGTGGATGGCAATGATTTTTACGATGTTGAGATCGTCGATTATCACTGACAGCGCAGAAGCATATTATGACCAGAATGGAGGATATCAATGCCTAACACGATACCTACCCCCAAGATGAGCGAGATACTGTGGGAGGAATTCATGGAGCCGCTGGGCGTGTCGGCCTATAGGCTGGCCCGGGCCATCCATGTCCCCACGTCCCGAATACAGGACATTCTTCACGACCGGCGGAAGATCACGGCGGATACCTCTCTGCGCTTTGCAAAGTATTTTGGCGTCTCGGACCGCTATTTCCTGGACATGCAGAACGACATAGACCTCCGGGAGCTGAAGGCCAGCATGGCGAAGGAGATACGGGACATCCGCCCGTTCCAGTCAGCGTCCGTATAAGGTCATTGCAATCGGGGGAAAAACTGGTATAATAGCGCCAAAGGCGCTATTATACCAAACAATACCGGTCGCGCTCCCGGCTTACGCCGGAACCGCGCGACATGGTATAACGAGAACACTGAAATGACTGCCAGGAGGACATGAAATGTACTGCGTGAAAAAGATCACCGACGCCATCACCTGGATCGGCGGCAACGACCGGCGCATCGCCCTTTTTGAGAACGTCTACCCGGTGCCGAACGGCGTTTCCTATAACTCCTACTTCGTGGAGGACGACGAGACCGTGGTGCTGGACACCGTGGACCGGTCCGTGCGGGACGTGTTCTTTGAGAACATCCGCCACCTGCTCCGCGGCCGGAAGCTGGACTGGCTGGTGGTTGACCACATGGAGCCGGACCACGCCGCCACCATCGAAGAGGTGGTGCTGCGCTGGCCGGAGGTGAAGATCGTCTGCAACCAGAAGATCGCAACTATGATGAAGCAGTACTTCACCTTCGACGTGGACGCCCATATCCATCTTGTGAAGGAGGGGGACACCCTCTGCACCGGCTCTCACACCTTCACCTTCGTCATGGCCCCCATGGTCCACTGGCCGGAGGTCATGATGACCTATGAGGTCACGGAAAAGGCCCTCTTCTCCGCCGACGCCTTCGGCTCCTTCGGGGCCCTGGACGGGGAGATATTCGCCGACCACGCCGCCCAGGACCAGGTCTACATGACCGAGGCCCGGCGGTACTATACCAACATCGTGGGCAAGTACGGCAGCCAGGTCCAGGCCATCCTCAAGAAGGCCGCGGGACTGGACATCGCCCTGGTGTGCCCCCTGCACGGCTACGTCTGGCGGCGGAACGTGGGGGACTTCATCGACAAGTACGTGAAGTGGAGCGGCTACACCCCCGAGGACAAGCAGGTGCTCATCGCCTACGCCTCGGTGTACGGCCACACGGAGAACACCGCGGAGATCATCGCCGCCCGCCTGGCGGAAAAGGGCGTGCGCACGGCGCTTTATGACGTGTCCGTGACCCATCCCAGCTACATCGTGGCGGAGGCCTTCCGCTGCAGCCACATCATCTTCGCCTCCACCACCTACAACGCCGGCGTGTTTGTAAATATGGAGAACCTCCTGCACGACATCGCCGCCCACAACCTGCAAAACCGCACCGTGGCCTTCGTGGAGAACGGCTCCTGGGCTCCCACGTCGGGCAAGCTCATGGCGGAGATGGTCTCCGGGCTCAAGAACATCATGGTGCTGGACCAGAAGCTCACCATCCGCTCCTCTTTGAAGGAGGACCAGCTGGGCGAGCTCGAAGCCCTGGCGGACGCCATGGCCGCGTCGGTCCACACCGCCGCCGAGGCGGACCACCCCAAGGCCCCGGAGGGCAAGGCCGTGGATTCCGCCGCCGTGCGGAGCCTCTCCTACGGCCTCTTCGTCCTCACCGCCCGGGATGGGGACAAGGACAACGGCTGCATCATCAACACCGTCCAGCAGGTCACCGGCTCGCCCCTTCGCATCTCCATCGCGGTGAATAAGGAAAATTACACCCATGACATGGTGCTGAAGACCGGTGTGTTCAACGTCTCTACCCTGACCACCTCCGCCACCATGGACCTGTTCAAGCACTTCGGCTTCCAGTCCGGCCGGGAGGCGGACAAGCTGGCCAACTGGCCCGAGGCCAGCCGCAGCGCCAACGGCGTCAGCTTCATCCCCGGCTGCACCAACGCCTTCATGTCCGGCAAAGTGGTGAACGCCATCGACTGCGGCACCCACACCCTGTTCATCGCGGACGTGACGGAGGCGAAGAAGCTCTCCGACGAGCCCAGCGTCACCTATCAGTACTACTTCGACCACATCAAGCCCAAGCCCCCGGTGCTGGAGCAGAAGAAGGGCTTCGTGTGCAAGATATGCGGCTACGTCTACGAGGGCGACGAGCTGCCGGCGGACTTCGTCTGCCCCCTGTGCAAGCACGGGGCGGAGGATTTCGAGCCCATCGGCTGAAAAAGCGCTGCGGCGCATAAAGAGGACCGACCCCAAGGGGTCGGTCCTTTCTGTTTTCTGTGAGGCGGCTCCGGCTGTCAGCCGTTGGCCTGGTGATACTCACCGTCGCCCCACATGCCGGTGGCGGCGCTGTAGGCGCCCCACTTTTCGGTCCAGGTGCACTGGCCGTTGACGCCGCCGTGGGCGGTGTTAAACCAGCCCATGCCCGCGTCGGTGTAGGTCCACTGCCAGCCGGTGAGCATGCGGCCGATGCAGCCGTTTTTGTCGTTGGGCTGGAACATGTACCAGCCGGTGCCGTTTTTGTTCTCCACGTACTGGAAGCCGGTGGCCAGCTTCCCGTCGGCGCCCACGTAGTACCAGTAGCCCCACTTCGAGGCGGCGGGCTCGTTGGCCCAGTAATTGAACTTCTGCACGCCGTCCACGAAGTAGTAGTAATCGCCGGTGTCATAGTCATAGGCCCAGCCGGTGCCGGACTTGGGCGCGTCCACGGGCAGGTCCGTCTTCACGATCTCTACATCGATGTCGCCGGAAGCCGGGATGTCATAGTAGTAGCCGTGGAGGTCGTCGCCGTCATACGCAAAGTATTCCTCAGCGAAAGGCTCCACGTTCGCCTTGACAGAATAGCCCGCTTCCACCTGCACCGACAGGTACATGCCGCCCACGATGCCGCTGCCGGCGTCGGCCTCGGCCTCGTCATCGTCGTACATGAAGGCGTACACGACTGCGTACTCGGGGTCGGTGATGTTCAGCTCACCCGTGGCCTTTCTCACGTCCACATGGATGCTCTTCACGGCGTAGGGCTCGAACGTGGTCACGATATGGCCGTCATCCTCCTCGTAGGAGTACTGAGGCTCCGCGCCGTCGAAAAACGGGACATAGCCGGCGTCGCAGGTGAACGTGCCAAGGAATTCAAGATCGAAGAGGGCGAACTCACTCGTCTTCACATAGACGCCCGCCGGGGCCGTCCAGGTCACGGGGATGGCGTCGGGGGCTTCCGGGTCGGCCACGATGGTGGCGGTCACGTCGCAGCTGTCCCCCGCGTTGAGGTAGAATATGACGGCATTGCCTATGTCGCCGTCATGTGCGCTGCCGCGCATCAACTCGCCGTCCAGCACGCCGCGGTCACTGGCAGATACCAGATCGGCGTCAAACTGGGCGGTATAGCGGTAGTCCATGACCAGCGCCACCATGTCGCCTGTCAGAAGGGGGATATCGTCAAAATCATCCGTGTAGGTCTGCATGCCCGCGTCTATTTCCGTGTCATTCACCACCAGGACGAGCCAGAGCTTGCTGGTGTCGCCCAGGATGGTGAGCTTGCCGGTCTGGGGCGCGGGGCTCGTTGTGTCCTCCGGCTCCGCCGCCGCGGTCTGGGGCAGGTCAGGCGCGGCCGCGGGGACCTCCTCCACGGGGGCCTCCTCTATGGGCGCTTCGGGGGCTATGGGGGCCTCCGGGGCGGCGGCTTCCTCGGTCTCAGATACCTCAAATACGTCCTCCGCCGCCAGGGCGGGCGCGGCCAGGGCCAGGATCATGACCAGCGCCAAAAGAAGGGTAAAGATGCGTTTCATTTTAACTGTCTCCTTTTTTCAGAATGGGATACTTATTGTCGATGGACCCAGCCGTCAGCCCAGGGCCCGGTGGTACTGGCCGTCGGCCCACATGCCGGTGGCGGCGTTATAGGCGCCCCAGCCGGTGGTATACAGGCACTGGCCGTTGACGCCGCCGTGGGCGGTGTTGAAGAAGCCTATGCCCGCGTCGGAATAAGTCCACTGGGGGCCGGTAAGCATGCGGCCGATGCAGCCGTCGTCGTTGCCGGGCTGGAACAGGTACCAGCCAGTGCCGTTCTCATTCTCCACATACTGGAAGC
Organism: uncultured Oscillospiraceae bacterium; assembly: GCA_947625045.1. Taxonomy (GTDB): domain Bacteria; phylum Bacillota; class Clostridia; order Oscillospirales; family Oscillospiraceae; genus CAJOIG01. The sequence goes on from CANQMW010000021.1 coordinate 40,909, forward strand.
CGGTGGCCAGCTTGCCGTCGATGCCCACGTAGTACCAGTAGCCCCACTGGGAGGCGGCGGGCTCATTGGCCCAGTAGTTGAACTTCTGCACGCCGTCGACAAAGTAGTAATAGTCGCCGGTGGTCTTGTCATAGGCCCAGCCGTTGCCGGACTTGGGCATGGCTATGGAATCATCCTTCACGATCTCGATGTCCATATCGCCGTCGTCGGGAATGACAAAGGCGTAGCCGTGTACGCTCTTGCCCTCATAGAGCGCGTAGCCGCTGGCATAGACCTGGGCGTCCGTCTTGACGGTGTAGCCCGCCTCCACGGCGATCCCTAAGTACAGGCCGCCCACCAGGCCGCTGTCGGTGTCGGCCGTGGCGCCGGCGCCGTCGTCCATGATGACCGTCGCGACCTTGTCCGTGAGGCCGGTGATGTGAAGCTCACCTGTGGCCTTCCTGAGGTCGATCTTGATGCTCTCCGCGCCCTCGATGGGGATGAACAAAGTGGTGGTATAGCCGTCCTCCGTGTCATCAGCGCCCAGGCTCTCCGCGCCGGTGAACAGGGGGACATAGCCGGCGTCGCAGGTGACGCTGCCCAGGGAGGCCAGGGACTCGGAGAGGACGACATCACTCGCATCCACGTACACGCCCGCCGGGGCCGTTACGGTCACGGGGATGACGCTGGGGGCCTCGGGGTCAGCCACGATGGTGACGGTCAGATCGCAGCCATCCTCTGCGGTGACGCCGACGGTCACTACGTTGGCCACGTCGCCGGTATGCAGACCGTTCGGCAGTCCAGCGTTCAGTACGCCGCGCAGCTCCATGGAGGGCCGCTCTTTGTCAAATTCCGCGGTATAGCGGTAATCCATGACCAGCGCCACCACCTCGTCTTCCTGGATGGGGATCTCGGTGGTGTCGAATTCGCCCATATAGTCCGTCTCGCCCACGTCGTTGACTACTCTGACGCACCAGAGCATATCAAGGTCGCCCTTGAGGGTGAGCTTGCCGGTCTGGGGCGCGGTCTCCGTGTCCTCAGCCGCAGCGTCTCCGGGCTCCGCCGCCGCGGTCTGGGGCAGGTCGGGCGCCTCGGCGGGCGTCTCTTCCGCAGGGACTTCTTCCAGTACCTCGGGGGCTATGGGCGCCTCAGGGACGGCTGCCTCTTCGGCGGCAGCCGCCTCGAAGACGTCCTCCGCCGCCAGGGCGGGCGCGGCCAGGCTCAGGACCATGACCAGGGCCAGCAGGAGAGTAAACATACGTTTCATTTTTCTCGCTCCTTTTTCAAAATGTTTCAAAATGAGATATATCTGTCACTGGTGGCTCTGGCCGTCGGCCCAGAGGCCGGCAGCGGCGTTATAGGCGCCCCACTCGGTGGTGTACAGGCACTGGCCATTCAGGCCGCCATGGGCGGTGTTGAACCAGCCCATGCCCGCGTCGGAACCGGTCCACTGCAGGCCGGTGAGCATCCGGCCGATGCAGCCGTCGCCGTTGTCGGGCTGGAACAGGTACCAGCCGGTGCCGTTTTCGTTCTCCACGTACTGGAAACCGGTGGCAAGCTTCCCGTCGGGCCCCACGTAATACCAGTAGCCCCACTGGGAGGCGGCCGGCTCATTGGCCCAGTAGTTGAACTTCTGCACGCCATCCACGAAGTAGTAATAGTCGCCGGTGGCCTTGTCATAGGCCCAGCCGGTGCCGGACTTGGGCGCGGCCACGGGCAGCTCCGTTTTCACGACTTCTATGTTGATGTCGCCGGCGTCGGGGATGTCTAAGCCGTAGAAGTGGGTGTTGACGCCGTCATATTCCATGTAGACCTCATTGAAGGGTTCAACGTCCGATTTGAGGGAATAGCCTGCCTCTACGCCTACTGCCAGGAACGTGCCGCCCACGATGCCGTTGTCGGCGTCGGCCACAGTCAGGTAGTCGCCGGCCGCGATGGTCAGCGTCACCTTATCCGTAAAGCCGGTGATATTCAGCTCGCCAGTGGCCTTTTGGACGTCCACCTCGACGCTCTCCACATCATCAAAGGCCTTGAACATGGTCCAGACGCGGCCGTCGTCCATATCAAGAGAGCCCATGGGCTCGGCACCGAGGAAAAACGGCACATAGCCGGCGTCGCAGTAAAGGCCGCCGGTCGTGCCGGCGAAGACCTGACCTTCCGTCTCCACCGTGACGCCCGCCGGGGCCGTCACGGTCACGGGAAGGAGGGCGGGAGCCTCCGGGTCCTCCATGATGGTGAGGGTCAGATCGCAGCTGCCGTTGGGGGCCCAATCCATGATGACGTCGATGAGGTTCGCCGGCTCATCCTCGTGTTCGCCGAAGGCCGTGTCGATGAGGAAGCAGCGCCCGTCATAGAGCTCGCAGTCCCAGTTCGGCTGGACGGTATAGCGGTAGTCCATGGCTAGGACCAGCACGTCGCCCGGCTTGATGGTGATGTCCGAATAGTCCAGCTGGTAGTCCGTCTGGCCGGCGTCCTCCACCACCGAGACGTACCAGAGCTTGCTGGTGTCGCCCAGGATGGTGAGCTTGCCGGTCTCGGGGTCGGCTTCCGTGTCCGGCTCCAGCGCCGCGGTCTGGGGCATATCGGGCGCGACCGCCTCGGGGGCCTCCTCCGCGGGGGTCTCTTCCTCTATGGGCGCTTCGGGCGCGGCTGCCCCCTCGGTCTCGGATGCCTCGAATACATCCTCCGCCGCCAGGGCGGGGGCGGCCAGGCTCAGGACCATGACCAGGGCCAGAAGAAGGGTAAAGATGCGCTTCATTCTTCTTCCTCCTATTTCAAATTATCCCGTCAAGATACCAGTGGGACCAGCCGTCGGCCCAGGCGCCGGCGGCGGCGTCATAGGCGCCCCACTCGGTGGTGTACATGCACTGGCCGTTCAGACCGCCATGGGCGGTGTTGAACCAGCCCATGCCCGCGTCGGAACCGGTCCACTGCAGGCCGGTGAGCATACGGCCGATGCAGCCGTCATCGTTGTCGGGCTGGAACATGTACCAGCCGGTGCCGTTTTCGTTTTCCACATACTGGAAGCCGGTGGCCAGCTTCCCGTCGGGTCCCACGTAATACCAATAGCCCCACTGGGAGGCGGCGGGCTCATTGGCCCAGTAGTTGAACTTCTGCTGGCCGTCCACGAAGTAGTAATAGTCGCCGGTGGCCTTGTCATAGGCCCAGCCGGTGCCGGACTTGGGCGCGGCCACGGGCAGGTCCCTCTTCACGACCTCCGCGTTGATGTCGCCGGAAGCGGGGATGTCATACCAGTAGATATGGATGTTGCCGCCGTCATACTCAACGTACCGGTCATCGTAGGCCTCCACGTCCGACACGATGTCGTATCCCGCTTCCACGGCTATCGACAGGATCATACCGCCCACCAGGCCGCCGTTGGCGTCGGCCTGGGTTAAATAGTGGTCGAACATGAGGGCATACTCGGTTCTGTTCTCCGGGTCGGTCAGGTTCAAATAGCCTGTGGCCTTTCTGACCTCCACCTCGACGCTCTCCGAATCGTCATAGACCTTGAACATGGTCAGGATGAGGCCGTTATACGCAACGGAAGTGTCCCAGGGCTCGGCGCCGGTAAAAAACGGGACATAGCCGGGTTCACAGTAGAAGCCGTCGCTCGTGCCGGCGAAGACCTGGTTGTCCGCCTCCACCGTGACGCCTGCTGGGGCCGTCACGTTCACGGGGATGAGGGCGGGGATATTCGTGTCCGCATCCTCCTCCACGGTGAGGGTCAGATCACAGCTGCCGTCTGGGGCCGCCTCCACGAAGATGGTGAAGAGGTTCGCCGGTTCGCCCACGTGTTCGTCAAAGGGAGCGACGGTGAGGATGCTGCGCCCATCGTAGAGCGTACAGTCCCTGTCCGGCTGGACGGTATAGCGGTAGTCCGTGGCCAGGACCAGCATGACGCCCGGCCCGATGGGGATATCAGAATAATCCAGCTGGTAATCCGTACTGCCGTAGTCCTCCACCACCGAGACGAACCAGAGTTTACTGGCGTCACCCAGGATGGTGAGCTTGCCGGTCTGGGGCTCGGCGGTATCCTCCGGCTCCGCCGCGGCGGTCTGGGGCAGGTCGGGCGCGGCCGCCTCTGGGGCCTCCTCCGCGGGGATCTCTTCCTCTATGGGCGCCTCCGGCGCCTGAGGCGCGGCGGCTTCCTCCGTATCAGATGCCTCGAATACGTCCTCCGCCGCCAGGGCGGGGGCGGCCAGGCTCAGGACCATGACCAGGGCCAAAAGAAGGGTAAAGATGCGCTTCATAGATATGCCTCCTGTTCCAGAATAAGCATACTGATATAATAGCACCCGGCCCCGCCGCCCGCAAGGATCCTGTCCTGACTTTCACGAAATCGAACCTGAGTTTCACGTAGTCGCCCAAAAAACAGGAAAACGGCCCCCAAAAGGGGGCCGTTTTTGGTTGTCTTGGGCGGTCACTTACATGCTTCAGCGATATGGGGCGCGGTGAGGCCGAACTCCTCCAGCAGGGGGCCGAAGGGGCCGGAATGGCCGAACACGTCCCGGACGCCCACCCGCTTCACCGGGCAGGGCACGCCCGCCTCGGCGATGACGGCGCAGACCGCCTCGCCCAGGCCGCCGATGATGTTGTGCTCCTCGCAGGTGACGATCTTCTTGCACTCTTTGGCGGCCTTCAGTACCAGCTCCGTGTCCAGGGGCTTCACCGTGGCCATGTTGATGACCCGGGCGGATATGCCCTCCTGGGCCAGGATGCCGCGGGCCCCCAGGGCCTCGGCCACGCACAGGCCGTTGGCGATGATGGCCACATCCGTGCCGTCGGCCAGGGTCTCGCCCTTGCCGATGGTGAACTTGAAGGTCTCCTCGTCGTGGATGATGGGCACCGGCGCCCGGCCGAAGCGCATGTAGACGGGCCCCTTGTAGTCGTAGGCCGCGAACACCATGGCCCGGGCCTCCACCGCGTCGGCGGGGCTCATGACCACCATGCCGGGGATGGAACGCATGAGGGCGAAGTCCTCACAGCACTGGTGGGAAGCGCCGTCCTCGCCCACAGAGATGCCGCCGTGGGTGGCGCCGATCTTCACGTTCAGATGGGTGTAGCCGATGGAGTTGCGGACCTGCTCGAAGGCCCGGCCGGAGGCGAACATGGCAAAGCTGGAGGCATAGGGTACCAGGCCCATGGCCGCCGCGCCCGCCGCCACCGCCATCATGTTGCCCTCGGCGATGCCGCAGTTGAAGTGGCGCTCGGGGTAGGCCTTCTGGAAGACGTTGGTCTTGGTGGCGTTGGAAAGGTCCGCGTCGAACACGATCACGTCGCCGTGCACCCCACCCAGCTCCTTGAGGGCGTTGCCGTACCCGTCCCGGGTGGCCATTTTCTTCACATCACTCATTTTTGCCGCCCTCCAGTCCGGCCAGGACGGCGTTCAGGTCGTCCATGGCGATCTTGTATTCCTCGTCGTTGGGGGCCTTGCCGTGCCAGCCCACCTGGTTTTCCATGAAGGAGACGTCCTTGCCCTTGGTGGTCTTCATGACGATGGCCGTGGGCACGCCCTTGGTGGCCCGGGCCTCGGCGAAGGCCGCCTCCATCTGGTCGAAGTCGTGGCCGTTGATCTCAATAACGTGCAGGCCGAAGGCGGCCAGCTTATCCGTGATGGGATAGGGGCTCATGACCTTGTCGATGGGGCCGTCGATCTGCAGGCCGTTGTTGTCCACGATCACGCACAGGTTGTCCAGCTTGTGGTGGTGGGAGAACATCATGGCCTCCCAGACCTCGCCTTCTTCGATCTCGCCGTCGCCCAGCAGGGTGTAGACCCGGACGGGTTTTCCCTGGAACTTGGCGGCCAGCGCCATGCCCGCCGCGGCGGAGACGCCCTGGCCCAGGGAGCCGGTGGACATGTCCACGCCGGGGGTCATGTCCATGTTGGGATGGCCCTGGAGATGGCAGCCGATCTGCCGCAGGCCCTTGAGGTCCTCCCAGGGGAAGAAGCCCCGCAGGGCCAGCGTGGCGTAAAGGCCGGGGGCGGTGTGGCCCTTGGAGAGGACGAACCTGTCCCGGTCATCCATTTTGGGCTGGGCCGGATCGATGTTCAGTTCTTTGAAATAGAGATAGGTGAACATGTCCGCGGCGGAGAGACTGCCGCCGGGATGGCCGGCATGGGCGGCGTGGGTGCCCTCGATGACGCCCATGCGCACCTTGCAGGCCGCGATGGCCAGCTCCTTTTTTTCCTTATCAGTCATAATGCATTACCTCGTTTCCGCGCTCATCAGCCCTGGCCATAATAGGCGCCGGGGCCGTGCTTGCGCAGATAGTGTTTGTCCAGAAGCTCCTGCTGCATGGGAGGCAGACCGGGCTCCAGGGCCAGGGCGTGCAGAGCCATGAAGGCCACCTCCTCCAGGACCACGGCGTTGTGCACCGCGTTCATGGGGTCCGTGCCCCAGGCGAAGGGCCCGTGGCTGTATACCAGGGCGGCGGGGATCTGGTCCGGGTCGATATGGCGGGTCTTCAGCGTCTCGATGATGACGTTGCCCGTCTCCAGCTCGTACTTGCCGTTGCCGATCTCCGACGGGGTCATCTTCCGGGTGCAGGGTATCTCCCCGTAGAAGTAGTCCCCGTGGGTGGTGCCGTAGGGGGGGATGCCCCGGCCGGCCTGAGCGAAGGAGGTGGCCCAGCGGCTGTGGGTGTGGATGACGCCGCCCAGAGTGGGGAAGGCGTTGTAGAGCGCCACATGGGTGGGGGTGTCGCTGGAGGGCTTGTAGCGGCCCTCCACGCGCTTGCCCTCCATGTCTACGACCACCATGTCCTCCGGCTTCATGTCGTCGTACTCCACACCGGAGGGCTTGATGACCACAAGGCCCTTCTCCCGGTCGATGCCGGACACGTTGCCCCAGGTGAAGGTCACCAGATTATGCTTCGGCAGCAGCAGATTTGCGTCGCAAACGATCTTTTTCAGTTCTTCCAGCATGGCATTATACCTCAGATGGCCTTCAGCTTCCAGGCGATATCGTTCCAGAAGAGCTCTTTTTCCAGCCCCTCCACGGTGGTGTCCTTGGAAATGTGGACGAACTCGATGCCCATGATGTTGGCCCAGTCCTTCATCTGCTCGGCGGTCACGTCGTAGGAGAGGACCGTGTGATGGGCGCCGCCCGCGGTGATCCAGCACTCCACGCCGGTGGTGAGGGACGGCTCCGCCCGCCACATGACCCGCGCCACAGGCAGGTTGGGCATGGGCATGATGGGCTTCACCGCCTCGATGTCCTGCACGATGAGGCGCAGGCGGCCGCCCATGTCGATGAGGCTGGCCACGATGGCCTTGCCCGCCTTGCCCTCGAATACCAGCCGGGCGGGATCCTTCTCGTTCATGCCGATGCCCAGGTGGTGGGTCTCGATGCGGGGCTTATCCGCCGCGAGGCTGGGGCAGACCTCCAGCATGTGGGCGCCGAGGCTATACTCCTGGCCCTCCACAAGATGATAGGTGTAGTCCTCCATGAAGGCGGAGGCGCCGTTGCCGTTCTCGCCCATGGCCTTCATGATGGCGGTCATGGCGGATACCTTCCAGTCTCCCTCGCCGCCGTAGCCGTAGCCCTGGGCCATCAGGTGCTGGGAGGCAAGGCCGGGCAGCTGCTCCATGCCGTACAGGTCCTGGAAGGTGTTGGCGAAGGCCTTGCAGCCCTCGGCGTCCATCATCTTCTTGATGGCGATCTCCTCCCGGGCCTGGTAGCGGATGGCGGCGGTATCGTCGGTGGCGATATCGTAATTGGCCTCATAGACCTTCATGAGCGCGTCGATCTCGTCCTCGGTGACGGCGTTCATCTCCTTCACCAGGTCGCCCACGGCCCAGGTGTTCACCTGCCAGCCCAGCTTCGTCTGGACCTCTACCTTGTCGCCCTCGGTGACGGCCACCTCGCGCATATTGTCCCCGAAGCGCATGACCTTCATGCCCCGGCTCACCGCCGCTCCCACGGCCGCCTTCATCCAGCTGCCGATGCGCCCCAGGACCTTTTCGTCCTTCCAGTAGCCTGCGATGACCTTCCGGGGCGTGCGCAGGCGGGCCGCGATGAAGCCGTGCTCCCGGTCGCCGTGGGCGGCCTGGTTCAGGTTCATGAAGTCCATGTCGATCTCCTCGTTGGGGATCTCCTTGTTGTA
>CANQMW010000022.1 GCA_947625045.1 uncultured Oscillospiraceae bacterium
CCTGCTCAACACAGATACCAGACCCTTCAGGTCGCTTAGCTCCTTATTTTGTCTAACTTTTGGGGTTCACTTCAGTGCCGGGCCGGGATATTATTTGCCTTACTCAGACCACGGGGCGGTAATCTTTAAATTCGCCCCAGGCGTCGGTATAGGTACAGGAGCCGTAATGGCCGTTATGGGCGGTCTCGAACCAGCCTGCGTTGCCCTCGCTGATGGTCTGCCAGCCGGTGAGCATGGCGCCCACATCATTGCCCTCGGTGGCGAAGTAGAAGAAGCCGGAGCTGGAGGCGTTGCTGACGTAGGTGAAGCCGGTGGCCATGACGCCGTTGAGCTGGATATAGTACCACTGGCCATAGGTGCCGGTGATCCACTCGTCGGTCACCATCTGCCCGTCCCGGAAGTAGAAGTAGAGCCCATCCCGGTTCTGCATCCAGCCGGTATAATCCTCTTTCACGTCGGGCACCTCGGGGCCGGCATAGGCCGTCTCCTGGGCCGGGGCCTTCCACTGCACGGCGTTGTCGGCGCCGGCCTCCAAGGGGCCGTCGGTGTACTCGAAGAAGGTGAGGGTGGCGGTCACGGTCACGTCGGAGTACTCGTCCATGGCGTCTTCCATATCGGGGACACTGTCCACAGAGCCCATGAGCAGGTTATACCACCAGCCGCCCTCACGGGAGCGCTCTTTCAAGGAGAGCATCACATTATTCAACAGGCACCGGTACTGGCTGTCATGGAGCCGCTGGAGGATATCCAGGGCGGCGCTGTAGCCGGAGCTTGTGTAGGTCAGGGAGATGTCCCGCCGGACCACGTCGCTGTCCTCGTCGGCGGTCACGGAGGCGAAGGAGAGGGAGTAGTCCTGCGTATTCTCCAAAATGGCGTTCAGCTCATGCATCACGTTGCGGCTGTTGTCGTAGGGAGCCATGGATACCGGGTCCGGGTCGGCGGCGAAGATGGCGTCCAGCTCCTCCTGCATCTGCTGCTTCTGGGCCAGGCGGAGCTGGTCGGCGGTGATCTGATCCTGGGTGTCGGCGATGCGGGTCTCGGTGATCTCGATCTCCTCAGTGGTTGGCGTATAGAAGAGCAGGTAATAGGCGCTGCCCAGCGCCAGGACCAGCAGCAAGATCAACAGCGCGGTCTCCCTGGGCGTAAGCTTTCTTCTCATTCTATACCCGCCTCCTTTGCCAGGGTGATGGTCACCGTCGCGGTGACGGGCATGTTGGGGTCCTCGGGCACGACGGCGTCGCCCGCGTTCTCATCGGTGGCGGCGGTGTCCACGCCGGCGGCGGCCACCAGGGGGCTCTCCCGCAGGTCGCGGATGATCTCGGCGGACTCGCCCAGGGTGATGCCGGACATCTGGAAGGTGACGGTGGGCCCGGCGATGGAGTAGGTCTCCACATCCGCCCGGGAGCGGACCAGCTCATCCAGCATGTCCAGTATCTCCATGCGGTCGGTAGTGTTCAGCTCGTCCTCGGTGGCGCTGTAGAGGTGGTACTGGTGCAGCACCTCGTCGTAGTCTGTCAGCTGCATAGCGTACTGCTGCTCGGCGGCCTGGGTGCGGGCAAGCTCCGACTGGGCGTCCTCCAGCTTCATGAGCAGGTCATAGACGCCGAACTTGGCCGCTGCCAGCAGCAGCGACAGCGCGAACAGCACATACAGTGCGATGGTGGCGGGGCGGGTGGTGCGGTCCGGCTTATAGTAGAGGTTCATGGTCCGCTTGTCCGGCGGGACTATTTTCTTTTCCTTTTCTTTCGCCTTTGCCATAGCTCCGCCTCCTCTCAGCCCACGGCCATGCCGATGGCGAGGGCGCCCTTGACGGCGCTGGTCAGGTCCAGACCGGGGGCGTTCATCAGCTCATCCAGGGGCAGGGCGGGCATCTCCGCCATATCCACCACCGCGCCGGTGAGCTGGCTCATGGAGGCGCCGCCGCCTAAGAGATACATGCCCGCAAGCTCGCTGTCCCGGTAGTTGAAGCGGTAGAAGTTCAATACCCGCTGGACCTCCACGGCGATGCGCTGGTACACCTCGGCGCACTGGGGCGAGTCCAGCACGCCCTGGAAGTTGTTGTACTTATACGTCCCCGCCAGGAAGGGGTCCACGCCCATCATGTCCGCGATGGCAGTGTCGATGGCGGCGCAGCCGATCTCGATCTGGCGGGCGGCCCGGATGCGGTCGTTTTTGATGATGGTGATGACCACGGTGTTCCGGCCCAGGTTCACGAAGCAGTACTCCTGGGGCCGGTTCTCCGGGTCCTTGGCCCGGTAGCCCGCCACAAGGCGCATGAGGCTCATCTCTACGGGCAGGAGGGTCTTCAGCTTCAGCCCCGCGCCGGAGAAGATGCGGATATACTGGGTAATGCGCTCCTTGGAGGCGGCCGCGGCCATCATATACATCTGCTCCGGGTCGTCGTTTTCGTCGGGGGCGCACATGGCGTAGTCATAGACGAACTTATCCGGGTCGTTCTCCACGAACTCGGAAAACTCATAGGGCAGGTTCAGGGCCAGCTGGTCCTTGCTCATTTTGGGCATGGCGAGAAAGCGGCATATGGCCTGCCGGGCGGGGAAGACCAGGGCGCACTCACGGCCCTTGATCTTCCGGGCCTTCATCTCCCGGCGGAGGAAGTCGGAAAAGCCGTTGGGCATGGCGATCTCGCCGTCATTCATCATGTTGTCCGGCATGCGGATATCGTGGACGGTCAGCTTTCCGCCGCGGACTTCCGCGATCTTCACGCTGTTGTTGCCTATGTCAAAGCCCAGCTTTGTACCCATAGGATGCACCTCCCAAAAATGCTGTCAGAAGAGGCCCAGATACCAGTTTATCACCGGCCCGCCCGCCAGGCGTGTGATGAACGCGCCCAGGGCGATGTAGGGCCCGAAGGGGAAGGGCCTGCCCCGCCTGGCGGTGATGAGCCCGCCCACGATGCCGATAAGACAGGACGCCAGGAGCAGGAATATCATCTGCTGCCAAGGGAAATAAAGCCCCAGCACCGCCATGAGCTTGACGTCCCCGCCGCCCAGGCTCTCCCGGCCCAGGACCTTGTCCATCAGTAGGGAGAGGAGCAGCAAGGGCACACTTATGCTGAGCGCCCCTATCGCCATCTGCCCCAAGGCGGGGAGGGAATGGCCCTCGATGGCCCAGAAGATGAGCCGCACCACGGCCGCGGCGATCAAAAGGCCGTCGGGCAGTATCTGCTCCCGGGCGTCGATGAGGGAGAGCTCCAGTAAGAGCGCCGCCAGAATGAGCCACATCAAAAGCTCCCAGGACCCGCCAATGGCGAGGGTCAACGTGGCGAAGGCGGCCGCGCCGATGACCTCCGCCAGCCAGCACTCCACCGGGATATGGGCCCCGCAGTGGCGGCAGGTGCCCCGGAAGAGGGGCCAGCTTATGAGGGGTATCATCTCCCAGGCGGCCAGCTGATGGCCGCAGGAATCGCACTGGGAGCGGCCTTTTAAGACCGAGCGGCCGGTGCCCCGGCGGGAGGCGGCGCAGTCCAGAAAGCTGCCCATCACCGAGCCCAGCACCCCCAGCCACAGGGCCAGCAGGGGGCGGAGGTACGGGCTGGTCAGGGTCTCGGTGACCATCTCCCAGAAGGTGTGGTCGTGTACGTGCTCCATGAATAAAGGTATCCTTTCCTTTGCCCTTGAAACTCCGTCAAGCGCCTTGACGGAGGCTCAAAGGCGAATAGGACCGGCCCGGACCGACGGCATAAAGCCGCCGGCCGGGTCGTTTTCCGTCTTGCCCCGCCCGGTGACCCGTGCGGGCGGGGAGGTGTTATGTTACAGTCAGGTCAGAGCCGCGGCTCCTTTAGGAACCAGTATACCCCTTGCCGGTAAGGTGAACTTTACCAGCACCTTTGGACCAGTCAAGAGTTACTTCGCCGGTAGACTTATCAACTTTGACAGTGATATAGCCGCCCTTGTGGTCGGCGCACTGGCCGTAATTGTAACTACCGGTGCTAGAGGTAGGGGGAACTACCTTTCCTGAGGCAGCATCGTATATGCAGGCTGCGCTTCCGACGATTTGGTCACTAGTTGCTTCGCCTGTAGTGGAGCCGCTGCTGGACTTCAGGTCCCCGCCAAGATAGATGACCAGGGCGGCGGCCTTGGCGGAGCGCTCGTTGGCCATGTCGGTGGCCACGCGGGCCCGCTCCAGGGAGCTGTTGACCATGGGGATGGACACGGCGACCAGCACCGCGATGATGCCCACGACGATCAGCATCTCGATCAGGGTAAAGCCCTTCTTGCTCTTCATTTTACGCATGATTTTTCATTCCTCCTTTAAAATGGTGTCTACTATCTGAGCGCGGTGGGTCAGGCCGCGTACTCGATGTGGAACGCATGGGGCAAGATCAAAGGTCAGGCTCTGCGCCGGAGGTAACAGGATACAGATGTGTTTCCAGGTTATGATCGGAATAGTCCGCTGAATCCCAATACAAGGTGCACGCTCCATCTTCGCCGATATAGACAAAGAGAAAACACCCGTTATGCTCCCGGCATTTGCCGTAAGGAGCGGGACAATTGGCCCTGCTATATGGGACATAGGAGGATAACGTACCCGTGACAGCGTCATATGAAAATATCCGGGAATCGTCGTCATCCAGATCATCCTCAAGATATTTTACCAGGGCGGCGGCTCTGGCGGCGCGCTCATTGGCCATGTCGGTGGCTATGCGGGCCCGCTCCAGGGAGCTGTTCACCATGGGGATGGACACGGAGACCAGCACCGCGATAATGCCCACGACGATGAGCATCTCGATGAGGGTGAAGCCTCTCATATCGCGTCGTTTCACTTCGGTTTCTCCTTCTTCTATGCGATGGCGTTTTCCATGGAGAATATGGGCAGGTAGATGGCCAGCAGGAGAACCACCACGATGACGGCCAGGAAGGCGATGATGATGGGCTCCAGCATGGACAGGGCGCGGGCCGTGGCGGTGTCCACCTCGTTGTCGTAGTACTCCCCGATGATCTCCAGCATGCTCTCCATGGCGCCGGTGCTCTCGCCCACGGCGGTCATCTGCACCAGCATCTTGGGCAGGTGCTTCGCCCTGGCCATACACTCGCCCAGGGATTTGCCAGACTCCACGCCGGGGATGGTTTCCAGGATCTCATGGCTCATGCAGTAGTTGGACATGCTCCGGCCCGCCACGGACAGGGACTGGAGGATGGGCGTGCCCGCCGCCATCATGGCGGACATGGTGTGGGCGAACTGGCTGGCGCCGCTCATGAGGGCGATGCGGCCCAGGACGGGCAGGCGCAGACGCATCTTCGCCAGGGTCATGTGGCCGGAGCCGGTGCGGCCCCAGAGGAACACCGCCAGCGCGAAGGCCGCGACGCCCAGGATGAGGTGGAGGAGATGCTGCTGCATGAAATCGGACAGGTTGATGAGCATGCGGGTGGGGAGAGGCAGCTCCGAGCCCATGTCGGCGAAGGACTGGGTCATGGCGGGCACGGCCACCGTCACGATGACGATGACGACAACCACCGCCGCCAAAAGCACGAAGGCAGGGTAGATCATGGCGCCGGAGACGGAGTTTTTCGTCTTCGCCAGACGCCCATAGTAGGTACTCATGCGGGCAAAGGCGCCGGACAGGTCGCCGGTCTCCTCGCCGGAGCGGATGGTCTCCACGAAGGCGGTGGGGAGCTTTGCCCGCCGCTGGAGGCTGTAGGACAGGCTCCAGCCGTTGGACACGTCCTCCGAGGCCTGCTTTAAAATCTTCGTCAGGACCTTGTCCTGGCACTGGCCGGACACCAGGTCCACCGCCTGGACCAGGGGCAGACCGGCTTTTAAGATGATGGAGAACTGCTGGCAGACGATACTGAGGGCCTTGGGGTCCACCTTCTTGAAGGAGGTGAAGTCCTTGGCCTTCTGCTGGGTGTGGACCTCCCTGACGGACAGGATGGTGTCGCAGCTCTGGCGGATGAGCACCACGGCTTCCGCCTGGGTCGTGGCCTCTACGGTGCCGGTGACCTTCTCACCGTTGGAATAGGCGCCCTGATAGTAGTAATAAGGCAAAGAACATCATCTCCTTTCCGAGAGGATGGGAAACGTCAGAAGTGATAGCGATTGGGCGCGGGGGCGGCGGAGGCGCCGCCCGGGGCGTTCTTCGACGCCAGGGGGTCCCGGAGGGCGGATTCGTATACCTCCCGGGAGATGTCGCCCTTGGAATAGAGGTTCGCCAGGGTCTTGTCCATGAGGATGTTGCCAAGGCCCGCCGTGGTCTGGATGATATTGCTGATCTGAGGGGTCTTGCCCTCCCGAATGAGGTTTCGGATGGCGCTGTCCACCTTCATGACCTCGCAGGCCAGCACCCGGCCCGTGCCGGACTTCCGGGGCAGGAGCTGCTGGCTCAGCACGGCCCGGAGGGTCATGGACAGCTGAAGCCTGATCTGCTGCTGGCGCTCGGCGGGGAACACGTCCACGATGCGGTCGATGGAGTCGGCGGCGGAGTTGGTGTGGACTGTTCCGAAGACCAGGTGGCCCGTCTCCGCGGCGGTGAGGGCCGTCTCGATGGTGTCCAGGTCCCGCATCTCGCCCACAAGGATGACGTCCGGGTCCTCCCGCAGCGCCGCCCGCAGGCCCGCTGCGAAGCTCTTGGTGTCCCGGCCGATCTCCCGCTGGTTGATGACGCATTTCTTCGGCGTGTAGACGTACTCCACCGGGTCCTCCAGCGTGAGGATGTGCTTGGACTTGGTTGCGTTGATGCGCTCCAGGACCGAGGCCAGGGTGGTGGATTTGCCGGAGCCGGTCTCGCCGGTAATGAGGACGATGCCCTGGCTGTAGCCGGGGAATTCCTGGACGACGGAGGGCAGGCCCAGCTCCTCCATCCTGGGGATGTGGTCGTTCAATAGACGCAGCGCCACGGAGCAGTGGCCCTGCTGCATGAATACGTTGAGACGGCAGCGGACCCCGGCGATGGTCTGGGCGAAGTCCAGCTCGCCGATCTTTATGAGCTCGTTATAGTGGTCCCCGCACAGCTCCCGGGCGTACTGGCGGCAGTCGGCGTCCTGCAGGGGCTGGGTGCCCGGGGCGTCCACAAGGGCGCCGTCCACGCGGAAGCGGGGGGGAAGGGTGCAGACCAGATGCACGTCGCTGGCCCGGCTTTCGTGGGCCAGGTCCACCAGGTCGTGGATGTTCATCATAATACGTTCTCCTTGTCAGCCGACGATGCGCCGGACCTCCTCCACGGAGGTGACGCCCCGGAGCACCAGGTCACGGCAGTTGTCCATGATGGGATGGAAGTTCATGTTGGTCATGGCGTCCGCCATGGCGGCGCGGTCGCCGGAATAGATGGACTGGCGGAACTCGGGGGTGATGGCCAATATCTCGAAGGCGGCGATGCGCCCCCGGTAGCCGGTGTGGAAGCAGGAGTCGCACCCCGCGCCCCGGTAGAAGACCTCGTCCCCCTCGGGGGAAAGGCCCATATACTCCCGCTCCTGGGCCGTGGGGGTGTACTTCTCCCGGCAGTCGGGGCATATGCGCCGCAGAAGGCGCTGGGAGATGATGCCCTTCAAAGCGCCTGCCAGCACGTAGGGCTCCACGCCGATGTTCAAAAGCCGGTCCAGGCTCGCGAGAGCGGAGTTGGTGTGGATGGTGGACAGGACCACGTGGCCGGTGATGGCCGAGCGCATGGCGATGTCCGCCGTCTCACCGTCCCGGATCTCGCCCACGGCGATGATGTCCGGGTCCTGGCGCAGCACCGAGCGCAGGGCGCTGGCGAAGGTCAGGCCCGCCCGGTCGTTGATCTGCACCTGGCAGACCTGGTCTATAAAGAATTCCACCGGGTCCTCCAGGGAGATGAGGTTCACGGTCTCATCCTTCAGCATGTCGATGATGGTGTACATAGTGGAGGTCTTGCCGGAGCCGGTGGGACCAACCATGAGGATGGCGCCCTCCTTGGTGGAGGTGATGAGCTTTTGGAACAGCTTCAGGTTGTCCCCCTGCAGGCCGATGCCCTCCATGCTGATGAGCTCGGGATTCTTCCGCAGAAGACGGATGACCACCTTTTCGCCGTAGACCGTGGGCAGGGTGGAGACACGCAGGTCCATGGTCTCGCCGTGGACCGTGATGTTCACGTGGCCGTCCTGGGGGATGTTCCGCTGGGCGATGTCCATCCGGGCCATGATCTTCAGGCGGGAGACCACGGCATTCTCCAGCTCCTTGGGCACCACGATGACCTCGTGCAGCAGGCCGTCCACCCGGATGCGGATGCTCATCCTGTCCTCGCAGGGCTCCAGGTGGATGTCGCTGGCGTGCTCGTTGTAGCCCCGCTCAATGATGGAGTTCACAAGGCGTATGGCCGGGGCGGCCTCCTTGTCCTCCTCGTCCACGACCAGGTTTTCCGCCGTGGCGGTGGCCGAGGCAGCGGGGGCGGCCTGGCTGCTCAGCTCGAAGCGCATCTCCTCGATGGCCCGATTGGCGCCCTGGCTGCCGTATAGATTCTGGATGGCCCGCTGGGCGGAGGCCTCGGTGGTGATCATGGGAATGACCCGGCGCTTTGTGGCGGCGGTGACCTCCTCCACGGCCACGAAGTTCAGAGGGTCCGCCATGGCCAGATACAGCTCCGAACGGGTGGCCTTCACGGGCACAACGGTATATTTTTTCGCGATGCTCCGGGGGAGGATGCGGGCCATGTCCGCGGGGATGGTGAGGGTGCTCAGGTCTATGTATTCCACGCCCAGCTGGGTGGTCAGGGCGTTGATGAGCTGGCTCTCCTTGATGATGCCGCTGTCGATGAGCACGGCGCCGAGACGCTGGCCCGTCGTCTTCTGCATGGCCAGGGCCTCATCCAGCTGCTCCGGGGTGATGGCGCCGCTCTTGATGAGGACGTCGCCCAGGCGTATGTATTTCATGCTCATGTGGCAGTACCTCCGTTCAGGCAGCGGACAGTGAATTCCTGCTCCGCAAAGGCCAGATCCTCCTGCTCCGCCCGCAGGGTGAAGGTGAATAGGTGCTTCTCAGAGTCGTATTGGATGCCGCCTCCAACGAAGGAGAGGTCGTATACATCGTTCTTGCCGTAGACGCCGGAGGGGAGAAGGGGAACACTATTGACGACCAGACGGCCATCGGCATTGATCTCGATCTTTGCGCCGGGGCCGTAACTGGCGCTGGTGTACTCCACAAGCTTTCCGCCGGCATCCGTGGAAGTGGGAACGGCGTAGCGCAGCTCCTGAATGAGTGCGTCCGACGCGGTGGAGAGGAGAAGCTGTGTCTCCGATTCGGCGGTGACGGACCGGTAGGTGTGGGTAGCGATGCTCATGCCGGAATTGAGCGCCAGACACAGGAGCGTCAGTATCACCGCCGCCGCCAGGGTCTCGATGAGGGTAAGGCCTCCCTGGGCCCGCAGCTTTTTCGCAAGCTTTTTCATGGTGTGCCGCCTCCCACGTCAGGAGTGGGGACAGGGCTGGGGGCGGCGTAGGAGAATACGCCGTCGCCGCCGAAATACTCCACATCGACCGGAACGGAGTTGACCTCCGGATAGGTGGCGCTCACCGTCACCCTGCCAGGAGCAGGGGAGCCCAGTATGGGAGGGTCAGAAGGATCGGCGCTGGTCTCGGCCGTGACACCGGTATGGGCCTCGGCGGCGTTGAGGGCGGCATAATAGGCTGCGTCGTTATCTTGGGTGCTCTTGTCTATGCGGGTGGCTGCGGCGGCGTAGGACAGAAGCAGCAGCACTGCCAGCGAGCATATCAGCACGGCGGCCAGCACCT
Source organism: uncultured Oscillospiraceae bacterium (assembly GCA_947625045.1). GTDB lineage: Bacteria > Bacillota > Clostridia > Oscillospirales > Oscillospiraceae > CAJOIG01. The sequence goes on from CANQMW010000022.1 coordinate 9,702, forward strand.
CGATCAGAGTTTCGCCCCGGGCGTCATGGAGTTTGCGTGTGAGCGTTCTCATGACGTCGCGCCTCCGGCGTCATAGGCGCTCTCGATATCGCCCTGCTTCCACGTGACAGCAGGGGAGGCGGGTATAGGCGTTGTGGTGTCATCTGTGGGTATATCGATATCCGGAAGGGTGGAAGAAGAGCGCGTAAGCTTCGTGGAAAGGCGGAAGTTTTTGGCGTAGCTGTCGGCGCCGTCCCCGGCCAGATGAGCCGTCAGGGTGATGCCGTAGCTGTCGTCTATTTTCACATCCACTGCCACTTTGCGGGCGGCATCATAGGTGTCGTCATCCTCTGTGACCGGCAGATCCTCCGGGGAGACCGTCAGGGTGAATGCTTGCTCGTCGGAAGCGGCGGACGTAAAGTCGTTGATATATCTGTACTCATCGTCGCCTAAATAGGAATCAGGAAAACTCTTTTTGCTCATATAGGTGCTGAAGATCATGTCAAGGCTCTCCTGAAAAAGGCTGCCAAGACTGCCGCCTTTCATCACGCACGTCCCTTTGCTGAGGGTATGGGTATAGGTAGTGATGGTCTTTTGCTCGGGCACGCCGTTCTCATCCTCGGTGCCCGGGATATTTTCCTCACGTGTTGTCACAGAACAGTCGTCGTTCACCTGAGGGGTATAGCTGGTCCGGGCCAGGTCGTCGGCCACAAGCTGCAGGGCGGAGGACAGGGAGAGATAGAGCTGCTGTTCCGCATGGTTGCTGCGGGTGCGGCCCGCGTTGGAGGCGGCGGCGGAGAGGATGGATACGCCCACCATCACGCACGCCAGCACGAATACCAGCGCCAGCAGGATGGACGCGCCGCGGCGGCTGTTCAGTTTTTCCGCGGCGCGTTTCATAGGCGTTCTCCTTCTTTACCAGGGGATCAGCTCTTCCTCCGGGAGAAAGTCCGGCACATCCGGGGCGTCCGGGACCGGCTCGGGCTCCCATTCGGGCTGCCAGTCTGGTTCGGGCTCCGGCTCCGGCTGCCATTCCGGTTCCTGAACGGGCGGGGCAGGCGTTACTTCCTCCACGGGCGGCGCCGTGTTTTCGGGCACAGGCGTCGCCTCCGGCGCGGGAGTTGGCTCCGGCGTGGGGGAGGGTGCGCTCTCGTTGATGATATGTACGGGGATGCTGCCGGTGAACGTCACGCCCAGCCAGGGCTCGGGGAGGGTGACGGTCACGGTGAGCGTGCCCTCTGTCATGTTCGTCTCGGGCATGCCCGTCACAGCAAGCCACGCGGTGCCGCCGTCGGACATGATGCTCACATAGGGAGCGACGGCGCCCTCCAGGGACCACTGCACGGACCAATCCCCGTCCAGATACTCCTGCACATGCACGGGCGTGCCGGCGCCGGGGGCAGCACCGTTATCTTCCGGTGACACGGGCGTCGTGACAGGCGTCTCCGCTTCAAAGGAGATGGGTTCCACAGCGGCGGCCGCGGGCATGTCTATGTCCTCCGGCATATCGAAAGCCTCGGCGGGCACAGGCTCGCCATCGGCAGGCTCATCCAGGGCCAGCGCTGCCGGTCCTTCCGCTGTACCGGTGTAAAGATCCATACTGCCGTCGTCATTTATGGTGTCACCGGCAAAGTGGAGGTCCATGCCGTCCTCATAGAAGCATACAGGGGGGGAGACGGAGACGGTATGGCTGGCCGGGCCGTAGGTGAAGGTCAGGTCCAGCTGGGTCTGCTCCATGGCATAAGAGCCGCTCTCATTGCCGGGCGCAGCCGTCACGGAGCCGTCCTCACTGAGGGAGAAGGCGACGGCGCCGGAGGGGCTGACGGCGTTGGTGATACGCAGGTCCTCCACAGAAACGGCCTCGCCGTCAACGGTAAAGAGGATGTCCTCCGGGCCGTAGGTGACCGAATCGGGAGTGAAAACGCCGTCCCGGCGCACGAAGACGATGGCCCCGGGCTCCGCGGCCAGGTCCTTCACCTCGTAGAGGATGTCGTCGCTGCCGGTGAGGCTGCCGTCGATGCCCTCGATGGTGTAGCTGTAATCCACCGTCATGGTCCGGGCACCGTCGGTGGCCGCCGCGCCGTCCAGCATGATGACGGCGGGGGCATCCGTTTCGGAGAAGTCGGGAGCGATGTCCACGGTGGGAGCGGCGGCGATCAGGGACACGCCGTCACTGCCGAAGCCGGTCACCGTCACGGAGAGTTTTTCCTCCAGTTCCGGGGTGATGGGCTTATTGTTCTTGTCGAAAGGGTAGAGCTCCAGCTCCGTGTCAGCGCCGGTGAAGGCGGTCACGTTCTCGGTGGTTTGGGCGTAGGCCGCCGCCTCATCTTCCAGGCCGCCGTCGGACACGGCCGTATCCGCGGGCTGCATATGCAGTTCGGCAGTGTCGGTCACGGGGATGGTGAGGGCCACGCAATCGGCTATATCCGCCCAGGGCTGGCCGTAGTACACGGTCACCTCGGCGTCACCGGGCCGGAGGAAGGTGACGCGCAGGATACGCTGGCCGTACCCCGGAGCAGGATAGGCGTCGCTCTCGTCCACAAAGGCCGCCTCGCACACCGGCTCGGCGTTTTCATCGCCCTCTGCGTTCACCACCCGGGTCAGCTCGGGGCGGAACTGGCCGCCGGGCATGTGGGCCGCCAGGTCCCGGCTGGCCCAGACCAGATCATCCTGATAGACCGTGCCGGTCCCGGCGTCATAGTCCGCGAACAGGTCGACGGTCATGGCGGCGCTGGCGCTGGCCAGGCCGCGCACGGGAAGCTTTCCGTAGTGGACAAAGGTATCGGTATCGACTGTTTTCAGAACGGCGGGGAAGGGATACAGTTTGCCCGCGTCATTGTTATCCGGGCTGTTGCTGTCGACAGCACTCCCAAAGCCATTAAGACGGCTGAAGAGACCGCTGGCCATCTCGTCATAGTTAAGCCCGGTTATCCCTGTTCTTTCCGGCGGGGTCCAAGTATCATCGTCACCAGGGGTGACGGATCCGCTGAAACCGGACTGGATCAGATAATAGGAATTCTCAACGGTGATATATTTAAATGTATCTGACGGTGTGAGCTCCGCGTCGCCGGCGATGTTGTAAAGTTCGCGTGTCCTGCTATCAGCGGGTAAAAGAGAGTTATCTATTGTTTGCAGCTGTTCCGGCAGGGTGACATAGCTGTAACAGTCGTTGACCGTGAGCGTTTCGCCGTTTGGATACAAAGTGCCTATGTCCAGCTTCGTATCCACGCCGCCGGATATGCGCCCGATATAGAGGCTGACGATACAATAATTGCTCCACTCGCTGCCCCCTGTCATGTTTTCACTGCTGTGCGCTGTGCTGACGCTTATGCTTCCGCCGGAGTAGCAGGAGCGGATGCTGCTTTCACAGGCGCCGACCAAGCCGCCGACACGGATACCGTTGGGGTCGGAGCTATTGCGACTATATTCAAGTTTAATGTCATTGACGGCTGTGCATCTGCTGATCGGCACGTTGGCCGCGCCAACCAGGCCTCCGATATTGCCGCCATACCGGCCCGGGTTCTGTGTGCTGTCCTTGATGGTGAAGCCAGCCGAGGCGCAGTTCGTTATGTAGGCGCCGTCATGCGTCTGCATCGCCAGGCCAGCCAATGGGCCCACATAATACCAGCCGTTGTTATTGCTGAAATTATAGCTGTCTTTGCTATAATTATATATGTCAAGTGAGGCCGTGCAGTAGAGGATGATGTTTTCAAGCCGGGCGTTCACCGTGGTGCCGAAGAGACCGAGGGTGTTCGCCTCCATATCGTTGCCGCCGAAGCAGATATTTCGGATCACATAGCTCTGCCCGTCGTAGCGGCCGCAGAACGCGGCAGGCACATCCGTTATCCCTCCGCCCGTGCTGTCCAGAAATGCGGCGATAGAGAAGAAGGATGCAGCGCCTCCATTCACCTTACCGTCCAGATCATGGGTCTGCCGGAACGAAAGGTCTTCTCTGTTAAGGAAGAGGAACTGATCTCCGTTTCCGGCCTCGACATGCGTGGTGCAGCTTCTGCTCTGGGTATTCCAGTTGATGAACTGCAGCTGCCGGATGGAGCGGATCTCGTAGGGCGTGCTCGTACCCAGACCGGAGGGCATATCACTGCCGGTGTTATCATAGTTGATGGCGTTGGCGAAGAAGGGGTCGATCTCAAAGACGGCCTTATCATGGCCGCTTTCGCCATTGCTGCTGCTTATCGTCCATTTACCGTTGATACTGCTTCCGTCAAGGGACAGGCCGCCGGTGCCGCCATTGGAGGCGGCAGGGAAAGAGTGGAACATATAGGCGCCCAAAAGGTCAGACAATGCTTTGTTGACGTCACCAAGCTGGCCGCCCTCATACCAGTCTGCTTCACCATCGTAAGCGATACCTTCAGAGCTGAATTTCCAGCCGGTCAATGCCGGCGACTTGAACCAGCCATAGCCGTAGTCTGTGATGATGCCGCCGTCGTGTTCTGTGCAGAGGCCGAGGTTATTGACAGGCACTTCGGAATACTTGCCGGAGGCAGGATCGTAACTGACGACGCGGAAATGATAGCCGCTGCCCTCTTTCTCCCAATAATACACACCCATCGGCATCGTGTCCGGCACCTGGTAAACGGTGCTGCCGTAGTGGAAGTAATTGTCGTTGGCGTCCTTGACGATGGCGGGCAGGCGGTGTTCGCTCTCATCATCAAGGCAGCCAAAGCGGAAAACTTTACCTTCAGGATCTTTCTGGGGCTCGAACAGGGAATCAACGGAGCCGGTCAGTTCGCCCCAGGTCTTGGGCATGCCGCCGCCGGCAAGATTCGGCGCGGTGAACGGTACGTCCAGATATTCACCCTTGTCCAGATAATAGCAGTTGTCGCCGCAGGCGGAGGCGAAAGGATACTTTGTACCGCCGGACACATCGGCCGCCGCGTAGGAGTTGGAGATATTGTTGTTGCTTTGCACGGCAAAGCCCGCGGCCGTGCCGTTTCCGGCGTCGATACGGCTGATCGCGTAGCAGTTTTGGATGATGGCGTCGGAGTAGCCCGCAAAGCCGCACGCATTGCCGCCAATGGCAGTGATGCTGTCTGTGGAGGCATAGCAGTTGGTGATCTCTCCACTCACCGAACCGACCAGGCCGCCGGCGGTAGCAGACGTGCTCTTGCTCTCCAGCGTCACATAGCCAACGGCGCAATTGGAGATGAAGCCATTGCACGATCCCGTCAGGCCGCCGACAATGGAATCTTCGCCGGTGCTGCTGATCGACACATTGCCCACGACGCAGCCATTGATGGTGCCGCCGCTGTTTTCCCCAACCAGGCCGCCGACATAGGAGCCGTCCACGGTGCTGTTGATCGACACATAATTCACAGCGCAATTTATGATCTTACCGCTGCTGACGCCCACCAGAGAGCCTACCGAAGACTTCTTGCTGCCGTCGATCGTAACGATATCATCGCTGCCCGTTCCGCCATAGAACAGGTTCCGGATCTCACCGCCGTTGCTGTTGAACAGACCTGTTGTATTATTAACATCCGTTTTGTAAATATCGTCAGTGTAGACAATATCATTAGAGCCGTCAGTGTAGAGAGGAATATTCCGGATCCAGTGGCCCATGCCGTCATAGGTGCAGGTATCCAGGAAGTCGATAGGGGGCAGAGGGTTCTTGAAATAATTCTCAAAAGCGGCGCCTTCCAGGTTCTTATATATGCTGTAATCAATGTTCAGCTCCTGCTGAAATTTGCGGCCGCCGTACATATAGTCATACCGGCCCAGGTTATACAGGTGCCGGGCCGAGCGGACAGACGCCGTGCCGTCGCTGTCGGGCTCGGTATCGCTCTCAATGGGCAGTTTGGCGAAAAGGGGATCATACCAGTAGGTGCCGGAGCCGGAAATGCCTATGGTCACGTTCAGCTTATGAAGGCGGCGGTACTCTCCGTAGAAGGTCGTGTCAGTATAACACCTTGCGGGCAGCTCGGCCAGGTAATAGGTCGTTCCATCGATCTCATATTTATCCAGGCTGCCGTCGTTCAGGTAATATGTTTTGGACTCTTCATACTCATTAATGTTTGTCTCATAATTGAGGAAATAATTGACCGTGACCGAGCCATTTATAAAGTCGCTCTCCTCCAGCAGCAGGGCATAGCTGTCTGTCACGACGAGCGCATTCTCATCGGCGTCGGTCCTCAGATATTTCCCAAGGCTGCCCCATATGCCGAGTTTGCCGTCTGTATACCGCTCCCAATAGACGAGCCGGTTGCCCTTCTCCGGCTTGGAAGCGGCCAGCCAGTCGCCATAATGGTCAAGGCCTGCCAGCCCGGGATAGGGATAGTTGCCCAGCGTCACATCGGGCCGAAGGTTGTAGGCATAAGTCTTCGGGGCTTTTACAAAGTCAGCGGGAAGGCCGCTGAGCTCCTCCGCCGAGGTGAAGGACTTTCCGCCGTTATTGGATTTTAAGCTGCCCAGATAATATACGCTGCCGCCAAAGTTGCCATTTTGGGCCAGGGGATAAACATTTTCGGTGGAACTGTAAGCCATAGCGGCGTAGCTGTTGGTGATATTGCCGCCCCAATCGTTTTTCAGAAAGAGGCCCGCGGCACTGTCGCCGTCGTCCATGGAAACGAAACCGGCGGTGTAAACATTATCCAGTGTAAAATTGGAGGCAAGAGTGCCAACCATCCCGCCGACGCTGGTACCTTTGAGGTAACAGTCGGCATAGGAATTCTTGATGGTGAGCTTATTCTCACCGCGGCCCACCATGCCGCCCACAGTAGTGCCGCGCACGGTAGTGGAGGCGGAGCTGTTGGCGATGGTGATATCGACGTTGTTATTATTGCTGTTGGCATAGCCAATGAGACCGCCGGCCGTTTCGCCGGTGATCTTATATTGGCTGAAGGCGTAAGTCCCGTCCGCCTCGCCCAGCAGGTCCCGCAGATCGGCCGCGCCGGATGTCTCCGCCTTCCAGTAGACTTGGCAGCCGTTGACTTCGACGCCGCCCCAAGCCTCGCCGCACAGCGCGCCCACATTCTCAGTGCCGGAGATGTACGCGTTCATGAGGCGGATATCCTTAAGAGAACCGGAAAATTTGGAGAACAGTCCGGCGTTGACGCTGCCAGTGGAATACAGCCAGCGGATCTCCTTCGTCTGGCCGTCATAGGAGGTCAGGTCGTCGTTGCTGATGGGCGTGAAGTTATAGTCCGGTTTCTGGGGGGCGTATTTGCTGGGATCGGCGTCATCAAGGATATACCCGGTCTTATCTGAAGGCTTACCGATGTCCTCGTCCTGTATGGCAGAGGTGATACCATCCACGCCGGAGAAGCCGGGGTGCAGATTCTGCAGATGGCGCAGGTAGGAGATATGGGCCGTGGTTCCGTCGGTGTCGTCGGCAAAGAGACTGTTGGCTGTCTTTTCGACAGGCTGGGGGATATAGCTGGTGCCGTCATAGACGACCTGAGCGCGGAGGGTGAACTCACCGCCAAAGCTCAAGCCGGATACATCGGGGAACAGGTCTTTGAACTGCATACCGGGCACGAGGCTGTCCAGCAGGTACACTTCCGAAACGGAAATACCGCCGTTTTCGGCTATGGAATCATTAAAGAAGATGCGTCTGGTCTCAGGGACCAGCACTTCAGCGTCTTCGCGGCCGTTATAGGCGGCGGTGACCTGAAGATGCATAGCGTTCCTGTTTTTTGTCTGCTCCTTGGGGATGGTCCAGGTGATCTCGGCCCGGAGGGTGTCCTCATTTAAGATCTCGAAGATCTTGATCTCCGGCGCGTCCTGGTCGGAAGCGTCGCCGGCCACGGCAGGCTCGCCGCTGTACCAGCCAACCATGGGGTCGTCTTGCCGGCGGTCCTCCGCGGAGATGGGGTGGGTCGCATAATAGAGGGGGAAACCCTCCTCCAGCCGGCCGTTTTCCATATAAAATGCGTCCGTAACGCTGCCGCTGTCCGGCTCATAGACGATATAGAACTGCCCCTCCCGCAGAGAGGGATCGATGGTCCCCACGGGAAGGAGCTGGTCAAGAACCTCGGCTTTATCGGGCTCTGTGTTCGTTATGTAGAAAAGCTTTGAACCGTCGCCGGCATCGGCGGCGGTGAGACTTATACCGTCATCTGTCAGCATCTGCTCCAGAGCGCCGCGGCTACGGAGGAGCACGGCCCGGTTCTGGGCGGCGAGATAGATCTGGCGGGCCGCATTGTCCAGCTCTGTGATCTTCAGCTGGCTCTGATAGGAACCGACGGCGAGGACGGAAAAGGCGAGGAAGACCACTGTGATCGCCACAGTGGCCAGCAACTCTATCAGCGTAAAGCCGCGCTGACGCCGCTGCTTTCTCATGGGCAGTTCCTCCTCTCCGTAGCAGTATTCCCGGCCTGTTTACCAGCACACTATTTACTGACATGGGATAAGATAAAGCTCAAAGCATTAATTAATATAAGTGTAACTAAAAAACAGTATAATCCATTCCACTCACTTTTTCAATAAAAACAGCTAAATTTTTGAAAAGAAATTTTGCAGAATGCCCAAAAAATTAAGGATGACTGATCAGGCCGCCCTTCAGACTGCCATAAAGAACGGCGATATAATTTCATAAGGAATTACATAATAAAATACTTGCACTGTTATGGTAAACCTGATAGAATATGACATATTCCGACTCTGCGGGGCAGGGTCACAGAGGAGAGGTGCTGGCAATGAAGAGAATGATCGCGCTGGTCCTGGCGCTGGTCCTGGCGTTCGGCATGGCTGTCCCGGCGCTCGCGGCAGAGGATATGCTGCAGGATAACGGGGGTAACTGGCCGGAGGAAATGCCACAGGACATGCCGTCCGGTGATATGAGCTTGAAGCAGCCGGGGACTGAGGAGCCCCCGGCAGAGGAAACGCCTGTCCCCACGGCAGAGCCAACGGCGCCGCCTGAGCCGGCGCCGGAGGAGTCGGTCACGCCCGCGCCTACAGATGTGCCTGCCGCCGATGACAGCGCCACGGATACGGTGGCACCGGAGGAGACGGCAGAACCTTCCCCCAGTGCGGAGCCCTCATCCTCGCCTGCGCCGGAGCCGGAGAATGGGATCATGCTCGTCTCCCTCGGCGGCGCCTCCACCGGCGAGATCGGCGTGACCATCTCCCTGGCGATGGACATCGCCGGGATGCCGGTTTTTAATGTGTCTCTTACCAATGGGGATACACAAAACTATAGCGCGAGCGTGGCTGCGGATGAGAGCGTATATACCTTCGGCGGTCTGCCCCAGGGGACGTATACCCTCACCGTCTTGGGGCAGGGATTCACGGCCTATACCCAGGATATAGAGATCGGCCCGAGTGACGGCGCGCTGGTGAAGCTCACGGTGGGCCGTTTGGCCGGCTATGAGACCGGACCCCATCCGGGCGTCATCCTGCCCGGCGACGTGAACGGCGACGGTCTGCTGGATGAGGCAGACTTTACTGCAATGAAAGACGCCCTGGTCAGCGGCGACGTTTCCTGCAACCTGACCGGGGACAATGAGACAGATCTGGCCGACGCGGAGTATCTGATGAAGGCCATGAAACTGAGCCGGGAGCTGGCGGCGTCCGGCATGCAGACGGCCACGCTGGAGCGGTATGTTCCTGCCGGCGCCATCCAGCAGGTCCAGCTTGAGGACACCAGCGTGACCGGCGAATTGACTGACCTCTTTGAAGAAAACGCGCGGGTCGTTCAGCTTGGGAATGCCGGCGGCGGGATCATCTCCGATACGGAGCCGGTGCAGGTGTCTGTCGAGCTTGCGGACGGCGCCAGGACGGACGCTATCGTGCTGGAAAATACCAATATCGCCAAGGGCTGCATTGAGATAACGGACGCTGACGGCGTGACAAAACAATATACCATCGGAGGCGCGGAGCCTGTGGCGGCCGCGGCCATCGCCATGGACGTGCCTGCCGTGATCGCCGCCGGTCCGGCGGCGGTGGACGGCAGCGGCAATATCACTGTGAAGCTGGATGGCCAAGTGGCCGTAAAGAAGGTCACCATCCGCATCACCGGCACCAATGACGGAGGGAGCCTGGCCTCTATCAGCCAGGTGGAGTTCGTCAACGGCATGGAAAGCCGCATCCCGGCACCCCAGGCGAGCATACCCGAGGGAGTCTCCGCTGTGGCCGGCAGCCGTCAGTTCACCGTCTCCTGGACGGCATGCACCAATATCACCGGCTACGAGGTGTTCGTCTCCAACGGGGATGTCTCCGACACCTATTCGCTCACCGGCACAAGCCTCACCGTCACCAACTTCAACATCAAAGAGGTAGAAAACTATAAGACCTATACGGTCACGGTCCGGTCCGTCAACGGCAGGTGGAAGAGCGATATGAGCGCTGCCGTCACCGTGACGCCAAAGCCCACAGGACGGCCGGACAAGCCGGACAACGTAAAGGCCGTTGGCGGCTACCAGATGATCACGGTCACCTGGAAGAACATGAAGGACACCCAGTCCTATAACCTCTATTACAAGACCCCCGGGGAGACCGAATACCATAAGCTCGAGGGCCTCAATGGGACGAAGTATGAATTCACCGGCCTTTCCGGCGATGATCAGACGGAGTATGAGGTCTACGTGACCGGCGTGAATGAGTTCGGCGAGAGCGGCGAGTCCATGCACGCCAGCGCCAAGACCGTCACTTTGGACCCGGCGGAAATGCCCCGGTTCAACCTCATCAACGCAGACGAGAGCGGCAGACCCGGCACATATCACATCACCTCCGCGGTCCTGGGCTGCGGCGGGGACAACATGTTCAACAGCCCGCTTGATACCGCCGCGGGCTCCGCCTGGGGCACCGTGGACGGCGATCCCCGGTCCTACTATGAGCGGGGCACCTGGAACGACGGCGGCTGGTGGAATATGCCTGCCAACGTGGGTCTCGTCTATACCTTCGACCAGGCCTATGAAATGGACACTATCGGCATGGTGAGCACCGACGCCGGCATGGATTACACCTACTGCCGGGTCCGCTGGTGGGATGAGACCGGCGCCGAGCATATGTACGACGACTCCTTCATGACGAGCCAGCGCCGGACGGACAGCCAGGGCCGCAGCTACTTCTTCCTGCGCATGCCTGCGCCTATCACGGCCACGAAGGTGCAGATCGGCGTGGCCCGCTACTGGGCCGGCAATAACCGCGTCAATGTTGCCGACGTATATTTCTACCGCTACGACGATCTGAAGCGGCAGCTGTACGGCATGTATGACGACGACCTGCACACTACCCTGAAGAGCACAGTGACGAAGGAGCAGCTTGAGCAGCTGAAAGTCGCCATCGAAAACTCTGTGGATGAATTCGGCAATGTGAACCCCGATAAGGACCTGCTCCTGAAGGAGTGGGAGACAGCCTGGAAGATATTCAACGACCAGTTCCTTCGGAAGGTCACCTATGTCCACACCGGTATCACCGCCAGCGGCGACGAGCATGGCTTCGGCGGCCTGAACGCATGGCAGCCTCTGGGCGTCACGGCGGCGGCAGGGGAGAAGATCACAGTCTACGTCTCCAGCAGCCTCAAGAAGACCGGCGACGCCACCCAGCTGAAGCTGGTGGCCACCCAGTACCACGCCGAGGCCAGCGCCCTGTCCCAAATACTTACTTCCAACCTGAAAGTGGGCGCTAATGAGATCATCGTTCCCAAGGTGTGGACCAATACCGGCATGGAGTCCGGCGGGGCCCTGTACGTGCAGTATATGGGCGGTGCCGGTTCCCGGGAGCAGTACGCCGTGCGTGTGAGCGGCGGCGTGCAGGTACCGGTGCTGGACCTTTATAAGGTCACGGACCCGGGCGAGCGGTCCGCGAGGGTGAGCGCTTATTTGAGCGAGCTGAACGCCTATGTGGGCAATATGCCCGCTCTGCATGACCAGGTGCACCAAAGCGCGGAAGAGCCCAATGCCGAGGTCAGCTATGACTATGACGAGCGTAACTGCATTCTGGGCGCCACGGACATCATGCTGGACACCATGATGCTGTCCCTGCCCGCAAAGCAGGTGATAAACGGCTGCAGCGGCAATGCCGGGACGCTGCTGAACTCCCTGAACGCCATGGAGAGCATGATGTACCTGTTCTACCAGCACAAGGGACTGAACGACAGTGCCAAGGACGCGGTGGACCGTATCCCCTTCCGGCACCTGAATATCCGGTACCAGCGGATGTTCTCCGGCGCGTTCATGTACGCCTCCGGCGACCACATCGGCATCGAGTGGCCCGAGACGGCTGGCATGGCAAGCTGCGTGGGCGTCCAGGCCGACGCCAGCGGCAGGTATGAGTCCGGCAATTATTTCGGCTGGGGCATCGCCCATGAGATCGGTCACGACATCAACCAAGGAAACTACGCCATCGCCGAGATCACCAATAACTACTTTGCCGTCCTGGCCCAGGCAAAGGAGACCAACGACAGCGTCCGCTTTGACTACAACAATGTCTACGCCAAGGTCACCAGCGGCGCCAAGGGCAGCGCCTCCAACGTGTTCACACAGCTGGCCATGTACTGGCAGCTGCATCTGGCCTATGACACGGGCTATAACTTCAGGACCTATGCCAACTACGATGAACAGCTGGCCAATCTCTTCTGGGCCCGGGTGGATACGTACGCCCGCACGCCCTCCAAGGCGCCCGGCAAACTGTCCCTGGAGGGGGCTGACATCGACCAGACCCTGATGCGCCTTGCCTGCGCGGCGGCAAAGAAGAACATCCTGGACTTCTTCCGGCGCTGGGGCAAAACGCCCGACGAGGAGACCGTCACCTATGCCAGCCAGTTCCCGGCGGAGACAAGGGCCATTTACTACGCCAACGATGAGGCCCGGCTCTATGCCCTGAACGGCGCCGGCAGCGCCCTCGCTGCGGACGGGACCACAGCGGCCATCGCCTCCGTGGACGTCCAGGCCGACCCGGTCCAGCGCAACCGCGTGACGGTCACCGTCACGCATGACGATGCATTCCCCGAGAGCGACATCCTTGGCTATGAGATCGTCCGCCGGACCATCGAACGGGGCGTGACCGAGCGGCGGACCGTAGGCTTCACAACCACGAACAGCTTTACGGACGTGGTATCTGCCATGAACAACCGGACCGTGTCCTATGAGGTCACGCTGGTGGACAAGTACCTGAACCGCTCCGCCGCGGCGGAGGGCGCTATGGTAAAGGTGGAGCACGGCGGCGACCTGGGGAAGGAGAACTGGACTGTCCGCACCGTGGGCCTGGAGGCCGCGCCCATCACCAGCGGCGGCGAAAACGCCGAGGACCCGGAGGCGGTGGAAGAGAACGCCGCCCTGTACGCCATCGACGGAAAAGCGGAGACCGTCTATGAGGCGGCCATGGCCGGGGCCGGCGTCATCGAGATCAGCTTCAATGATACGCAGACCGTCACTGCCCTGCGGTATACAGACGCCGCGCTGGGTCAGTGCAGTATAGCCGTCCGCCAGGCCGGCCAGTGGGTCGACGTGGCAGCCGGTATGCTGGACGGGAGCGGTATCGTCTACTTCTCCAACGGTGACGCCAGATATGTGAGCACCTACGCGGCGGACGCCGTCCGGCTGGTGCTGACGGGTGAAAACGCGGCTGTCTCCGTGGCGGAGCTGGACGTGCTGGGACCCACCGGCGACAACGTAGACGTCCACACGGCTGACGGCCAGATGTCCGTTGGCTATCTGAAAACGGCCTATGTGTACGGTAAAAGCGACGACGGAAAAGATCTCTCCATCCCGGCAGATTCGCTGGTGTTCACCGGCAGCTATAAGGGCAACGCGGCCTATAACGTGGTCATGCTCTACGATGAGAACGGCGAGCTTGTGACCGGCGTCGACCCGCTGACCGGCGAACATGTATCCAACCAGACCATACTCTCTCCGGTGCCTGAGACCGGGAACATCCAGGATGTGAATGAGGGCACATGGGTCTGGTGGATCGAGCCCCAGGATATGGACGTGAACAAATTCCAGCTGCCCAAGCGGGTCCGTGTGGAGCTGTACCGGGTCAACGACGCAAAGACCAATGAGGGCGAACGGCTGGTGAGTGACTCGCTGTTTGTGGACGTGCCCGCTGAACTGGGCGATATCATCCTCGGCAATGCGGACTGAGGCGGAAAGGGAGGAGGAAAGCAGAATGAAACGTATCCTTCATGTATTTATGGCGGTGCTGGTCCTGACGGCGGTGATGCTGCTACCGGTGACCGACACGCTGGCGGCGGAGGGGGAGGCAAGCGCCTCGCCCGTGCCCGGCGGCGACTATATAACAGTGGACGGCGGTGTGGTGACGCTCCACTCCGAAAGCATGGCCGGAGAGGGGATATGCTCCCTGCAGCTGACGCTGGCAGGGGCCGCAGATTTCGCCTTTGACGGGACGCTGGCGGGCGGCCGCATGACCAATATGAGCTATACGCCGGACGGCGTGACGATCTATATCGCCGGAGCTGAGCCGCTGATGGCCGCGGGAAATACGACCTTGACCCTTGGCACGGTCACATCCGCCGGCGGCACGGTGACATTGGCGGAGAATTCATTGAAATACGTCTATGGCTCCCGGACCATCATCCGCAACGTTGTGGATGAGGAGGAAGAAACGGCGACAGAGCCAGAACCTCAGGCCGACGGCCAGACGGAACTGCCGCCGGAGACATTACCGGAAAACGATCCTCCTGCCGAGAGACAGCCGGACAGCGGCTTTACCGACAACAACGCCGGCGGCGTCATTGGGGACGGCTATGACAGCGGCGTTGGCCCCGGCGCCCCGGAACCCACCGCCACGTTGGAGCCCACCCCGATCCCGACGGCCACACCGGTACCTACCGCCGAGCCCACGGCGACTCCGGCTCCTACAGAGGCTCCTGCGGCCACCTCTGAGCCAATGACCAGGTCTGCGGATACCGCCGCTCCTGCGGCCACACAACAGCCGGCTGCCGCCGGTCCGCAAGCCCCCGCCACGGGAGACGAGACCGTGTTCCTGCCTTGGGCGTTGACCCTTGTCATGTGCGGCGGACTGCTGGCGGTCATCCTGGCCCGCGGAAAACGCCGTCAGTAAAGAAAATACATCATCTGGCCCCCGGTGCTCACCGGGGGCCCTTTTTCTTGTGGAGGGACAAACTGGGCAGAATAGCTAAAATTTACCATCTCTTTGACGGAAAAATGTCTTTTCCCGCATGCGGGGAAGAATTGACTTTCCATTGGGCCCTTTGTTATAATCTATACAACAATGAAACACACATGAATTGGCAACTGACGGTGAGCGGCGAACGCAAGGGAGCCAATTTCATTGTTTTTGCCGACCGTCTGGGCAGTTCTATTTGCAGCAAATAGAACTGCTCTGACTGCTTTAAAGGAGCGTTTTAAATGAAGAAAGTAGCCATCATCATGGGCAGCGACAGTGACCTGCCCGTGGCGGAAAAGGCGGCGGATAAGCTGGCGGAATACGGCGTGCCCCACGAGGTGCACATCTTCTCTGCCCACCGCACGCCGGACCAGGCGAGGGACTTCGCCCTGAACGCCCGAAGCCGCGGCTTCGGGGTGATCATCGCGGCTGCGGGTATGGCGGCCCATCTGGCCGGGGCCATTGCGGCCAACACCACCCTGCCGGTGATCGGCATTCCCTTGAAAAGCAAAAATCTAGACGGCGTTGACGCCCTTCTGTCCACGGTGCAGATGCCCTCCGGCATCCCGGTAGCCACCGTAGCGATAGACGGGGCCGTCAACGCCGCGCTGCTTTCCGTAGAGATACTGGCCCTGGAGGACAGCGCCCTCGCGGACAAGCTGGATGCGGTCAGAGCCGAAGGGCGGGCGAAGGTGCTGGAGAAGAACGCCGCCGTGGAGGCCCGGTTCAACCACAAGTAAACAACCACTTTTATGGAGGTCGATATCATGGAAAAGAAAGAGCAGCTCTACGAAGGCAAGGCCAAGAAGGTCTACGCCACCGAGGACCCTGAGCTTCTGATCGTGTCCTACAAGGACGACGCCACCGCCTTCAACGGCCTGAAAAAGGGTCAGATCGCCGGCAAGGGCGCCATCAACAACCGGGTGACCAACTACCTGATGCAGGTCCTGGAGAAGGAGGGCGTACCCACCCATTTTGTGAAAGAACTGAACGATAGGGAGACGGTGGTGAAGAAGGTCACCATCGTGCCCCTGGAGGTCATCATCCGCAATATCTCCGCCGGCTCCTTCGCCAAGCGCTATGGCGTGGAGGAGGGCATCGTCTTCGCCGCTCCCACCTTTGAGACCTCCTATAAAAACGACGCGCTGGGCGACCCCCTCATCAACGACTACCATGCCCTGGCCCTGGGGCTTTGCACCCCGGAGGAGTTGGAAACCATCAAGGCCATGGCTTTTAAGGTCAACGACGTGCTGAAGGCCTTTTTCAAGGCTGTGAACGTGGACTTGGTTGACTTCAAGCTGGAGTTCGGCAAGACCTCGGACGGCTCTATCGTCTTGGCTGACGAGATCAGCCCCGATACCTGCCGGTTCTGGGACAGCACCACCCATGAGAAGCTGGACAAGGACCGCTTCCGCCGGGACCTTGGCGGGGTGGAGGACGCCTACGCCGAGATGATGAAGCGCATCCTGGGCTGAGATATGAGCAGTCTTCACGAGGAATGCGGCGTATTCGGCATCTTCGCAACCAAGCAGATGCCGCTGGTATCCACCGCTTATTACGGCCTGTACGCTCTGCAGCACCGGGGTCAGGAGAGCTGCGGCATCGTCATCAACGACGACGGCCTGTTCAGCTTCTATAAGGACCTGGGGCTTGTGAACGACGTGTTCACTAACCGGGTGCTGAACCACCTGCCGGAGGGGAACATGGCCGTGGGCCACGTGCGCTACGGCACCACCGGCTGCAGCGGGCGGGAAAACTGCCAGCCCATGGTTGTGAACCACATCAAGGGCCGCATGGCCCTGGCCCACAACGGCAATCTCGTCAACTCCGCCGAGCTGCGCAAGGCCCTGGAACTGCAGGGCTCCATCTTCCACTCAACCAGCGACACGGAGGTCATCTCCTATGTCATCACCAAGGAACGGCTCACCGCTCCCTCCATCGAGCAGGCGGTGAATCAGGCCATGTTCCTGATAAAAGGCGCCTATTCCATGGTGGTCATGAGCCCCTCCAAGCTATTGGCCGTGCGGGATGAGAACGGCTTTAGGCCCCTGTGCTACGGCCAGCGGGAGGACGGCGCCTATGTGGTGGCGTCTGAAAGCTGCGCTCTGGAGGCGGTGAACGCCCGGTTCATCCGGGACGTGGAGCCTGGGGAGATCGTCATGTTCTCCAAGGACGGGGTCCAGAGCATCCGGGACCACTGCGGCAAGGCGCCCAGGAAGCTGTGCATATTCGAGCACATCTACTTTGCCCGGCCCGACTCCGTCATCGACGGCGTCAGCGTGCATGAGGCCCGTATCCGGGCGGGGGAGCGGCTGGCCGCCCGCCACGGCGTGGAAGCCGATGTCGTTATCGGCGTGCCCGATTCCGGGCTGGATGCCGCCCTGGGCTATGCCCGGGCCTCTGGCATCCCTTATGGCGTGGGATTCATCAAAAACAAGTACATCGGCCGCACCTTCATCGCCCCGGGGCAGGGCACTCGGGAGGATATGGTGCGCATCAAATTGAACCCCGTGGCCAGCGTGGTCCGGGGCAAACGAGTGGTCGTGGTGGACGACTCCATCGTCCGGGGCACCACCAGCGGCCGGTTCGTAAGGCTGCTGCGGGAGGCCGGCGCGGCGGAGGTCCACATGCGCATCTCCGCGCCGCCCTTTTTGAACCCCTGCTATTACGGCACGGACATCGACTCCCGGGACAATCTCATCGCCTGCCACCACTCGGTGGAGGAGATATGCGCCATCATCGGCGCGGACAGTCTGGGGTATCTGCCGACCGAGGACCTGCCGTACCTGCTGGGGGACGCGAACTGCGAGGGCTTCTGTGACGCCTGCTTTACCAATAACTACCCAACCATGATACCAACCAACAGCTCCAAGAGCCGCTTTGAGTACAAGATCAGCGAGGGGAGAGGCCGGGATGAATAAGGAGAGCTTTTCCGAAAGCTACGCCGCCGCCGGCGTGGACATCACCGCGGGCTATAAATCCGTGGAGCTGATGAAAGCCCATATCGCCCGGACCAATATCCCCGGCGTGGTGGGGGACGTGGGCGGCTTCGGCGGCCTGTTCAGGCCGGACCTGGCCGGTATGAAGGAGCCCATATTGGTCTCCGGCACCGACGGCGTGGGAACCAAGCTGCGTATCGCCCAGATACTGGATAAGCACGACACCATCGGCGTCGACTGCGTGGCCATGTGTGCCAACGACGTGATCTGCGCCGGGGCGAGGCCTCTGTTCTTTTTGGATTACATCGCCTGCGGGAAGAATATCCCCGAGCGCATCGCGGCTATCGTGGCCGGCGTGGCGGAGGGATGTGTGCAGGCGGGCTGCGCCCTCATCGGCGGGGAGACCGCCGAGCACCCCGGCGTCATGGCTGAGGACGACTACGACCTGGCCGGGTTCGTAGTGGGCATCGCTGATCGGGAGAAGATGCTGGACAACAGTACTACGAGGCCTAGTGACGTGTTGATCGCCCTGCCCTCCAGCGGCGTTCATTCCAACGGTTTTTCCCTGGTGCGCAAGGTCTTCGGCGTTGGGGAGAAGGACATCACCCGCCCCTGCGAGGCACTGGACGGCGCCTCCATCGGCGAGACGCTGCTGACCCCCACCCGCATCTATGTGAAGCCTGTGCTGGCCTTGATGGAGGCCGTGCAGGTGAAGGGCGTCAGCCATATCACCGGCGGCGGGTTTTACGAGAATATCCCCCGGAGCATCCCGGAGGGGCTGGGCGTGCGCATCGGGAAAAAAGCGGTGCGGACCCCCACTATATTCGACCTCATCCAAAGGACCGGGAACATCCCGGAACGGGACATGTTCAACACCTTCAACATGGGCGTGGGCATGACCGTGACCGTGGCCGCGGCCGACGCCGACAGGGCCATGGAAGTCCTGAGGGCCAATGGGGAGGAGGCCTATATCCTGGGCGAAGTTGTCCAGGGCGGAGAGAGGGTGCAGCTCATATGACAAAGACGCGTATCGCCGTGTTCGTATCCGGCGGCGGCACCAACCTGCAGGCATTGCTAGACGCCCAGGCGGCGGGGAAGCTCCCTTCCGGCCAGATCGTGCTGGTTGTATCCAGCCAGCCGGACGCCTACGCCCTCACCCGGGCGGAAAAGGCCGGGGTGCCTGCGGTGGTCTGCTCCCGGAAGGAGCTGGGCAGCCAGGAGGCCTTTGAGACCGCCATTTTAAAGGCGCTGGAGGAAGCCGGTGCGGAGATGATCGTGCTGGCGGGGTTCATGAGCATCCTGTCCAAGGACTTCACAGACCGCTTCCCGGAGCGGATCCTGAACGTCCATCCGGCGCTGATCCCCTCCTTCTGCGGCAAGTGCTATTACGGCCTCAAGGTCCACGAGGAGGCCCTGAAGCGGGGCGTGAAGGTCACCGGCGCCACGGTGCATTTTGTCAACGAGATACCGGACGGCGGGCGCATCATCGCCCAAAAGCCGGTGATGGTAGAGGACGGCGACACGCCGCAGGTCCTGCAGCGGCGGGTCATGGAACAGGCGGAGTGGATCATCCTGCCCCAGGCTGCGGAGATGGTGGCCGCCCAGATCATGAAAGGAAAAGAGCATGACTGATTTGACAGCTTACCTGCGCGAGAGGACCTACCCCGGCCGGGGCATCTTCCTGGGCCGGAGCGCCGATGATAAGAAGGCGGTGATCGCCTACTTCATCATGGGCCGCAGCGTCAACAGCCGCAACCGGGTGTTCGTGACCACCGACGACGGCATCCGCACCCAGGCCCACGACCCGGCCAAGATGTCGGACCCCAGCCTCATCATCTACCACCCCGTGCGCATTTATGAGGGCGCGACCATCGTCACCAACGGTGATCAGACCGACACCGTCCGGGACGCCCTGCAGGCTGGCCGGACCTTCGCCGCCGCCCTGCGCACCCGGGAATTTGAGCCGGACGGGCCCAACTGGACCCCCCGCATCTCCGGCGTCGTGGAGCCGGACGGCAGCTATAAGCTGTCTATTCTGAAGAGCCAGGACGGCGACCCCGCCTGCTGCTGCCGGTACTTCTATGAGTACGATAAGCCCAAAGCGGGCATGGGCCACATCATCCACACCTATGCCGCCGACGGTGACCCGCTGCCCTCCTATGAGGGGGAACCCGCCCCGGTCACCATCGACGCGCCCGACGCGGCTGCCCTGAGCCGGCAGGTCTGGGCGGCCCTCAACGAGGACAACAAGGTGTCCCTCTATGTGTCCTATATCGACCTGGCCACCGGCGAGCGCGATACCGTGCTCACCAACAAACACGAAGGCTGAAAGGAGACGACATGAACTCTCTGGAACTGAAATACGGCTGCAACCCCAACCAGAAGCCCTCCTGCATCTTCATGAAGGATGGCTCCGACCTGCCCATCGAGGTGCTGAACGGCAAGCCCGGCTTCATCAATTTCCTGGATGCCTTCAACGCCTGGCAGCTGGTGAAGGAGCTTTCCGAGGCCACAGGCCTGCCCGCCGCCGCCAGCTTCAAGCATGTGTCCCCGGCGGGCGCCGCCGTGGGCAAGCCCCTGTCTGAGACGGACAGGAAGATATACTTTGTGGACCCGGACGCGGAGCTCAGCCCCATCGCCTGTGCCTATATCCGGGCCCGGGGGGCAGACCGGCTCTGCTCCTACGGGGACTGGGCGGCCCTGTCCGAGACATGCGACGAGGCAACGGCGAAGTACCTGAAGGAAGAGGTCTCCGACGGTGTCATCGCCCCTGACTACACCCCCGAGGCCTTGGCCATCCTTAAAACCAAGAAAAAGGGCAATTATAACGTGGTGAGGATAGACCCCGCCTATGTGCCCGACCCGGTGGAGAGGAAGGACGTGTACGGCGTCACCTTCCAGCAGGGGCGGAACGACTACAAGGTCACGGCGGAGGCCTTCGCCAATATCGTGACGAAGAACAAGGCCCTGCCCCCCGAAGCGGTGACGGACATGACCGTGGCCCTTATCACGCTGAAGTACACCCAGTCCAATTCCGTCTGCTACGTAAAGGACGGACAGGCCATCGGCGTGGGCGCGGGCCAGCAGAGCCGCATCCACTGCACGCGCCTTGCCGGCAGCAAGGCGGACAACTGGTACTTCCGGCAGCATGAGAAGGTCTTGAACCTGCCCTTCAAGGCGGATATCCGCCGGCCGGACCGGGACAACGCCATCGATGTGTATATCTCCGATGAGTACGAAGACGTGCTGGCCGACGGCGCCTGGCAGAACATGTTCATCCGGCGGCCCGAGCCACTGACCGCAGAGGAGAAAAAGGCCTGGATCGCCACCCAGTCCGGCGTCACCGTGGGCAGCGACGCGTTCTTCCCCTTCGGGGACAACGTGGAGCGCGCCCGCAAGTCCGGCGTGGCCTATATCGCCGAGCCCGGCGGCTCTATCCGGGACGACAACGTCATCGAGACGGCGGACAAGTACGGCATCGTCATGGCCTTTACGGGCATGCGGCTTTTCCACCATTGATAGAAGTCATGTTCGGCGCTGACAGAAAAAGACGCCGCAGGCTGGAGGCGGCCTTTGGGAAAAAGCCGGACGTGTACTTTACCGACGGGGACATGGAGCGTATTCGTGCCTGGTCGGACTACCGCCGGGCGCGGGAGGACGGCTACAGTGTAGACGATGTCACCTGGCACGACTTGGACATGGACCGGGTGTTCAGGCGCATTGACCCGGGTCTGTCCACGCCGGGGGAGCAGGTGCTCTACGATACCCTGCGCCACCCGGCTCTGAACGGGGAGGAATACGGCCGCCGGGCCAGGCTCCTCGCGTTCATGGAGGCAGAGCCGGGAAAGCGTTTGGAAATCCAGGTCATTTTGGACGCTCTGGGCCGGACCCGGCGGTCGGACCTTTGTACAGCGTTCGTGCCGGAGGTAAGGGGCCGGAGACGGTTTATCCTCTATGCGGTTCTGTCGGCGGCGTTCATAGTCAGCCTAGTGCTGGGAGTGCTAGACGTCGTTCCGATCATGGCGGCGGTCATGCTCATGTCCTTCAATATGGTGCTCCGGGAGTTCGCGCTGCGGCGGGTGCGCCGGGAATTTGATACCCTCAACTACTCAGTGGCAGAGGTGTTCGCCCTGCGGCGGGTCCAAAAGCTGTGCGTATCGGATCTGGACCGGGAGCTGACAGACGCTTATGCAGCATTGAAAAAGCTGCGGTTCGTACTGCGCACTGGCGGCGTGTCCAGTATGGACACCGGCAACGCGGGGGACCTGCTGGCCTCGTTGTTTTTGCTGGACCTCATTACCTATGAGTACCTGAAAAACAAGCTGTGGACCCATCAAAAGGACCTGATGGCCGTCATCGAGGGCCTGGGACGGCTGGATACGGCCATCGCGGCGGCCTCCTGGCGGGCGAGCATGGATGTGTACGCCATTCCGGCCATCGCCTTTGACGGCTCAGCGGAGTTGCATGTCCGGGGCATGGTCCACCCGTTGCTGGACGCCGCTGTGCCCAACGACCTGGACCTGGACAGGCCCATGCTGCTCACCGGCTCAAACGCCTCCGGCAAGAGCACCTATCTGCGTACAGCGCTTTTGAACGCTCTGCTGGCCCAGAGCCTGTGCACGGCAGCGGCGGAGAGTTATCAGGGCGGCGTGTTTTACATTTATTCGTCTATGGCCCTGGAGGACGACCTGCTGGCGGGGGAAAGCTATTACGTCACGGAGATCAAGTCCATCCGCCGCATCCTGATTGCGGCGGAAAAGGAAAGACCTGTCCTTTGCGTGGTGGACGAGGTCCTGCGGGGCACTAACACCGCCGAGCGCATCGCGGCATCCAGTGCCATTTTGGAGACGCTCTTTGACGCGGGGGTCCTGTGTCTCGCGGCCACCCACGATCTGGAGCTGTGTACCCTGCTGGCAGGAAAGTGCCGGATGTGTCACTTTGAGGAGACAGTGGGCGAAGGTTCCATGGATTTCGACTACCGGCTCCGGGAGGGGCCGGCTCGATCCCGGAACGCCATCCGGCTTTTGGGAATGATGGGCTTTGACGCCGCGCTCGTGGCCAAGGCGGAGCACCGGGCGAAGCGATATTTGGAAACAGGCGCATGGGAATAAGATTTGGATGTAAGAGAGGTAGATTATGAAACTCATGGTCATCGGCAGCGGCGGCCGGGAACACGCCGTCATCCGCAAGCTGAAAGAGAGCCCCCAAGTGGAGACGATATACGCCCTGCCCGGCAACGGCGGCATCGCCGCGGATGCGGTGTGCGTAGATATAGGCGCAAAGGATATAGACGGCGCGGTGCGTTTTGCGAAGGAGAACGCCATAGACTTCGCTGTGGTGACACCGGATGACCCCCTGGTGCTGGGGATGGTGGATGCTCTGGAGGGGGCGGGCGTGCCCTGCTTCGGGCCGGATAAAAAAGCCGCCATTATTGAGGGCAGCAAGGTCTTCTCCAAAAACCTCATGAAGAAGTACGGCATCCCCACCGCCTCCTATGAGGTCTTCGACGACGCTGAAAAGGCGCTGGAATATGTGAAGACCGCGCCGCTGCCTACGGTGGTGAAGGCGGACGGCCTGGCCTTGGGCAAGGGTGTGCTCATCGCTCAGACCCGGGAAGAGGCAATAGAGGCCGTCAAGTCCATCATGGAGGACAAAAAGTTCGGCGCCAGCGGCGACCAGATCGTGGTGGAGGAATTCCTCACGGGCCCGGAGGTGTCCGTGCTGGCCTTCACCGACGGCGTGACCGTCAAGCCCATGGTTTCCTCCATGGATCACAAGCGGGCCCACGATAACGACACCGGCCTCAACACCGGCGGCATGGGCACCGTGGCCCCCAACCCCTATTACACGAAGGATGTGGCCGGGGTGTGCATGGAGACCATTTTCAAGCCCACTATCGCGGCTATGGCCGCCGAGGGCCGGCCCTTCAAGGGCTGCCTCTATTTCGGCCTGATGCTCACCCCCGACGGGCCCAAGGTCATTGAGTACAACTGCCGCTTCGGCGATCCGGAGACCCAAGTCGTTCTGCCCCTGATGGAGTCGGACCTCTTAGAGGCCATGACGGCCTGCCGGAACGGCACGCTGGATAAGACGGACGTGCGCTTTTCGGACAAGCACGCCTGCTGCGTCATCATGGCGAGCAACGGCTATCCTGAAAGTTATGAAAAGGGTTATGAGATAAGTTATGACGCCGGGATAAAGGCGCAGGTCTATGTGGCCGGGGCAAAGCTGGAGGATGGCAAGCTCCTGACCAATGGCGGCCGGGTGCTGGGCGTCACCGCCGTGGCAGAGAACCTGCCGGAGGCCATTAAGGCTGCCTACGCCGACGTGGAGAAGGTCCATTTCGGCAACGCCTTTTACCGCCATGACATCGGCGGCCTGGCCCTGAAAGCGCTGGAGAACTGAGAGAGAGTATATGGTCTATCGGATATTTGCAGAGAAGAAACCGGGGGTATCCCCGGAAAGCGCCAGCCTGCTGGCCGACCTGCGGGACTTCCTGGGCGTGAAGGCCCTGGAGGAAGTGCGCATCCTGAACCGGTATGATGTGGACCACATCGACCGGGAGGTATTTGAACGGGCCCGGTCCGTGGTCTTTTCCGAGCCCCAGGTGGACATAGTCTATGATGAGACGTTTCCAATGCCGGAGGGTCAGTGGACGGTGCTCGCGGTGGAGGCCCTGCCGGGGCAGTTCGACCAGCGGGCCGACTCCGCCGCTCAATGCATCCAGCTCATGGCCGGCGTGGAGCGGCCCCTGGTGTCCTACGCCAAGGTGTATCTCCTGCGGGGAGACCTGACGGCGGAGGACGTCGACAAGATCAGCGGCTACGTCATCAACCCCGTGGAGAGTCGCCGCGCCTCCATGGACAAGCCTGAGACCCTGGCGCGGACTTATGCCGTGCCCGACCATGTGCAGACGGTGGAGGGCTTCATCGGCATGGATGATGGGGCCCTGGCCGCGCTTTTGGACAAGCTGGGCCTGGCCATGGACCTGGACGACCTGAGATTCCTCCAGAATTATTTCAAGAACGAGGAGCACCGGGACCCCACCCTCACCGAGGTGCGGGTGGTGGACACCTACTGGTCCGACCACTGCCGCCACACCACCTTCTCCGCTCATCTGGACAGCGTGGAGATAGAGGACTCGGCTGTCAAGGCAGCCTATGAGCGGTACAAGGCGGCGCGTGTGGAGGTATATGGGGAGGCGAAGGCCGCCGCGCGGCCCCAGACCCTGATGGACATCGCTACCCTTGGCACCAAAGTCCTTAAAAAGCGGGGGATGCTCCCCGAGCTGGACGAGAGCGAGGAGATCAACGCCTGCTCTATCCATGTGCCTGCCCGGGTGGATGGGAAGGAGCAGGACTGGCTCCTCATGTTTAAAAACGAGACCCACAACCATCCCACGGAGATCGAGCCCTTCGGCGGCGCGGCCACCTGCATTGGCGGCTGCATCCGGGACCCCCTGTCCGGCCGGGCCTATGTGCACCAGGCCATGCGTGTCACCGGCGGGGGCGACCCCCGGGCAGCGGTGGACGATACCGTGCCCGGGAAGCTCCCTCAGCGGAAGCTGGCCCAGACCGCCGCGGCGGGCTATTCCTCCTACGGCAACCAGATAGGCCTCGCCACCGGCCACGTGGCCGAGATGTATCATGAGGGCTATATCGCCAAGCGTCTGGAATGCGGCGTGGTGGTGGCGGCGGCCCCGGCGGAGAACGTGCGCCGGGAAGAGCCGGCGCCGGGAGACGTAGTTATATTGCTGGGCGGCCGCACCGGCCGGGACGGCATTGGCGGCGCCACCGGTTCCTCCAAGAGCCATAACACCAAATCCCTGCAGACCATGGCCTCTGAGGTCCAGAAGGGCAACGCTCCCGAGGAGCGGAAGATACAGCGGCTTTTCCGGGATGGGAACGTGACCCGGCTCATCAAGCGCTGCAACGACTTCGGCGCCGGCGGCGTCAGCGTGGCCATCGGCGAGCTGGCGGACGGGCTGGAGATCGACTTGGATGCGGTGCGGAAGAAGTATGAGGGCCTGGATGGCACGGAGCTGGCCATCTCCGAGAGCCAGGAGCGCATGGCCGTGGTGGTGGCCCCTGAGGACGCGGAGGCGTTCATCGCCGCCGCTGAGGCGGAGAACCTGGAGGCCTATCGGGTGGCGGTGGTCACCGAGAGCCCGCGGATGGTCATGACCTGGAAGGGGAGGACCGTCGCGGACCTAAACCGGGCGTTTTTGAACACCAACGGCGCGGTGAAGCACGCGGCAGTGGCCGTCCCGGTGAAGGACAGGGATGCCATGGGCAAGCCCCGCTTTTCCAGCCTGCGGGAGATGGCCGGGAGCCTGAAATGCGCCTCCCGCCGGGGCCTCACGGAGCGGTTCGACGGCACCATCGGCGAGGGGAGCGTGCTCATGCCCTTCGGCGGCAAGACCCAGACCACCCCGGCCCAGGCCATGGCGGCCCTGCTGCCGGTGCTGCCGGGGCAGAGGACGGACCAGGCCAGCGTCATGGCCTGGGGCTGCGACCCGGACCGGATGACCGTGGACCCCTATTCTGGGGCCATGGACAGCGTGGTCACGTCGCTGACCAAGATCGTGGCTGCCGGTGCGGACTACAAGGCTGCCTATCTAACGCTTCAGGAGTTTTTCGAGAAGCTGCGGGACGATCCAGACCGCTGGGGCAAGCCCTTCTCCGCGCTGCTTGGGGCATTGGAGGCTCAGCTGGACTACGGCTGCGCCGCCATCGGCGGCAAGGACTCCATGTCCGGCTCCTTCATGGACAGGGACGTGCCGCCCACGCTGATCTCCTTCGCCATCGCGCCCATCCAGGCCGGAGAGGTGCTATCGCCTGAGTTCAAAGAGGCGGGCCATCCGGTGTATGTGTTCGGCGGCGACGAGCCGGAGTACACGAAGGCCGCCTGGGAGGCGTTCCACGCGCTGGCCCGACAGGGCAGGGTGAAGGCCGCCTGGGCCATCGAGGAGAGCGCCGCCGAGGCGGTGATGAAAATGTCCTTTGGCAACCGGATCGGGTTCAAGGCAAATGAAGAGATGACAGGGGACATGTGGCATATCCCGTTTTACGGAGCCATCGTGGCGGAGCTGGAGTCGGATACCGACTGCCCCTATGCCCGCCGCGTGGGCGTCACCACGGCGGAGCCGACGATCGACCTGGGGGCGGACAGCGCCCCCATCGATGAGCTGCTGGCCCTGAACGAGGCGGTGCTGGAGGACGTGTATCCCACCCGCACGGCTGAGACCGGCCCTGTGGAGGCGTTTTCCTATACCGCCTCCGAGCGCAAGGCTCCCGCGGTGAAGCATGCCAAACCCAGGGCGTTCATCCCCGTGTTCCCCGGCACAAACTGCGAGTATGACACCGCCCGGGCTGTGATTGAGGCCGGCGGCGAGGCGGAGATCCTGGTGGTGCGGAACCTGACCGCGGCGGACACCGCCGCCAGCATCGACCGCGCCGCCAAGGCCATCGAACGGGCCCAGATGATCGTGCTTCCCGGCGGCTTCTCCGGCGGTGATGAGCCGGAGGGCAGCGCCAAATTCATCGCCGCTTTCTTCCGGGGCGGCCCCGTCCGGGAGCAGGTGACGAGGCTCTTGGAACAGCGGGACGGGCTGATGCTGGGCATCTGCAACGGTTTCCAGGCTCTCATCAAGCTGGGCCTTGTGCCCTTCGGGAAGATCGTGGACACGGACGAGAACTGCCCCACCCTGAGCTATAATGTCATCGGGCGGCACCAGTCCCGCATTGTGCACACCCGCATCGCCTCCAACAAGTCTCCCTGGCTGGCCGGGACGCAGCCCGGCGAGGTCTACACCGTGCCCATCTCCCACGGCGAGGGCCGGTTCCTGGCCTCGGAGGAGCTGGTAAGGAAGCTTGCCGCGAACGGTCAGATCGCCACTCAGTATGTTGACTTGGACGGCGTGCCCTCCATGGACACGGCCGATAACCCCAACGGCTCCGTGTTCGCCATCGAGGGCATCACCAGCCCCGACGGGCGGGTGCTTGGCAAGATGGGCCACTCCGAGCGCGTGGGCCAGGCGCTTTATAAGAACGTACCCGGCCGGTACGACATGGGCATTTTCCGGGCCGCGGTCCGGTATTTCAGATAAAACAAGGAGGACAGACCATGGCACAGTATTGCAGCGAACCATCCCGCACCTTCAACGAGTATCTCCTGATCCCCGGGTATACCTCCGAGCAGTGCATCCCGGCCAACATCAGTCTGAAAACGCCCCTGACAAAGTTCAAAAAGGGGGAGGAACCGGCCATTACCTTGAGCATCCCCATGGTATCAGCCATCATGCAGTCCGTATCCAACGACACCCTGGCCATTGCCCTGGCAAGGGAGGGAGGCCTCTCCTTCATCTACGGCTCCCAGACCATCGAGGACGAGGCAGCCATGGTGGCCCGGGTCAAGAACTATAAGTCCGGCTTCGTGGTCAGCGCCTCCAACGTGACCCCGGACGCCACTTTGGCGGACATCCTGGCCCTGAAGGCGAAAAACGGCTTTTCCACCGTGGCCGTCACCGAGGACGGCACCGCCAACGGAAAGCTTCTGGGTCTGGTCACCAGCCGGGATTACCGCGTCAGCCGCATGGAGACCACGGAGCTTGTCAGGGATTTCATGACGCCCTTTGACAAGCTGGTCACCGCCCCCGAGGGCACTACCCTCAAGGAAGCCAACGACATCATTTGGGACCACAAGCTGAACGCCCTGCCCATCGTGTCCGCTGACGGACGGATGGAGTACTTCGTCTTCCGCAAGGACTACGCCAGCCACAAGGAAAATCCCGAGGAGCTGTTGGATACGCAAAAACGCCTCATGGTTGGCGCGGGCATCAACTCCCGTGACTACGCCCAGCGGGTGCCGGCGCTGGTGGAGGCCGGGGCGGACGCCCTGTGCATCGACTCCTCCGAGGGCCACTCCATCTGGCAGAAACGAACCATCGAGTGGATACGGGCCCACTACGGCGAGAGCGTGAAGGTGGGCGCGGGCAACGTGGTGGACGCGGCTGGGTTCCGCTTCCTGGCGGAGGCGGGTGCGGACTTTGTAAAGGTGGGCATCGGCGGCGGCTCCATCTGCATCACCCGGGAGACCAAAGGCATCGGCCGGGGCCAAGCCACGGCGGTAATCGAGGTAGCCAAGGCCCGGGACGAGTACTTCCAGGAGACCGGCATATACGTGCCCATCTGCTCCGACGGCGGCATCGTCCATGACCACCACATCACCCTGGCCCTGGCCATGGGCGCGGACTTCGTCATGCTGGGCCGGTACTTCGCCCGCTTTGACGAGAGCCCCACTCCCAAGCTGAACATCAACGGGACCATGGTGAAGGAGTACTGGGGCGAGGGCTCCAACCGGGCCCGGAACTGGCAGCGCTACGACCTGGGCGGCAGCGAGGGCCTCAGCTTCGAGGAGGGCGTGGACAGCTATGTCACCTACGCCGGCGGCCTGCATGAGAACGTCCAGAAGACGCTCTACAAGGTCAAATCCACCATGTGCAACTGCGGCGTCACAACCATCCCCGACCTGCAGCGGGACGCCAAGCTCACCCTGGTCAGCGAGACCAGCATCGTGGAGGGCGGCTATCACGACGTGACATTGCGCAACACCAGCGCTATCAAGTAATAGGAGGATCAGTTCATGACCGATATCGAGATCGCCCAGGCCTGTAAAATGGAGCCCATCGGCGTCATTGCGAAGCGCGCCGGCGTGGATGAAAAGTACCTGGAGCCCTACGGAAAGTATAAGGCCAAGGTGGACTATGCCCTCCTGAACGAGAGCGACCGGCCCGACGGAAAGCTCATCCTTGTGACGGCTATCACCCCCACCCCGGCGGGCGAGGGCAAGACAACCACCAGCATCGGTCTGGCCGACGGCATGCGCCGCATCGGCAAGAACGCCATCCTGGCCCTGCGGGAGCCCTCTCTGGGCCCCGTGTTCGGCGTGAAGGGCGGCGCCGCCGGCGGCGGCTATGCCCAGGTAGTGCCCATGGAGGATATAAATCTCCACTTCACCGGGGACTTTCACGCCATCGGCGCGGCCAACAACCTGCTGGCCGCCATGCTGGATAACCACATCTATCAGGGAAACGCCCTGAACATCGACCCCAAGACCGTCACCTGGAAGCGCTGCGTGGACATGAACGACCGGCAGCTGCGCCACGTGGTGGACGGCCTGGGCGGGCGCGTCAACGGCGTGCCCCGGGAGGACGGCTATGACATCACCGTGGCCACGGAGATCATGGCGGTGTTCTGCCTGGCCTCGTCTATCCATGACCTCAAGGAGCGCCTGGGCCGCATCGTGGTTGCCTATACCTACGACGGCGCGCCGGTGACCGCCAAGGACCTGAAGGCCG
Source organism: uncultured Oscillospiraceae bacterium (assembly GCA_947625045.1). Classification (GTDB taxonomy): domain Bacteria; phylum Bacillota; class Clostridia; order Oscillospirales; family Oscillospiraceae; genus CAJOIG01. The sequence goes on from CANQMW010000022.1 coordinate 40,026, forward strand.
TGGGCGCCATGGCGGCCCTTTTGAAGGACGCGCTGAAGCCCAACCTGGTCCAGACCCTGGAGGGGACACCGGCCTTCGTCCACGGCGGCCCCTTCGCCAACATCGCCCACGGCTGCAACAGCGTGCTGGCCACCCGCATGGCCATGAAGCTTTCCGACTACACCGTCACGGAGGCCGGCTTCGGCGCGGACCTGGGCGCGGAGAAATTCCTGGACATCAAGTGCCGCTACGCGGGCCTCACGCCCGCCGCAGTGGTAGTGGTCGCTACCATCCGGGCGCTCAAGATGCACGGCGGCCTTCCCAAGACCGAGCTGGGTCATGAGGACCTGGCGGCCTTGGAAAAGGGCATGCCGAACCTTTTGCGGCATGTGGCCAACATCAAGAACGTCTACGGCCTGCCCTGCGTGGTGGCGGTGAACCGCTTCCCCACAGATACGGACGCGGAGGTGCAGCAGGTCATCGAATCCTGCGCCAAGCTGGGCGTAAAGGCGGTCCTGGGCAACTTTTGGGCCAAGGGCGGCGCCGGCGCTACGGATCTGGCCGCCGAGGTGGTCCGGGTCTGCGAGACCGAGAAGCCGGACTTCCGCTTCAGCTATGAGTTGGACATGCCCCTGGACAAGAAGATCGAGGCCGTGGTGCAGAAGGTCTACGGCGGCGCGGGCGTGAGCATCCTGCCCGCCGCCCAGAAGCAGATCGCCCGGCTCACGGACCTGGGCTTCGGCGGCCTTCCCGTGTGCATCGCCAAGACCCAGTACAGCTTTTCCGACGACCCAGCTCTGCTCGGCGCGCCGGAGGGCTTCACCGTCACGGTGAAGGAGGTCAAGGTATCCGCCGGCGCCGGCTTTGCCGTGGTCCTGACCGGCGACATCATGACCATGCCGGGCCTGCCCAAAGTCCCCGCCGCGGAGAAGATAGACGTGGACGACAACGGCGTCATCTCCGGCCTGTTCTGATAGTATACAGCACGTCCCCCGCCTGCGGGCGGGGGACGTTTCCATGTACAGAGATAGAGAAATATGCTATAATTAGTGGAGAATGTACGGTTGCTGTCCGGCCTTTGGGACAGTTGATATGGATAATGGCATCAAAGCTGAAGGAGGGACGGACCATGGACTACAAGCTGAACGACGCCCAGCGGGCGGCGGTCACCACGACGGAGGGGTATGTACGCGTCATCGCCGGGGCCGGCTCCGGCAAGACCCGGGCTCTGACTCACCGTTTCGCCTATCTTGTGAATGAGCTGGGCATCCTGCCGGGAAACATCCTGTGCGTCACCTTCACCAACAAGGCCGCAAACGAGATGCGCCAGCGCATCCATAACCTGACCGGCGACAACGATACCGGTTATATCAACACCTTCCACGGCTTCTGCGTCTCTGTCCTGCAGGAGGACAGCTATGCCGTTCAGTACCCCAAAAGCTTTCTTGTGCTGGACAACTCCGACATCGACGCCATGCTCCGCATCATCTACGAGGAACGGGGTCTGACTCTCCGGGATATGACCTTTGTCGCCGCTCGGGACATGATAGAGATCGAAAAGCTCTTCAAGCGGCCGGAATATTATCTCGACATGATCGCCATGGACCTGGACGGCCTGCGGGAGAAATACGAAAAGGCCGTGTCCGCCCGGGACATCATTTTCTACGGCTACCTCTACCAGGAGAAAAAGTGCTTCGGCCTGGACTATAACGACCTCATCAAGTTCACTCTCTACATATTCCAGCAGCATGAGGACATCCGGCTCAAATGGCAAAAGCGGCTGGAATACATCATGATCGACGAGTTCCAGGACATCGACACACTCCAATACGAGCTGATGGAGGCTCTCTGCGGCTACCATAAAAATCTCTTCATCGTGGGGGACCCGGACCAGACCATCTATACCTGGCGGGGCGCGGACGTGAAGTTTCTGCTGGACTTCGACCGGCGCTTTCCCGGCACGAAGACCATCATGATGATGGAAAACTACCGCTCCACGCCGGAAATATTGGCTGCCGCCAATTCCCTTATCGACAAAAACCACACCCGCATCAAGAAGGACCTGATACCCAAGCTCCCGGCGGGGGAGAGCGTCCTCTGCCACCACGCGAAGACCGCTGAGGCGGAGGCGGAGTGGATAGCATTGCAGGTGCAGCAGATGCACGATCAGGGCGTGCCTTATAAAGACATGACCGTCCTCTACCGGGCCCACTACGTGACCCGGTCGGTGGAGGAGGTCCTCTTAAAGCGAAAGGTGCCCTATACCATCTACAGCGGCGTGCAGTTTTTCGCCCGCATAGAGATAAAGGACGCGCTCAGCTACCTGCGCATGCTCGCCTATAAAGACGATCTTTCCTTCCGCCGCATCGTGAACAGCCCCAAGCGGAACATGGGCCGGCGGAGGATGGAGTATCTGGAAAAAGCGGCGGAGAGGCTGGGCTGCTCCCTCTATGACGCCCTGACCCGCTCTCTGGAGGACGATATCTTCAAGGGCACGAAGGCCGCGTCCTTCGTAAGTCTCATCGAGCGCTATGCCGCGGACTATGCCCAGCGGCCGGTGAGCGAGGTGCTGTCGGCCATTTTAAACGAGAGCGGCTATGAAGAGGCCCTGCGCACCGAGGGCAGCCAGGAGCGGCTGGATAATCTGGCGGAGCTGAAGCAGGCGGTATATGAGTATGAGACCACCTGCGGCGAGGAGGCCACCCTGGTGCACTACTTGAATCACGTGGCCCTCTTTACCAACGCCGACGCCGCCGAGCCGGGGGACAAGGTGAAGCTCATGACCGTTCACGCGGCCAAGGGGCTGGAATTTCCCTACGTGTTCCTGTGCGGCATGAACGAGGGCATTTTCCCCTCCCGGCGGACCCGGACCCTGCCGGCCATGGAGGAGGAGCGGCGTCTTGCCTTCGTAGCCATGACCCGGGCGGAAAAGCGGCTCTTTCTCACCGAGGCGGAGGGTAGAAACACCGACGGCTCGCCCCGGTATCCCTCCCGGTTCATCCTGGACATCGACCCAGGGTGCGTGGAGTACACACAGCCGCCCCGGGAGGGGCTCATCGCCGAGGCGCGGGAATATATCGCCGTGACGGAGAAGTACCTGCCGGAGAATATGGAAGGGCAGACATTTGCCGTGGGAGACCGGGTGGCCCATGATATCCTGGGGCCCGGCACCGTGGTGGAGGTGGACACAGACAGAGGCGCCCACATCGTGCGCTTTGACGGCATGGACACCCCCCGTGCCATCTCCTTCCGGGCGAAGTTAAGAAAACTGTGAGAGGCGCAGTATGGACAAGATCATCGAAATAACCGATATTTCCGCGCCGGAGCTGGATATGTTCGCCCGCCTCACGGAGGCACAGCTTCGCAGCCGTCTGGAGCCGGAAAAGGGCCAGTTCATCTGCGAGAGCGCCAAGGCCATCCGGGTGGCGCTGGCGGCTGGCTGCGCGCCCAAGGCGCTCTTGATGGAGCGGCGGCACCTGACGGGGCAGGGGGCGGAGCTCATGGCCCTGTGCCCGGAGGCCGCGGTGTATACGGCGGACCGGGAGGTGTTGGAAAAGCTCACGGGCTACACCGTGAACCGGGGCATCCTCTGTGCCATGGCCAGGCCCGCGCCCAAAACGGTGGGGGAGGTATGTGCCAATGCCCGGCGCGTGGCCGTGCTGGAGGATATCACGGACTCTACTAACGTGGGGGCGGTGTTCCGCTCCGCGGCGGCCCTGGGCATGGACGGGGTACTTCTGACGGAGAGCTGCTGCGACCCATTGAACCGCCGGGCGGTACGGGTGAGTATGGGCACGGTTTTGCAGGTCCCCTGGGCCTGTCTGCCCGGCTGGCCGGAGGAGGGCATGGCACGGCTGCACGCCCTGGGCTTTAAGACAGCGGCTATGGCGTTGAGCGACGACTCCGTGCCCATTGACGACCCGGCGCTCAAAGCGGAACCGCGCCTGGCCGTCGTGCTGGGCACGGAGGGGGACGGGCTCAAGACCACGACCGTCGCCGCCTGCGACTGGACCGTACGCATCCTCATGGCCAACGGTGTGGACTCCCTGAACGTGGCGGCGGCCGGGGCGGTGGCCTTCTGGGAGCTGCGGGCAAGATAAAGAAAAAGCCGCCGCGCTGTGATGCACGGCGGAGGAGGCATAAATGGCATGAGCGCATTGTACATGCGTATCCTTTTGGTTTTATTGGGATTAAATATGGCGACAGGAATACTGGGCGGCGCACCGTCTGATACATACGATTTTTCGGATTGGGACGGCGAGGCCGTCTTTTTCGGCGACAGTATCACGGACTACTGCGACCTGGAGGAATACTATCCGGGCCTCGATGCGGTGAATCTGGGCGTGGCCGGCAACACCACCGGGGACATGCTGGACAGGATCCAGTCCGTATATGACCGGGAGCCGGATATCGTGGTGATCCTGGGGGGCGTGAACGATCTCTATGTGGATATACCGGAGGACGTCATCGTCTCAAATCTGCGGGCCATCATCCGGGGCATCCAGGAGCATTTGCCCAAGGCAAAGATCCTGGTGCAGTCCGTCTATCCTGTCGTGGAGGGCAGCCCGCTCCTTTTCAACCGGCGCATCATGACGTTGAACGGACGGCTGGAAGGCGCGGCCTTTGAACTTGGCTGTACATATGTGGACGTGTTCAGCACCCTCCGCACGGAGGACGGACGGCTGCAGGACGGCTATTCCTACGATGGCCTCCATCCCAGCGAGGCGGGGTATGCCGCCGCCTGCCCGGTGGTGGCCAAAGCGCTCCGGGACGCGATAGAACAGGGCTGACAGGGGAGAAGGTCACTCCACGATCTCGTTCTGGTCCCGGCCCATCATGTGCATATATTCGTCATAGGTGCACTGCCGGTCGACGCAGCCGCCCTCGGTCAATTCAATGATGCGGTTGGCCACGGTCTGGGTCAGCTGGTGGTCGTGGCTGTAGAAGAGGATGTTGTAGGGGAAGGCGGTCATGCCGTTGTTGAGGGCGGCGATGCTCTCCAGGTCCAGGTGGTTGGTGGGCTGGTCGAACATGAGCACGTTGGCCCCCTCCAGCATGGTCTTGGATATCATGCAGCGCATCTTCTCCCCGCCGGAGAGGACGGATACTTTTTTGTATACGTCGTCGCCGGAGAAGAGCATACGGCCCAGGAAGGTGCGCAGATAGCTCTCCCGCTTGTCTGCGGAGAACTGGCGCATCCAGTCCATGAGCTCCAAATCGCAGCCGTCGAAGTAGGGGCCAAAATCCCGGGGGAAGTAGCTCTGGGTGGTGGAAACGCCCCACTTGATTTCCCCCTCGTCGGGCTCCAGCTCTCCGGCAAGGAGCTGGAACAGGCAGGTGATGGCATTCTCGTTAGCGCCGATGACGGCGATCTTGTCCTCTTTGCCCATGATGAAGGAGACATTGTTGATGAGCTTGACGCCGTCCACGGTCTTGGAGAGGTTCGTAACGAAGAGCCGGTCCTTGCCCGGTTCACGCTCCGCCTTGAAGCCCACCCAGGGATAGCGGCGGGAGGAGGCAGGCATCTGCTCCACGGTGATCTTGTCTAAGAGCTTCCGGCGGCTGGTGGCCTGGCGGGACTTGGACTTATTGGCGGAGAAGCGGGCGATGAAGCTCTGCAGCTCCGCGATTTTCTGTTCCGCCTTCTTGTTCTGGTCCTTGATGAGCTTTTGCATCAGCTGGCTGGACTCGTACCAGAAGTCGTAGTTGCCTACGTACATGCGTATCTTGCCGTAGTCGATGTCCACGATGTGGGTGCAGATGTTGTTAAGGAAATACCGGTCGTGGCTCACCACCAGGACGGTGCCCTCGTAGTCCATGAGAAAGTCCTCCAGCCACACGGTGGAGGCCAGGTCCAAGTTGTTGGTGGGCTCGTCCAGCAGGATGATATCCGGGTGGCCGAAGAGAGCCTGAGCAAGCAATACCTTCACCTTCTGGCGGCCTTCCAGCTCGGTCATCTGCTTTTGATGCAGCGCCACGGGGATGCCAAGGCCCTGGAGAAGGCGGGACGCGTCGGACTCGGCCTCCCAGCCGCCCAGCTCCGCGTATTCCTCCTCCAGCTCCGCGGCCCGGATGCCGTCTTCATCGGAGAAGTCCGGCTTATCGTATATGGCGTCCTTTTCCTTCCCGCATTCATAGAGCCGGGGATTGCCCATGATGACCGTCTCCAGCACGGCGTAGGCGTCGAACATGTTCTGGTCCTGCCGGAGCACGCTCATGCGGCACTTTGGGTCGATGTAGATATGGCCCTTGGTTGGCTCCTCCTGGCCGGACAGCAGCTTCAGAAACGTGGATTTGCCCGCGCCGTTGGCGCCGATGATGCCGTAGCAGTTGCCGGCGGTGAACTGCAGGTCTGCGCCGGAGAAAAGGACCTGGCTTCCGTATTGCAGGGAAAGGTTCTCAACGGTGATCATGTGTCATCCTCCCGGGGAGATGGTCTTTTGCCTATATTAGCATATTTTTCTGTCCGCGCACAGACCCGATGGAAAAATTCTACCTTATGACGGCGATTTCATTTGACAGACGTGCGTTTGTGTGCTAATATGTTCGGGCATGCGGAGAGATGTCCGAGTGGTTTATGGAGCTGGTCTTGAAAACCAGTGACTCCGCAAGGGGCCGGGGGTTCGAATCCCTCTCTCTCCGCCATTTTATCTACCCGCGGAGCCGGCCTCCGCACAATATATTTTTTCGGCTTGGAGAAGTACCCAAGAGGCCGAAGGGGCTCCCCTGCTAAGGGAGTAGTGCGTGATGAGCGCAGCGCGGGTTCAAATCCCGCCTTCTCCGCCACGTCAGAAGAGCTTTGAAGATTCGAGGTCCTGGCAACGGAGGGGTTCCGTAAGACAGTGTGAAACCGAAAAATTGAAAAGTGACAACTGCCTTACGGAATTGGAATCGACAGAGCAGACAGCGGCTGGTGCGAAATGCACCAGCCGTTGCCTGTTGTAATCTACTTAAAACTTTTGAAGTATGTCACGCAATGGACCCCCGTTTTTGATGGGTGCCGTATAGTATCATTCCCCCTTCAGCTTTGGCGATTTGAACCTGTTGTGCCGCAAGGGTTTCAGAAGCTCTAAAGCGTGACATCGAACCCCTGTTTTTCATAGGCGTTTATATGCGGGGCGGATACTTAAATATTTTGAAGTATGTGACGCAATAGACCCCGGTTTTCGAGGTGTGCCATATACTACCCTTACCCCCCTGACTTTGGCGCTCTGAAAGCCCCACGCCGCAAGGGGGCTGACCGGCCAAAAGCGTCACATCGAAGCCTTGTTTTCACCGGGTCACACATATAGTAGCAAATCATTAAATATTTTTAAGTATGTCCGCATATAGACCCCCTATTTCGGGTGTCGCCATATACCACCATTACCCCCTTGCGTTTAACGGCTCCAATCCCTTGCGGCAGAAGTGGTC
>CANQMW010000023.1 GCA_947625045.1 uncultured Oscillospiraceae bacterium
ACGGTGAAAACGGCGGCCTCGCCGTCACGGACGCGGACAGCCTCACGGTGAACGGCGGCGACATCTCCGGCGGTTCCGCCGGCATCGCCTGTACGGGCGATAACAGACCTACTATCAACGGCGGCAGCATCAGCGGCAAGGGCGGGGGCGGTATGGACATGAGCATCGGGGTCATGGCCTATAGCGGCCTGGTGCTCACCGGCGGCGAGATCAGCGGCGGCGACGCCGGCGTCATGAGCATTGGCGATACGACGGTCACGGGCGGCAGCGTCACCGGTACGGAGGGCTTCGGCCTGCTGATAGGGGAGGATGGCTCCGCGTCTCTGTCCGGCGGCGCCTATGCCGGCGTGAGCGGCGCCGTGAGCTGCGGCGGCATCGAGATTCTCGGCTACCCGATAGAGTCGGCCCTGACGGTGAATGACCTGCTGGCCTACGGCTATGGCTGGTACGGCGCCGACGGCGCGCTTCTGACGCCGGCGGCGGATGAGAAGACCCTGGCCGGTCCCGTGACGGTAGGCCCCCTGCCCGTGGCCCCGGTGACGCCGGTGATGAAGGTGACGGGGGAGAATGTGCTTCTTTCCTCCAACCCCCTGGATATCGACCAGGAATATGACGCGCCCCTTACAGACGGAGCGCTGATAGAGGGCGGCATCGGTTACATCATGGTGCCGATAGAGTATTCGGTGCAGTTCCCCGACGCGGGCGTGGTGACCGAGGAGTACTACCGGCACGACATCAGCTTTGGGCCGGACACGCCTGTCTATCACGTATATGACATCAAGATCACCGACCCCGCTATGACGGAGCTTACCGTGACCGTGTCCCACAACAACCCGGACGCGCCCACGCCGACGAAGGTCATCTTCCATACATATGCTGACTTCTACTGGAGTCTTACCGACAGCGCGGACAGCTGCTACTATGGAGAAGCTGCCGAGGACGAGTGGACATTTTACGTGGCGGAGGACGCGGGCGGCGTCACCATTGACCTGAGCGAGGCGGAGGGCGTGGAGCCCCTAATGAAGACCGGCACGGCTACGGACCTGGGCGGCGGCAAGTACACTCTTCACGGCGAGAACGGCGTGCTGGAGTTCACCCTGGTGTCCAACAGCATCAAAGTCAACGTCACCGGCGAGACGGACGGGCTCATCAAGGCATCCGAGTACGTGATGGATCGGAACGGCGAAAACTATTTCCGCGTCTATGTAAAGATAGGCTACACCGTGGTGCCGGTAGATGAGAACACCGCTGTGACGATGGGCTATCTCGATGAGGACGACGACGGGTCGGACTGCCTCCACTACCACTTGAACGCGGACGCGGCGGCGGCCAACGGAGTGGACAGCGTGACGGTGCGAATCGAAAAACTCACCTCCGCCACCCTCTCGGTCAACGAGCCGGACGCCCTGCTGGCGGCGGACCCCTACGGCAGCGACAGAGGCCCCATTCTCACCGACGGAGACGTCATCCCGCCGGAGGGCGGGTGGCTGCTCACCAAATCGGACTGGTGGTTCAGCGGCGACAACGATGAGTACGCCTATGACTGGCGGGCCGCGGCCTATGGAGAGCCCGGCAGCGAGATATATAAATGGACGTATGTCTATCCTCTCAAGGACGGCGCGGTGAATATCACCCTGGAACCCTCTGATGCGCCGGCCCACTGGGCGGAGGTGACCATTGATAATCCCGGTCACAGGGAGCTGTCCATAAGCGCCTATGCCGGCGACCAGGCGGCGCAGTTCAATTCCGATACGTATAGTGCGTCGATGATCGTGTCGAACTATATGTTTATTAGAGACACGGCGGGCTCGCTGCGCAAGGCGGCGGACATCACCGACGTGGCGGGCGTCGAGAGCGTAGAGGAACACTCCTACTATCTCGAGTTGATCCTGGACCCGACGGCGGAGAAGGTGTCCTTCACCGTGAAGGCCCCGGAGGGCACGGCCACACCCACGCCGGGACCCACGGCCACGCCGACACCCACGGCGGCCCCGACCGCGACGGCGGCCCCGGCTGCTGCGGCCACGGCGGCTCCCGGCGCGACGAGCCCCAAGACCGGAGATGAGACGGCATTGGCGCCCTGGGCGCTGATGCTGCTGGGCTGCGGCGCGGCCCTCATAGCGGTGACCCTGCGGCGGCGGGCGAGAAGATGACGGAACGGATGAAAAGGAAAGGAGAACAGACGATGAGCATCAAGAAGATATTGGCATTCATCCTGGCGGCGGCCATGGTATTGGGCCTGAGCCCCGCGGCACTGGCGTCGGAGGACCCCGCCGGGCTCTATGAGCAGGGGCGGGACGCCTTTGACGCGGGCGACATGGAAGGCGCGCTGGAGCTCTTTCAGGCCGCGGCGGAGGCCGGCGAAGTCAAGGCCGACGGTATGCTGGCGTACATGTATCTCACAGGCGAGGGCACAGAGGCGGACCCGGAGCTGGCCTTTCAGTGGGCCAGCCAGGGCGCGGAGCAGGGCGACGTCTACGCCCAGGGGCTGCTGGGGAATATGTATATCACCGGCGAGGGCGTCGAGAAAAACCCGGAGCTTGCCCGGCAGTGGTTTGAAAAGGCCGCGGCCCAGGACGATATCACGTCCGTGCTGAACCTGGGTCAGATGTACGAGTTGGGTGAAGGTGTGGAGCAGGACAGCGCCAAGGCGACGGAGCTCTATCAGAGGGGGGCTGATCTGGGGAACTATTACGGCCTTTACAGGCTCGCCGATATGTACCGGGAGGGCACCGGTTTGGAACAGGACTATGATGAGGCCATGCGCCTTTATCAGCTTGTGATGGACGAGTCGCCTCAGGATGAGTACCGGGCCTGGGCGGCGTTGGAGCTGGGCTATATGGTCGGAAATGGCGTGGGCGTGGAGAAAGATGTGGACAGGGCCGTGGAGCTCTATGAGATCGCGGCGGACCTGGGCGAGGCAACCGCCATCAATAACCTGGCCGTGATGTACTTCCGCGGCACGGGCGTGGAGCAGGACTGGGCCAAAACGCTGGAGCTGAGCCGGCAGGCGGCGGAGGCCGGAAATCCCGGCGGAATGGAGTTCGTGGGCGAATTCTATGAAGAGGGCTACGGCGTGGTGGACGTGGACTATGCCCAGGCGGCGGAATGGTACCAGAAAGCCGTGGACGAGGGCAATGTCGAGGCCATGTACCGGCTGGGCAAGCTCTATGACAATGGCCAGGGCGTGGAAAAGGATGAGGTCAAAGCGGAGGAACTGTACGGTCAGGCCTTTGATATCCTCTCGGCTGACGACGAGCTTGCGGACGCCACGACCCAGCGCCTTTTGGGCGGGATGTATCTTGTAGGCCGGGGCACGGAGCCGGACTATGACAAGGCCCTGGAGCTTTTGACCCGGGCCACTGACAACGGGGACATGCTGGCGCCGAGCGATCTGGGGTATATGTACTATTCCGGCGAGGGTGTGGAGCAGGATTACGCCAAAGCGCTGGAGTGGTTCACCCTGGGGGCGGAGCGGCAGGATTCCTACGCCATGGTGAACCTGGGGTATATGTACTATAATGGCGAGGGTGTGGATCAGGACTACGCCAAAGCGGCGGAGTGCTACGAGGCCGCGGCGGCGCTGAGCAGCGCCCTCGCGGGGGAGCATCTCTCCGAGATGTATTATTACGGCGAAGGCGTGGAGCAGGACGACGCCAAGGCTCTCCAGTGGTCGGAGAAGGCCGCGGCAGGCGCGGGCGACAACGAGATACGGGGTGTGGCCGCCTTTAACACCGGCTTGTTCTATGACGACGGCATCGGCACGGAGGAGGATAACGCCAAGGCCGTGGAGTATTATACCCGTGCGATGGACCTGGGCAACGCCGGCGCCGCGTACAACCTGGGTATGATGTATAATAACGGCGACGGTGTGGAGCAGGACTACGACAAGGCCGTGGAGTATTACACCCAGGCGGTGGACCTGGGCGAAGCCAGCGCGATGGTGAATCTGGGTTATATGTACAGCCAAGGCGAGGGCGTGGAACAGGACTATGAAAAAGCCTTTGAGCTCTACAGCCAAGCGGCGGAGCTGGGCAGCAGCATGGCCCAAAATAACCTGGGCGATCTGTACGAGAACGGCTACGGCGTGGAGCAGGACTATGACAAGGCTGTTGAGCTCTATACCCAAGCCGCGGACGCGGGCAATAGCAGGGCCATGATAAACCTGGGCTATATGTACCGCGACGGCGAGGGCGTGGAGCAGGACTATGATAAGGCCGTGGCGTATTACACCAAGGCGATAGACCTGGGCAGCGCCAGCGCCATGGTGAGCCTGGGCTATATGTACAGCCATGGCGAGGGCGTGGAGAAGGATAAGGAAAAGGCCTTTGAACTCTACAGCCAGGCGGCGGAGCTGGGCAACGGGCTGGCGATGGCTAACCTGGCGGAGTTCTACCTGTACGGCAAGGGCGTGGAGCGGGACGCCGCCAAGGCCCTGGAGCTGGCCCGGCAGGCCGCGGACGCGGGCGAATCCAACGGCATGTGGCTGTTAGGCAAACTCTATGACGAGGGCTACGGCGCGGTGGATATCGATGACGCCAAGGCCGTGGAGTGGTACGAAAAGGCCCTGGAGGCGGACGATGAAAACGTCGAAGCCATGGTATGGCTGGCCTCCATGTACGCCGATGGCGATGGCGTGGAGCAGGACGACGCCAAGGCCCAGGAGCTCTATGCCCAGGCCGCCGCTCTGCTGCAGGAGTGGGAAGAGGAGGACGATCTTTCTGCCAGCGAGCAGTACGCGCTGGGCATGATGTATCTCTATGGCGACGGCGTGGAAGAGGATGACGCCAAGGCCGTGGAGCTTTTGACCGCCGCGGCGGAGGACGACGACCCGGACGCCCTGTTCGCTTTGGGCGGCTGCTATATCCTCGGCAAGGGCGTGGAGCAGGACTATAACAAGGCTGTGGAATATTTGACCGCCGCGGCCGGATGGAGCGATCCCTTTGCCACCTTCACGCTGGGGACCTTGTACCTGAGCGGCCAGGGTGTGGAGCAGGACGAGGCGAAGGGCCGGGAGCTGCTTGAAAAGGCGGCTGTGCTGGGCGTCGAGGATGCCGTCCAGCTGCTGGAGCAGTTCAACGAAGAGTAAGCAGGGGAGGTACATAAAATGAAGCTTCGGAAGGTATTGGCGTTTATTTTGGCGGCGGCTATGCTGCTGGGCCTGTGCGCGGGCTGCGGAAAAAAGCCCGAGGAGATGTACGACGAGGCCATGGAGGCCATAGCGGGCGGCGACGCCGCCAAGGGCGAGGAGCTGCTTGAAAAGGCGGCGGAGAAGGACTATGCCCCCGCCAGCGCTGCGCTGGGCGACATGTACGCCAGCGGCGACGGCGTGGAGGAGGACCTGGCCAAGGCCGCGGAGATGTACCAGAAGGCTGCGGACGGCGGCGACGGCGAAAGCATGCTCCGCTTGGGCGCGATGTACGCCATGGGCAAAGGCGTGGAGCAGGACGAGACCAGGGCCTTTGAGCTGTTCACCGCGGCGGCGGAGCTGACCCCCGACGCCTACGGCAACCTGGGCGTTGCCTACTTCAACGGCGAGGGCACGGAGCAGGACTATGCCAAGGCCGCGGAGTGCTGGACCAAAGGCGTGGAGGAATGCGCCGAGGGGCAGTTCAAGACCCAGTGCGCCCAGAACCTGGCGGAGTCCTATTTCTTCGGCCGGGGCACGGAGCAGAGCTTTGAGAAGTCTCTTGAACTGTTCACGCAGGCCGGGTCGGCCGGCTCCGCCTACGCTCAGCAGTTCGTGGGCCGGTTTTATGACTTTGGCTACGGCGTAGTGGACATAGACCATGCTCAGGCGGCGGAGTGGTACCGGAAGGCCGCGGACCAGGGCGACGCGGGCGGCATGATCTTCCTGGGCGACCTTTACGCCAGCGGTTTGGGCGTGGAGCAGGACGAGGCAAAAGCCGATGAACTCTACAGCCAGGCGCTGGAGGCCCTAACGGAGGAAGGCGAGGACACCCAGTATTACAACGGCTATTTCCTCCTGGGGTATATTTATAAGTACGGCCTGGGCGTGGAGGAAGACGCCGACAAGGCCCTGGAGTACTTCACTTCCTCTGCGGAGATCGGCGACCCGGACGGCATGTACGACCTGGCCCGGTGCTATTACGAAGCGGGCGAGTACGACAAGGCCCTGGAGCTTATGAACCAGTGCGCGGACATGAACATGCCCGAGGCCATGGTGTCGCTGGGCGCCATGTACTACTACGGCTATGGCGTGGAGCAGGACTATCCCAAGGCCCTGGAGCTGTTTGACGCGGCCGAGGCCCTGGATGAGCCTAACGTCTGCCTCTTTCTGGCTGACATGTATATGTACGGCTACGGCGTGGAGAAGGACTATGCCAAGGCGCGGGCGTATTATGAGCAGGCCATGACCCTCACCGGGCTGGACGACAACATCCTGGGTTACGCTTTGGAGAACGACGGCTGGTTCTACGACTACGGCATGGGCGTGGAGATGGACAAGGAAAAGGCCTTTGAGCTTTACACCCAGTCCGCGGAGTTGGGCTATAAGGACGGCCAGACCTCTCTGGGCCGGTACTATGACTACGGCTACGGCGTGGTGGACGTGGACTATCTGAAGGCCGCGGAGTGGTACCAGAAGGCCGCGGACCAGGGCGACGCCGAGGCCATGGTGTATCTGGGCTGGCTCTATGAGCAGGGCCAGGGCGTGGAGATGGATAAGGACAAGGCCGCGGAGCTCTTTGCCCAGGCATTTGAGACCGCCTCGGAGGACGAAGACTACAGCTACAACGCGCTGGTGCTGGGCTATCTCTACGAAAACGGCGAGGGCGTGGAGCAGGACGATGAAAAGGCCCTGGGATACTTCAACGCCGCGGCGGAGGACGATATCTTTGAGGCGGAGTGCCACGCGGGCATGATGTACATCCTGGGTTATGGCACGGAAAAGGATGAGGCCAAGGGCCTGGAGATGCTGGAGGACGCGGCGGCGCACGGCGTGCCGGAGGCCTACGGCTACATGGCTCGGGTCTACCGGACCGGCGCCGGCGTGGAGCAGGACCTGGCCAAGGCCAGGGAGCTCTACGAGCAGGGCGCGGCCATGGACGACATGTGGTCCATGACGGCCCTTGGTGACATGTATAACAACGCCGAGGGCGTGGATATGGACAAGGCCAAGGCCTTTGAATACTACAGCCAGGCCGCGGAGGACGGCGACGCCGACGCCATGTACGCGGTGGGCGATTTCTATGCCAACGGCCACGGCGTGGTGGATGTGGACCTGGATCAGGCGGCGGCGTGGTATGAAAAGGCCGCCGAACAGGACCAGCCGGAGGCCATGTATTACCTGGCAAAGCTCTATGAAGACGGCAAGGGCGTGGAGAAGGACGAGGCCAAGGCGGCGGAGCTTCGCGAGAGCCTGGCCGCTATGCTCACCGCTGTGGACGAAAGCGGGCTGGACGCCTCTGAAAAGTGGGTCCTGGGCAAGCTCTATGAGCACGGCTACGGCGTGGAGGAGGACTATGGCCGGGCGGCGGAGCTGTTTGAGAAGGCCGCGGCCCAGGGCTATACCGGCGCTCTGAGCGCTCTGGGCTATATGTATGCCAACGGCGAAGGCGTGGAGCAGGACTACGCCAAGGCCATTGAGCTTTACACCCAGGCCGCGGAGAAGGGCGAAGAAATGGCCATCAACAACCTGGGCTCTATGTACGATCGCGGCCAGGGCGTAGAGCAAGACTATGCCAAGGCTGTGGAGTATTACGCTCGGGCGGCGGAGCTGGGCCTCGTCGGCGCGATGTTCAACCTGGGCGTGATGTACGAGTATGGCGAGGGCGTGGAACAGGACTACGCCAAGGCTGCGGAGTACTATGCCCAGGCGGCGGAACAGGGCAACACGAATGCCATGGTGAACCTGGGCAATCTTTACGACAACGGCCAGGGCGTGGAACAGGACTACGCCAAGGCCTTTGAGCTCTTCAGCCAGGCGGCGGAACAGGGCGTCCCTGAGGCCATGTACAACCTGGGCTCGATGTACTATTACGGCGAGGGCGTGGAACAGGACTACGCTAAGGCCTTTGAGTTCTACAGCCAGGTGGCGGAACAGGGCGTCCCCGAGGCCATGTACAACCTGGGCTATATGTACAAGCATGGCCAGGGCGTGGAGCCTGACATGACCAAGGCCCTGGACTATTACGAGAAGGCGGCGGACCTGGGCAGCACCAACGCCATGAACATTGTGGCCGACGCCTATAACTACGCCGACGGCAGGGAGCTGGACAAGGCAAAGGCCTTTGAGCTCTACAGCCAGGCCGCGGATGCAGGCGACGCCGACGCCATGTACATGGTGGGCGACTTCTACGAAAACGGCTACGGCGCGGTGGACGCAGACCCGGCCCAGGCGGCCCAGTGGTATGAAAAGGCCGCCGAACAGGACCAGCCGGAGGCCATCTATGCCCTGGCAAGGCTCTATAAGAGCGGCAAGGGCGTGGAAAAGGACGGGGCCAAGGCCCAGGAGCTTCGGGAGAGCCTGGCCGCCCAGCTCACGGAAAAGGCGGAAGAGGACCTCACCGCCGCCGAGACGCGGATACTGGCTCATCTTTATTACTATGGCTACGGCGTGGAGGAAGACTACGAAACGGCCTTTGCGCTCTACACTGCCGCCGTGGAGGACGGCTGCTGGCGGGCGGCGGAGGACGTGGGCGACATGTATTACTTCGGCGAGGGCGTGGAACAAGACTACGAAAAGGCCGCGGACTATACGCGCCGGGCGGCGGAGCACGGCATCCCCAGCGCCATGTACAACATGGGCGTACTGTATAAAAACGGCGAGGGCGTGGAGCAGGACTATACCAAGGCTGTGGAGTATTACACCCGGGCGGCGGAGCTGGGGAACGCCTCCGCCGCATATAACCTGGGCTTGGCGTATTCCCGCGGCCAGGGCGTGGAACAGGACTATGGCAAGTCCATGGAGTACTACAGCCAGGCCGCGGAACTGGGCCACAGCATGGCCGTCAACAACATGGGCGTGATGTACGGCCGCGGCGAGGGCGTGGAAAAAGACTACGGCAAGGCCGCGGAGCTCTTCGCCCAGGCCGTGGAGATGGGCAACAGCCTGGCCGCGTCGAACCTGGCCAATTTCTATTACTACGGCAAGGGCGTGGAGGTGGACCTGGACAAGAGCTTTGAGCTCTGCAACAAGGCGCTGGAGCTGGACGAGGATAACACCTCGGCCATGGAGGCCCTGGGGGAGTTCTATCTGTTCGGAAAGGGCTCTGTTGAGGTGGACTACGCCCAGGCGGCGGAGTGGTTTGAAAAGGCCGCTCAGGACGATGACGAGGAGGCCACCTACTACCTGGCGGTCATGTACGCCAACGGCGAGGGCGTGGAGCAGGACGAGGCGAAGGCTCAGGAGCTCTACGAGAGCTTGGCCGCAAGCCTTACCCAGGAGGAGGAAGAGGACGGCCTGGGCTCCAGCGAAAAGCGCATCCTGGCCTATCTCTACCGGGACGGCAAGGGCCTGGAACAGGACGAGGCCAAAGCTGTGGAGCTTCTGACCTCCGCCGTGGAAGAGGACGAAAACTACCAAGCGGCCTACTCCCTGGGCAACTGCTATCTGGACGGCCAGGGCGTGGACCAGGACAGCGCCAAAGCGGCGGAGCTCCTTTCGCTGGCCGCGGTCCACGGCGAGACCGGCGCCGCCGGCAAGCTGGGGTACATATACCTCAACGGTGTGGGCGTGGACCAGAACTATGAGGAAGCGCTCCGGTGGCTGCAGCTGGGCGTGGATATGGGCGACCCCTACTGCCAGATGCTCCTGGGAGGTATGTATGTCGCTGGCATCGGCGTGGAACAGGACGGCGAAAAGGGCGTCGCCCTGCTGGAGGAGTCTCTGGACGGGCAGACCGCGGGCTGGTATATCCTGGGTGTGGCCTATGAGGACGGCGAGGGCGTGGAGCCGGATATGGATAAGGCCCTGGAGTACTACGCCAAGGGCGCGGAGGCCGGGGACGAATCGTGCGCTCAGCGTCTGGAGGACCTGGCGGCGGAAGCGGAAGCGCCCGCCGCCAGCGAGCCCCCTGCCGGGGACTGAAAAAATCTTTCGGGGCCGCTGGCCCTTTGGGCTTTCTGAAACGTATAAAGAGACAGAGAACGGAAAAGGAGAACGACTATGGGCGATAACGAGAACAAGAGAGCCTCCGGGGCGCTGCCCGACGAGGCGCTGGAAAATGTCGCCGGAGGGAAAATCTCTCAGGATTTTTTTAAAGAGAGATATTGCCAGGGCTGCTGCCATGTTGATGTTGACTGTCCCTACGGCACTCAGATGGATGCCGTGATAGCAATGGGCGGTGCTTCGCAGTGCCCAAGCAAGGAGGCTTGACCTATGAACGATAACAATGAGAACAAAAAGGGTAACGAAGCGCTGCCCGATGAGGCCCTGGACGCGGTGGCGGGCGGCGGGTTTAAAGAAGATCGGATCAAATTTTTAGAGGAGAATTGCTGGTGCTGTTGTCACTTTATGAATGACTGTCACTGCAATATGTTTGAGCACGTGAAGAACTACGGTTTTACGCCCTGCCCCGACAAGGCGTAAGAATAGAAGGGAGAACGACTGTGAACGATAACAAAACAAAACTGGTACCCCCCGAAGGCCTGGCCGACGACGCCTTGGACAAGGTGACCGGCGGTGATGAGAGAACCACAAGTGGCATCTCAATTTGGATAGCAGACAATTGCTATTCCTGCCGCCACTATGAAAATATAACTGACTGTCCCTACAAAAATCCGTTGGTGGCCATGGCGAGATTTGGCGATGAGGCACCGTGTCCAAGCAAGGAGGCTTGACCTATGAATAACAACGAGAACAAAACGAGCAACGAAGCGCTGGCCGACGAGGAGATGGACGGGGTCGCTGGGGGGTACGGCGGGAGCGAGTTTAAAAAGAACAATTGCGAATCCTGCGGTCACTTCTACGCAGATGACTGTCCCCAAGGCGGTTCTTTTCATTACTTACTTAACGCGACCACCGAGACCAGTATGACGTGCCCCAGTAAGACCGCCCTGTGAGTGGCGGGACCGGACAAAGGGGAAACGACGCTTAAATACGTTTCAAATAAAAAACATAAAAGAGGAGGGGCATCCAATGAACGAGGAAATGATCGCGAAACTAAAAGAGGTAAAGTCCGCGGAGGACGTCATCGCCATCGCGAAGGAGTATGGCAAGGAGATGACCCTGGAGCAGGCCCAGGCGCTTTGTGATAAGCTGAAAGCGTCTGCAAATGGCGAACTGACCGACGACGAGCTGGCCGGCGTCGCCGGCGGCGGGATGGACTGGGGTTATGTAGACGAACAGATCAAAAAATATGGCCCGGACGTCGTGAAAGCTTTGGCATCGCTCATGTAATGTGGGACGGGAACAGGAGGAACGACATGGATAACAATGAAAACAAGAAGGCTCCCGAGGCGCTGGCGGACGAGTCCCTGGGCGCGGTGGCGGGAGGCCTTGTAATTGACATTGATTTGAATTGTGTTAGCTGCGGCGTCGTGTCGAAATCATCTGAATTTAAGCAGAATGACGGCTGCTGCCCCAAATGCGGGACTCCTTGGAAAGGGATGTGGTAAAGGAGAAATATCATGAATAACAACGAACACAAACGAACACAAACTTGTACCCCCCGAAGAGCTGGCGGACGAGGCCCTGGACGCCGTCGCCGGGGGCTCTGGGTTCGCAGAGCTGTTTATGTGTCATGGATGCCATGATCCTAATAAAGAGGTCCGTATCTATTCCTCCCCCACTGGAGATTCCCTTTATTGCGATGCCTGCGCCAGGGATCGGGGGCTGCTCTGACAGGCCAGCGCCCCTTCGGCGCTTGCATATCAACTATCAGGAAAAGGGGACACAGGGCCATGAGCGGTGAGCGGGACATCCTCCTGGTGAACGACCGGGACGAGATCGTGGGCTATGGCGAAAAAATGGAGGTCCACCGGAAGGGACTGCTGCACCGGGCGTTCTCCATCTTTATCTACGATAAGCAAACAGGCCGCATGCTCCTGCAGCGGCGGGCCCTGGGAAAATACCACTCCGGGGGCCTCTGGGCCAACGCCTGCTGCTCCCATCCCCGGAAGGGCATGACCATGGAGGCGTGTCTGAACCAGCGGCTGGGGGAGGAGCTGGGTCTGCGTGTAAGCCTTCCCATCGCTGCTGAGGCCGGGGAGGGGTTCCGTCCCTGTGGCAGCTTCCTCTATGAGATGCGCCAGGGGGACGTGGGCGAGCATGAGATAGACCACGTGTTCCTATACTGCCCGGCGGAGGCGGTGGACGCGGACGCCCTGGCCTTCGACCGGTCGGAGATCGCCGAGCTCCGGTGGGTGACCATGGCGGAACTGTACGTCTGGATGACCCGGCGGCCGGAGGACTTCGCTGCCTGGTTCCCCCCGGCGCTCAAATTGGCCGAGCAATATATAAATCAGTGAAACGACGCAAAGCGCGTTTCAAATAGAAAAGTCTGAAAGACTAACTAAGATAAATGAAAGCAACACTGCCGCATATGAGGAGCGGGGAGGCGCATAAGGCCTCTCCGCTCTTATTCTCATGAGGTTGTTAGATAGATGATTGGTGTGCATATGAGCCTCACGAACAAAGGAGGCGCATATACTGGATGAGCTATTCATATGTTGGTCTATGACCATGAAGCGCTCTCAAAGTAATAAACAGCAAAAACGTCACAAAGAGGGGGATCATGCTCCGCTCATAGAAAACATACCACCGGCGTTTACCAGCGCCAGCGAAATGCTGGAGAGGCGAAGATCGGTGGAGGAGACCCTTTATGAAGTCTTTTCGCATTATTCAAATCGGGATCGACACCAGGACCGTCTGTAAGACGGTTCTTTCCTTTTATAAGGAGAGGCAATGGATACGAGATTGAATGCGATCTATGCCAGGCAGTCCGTCGATCGATTGGACAGCATCTCAATCGAGAGTCAGATCGAGTTTTGCCAGTACGAGCTGAGAGGGGAGGCCTATAAGGAGTATTCTGACAGGGGTTTTTCGGGAAAGAATACCAGCAGACCGCAGTTTCAGAGCATGCTGGAAGATATCCGCAGCGGCTTAATCAAAAGAGTGGTATGCTATCGCCTGGACCGAATCTCCCGCTCGGTTTTGGACTTTGCCAATATGATCGATGAGTTCCAGCGGTATCATGTGGAATTCGTTTCATGCAGCGAGAAATTCGACACTTCCACGCCGATGGGACGCGCTATGCTGAATATCTGCATCGTCTTCGCCCAGCTGGAGCGCGAGACGATACAACAGCGTGTGGCAGACGCCTATCATTCCCGTTCTCTCAAGGGCTACTACATGGGCGGCCGCATACCCTATGGCTACCACCTGGAGGAGTACTCTATCGACGGGAAGAGGACATCCCGCTATGCAGTCAACGAGAGCGAGGCCGATGTCATACGGCTCATGTATGAACTATACGCCAAGCCGCAGACATCCATCGGTGACATTATTCGCTATCTGGATGAACACGGCATCGAAAATCCAAACGCAGACGACAAACACTGGAACAAATCAAGAGTTGGAAGGATCCTGAAAAATCCGGTGTATGTAAGAGCAGATCTTGATATCTATGATTTTTTTGCCCATCAGGGAGCAGATATCCACAACGAGCCTGGAGATTTCATAGGTACGAACGGATGCTACCTATACAGCGACGAAAAGGGTGGCCGGAAGGAGACTTGCCTGGAGCATCACCATATCGTTCTCGCGCCGCATGAAGGGATCGTTCCGGCCGATATTTGGATACGGGCCCGGAAAAAAGGGCTCAATAACAAGCAAGTGGCAAGACCGCTTAAAGCAAAAAATTCCTGGCTTTGCGGCAACATCAAATGCGGTAAATGCGGCTATGCACTGACGGTGAAGAGATCCAAAACCAGGATCGGCAGATACTTCATCTGCAGCAGACATTTGGATTCCTGCGGGTGTGAGGGTATCGGAGGACTGGATGCAACGGCGATAGAAGACCTTGTTTTGGAGGCGATAGAGGATCACCTCCAAGACTTTAAGGTCCTTCACTGTCCGCAGAGGCCGCAGGCCGATGCAAGGTTGCCCGAGATAGACGTTGAGATAGCCCAAGTAGAAAGAGATATAACTAGCCTCATGGACAAAGTGCCGGAGGCAGGCCAGACGTTGATGCGGCATATCAACGAGAAGATCAGTGCCCTGGACAAAAGGCTGGGTGAGCTGATCTCCGCCAAAAAGGCTTTGCTCGACGCCGAGCTGTCCCGCACGGCCACTGTGGATGAGATCACAGATTATATGAGCCATTGGGACGAGTTGACCGTCTCCGACAAAAAAACGGTCGTCGATGCACTCATCGTGTCGATCCGTGCGACAAGGGAGAAGGTCAGGATCGAATGGCGCATATAGAGGGAAAAGTGCTTCACCCCGGAGCGTTTGGCGAAGCCATGGGCATCGCCACCGCCAAGATGGACCAGCACAATGTCTACGCCGTGAACCCCGCGTTCGACAAAATGAAGTGACAAATAAGACCGGCCGGGAATTCCCGGCCGGTCATCCTTATAGGTCGATATGGGCGGCGGGCCGGTCCTTATAGAGGGCAGCCAGCCGCTTTGCCTTGTCCACGTTCCACTCGCCCAGCTGAAAGACGATGGTCCTGCCGGGCTCATCGGGGCTGTCGCCGTAGGAGACGACGAGATAGCGGGTAAAGGTGCGCAGGGTCTTGCGCCGGACCCACAGGAGCCGGGGCACGAACTGCTTTTCCACTTCCTTCTCTGTCACGACGGACATGGCCCGTATCTTCTCATCCGGCAAGTCGAACACCTGGTTCATAGCGCTGATGGCGAGGCGGTCCGGAAAACTCTCCACCCGGCACTTGACGCCCTCGGCCAGGGGCAGGCCCGCGGCATGGCGGAAGACAGCGGAACAGACGGGCTTTCCCGGTTTGGCGGCCTTTTTCTTATGGAGGAGACAGAAGATGGCCTCGCCCGCCAGCAGCACGCCGACGCCGGCCAATATGGCTGCCAGGTCGGCGTTCACGCCCATATAGGTCACCGCCAGCACCAGGCATATGAGCCCCGCGATAAGGTTTAAAACGCCCAGCGCCTTGAGGGCTTTCCGCATCCTGTCACCTCCTTGCATACCGGAAAACAGACCGGCTGGGGGATACCCAGCCGGTCATAAATTTGCTTTTTACGCCTGGACCTTCTTCAGCTTTGCGTAGCGGGGCAGGGAGCACTCGGTGGGGCGCTCCGGCTCGCCCTGGATGAGGGGCAGGACGTAGTCGATGAAGTCCTTGGTCACGTTATTGTGCTCGGGGGTGATCCACTCCAGAGGCACCTTCTTCTCCGCGTTGGCCACGGCGGTGAGGGGGAGGAGGATATACTTGCAGACGTAATCGCCATTGGCGTCCTTGTCCCGCTCAAAGGCTACCATCTTGCCGGTCTCGCCGGCCACGGCGGCCTCCACGGCCTTGCGGCCGGCCATTTCGGCCTCTTCCAGGTCGGTCTTGGAGGCCAGGTGGGCGCCGCAGCGCTGCAGCAGACTCAGCTCGATGGGACGGACCTTGGCGCCGGTGCGCTCCTTGACCATCTCCGCCAGCCGGGAGGCCAGGCCGCCCAGCTGGGCATGGCCGAAGCCGTCGGTAGAGCTGGTCTTGGCCTGGGAGACGAAGGTGCCGTCGGCGAAATGCAGGCCCTCGGACACGGCCACCAGGCAGTTCTTCTTCTCGTTGTAGATGCGCTCCACGTCGTTCAGGAACGCCTCCATATCGAAGTCCACCTCGGGCAGATACACCAGGTCCGGGCCGGAGCCGAAGTGGGTGGCGAGAGCCGCGGAGCCGGCCAGCCATCCGGCGTGGCGGCCCATGATCTCGATGATGGTCACCTGGCCGGTGGGATAGACCTTGCCGTCCTTGCTCACTTCCATGGCGCTGGTGGCGATATACTTGGCCGCGGAGGCGAAGCCGGGGCAGTGGTCGGTGCCGAAGAGATCGTTGTCGATGGTCTTGGGGATGCCCATGACCCGGCAGTCCCAGCCGGACTTGGACATATAGCGGCTGATCTTGTCGCAGGTATCCATGGAGTCGTTGCCCCCGTTATAGAAGAAATAGCGGACGTTGTGCTTTTTGAAGACTTCCAGGATACGCTTATAGTCGGTGTCGTCCGCGTCGGGGTCGGCCAGCTTATAGCGGCAGGAGCCCAGCTCGGAGGACGGGGTATTCTTCAGATACGCCAGCTCCTGGGGGTCTTCCTTGCCCATATCGTAGAGCTTGTCGGCCAAAACGCCGGTGATACCGTGGTCGGCGCCCAGCACCTGGGTGATCTCCTCCGCCTCCAGGGCGGCGCTGATGGCGCCGTAGGCGCTGGCGTTGATGACGGAAGTGGGCCCGCCGGACTGCCCGATGATGCAGGCGCCTGTGAGTTTATCTGCCATGTGTTTTCCCTCCAAAAATAAATAAGTTTTGGTTGATTATAGCATAAATGTGCGGTAAAATAAAGAGTATGGAAAAATAAAGTAAAGGAGTCTTTTCTTATGCCTCTGGTAACTTCCACCGAAATGTTCAAGAAGGCCTATGACGGCGGCTACGCTGTCGGCGCTTTCAACGTCAACAACATGGAGATCCTCCAGGCCATCACCGAGGCCTGCCGCGAGGAGCACGCTCCTGTGATCCTGCAGGTGTCCAAGGGCGCCCGCGCCTATGCCAACCACACCTATCTCGTGAAGCTGGTGGAGGCCGCCGTCATCGAGTGCCCGGAGATCCCCATCGTGCTGCATCTGGACCACGGCCCCGACTTCGAGACCTGCAAGGCCTGCATAGACGGCGGCTTCACCTCCGTCATGATCGACGCCTCCTCCAAGCCCTTTGCCGAGAACATCGAGATCACCAAGAAGGTGGTCGAGTATGCCCATGACCACGGCGTGGTCGTGGAGGCCGAGCTGGGCACCCTGGCCGGCGTGGAGGACGAGGTGAAGGTCTCCGCCGAGGATTCCTCCTACACCCATCCCGAAGAGGTGGAGGAGTTCGTGACGAAGACCGGCTGCGACAGCCTGGCCATCGCCATCGGCACCAGCCACGGCGCCTATAAGTTCACCGCCGCCCAGTGCACCCGCAACGCCCAGGGCATCCTTGTGCCGCCTCCTCTGCGCTTCGACGTGCTGGAAGAGGTCTCCAAGCGCCTGCCCGGCTTCCCCATCGTGCTGCACGGCTCCTCCTCCGTGCCCCAGAACTACGTAAAGATGATCAACGACCACGGCGGCAAGATGCCCGACGCCATCGGCATCCCCGAGGACGAGCTGCGCAAGGCGGCCACCAGCAGCGTCTGCAAGATCAACATCGACTCCGACCTGCGCCTGACCATGACCGGAACCATCCGCCAGTTCTTCGATGAGCATCCCGACAAGTTCGACCCCCGCGAGTACCTGAAGCCCGCCCGCGCCAACATCAAGGAGCTGGTCCGCCACAAGCTGATCGACGTGCTTGGCTGCGCCGGCAAGGCCTGAGGCATAAATGGGCTTTATACGGGAGATAAAACAAGCCGCCGACGGCCACGGCCATGACTGCACCTGCGACGAGTGCATGGCCGAGCATCACCACGAGCATCACGGCTTCGACACCGTGATGGTCTGGCGCCTTGTCACCGCCGCCGCCTTTTTCCTGGGCGGCGTGGCGACGGAGCACACCCTTTCCTGGCTGAGCATCACCCTGAACGTGCTGGCCATCCTCTGCGCGGGCTATGACGTGTTCATCCGCGCGGCGGCCAACATCATCAAAAAGCGCCTGTTCGACGAGAGCCTCCTGATGAGCGTGGTGGCCATCGCATCGGTCATCATCAAAGAGGCCAGCGAGGGCGCCTCGGTGATGATCCTCTACCAGCTGGGTGAGCTTTTCCAGGGCTATGCCGTGGCGAAGGTGCGCCAGAACATCGAGGGCCTCATGGAGAACCGCTCTCCCGAGGCCAGCGCCGTTCTGGCCGATGTGCGCTCTGATAAGGGGCCCAAGGGCCGCACGGAGGAGTTTATCACCCATTTTGCCCGCATCTATACGCCGGTGGTATTGGGCATCGCGGTCGTCATCGCCGCGGTGTCCCCGCTGGTGCTGCACACCACCGTGACCGAGGGCATCTACCGCGCCCTTGTGCTCATGGTCATCGCCTGTCCCTGCGCCATCGTCATCTCCGTGCCCCTGAGCTACTTTGCGGGCATCGGCGGAGCGACAAGGCAGGGCATCCTTTTCAAAAACACCTGCGCCATGGACGACGTGTCCCGGGCCAAAGCCGTGGTCTTCGACAAGACCGGCGCGCTGGAGGGGGAGGGGCTTCGGGTCACCTCCGTCAAGAGCGAGCGCATGGACGCGGACGTGTTCCTTCGCATCGCGGCCCACGCCTGCGCCTACGCCGAGGGGCCCTATGCCGAGGCCATCAAGGCGGCCTATAAGGGCGTCATCTACATCGAGCTCATCCAGAGCTTCCAGCCCCGGACAGGTTCCTTCGGCGTCACCGTGGAGGTGGACGGGGTCAGGATCATCCTGGGCCCGCTGGATATGCTCCAGGGCGCCGGCGTGGAGCCGGGGGAGGACAGGCTCAATGAAAACTGCGTATACATGGCCATCAACGGCCAGTACGCGGGCCGCATCGTGTTCGGCAGCGTGGCAAAGCCCGACGTGTCCGGCACGGTGACGGTGCTCTCCTGGGACAAGGACCGGCAGATCGCCATGCTCACAGACGACAGCCCAGCCGCCGCGGAGAAATTCGCCCGGCAGGTGGGTATCGGGGAATTCTACCCCAACTGCCCGCCCTCAGAGAAGGTGGCCGTGGTGAAGGAGATCCAAAACCGCCAGATCAGGCGCGGCACCCTTATCTTTGTGGGCGACGCGGAGACCAGCGGCGAGTGCATCCGCCAGGCGGACGTGGGCGTGAGCCTGAACGGCGCCACCTCCGACGCTGCCATTCAGGCCGCGGATGTGGTCATCATGGGCGCTGCGCCGTCAAAGGTGGTCACCGCCCTGGACGCAGCCAAGCATACCCGCACTATCGTCTGGCAGAACATCGTCTTTGCCCTGGCCTTCAAGGCCATCATCCTGGTGCTGGACATGTTCGGCACCTGCCCGCTGTGGCTGGCGGTGTTCGCGGACGTGGGCGTGGCATTGCTTGCCGTACTCAACTCCCTGCGGGCCTTCGTCATGCGGGAGCCTGTGATACCAAAAGAGGAATAAAATGGAAGCGCCCCGGACAACCGGGGCGCTTTTCCTGTCCGATTTAAGAGAATCTTAATAGATTGCCCCTTTCTTCTTTTTGTAACTTGTGTTACTATTTTAGAAAGGAGGCGAGCGAGCAAGTGTACACTGTATTGGTTTGTGACGACGACCGGGATATCCGCCGGGCGCTTCATATATATCTAACCGGGGCAGGCTACCGCGTTCTGGAGGCCGTCAACGGCCGGGAGGCTCTGGAGACGGTGGACAGGGAGGAGGTACACCTCATCCTCCTGGACATCATGATGCCGGAGCTGGACGGGGTGAGCGCCCTGACATTATTGCGGGAGCGGAGCGACAACATCCCCGTCATCCTGCTCACCGCCAAGAGCGAGGACAGCGACAAGATCATGGGCCTGGAGCTGGGGGCGGACGACTACGTGACCAAGCCCTTCAACGCCCAGGAGGTCATCGCCCGGGTGAAGGCCCTGCTGCGCCGGTATATGCGCATGGGCCAGCGGGAGGAAAAGCCCTCCGTCCTGGCTCTGGGCGGCATCGAGATGGACGACGACACCAAGACCGTCACCGTGGACGGGGACGAGATCACCATCACGCCCAAGGAGTACGATATTTTAAAGTTCTTCCTAGAGAACCCCGGCAAGGTGTTCTCCAGCCGGGAGATATACCGCCGGGTATGGCAGGACACCCCCATGGGGGCGGAGGGGACGGTGGCCGTCCATATCCGCCACCTGCGGGAGAAGGTGGAGATCGACCCCGCCGAACCCCGGTATTTGAAAGTGGTCTGGGGAAAGGGCTATAAGATCGAGGGGTGACGCGATGAGAACGCTCATGCGTGAGATGTGGTTCCGGGCGCTGATGATGCTCCTGTACTGCCTGTGCGTGGCGGCAGGGGCCATCAGCCTGAACCTGTATAACTTCGCCCTGCAGGACGGATGGTACCGGGAACAGGGGGAGATGGGCTTCGAGGACAGCCGCCTGTGCTCCCAATACGTCACGCTCTGTCTCAACTCTGTGGAGCAGAACCTCCTGTGGCTGGAGGACCCCGCCAGCGACACCCTGGGCGGCTACGGCGGCAAGGCCTTCTCCTATAAGATCATGGACGATAACGCCGTCACGGTGGACACTACCACGGACAAGTCCCACTTTGTGACCTCTACCGAAGTCTTCCTGCCCGGTCCGGAGGAGGAAGCGGAAGAGCCGGCGGGGGAGATGACTTATTACACGCCGGCCACGGAGACGGACACGGCGCAGGTGAAGATCGTCCAGGAGGATACAGACCGCTATTACCGGATAGAGGGCTACGTGAATCTGCCGGTGGAGCCCTACGACGGCTGTTACCGGGAGTATTATATCTTCGAGCACCTGTACGCCTTCAAGGACTATTACCTGCCCGTCTGGATACCCTCCATCATCCTGGCGGTGGTGCTGTTCGTGTTCAGTATGGTGGCCGCGGTCCAGGAGGGCCGCCAAGGCAAGTCCACCTTAACGGGCCACATCCCCTTCGACGTGGCGGTGCTGGTGCTGTACCTGGGCCTGGCTTGGGCCAAGACCGTTTTTTATGAGCTTCCCGAGGTCTACGACGCCATGTCGATGGTGGGGGTATACTCCCACACGGTGGACCTTATATGCTCTCTGTGGATGCTGCTTCTGTGCGGCGTCATCGCGGCCAATCAGCTGGCCAACGGCTCATTCGGCCAGCGGCTTTTGCTGCGGCGGCTGGTGCGTAAGGTGCCGGCGCCGGTGCTGGTGCTGGGCATATTGGGCGGGCATGTGCTGCTTATACTGGCCATGGGCGCTTTCCACAATACTTGGTTCATTTTGATTCTGTTCGGCTTTGAAGCGGTGCTGGTGCCCTGCATCCTGCGCTGGTACGTGGAGGAAAAGCGTATCAAGGACGCCGCCGCGGCCATGGCTGCAGGGGACCTCACGTATAAGGTGGATACGAAAAAGCTCCATATGGTCTGGAAGGACCTGGGACAGGACCTGGGCCGCATCGGCGATGGGATGGCCCTGGCCGTGGAGGAAAAGATGCGCTCCGAGCGCATGAAGACCGAGCTTATCACAAACGTGAGCCATGATCTGAAAACGCCCCTTACCAGCATCATCAACTATATCGAGCTTTTGAAGGACGAGTCCCTGCCGGAGGAGACACGGCGGGAGTATCTGGAGGTGCTGGACCGGCAGGGGGCGAAGCTTAAAAAGCTCACGGAGGACGTGGTGGAGGCCTCCAAGGCCGTCAGCGGCGCGGTGACCGTGAACGCGGAGCTTTTCGACGTGCGGGAGCTTTTGCAGCAGTCGGTGGGGGAGTACAGCGAGCGCCTGGCCGCCGCGGGGCTGGAGCCAATCCTGCACACCCCGGAGCAGGAGACCTATATCCTGGCCGACGCCCGACTCCTGGGAAGGGTGCTGGATAACTTCATCACCAATGTTTTAAAATACGCCCAGCAGGGCAC
This sequence comes from uncultured Oscillospiraceae bacterium, assembly GCA_947625045.1. Classification (GTDB taxonomy): domain Bacteria; phylum Bacillota; class Clostridia; order Oscillospirales; family Oscillospiraceae; genus CAJOIG01. Next base: position 21,647 of record CANQMW010000023.1, read on the forward strand.
ACGGGCCTATTTTGACCTGACCGTCGGGGAGGAAAGGACCTCCATCGCCGTGAAGAACGTGTCCCGCGAGGCGCTGGATATCCCCGCGGAGGAGCTCATGGAGCGCTTCGTCCGGGGCGACAGCTCCCGCAGCAACGAGGGCAGCGGCCTTGGCCTCTCCATCGCCCGGAGCCTCACGGAGCTCATGGGCGGGGAGATGGTCCTCACCTTGGACGGGGACCTCTTCAAAGTAGAGGTGTCGTTCCCCAACGCCGCACCACCGCGCCTGCCGACGGAGCCAAAGAGCCTGCCGGAAGAGACAAAAACGGAATAAAAAGACCGCACCCTCAAAAAGGGTGCGGTTTTTGTCACGATACCGGCTTGATGGGGTGCCGGATGACGGTCTTCCACTTCTCAGGAGCGACCCTTCTGGCGTCGGACATGTATATCTCGTGGTGCGGCCGGCGCTCGTTCATGTCGTTGACGTACCCATTCTGCGCGAGATATTCGTCCATCCGCGCCACCGTCGCGGGCTCATCGTCAAAAGCGCCCAAGTGCATGATCTGGACGCAGAGGCCCTCATCCACCGTCAAGAACTCCGCCGCCGAGCAGTCCAGCTTTTTCTTTTTGGCCGCCGTCTCCACGGCCCAATCGAAGTCCGCCTTTGTGATAAAGTCGGGCAGCCGGATGACGGAGATCCAGCGGAAGGAAGCCTTGTCGGCGTAGTCTATGCCGCCTTCTCCATCCTGCTCCCAGAAGCCCTCCAGGGGCGGCACAACGTACTCGTAGAACCCCTCGATCCTGTGGTCGGTCTTATAGCTCATCTTCAGGGTATAGGCCACCGCGTACAGTACGCCGATGGCCTGCTGGTACGCCCCGCCTTCCTCATTGGGGTCGCCCTGGCCCCGCACCGCGATATAATTCGCCCGCGGGACATTTACGATCTCCGGCACGTTCCCGGGCATATAGAACTCTTTGTATTCCTTCTTAAAATCAAACGCCATAGCTATGTGCCCCCTTACGCCCCCGTGCTGCCGAAGCCGCCGGCGCCCCGGTCCGTTTCATCAAGACTGTCCACCTGCTCCAGCTCCGGGGTCAGGATGGGGAGGATGACCAACTGGATGAGCTTTTGCCCCGCCCCGATGGTCACGTCCTCGTCCCCCTGGTTATAGAGCTTCACCACGATGGGGCCGGTGTAACCCTCGTCGATGACGCCCTCGCCCAGAATGTTCTTTTTCACGTTCAGGCCGCTTTTGCTCTTGAGCATGCCTACGGTCTTCTCCGGCAGGGACACATGCACCCCCGTATCCACCACGGCGCTGCCGCGGGCGGGGATGACGACGGTCCGGGGAGCGTAGAGATCCAGCCCCGCGTCGGTGGGATGGGCCCGGGTGGGCATGATCGCGCCGGGATCAAGCATCACTTTCATGGTCAGAATTCCTCGCTTATGGGAGTCAGTATACTGGGCGCCAGCAGGAACAGGTTGTTGTCCGTGGAGAAGTTGCTGACGCTGTAGAGCACCAGTATCATGTCAAATTCGTTGTCCAGGGCGTACTGATAGAGGCTGTCCCGGTAATAGCGCAGGTCCATCAGGTCCACCCGGGAAAAGTTCTTCAGGAGAAATGGCGCCAGACTGTCGGAATAGGAGTCCCGGACGATCAGCAGCCGGGGCCCCTCATGGCCCGTCTCGATGCTCCGAAGAGGGGAGACGCCCCCCAGGAACATGGAGTACTTGTCCTTCACGTCCAGGAAGGAGGTGTCATAGAGAGGACCCTCGGTGACGTTCGCGCCCTCGAAGCTCGCGACCGTCACGGACCCGTCGTCGGGAACAAAAGTCTCCATCTCATCGGGCTTCACCCACGCAAAGCCGGAGGAGGAATATGTGGTGCCGTAGAAGCTGTCGGAAACGGTCTCGCGCTGATAATCGGACAGGGAGGGAGCGGGCAGGCCCATGGCCGCGCACAGCGCCTCGTAGCCGTAATAGGCCCCCAGGCTGGTCCAATGGTGATCGGTGCGGTAAAAGATATATTCGTCCGCATGCTCACGCAGGGCGGAGGTCAAGTCGATATTTATGGCCTCGCTCTCGCCGTAGGCCCGGTCGATGACCGCCTGCTGGCTGTCGCAGTCGGCGTTTTCGGGAAGGAGGGAGGCCTGGATCTCCGACGCGCCGGGGATGAGGCCGAAGTAAACGGGGATCTCGCTCTGCTCAGCTAGTTTGTTCAGGAATCCCACCTTTGTATCGATATCCTCGTCGGTTGGGGCGGTGAAGCGGGTGATGAGGGTGTCGTCCCCGCAGTAGAAGACGTCGTTGTTCTCTTTTTTGCCGCTCAGAAGCTCGCACCGGGCTTTCAGGGCCGTCCAGGTGTCCCGGAAGGCGAACTGGTCGGTGGTATAGTCCTCAAAGTCGGCGGTGAATCTGCCGTCAAAAAGCGCCCGGAAGGAGAAATCCGGCAGCATTTGCAGATAGCGGTTCTCCTGTTGGGAGAATTCCACGTCGGGCAGGACGATGTTGAGGATGAAAAACGCGCCGATGAAGCCCAGAAATACTACCAGCACGGCGATCTTGGCTGTTTTCTTCATAGCGTTCACCTCAGAAACGGAAGTAGAGGAAGGGGTTGTAGGTGGAGTCCACAAGGTACGCCGTGGATACAACCAGCACCACCGCGATCAGCACCGGCGCCGCCACAGCCCGACACTTTTCGGGCAGCTTTTTATAAAGATCCCGGCCCGCCGGGAGGCTGGCCGCGCAGCCGACCAGGAGCAGCGCGCCGAACCCGGCCAGGTAGTATAGGTCCTTCCCGGCGATGAAGCCCGCCTGGCCGAAGCCGTACATGGCCTTAAAGAACACCATGGTCTGGCCCACACTGGTCTGCTGGAAGATGACCCAGCCGGATATGGCGATGAGCAGGGTGTAGATATGACCCACAAAGCGGGGGAGCCTGTCCAGCCATTTTAAGAGGAACATCTTTTCCAGCACCAGGAAGAAGGCGTAGTAGAGCCCCCAGAAGAGGAAGGTCCAGCTGGCCCCGTGCCAGAGCCCCGTCAGTGCCCATACGATCAGCAGGTTCAGCATCTGCCGGGGCAGGCCCTTCCGGCTGCCGCCCAGAGGGATGTACACATAGTCCCGGAACCAGGTGCCGAGGCTCATGTGCCACCGCCGCCAGAATTCCGTCACAGTCCGGGAGATATAGGGGTAGTTGAAGTTTTCCAAAAACTCGAATCCCAGCATGCGGCCCAGGCCGATGGCCATGTCGGAGTAGCCGGAGAAGTCGAAATAAATTTGAAGCGAAAAGGCGATGGCCGCCATCCAGGCGCCTGCAAAGGTGAGTTCCGAGGCCGGTGTGTTGGCGTACACGTCCCAGAGCATACCTACATTGTTGGCGATGAGGACCTTTTTGCCCAGGCCCACCACGAACCGCTCCACGCCGGAGGCGAACTTGTCCAGCGTCTCATGCCGCTCATCCAGCTGGTCGGCGATGTCCTTGTAGCGGACGATGGGGCCGGCGATGAGCTGGGGGAAGAGGGCCACGAAGGTGCCGAACTTGATAAAGTTGCGCTGCACGTGCCCGTCGCCCCGGTACACGTCGATGGGGTAGCTCATGGTCTGGAAGGTGTAGAAGCTAATGCCGATGGGCAATGCCAGGCCCAGCGTGGGGATATCCACGCCGGGGATCATACTCAAGGTCTCTGCGACCAGGTCGAAGTACTTGAAGAAGAACAGGATGCCAAGGTTGAGGACAGTGTTGATGATGAGCACCCGCTTGGCCTTTGTCCGGGCGTCCGGGAGGTATCTGCCGATGAGCAGGCCGGAGACATAGTTGATGCAGATGGACAGGAGCATCAGCAGGATATACACCGGCTCGCCCCAGCCGTAGAACACCAGGTTCACGGCGAACAGCCACACGTTCCGCCAGCGGACCGGGCAGATGTAATATACCGCCAGCACCACGGGCAGGTATATGAACATAAAGAGGATGCTGGAAAATACCATGTCCTTTTAGTCCTCCGTGTCAGTGGGCTTGAAATCCGCCAGGGGATTGGCCGCCGCGGCCTTTTTCAGCTCTGCGTTGGCGATGTGGGTGTATATCTGGGTGGTGTTCAGGCTCTCGTGGCCCAGCACCTCCTGGAGCGTGCGCACGTCCACGCCGTTTTGCAGCATCAGCGTGGCCGCCGTATGGCGCAGCTTGTGGGGGGAGATGTGGCTTGCGTCCAAGCCCGCCTTCAGAAGGGTCTTGTGGACCATGACCTGCACCGCGTCCACGCTCATGCGTGTCCGCCGGTTGGAGAGAAATACCGCCTTTTTGTCCGCGGTGGGGATGTCCTTCCGCACTGTCAGCCAGTCGTTCAGAGCCTTGGCGGTGGCGGGGTTCAAGTAGACCACACGCTCCTTGTTGCCCTTGCCGTGGATGAGAAGGCTGTCCTGACGGATGTCGGTCAGATTCAATCCAACCATCTCGGAGATACGCAGCCCGCAGTTTAAGAAAAGACAGAGGATGCAATAATCGCGCTCTGCGTTTTTCCCGTCTACGGCGTTCAACAGCCGCCGGCTCTCTTCCAGGGAGAGGTAGTGGGGGAGGGCCTTCTTGAGCTTCGGCGCGTCCAAGTCCTGCACCGGGTTTTCCTTCAGCTGCTTCGTCTTCGTGGTGAGGTAGCCGTAAAAGCCCTTGAGGCTGGTGATCATCCGGGCTCGTGACGTGGCGTTCAGGCCCCGGTCACGGGAGAGGTAGGCCATGAAGTCATAAACTTCCGACAGAGTCACCTTGCCGTAAAAGTCCAGGTCCGTGTCCCGGATGTCGATATCCTCCAGAGCCGTGTCCCGGGGGACCATGTCCCGGGAAATATAGAGATACCGGGTAAAGGTCCGCAGGTCCATAAAATAGGAATCCACGGTGCGTTTCGATTGTCCTTTGATGGTGTCGTGGTACACGAGAAACTCCCGCAGCACCTGCGGCGCCTCATTTTGATAGCTCATGACGATGGACCCCCAACATCTTGTAATATAGCAGAGTGGAGGGTGCTTGTCCAGTGGCAAAATACACAAAAAATTCGGCATAATTAATATTATGCCGAATTTAGGGGAGGGCTATGGCGCCGCCAATGTCGAATATGGGCCTGTCCGTCAGGATCAGGGCTTTTTGGCTGTGTTTGGCGAGAAAGTCATATATGCGTCCCTCGTCGGGATGTCCCGTGAGTTTTCCGGTGAATGCTACAGTATTATTATTGATTTTAAATGACGCGCCGCCGATGAATCCGTGATCGTATCCTTTTAGTTCTATATGACCGGCCGCGATGTCCAGCACATCCATCCCGGCGTTTTTTACGGCTCTTAAGACGCCTGCATCCGCCGTGATGATGGAATGGTCATCTACGATCGCCGCAGCGCAGCGGGCGTATCCCTGGTTGACTGGGACAAGCTTGCCGTGCAGCAGCGGCGCCACCGCCGGGTCCATAGTCTTGGGGGCATATAATGTATATTTTCCTGTGGCGCAGACGCACAGACCAACGTCATCGGGATATTTCGGTCTCTGTTCCCATTTTGCCTCATTGATCGTATATCCCCTATTAGTTAATAAATTAACAATAGTTGGATATACCCCTTTCGCCGCTATCACATGGCCGTCAGAGACGAATACGGAAAGGTCCGCATGACCCGCCAGGCGCGGGTCCACATCCTTGTTATCAGGCAGCCAGATGACCTCGATCCCTTGGGCCCCAAGGCTTTGCGCCAGCTCCGGTTCGTACCTCTTCCCTATCAGGAGCGTCACAGCGTCTTCTCCACGGCCTCCCGCAGGGTCTTGACCCGGATGAGCTCCAGTCCCTTAGGTACCTTCAGTTCTCCCCGAATACGGGAGGGTATCACGCACTGGGTGAAGCCCAAGCGGGCGATCTCCGAAAGCCGCAGGTCCAGGGCCTGCACGGCCCGTATCTCCCCGGTGAGGCCCACCTCCCCCACCGCGGCCAGCTTGTCCGGCAGGGGCGTATCCCGAAAGCTGGAAGCGATGGCGAGGCACGCCGCAAGGTCCGCCGCGGGCTCGTCCAGGGTGAGGCCGCCCACGATATTCATATAAGCGTCGCAGGAGCTGACGTTCATGCCGCCCCGCTTTTCCAGCACGGCCAGCAGCAGGTAGAGGCGGTTATAGTCAAAGCCGTTGGAGGTGCGACGGGCGGAGGAAAAGCCGGTTGGGGTCACCAGCGCCTGCACCTCCGCAAGGATGGGCCTGCTTCCCTCCATCACACAGGCCACGCATGTGCCGGGCACGCCTACGGGCCGGCCCGCCAGCATGACCTCAGAGGGATTGGGCACCTCCCGCAGGCCCTCCCGGACCATCTCGAACACGCCGATCTCATTGGTGGAGCCGAAACGGTTCTTCTCCGCCCGCAATATGCGGTAGCTCAGGCTCCCGTCGCCCTCAAAGTACAGCACGCAGTCCACCATGTGCTCCAGCACCTTGGGCCCGGCGATGGCGCCTTCCTTGTTCACGTGGCCAACCACGAAGGCGGTGAAGCCGGAGGATTTGGCCAGCTGCATGATCTCCATGGCGCACTGCTTTACCTGGCCCACGCTGCCGGGGGCGGTGGTCTGGCTGGGGTCGTATACCGTCTGGATGGAGTCGATGACGACGATCTGGGGCGTCAGGTCCTCGATGGCGGCGATCACGTCGTTGATGTCCGTCCCTGCCAGCACGTGCAGGGCCTCCCGGCTCACGCCCAAGCGCTGGGCGCGCATCTTGAGCTGATGCTCGCTCTCCTCACCGGTCACATAGAGGATGGTCTCGTCGGGGTCGATCGAGCCGCAGGCCTGCAGCAGCAGGGTGCTCTTGCCGATGCCCGGCGCGCCGCCGAACAGGACGATGGACCCCCTCACGGCGCCGCCGCCCAGGACCCGGTCCAGCTCCCGGATGCCGGTGGAGAACCGCAGCTCGTCGTTGTCGTCCAGTTCCACAAGCTTTTTCGGCATGGCCCGGCGCACCGGCCGTGCCTTCTCCGCCGCCTTTGGCGCGGCGGGGGCCTCCACCAGGGTGTTCCAAGCCCGGCAGCTGGGACACTGCCCCTGCCAGCGGGATGTCTCAAAGCCGCACTCGGAGCAGAAAAATACGCTTTTTGACGCCTTCATGTGACCGTTCCTCTCGTGTATTGCAGATAGGAGCCCAGCAGCACCGCCGCCAGCTTCATCCGGTATGTCTCTGTTTGTAAATTTGCCAGGTCGGCCAGGTTGGAGAGAAAACCGCACTCGACCAGCACGGCCGGGCAGTTCACATTTTTCATAAGATATATGTCCTGACCGATGGGCGCAGCCAGCCGGCGGTTATCGGGGCACAGCAGCGCCGTCAGGTTGCTCTGGGCCGTCTCCGCCAGCTCCTGCCCGCCGGGGACCTTGCCGTAAAACACCTGGATGCCGTGGGGAGAAGCGGCGGGATACTTGTTCTGGTGGATGCTCAGGAGCACCGCGCCTGGGGTGTTGTTCACAAGACCCACCCGGGCATGCTGGTCCGCCACCTTCTTGGCGGCGATAGACCCGGCGCTGTCGGGATAGGCGATATCCTCGCTCTCCCGGGTCATGACCGTCTCGACGCCCCAGAACCGGGCCAGGGCCTCTAAGCGCAGGGCGATGTCCAGGTTGACGCCGCTCTCCGTGGTGCCGTCCGCCGCCACCGCGCCCCCGTCTGCCCCGCCGTGGCCCGCGTCGATGACCAGTACAGGCGGCGGCGCGGCGGCCTCCGTCGTTCTCGTGTCCTCCTGCGCCCACAGGGCGATCACTGCCAGCAGCAATGCCGCGGCCAGCGGATGCCACCATTTTATATGAAATACTTTCCTCATGCAGCCCACCTCAGAAAAGAGTATGAGCCGCGAGGGACATCTATTCGGCCGGTTTACAGAGAAAAACGAGGTACAATGCTCTTAAAGCATTATACCTCGTTTTGACCTCGTTTCGCAACCGTTTATAGTACGATGCAGATGAGTCTTGTGCCGCCGTCGTTCACAAGCTTCTGGATGGTGGTCCGCAGCCTGTTCCGGGCCGCGGGCGGCATGTGCTGCAGCTTGGTTGTCAGCCCCTCCTCCGCGATGTCATAAAGGGACTTTCCGAAGATGTTGGACTCCCAGATGCGGTTGATGTCCCCATCGAAGCCCTGTAAGAGAAAGCTGACGATCTGCTCCGACGCCTTCTCACCGCCCACGGCCGGGGACACCTCCGTCTCCACGTGGGTGCGGAATAGGTGTATGGCCGGGGCGCTGGCCTTGAGGCGCACGCTGTAGCGCCCGCCGCGGCTCACGATCTGGGGCTCCTCCAGCTCCATCTCCTCCGGACCGGGCATGATGATGCCGTAGCCGGTCTCGCGGGCCTGCTCCAGGGCCTCGTGGACGTGGTCGTACTCGGTCTTCACGCTCTTGAGAGACCGTAAAAGCTCCATCAGATCCCCGTCGTCCCGGATCTCAAAGCCGGACTGCTCGCTGATGGTGCGGTAATAGAGAGACTGCTCAAGCTCCACTACAGCGCTGGCCGTGCCGGCCCCAGCCTGGACAGAGGATATACGGGCCTGCCCAACCAGCTCGCTGGCGGCCAGGGTCTCCATGCAGCCATAGGCGTCCCGCAGGGCATTCATGCTAGAACTGGCCTCGGTGAGCATCTGATAGATGGTCTGCACCAGCTCGCAGTCCTCCGGCAGGGCCTCTGCCCAGGCGGGCAGCCAGAGGCTGAGCTCCTGCAGGGGAAATTGGAACAGGATAGCCTCCATGACGGCGTGCACGTCCTTGCTGTCCAGGTCCTGGCAGCTCAGGGCCATGCAGGGCACGTCATACTGGGCGCTCAGTTGCGCGGCCAGGGCCATGGCGCCCTCTCCCGCGGGCTCGGCGCTGTTGACGATGACGGCGAAGGGCTTTCCGATGTCCTTGAGCTCTTTGATGACCCGCTCCTCCGCGGCCAGGTAGTTCTCCCGGGGGATGTCCCCGATGGTGCCGTCGGTGGTGATGACGATGCCGATGGTGGAATGGTCGGAGATGACCTTTCGCGTCCCCTCCTCCGCCGCCTGGGTCATGGTGATCTCATGATCGTACCAGGGGGTCATGACCTTTCGCTCCGCCCCGTCCTCATATAGCCCTTCCGCCCCGGGGACCATGTAGCCCACGCAGTCGATGAGCCGCAGCTTGGCGGCGACTTCCGCGCTGATAGAGAGCTCCGCGGCCTCCTCCGGCACGAACTTGGGCTCCGCCGTCATGATGGTCCGGCCGGAGCCGGACTGGGGCAGCTCGTCGCGGGCGCGCTCCTTCTTATATACGTTTTCGATGTTGGGGATGACCAGCGTCTCCATGAAACGCTTGATAAAGGTCGATTTCCCCGTCCGCACCGGCCCGACGACGCCTAAATAGATGTCCCCGTCCGTCCTGCGGGCAATATCCTCATAGATGCTGTCCACACTTGATCCCTCCAAGGCATGTTTGCTTAAACATACGCCCGGGAGGGATCGTTTATGACAGATTCAAATGAATCGCACGGTCTGTTTGTGGACCGCGGAGACGCGCACGTCCACCTTTGGGAACGCCTCAGAGAGCCACTTATGCAGTACCGGAATCACCACGTTCTCCGTGCAGAAGTGGTCCGCGTCGATGAGGTTGAGCCCCAGGTGCTTCGCCTCCAGGAACTGGTGGTACTTCACGTCCGCCGTCACGTAGGTGTCGCACCCTGCCGCCGCGGCGAGATCGATATCGCCGCCGCCGGAGCCGCCGCATACCGCCAGGCGCTTCACCGGCCTCCCCGCGTCATGATACCGCAGGCCGTTGGAGGCGAGCTGTTTTTTTACAAAGGGAAGAAACTCCGAAAAAGGCACCTCTTGGGGCAGCTCACCGATGCGGCCGATAGCCGTGTCCGGCTCCAGGACCGCCTCCGCCCTGCCGCCCAGAGCGGCCATCAGCGCGTCGTTCACGCCGCCCTGGGCTGCGTCCAGGTTGGTGTGCATGCAGATGGCGGCGACGCCCTTCTCCGCCAGAGACAGGGCCAGATGGCCCTCCAGTGAATCGTCCGTCACCGTCTTCAGTTCAAAGAAAAGCGGATGATGGCTCACAATGAGCTCCGCGCCCAAGCCGACGGCCTCTTCAATAACATCCTCTGTAATGTCCAGCGATGTCAAAATACGCGTCACGGGCTTTGCGCTGTGCCCAACCAGCAGACCCACATTATCGAACTCCATCTTCCCCGCCACCGGGGCCTTCTCATTCAAAAGCGCGAACACGTCACCGACCGTCGTCATGGGCCGAGCCTCCTTTTTATCTCGTCATATTCTCTCACCAGCGCGGCCGCCGCCCCGTCGTAGGGCGCGGCCTTTTGCGCCTGAGAGCGCATTATATCCAGGTACTCTCCAAAGAGTGGATTACTGCCCACCTGCTCCGGCAGGCCCAGGTGCAGCTCTGCCTCCGTATAGGCGCGGCTGTCGCCGCTTCGGGCGGTCAGGACGGGATAGATGCGCCCGGCGTCCCGGACCAGCTGCTCGGACTGGACCGCATAGCCGTTATCCCGGAGAAACCTGCGCAGGTCCGCCTTCTTGCTCTGGGGCTCCAGGATAAGGAGCGTCCCTTCCTCCCTGGTCCAGGGCGCGGCGGAGAGGATATCGGTCATGGTCTCCCCGCCCATGCCGGCCAGGATGACCGTGTCCCCGTCACCGGGACCGATGCCGGCGAGGCCGTCGGTCTGCATGAGGCGGATGCGGTCAGCGGTGCCAGTCTTTATAAGGAGCGCCCGGGCGCTCTCCAGGGGCCCGGAGCGGATATCCGCAGCCAGCACACGCTCGCAGCGCCCGGACTGTATGAGCCACACCGGGACCATGGCGTGGTCGGTGCCCACGTCGATGGGCCTTGCCCCGATTGGGACCCGCCGGGCCACGGTGGCAAGACGGGGTGATAAATGTATCATAGACAATAAAAAAGCGGCGGGTGTTCCCCGCCGCGTGTGGGTCTCAGGCCTCGGCGTGCGCCGCGATGTAATCGTTTACTTCCTTCACAAAGGGCTCGACCTCCACCCCATGGGCCCGGCAGGCCTGCTCCACGCTCTCGCCGGTGGCGAAGGCACAGCCCAGGCAGTGCATGCCGATGCGCTGGAACAGGGGCTGGGTGACAGGGGCGTTGACCATGATATCGTAAACGATGGTATCCTTCGTGATCTGGTACATGTGCGTTACCTCCTGATGATCGTTTCTTGTCATATTATATCCCGTGAAACGGGATAATTCAATACGGAAAATAAAAAATAGAGGGAGCGGTGAACGCTCCCTCTATTTCTGTCAGCAAACGAATTACAGTTCGCCGGCGCGCATCTTCGCGAAGCACTCGCTGCAATAGACGGGGCGGTCGCTCTTCGGCTCGAAGGGGACGCGGGCCTCGCCGCCGCAGGCGGCGCAAGTCGCGGTGAAGTACTCCCGGGGACCGCGGGCAGCGGCCTTGCGGGCGTCACGGCAGGCCTTGCAGCGCTGGGGCTCATTCTGGAAGCCGCGCTCAGCGTAGAACTCCTGCTCACCGGCAGTGAACACGAACTCCTGGCCGCATTCCTTGCAGATAAGGGTCTTGTCTTCGTACATTGTGGTTCCTCTCTTTAAAAGTTTTCCCAGACGGGCAGTATATTGCGATCAGCTTTCGCTGTTATCGCCGGAGGGCAGCTTTGCCAGTTTGCGCCGGATGCGCTGAACGGCGTTATCCACGGCTTTCACATCCCTGCCTGACGCCGCGGCCATCTCATTATAAGACAGACCGTCCAGATACAGGCGGAGAATATTTGCTTCCAGTTTTGACAAACACCGTGAATAGGCGGAAATGAACTCGTTTTCGGTCTCTCTGGCCAGAACCTGCTCCTCGGGACTGCGCGTGTAAAAGTTAGTGCCTAGGGACTGGGATTCATCTGAGAGGACATCTTCCAGGGATACGCCGTCGTTGAGCGGCGCGTTTTTCATGCGGTTTGCGCTGCGGACTGCGGAACGGATGCGGTTGTGGATACAAGTCTCTGCGTAGGTCTTGAAGGTGGCGCCCTTCGCCTCATCGTATTCCCGTATGGCGGACAGCAGACCGAGCATACCCTCCTGGATCAGGTCCTCGCTGTCGCCGCCGGCCAGGAAATAAGGCCGGGCACACATGCGCACAACGCGGGCATATCGCTCCGCCAAGGCTTCCTCCGCCCCGGCCACCCGCGCTTTCGCCAGTGACTGCAATTCTTCGTCCGATTTGGTTGTATAGTTATAATAATACACCAATGATTATATATCGTTCGCCGAAGAAGTCAAGCATTTTTTACAAAATTTGTCGCGATTTTCGATGGAAATCCACCAAAATTTGGCTATTTTCTGCAAAAAATACCACAAATTCCTTATATTTCCATCTTCTGCTGGCCCAAATATTCAATGCCCAGGTGCTCATACGCCTTTTGGGTGACGCACCGGCCCCGGAGGGTGCGGGTCAAAAATCCCTGCTGGAGAAGGAAGGGCTCATACACATCCTCCAGTGTCACCGCCTCCTCGTTGATGGTGGCGGCCAGGGCCTCCAGCCCCACCGGTCCGCCGTTATAGAGCTCGATGATGCTGCGCAGCATCCGCCTGTCAACGTTGTCAAGACCGGCCTGGTCCACCTCCAGGCGCAGAAGCGCCTCGTTGGCGATGGCCTTCGTGATGATCCCCTCCCCTTTCACCTGGGCGAAGTCCCGGACCCGCCGCAGCATGCGGTTGGCGATACGGGGGGTGCCCCGGCTGCGGGAGGCGATCTCTATAGCGCCGTCTGGCTCGATGGCCACGCCCAGGATGCCGGCACTTCTCTCCACGATGCGCCGCAGGTCCTCGGTGGAATATAGCTCCAGCCTGAGCACCACGCCGAAGCGGTCCCGAAGGGGCGCGGAGAGCTGCCCCGACCGGGTCGTCGCGCCGATGAGGGTGAAGTGGGGCAGGTCCAGGCGGATGGAGTTGGCCGAGGGACCCTTCCCCAGGATGATGTCGATGGCGTAATCCTCCATGGCGGGATAGAGTATCTCCTCCACGGAGCGGTTGAGCCGGTGTATCTCGTCCAGGAACAGGATGTCGTTTTCCTGCAGGTTTGTCAGCAGCGCCACCAGGTCGCCGGGCTTTTCAATGGCGGGGCCGGAGGTGATACGCATATTGACGCCCATCTCGTTGGCGATAACGCCCGCCAGGGTGGTCTTGCCCAGGCCCGGGGGGCCGTGGAGCAGCACATGGTCCAGGGGCTCGTTTCTGAGCTTGGCCGCCTGGATGAACACGGCCAGATTCTCCTTGGCCTTCTCCTGGCCGGTATAGTCCTCCAGGCGCTTGGGCCGCAGTGACGCCTCCGTGGCATCCTCCGGCTGGAAGGCGGCGGTGGTGAGGATCTGCTCGGGACCCTCGTCGGAAAAGTTGATGCTCACAGGGCTGCCTCCCTCACTTCATCATGCCGCGCAGGGCGGCCCGAATGGCGTCCTCCAGGGTCATGCTCTCAATATCCAGACCCTTTATCGCCGCGGCGCACTCCGCCCGGCTGTAGCCCAGCACGGTGAGCGCGCTCATAAGGTCGGAGAGCTTCGTCTGCTCCCCGCCGGCCGCGGCGGGCATGGTGACGCCCATATCCGTGGGTGCCATAGAGCCGGACTGCTTTTGTATCTTGTCCTTCAGCTCCAGTATGATCCGCTGGGCAAGGCGCTTTCCCACGCCGGGGGCGGAGGTCAGAATCCTCTCGTCGTCGGACATGATGGCGGCGCACACGCGCTCTGGTGTGTTGGAAGAAAGGATGGCGATAGCTGCTTTGGGCCCTACGCCCGACACGGAGATGAGCATCTCAAAGCACCGTCTCTCCCCCGCCGTGGCGAAGCCGTAGAGGTCGAAGGCGTCCTCCCGGACCTGCTCGCAGATATATAACTTGGCATTCTCGCCACGATGGAGCTGGCCCAGGGTATAGGCGGTGGTATTCACCTCAAAACCCACGCCGCCGCACTCAATGACGGCCAGACCCGGCTCCAGGTCGGTGACGGTGCCGTTCAGATGGTGGAACATGGGTCCTCCCCTCCTTTTGCTGTGAGCTTGCTGGTCATGCTCCTGGCGTGGCATATGGCCAGGGCCAGGGCGTCCGCCGCGTCGTCAGGTTTAGGCGGCGATTTCATGTTCAAAAGCCGCTGGACCATGTAGATGACCTGGTTCTTCTTGGCGTTGCCGTAGCCGACTACCGCCTGCTTCACCTGCATGGGCGTGTACTCATACACAGGCACGCCGCTGCGGTAGCAGCTCAGGAGGATGACCCCCCGCCCATGGGCCACGGCGATGCCGGTAGTGATGTTCTTGGAGAAGAACAGCTCCTCCACGGAGATGGCCTCCGGGGCGAAGGTGACGATGAGCTCGTTCAGATCGCTGTAGATCATGTCCAGGCGTGGCGACAGGGGCGTGTTGGGTGGCGTGGTGATGGCCCCGCAGGCGACGTAGGTATTCCTGCCCTTCTCGGCGTCTATCACGCCGAAACCCACCGTGCCCACGCCGGGGTCGATGCCCAATATCCTCACCGCACCGTCCCCTCCTTTTCAAAATACCGGCGGGCAGCGCCGATGTCAGAGTGTATCTGTGCCGCCAGCGCCTCCTGGGAGGGGAAACGCTCCTCGTCCCGCAAAAAGGCCAGCAGATCGATGCGCACGTCAGCGCCGTAGAGCTCGCCCTCAAAGTCCAGAAGATTGGTCTCCACCGTCACATGGCCGTCGTCCCGGAAGGTGGGCCGCACGCCTACGTTGGTGACCGCGGGCACAGGCCCGCTGGGCAGCCACGCCCTGGCGGCATACACCCCCAGCCGGGGCACGATGACCCCCGCCGGGATGGGGAAATTGATGGTGGGGATACCCATGCGCCGGCCCCGCTGGTAGCCGTGGACGACTGTGTCGGACACGGAATAGGCATGACCCAAAAACCGGGCGGCCTCCTCCATATCCCCCGCCGTCACCAGCCGGCGGATATAGGTGGAGCTGACCACCACACCGTCCAGCAATACCGGCGGCACCACGTCGCAGCCAATGCCGTGCTCGCCGCACCAGGCGGCGATACGGGCGGCCCGGCCCTCCCCTCGCCAGCCGCAGGAGAAGTCGTGGCCCATCACCAGATGTACCGCACCCATATCCTCCACCAGCGAGCGGATAAAGTCCTCCCAGGGGGTCTGCATGAAGTCCTTGTCAAAATGAAGGACGATGACGTCCCCTATGCCCGCCACACGGCGGATGAGCTCCAGACGTCCGGTATTGGTGCTCAATAGGGGCACCTCCGTGCCGAACACCACGGCGTCGGGATGGGCGTCAAAGGTAATGACGGCGGGCGACCCGCCCAGCACCGCGGCCCGTTCCCGGGCCGTTCTCATCAGCGCCTGATGGCCCAGATGGACCCCGTCGAAAAAGCCCAGGGCCACGACACGCTTTTTGTCGGTCATGAGCCCTTTACCTCCTGTGAGATGAGGTCCAGCGGGAGAACACAGCTCTCCGGATCGGAGCGTATCTCCTCCAGCGTGCGGGCCTGGGTGACGGTGAATTTACCGGCCCGGGTGCGCCGCAGGGCGCTCATGCACCCGCCGCAGCCCAGGGCCTCGCCGATGTCGGCGCAGAGGGTGCGGATGTATGTTCCCTTGGAGCACTCGATCTCCAGCCCCCAGTCCCCCGCCTCGTCCCTGTCCGTCAGCTCCAGGCGGTAGATGGTGATAGGCCGGGGCTCGCGCTCCACCTCCCCGCCCCGCCGGGCGATCTCATAGAGCTTCTTGCCCCGGTGCTTGATGGCGGAGTACATGGGCGGCGTCTGCAATATGGGCCCGCGGAAGCGGTCCAGCACCGCTTCTATGTCCTCCCGGCTCACATCCGCTGGCTCCTGCCGCAGCACCGTGCCCCAGATGTCCTGGGTGTCTGTGACGGTGCCGAGGCGCATGCGGGCTAAGTATTCCTTTTCGTCGTTCTCGGCGTATTTGGCCAGCTTCGTTCCCTTCCCCGCCAGCACCACCAGCAGACCGGTGGCGTTGGGGTCCAGGGTCCCGGTGTGGCCCACGTGCTTTTCGTGAAGGACATTCCGCAGATGGGCGCACACATCCATGCTGGTCCAGTCCATGGGCTTGTCCACAAGGAGCAGCCCGTCCATCACATGGCCTCCAGGATGTCCCAGACGATGACGTCACAGGTCTCGTCCGGGTCGGAATGGACGGTGCAGCCGGCCGCCATCTTATGGCCGCCGCCCCCGTGCAGAGCGCATATGGCGGCGGAGTCGAAGTCCTCGCCGCTGCGAAGGCTCACCTTGCACAGCTTGGGCTCAAGCTCCCGGATGGTGACGGAGACCTTATTGCCCGCCACGCGCCCGGCGAGGGACGCCAGGTCCTCGCAGTCGTCCTCCGTGGCCTCACTCTCATCCATCATGTCCAGGGTGACGGTGGCTACGGTGATGCATCCGTCGGGGCCGAAGCGCTTCATGCCGGTGTAGATCATGCCCTCCAGCATGAGCCGGGAATAAGAAAATGTACGAAAAAGCTTCTTGTTAAGTGTCTTGTAGTCCGCCCCGGCCTCCATCAGCTCCGCCGCGGCCCGGTGGGTATCGGGCTTGGTGTTGGCGTAGACGAAACAGCCGCAGTCGGTGCTGACGGCCATGTATAGAAGGTCCGCCAAGGTCTTGTCGATGCCGCCCAGGGCCAGCTTGGCAAGCTCCAGCACGATCTCGCCGCAGGAGGCCTTCTCCGGCATGCAGAGAAGGTTTTGGGCGTATTCCGAGTTGGTGGGATGGTGATCGATGCAAAGGCCGATGGGTCCGCCGGAAAAGCCCTCGGGGAAGAGGTTTTCCGACGCCAGGTCCACGCTCACCAGCGTCACCGGCTCATACCCCGGCGGGGCCATATAGGACGCCACATAGGGGTCATAGTTGGTGGTTATCTGGGGATTGGGATAGAGAAAGGCCACCTTTCCCATCCGGCGCAGGATATGACAAAGGGCGGCGGCACTGCCAAGCGTGTCGCCGTCCGGGCGGATATGCGTCAGGAGCAGGTATCCGTCGTTTTCATTCAGATAGTCGAGGCATTCGTTAAGCGTCATCGTCGTCATATTTGATATCCAAGTCACTGATAAGTTTATTGATATAGGCCCCGTGGGCGATGGAGTCGTCCAGCAGGAACGTGAGCTCCGGGGTATAGCGCAGGTCCAGGCTCTGGCCCAGCTCCCGGCGCAGATAGCCGCCGGCGGAGCGCAGTCCCCGCATGAGCTCCTTCTCATCAAACTCACCCAGCACGCTCACATACACCTTGCAGTGGCGCAGGTCCGTGGTTGTGTCGGTGTGGGTCACGGTGAGCATGGTCCCCTGCTTAAGGCGGGGGTCCTTCACGTCCCGCAGCTTCTCAGCCAGTACCCGGCGGATGTCGTCGTTGATACGGTCGATATGGTGGTTAGGCATTGATCTGCTCCATCACAAAGCACTCGATGACGTCCTGTTCCTTGATGTCGTTGAACTTCTCCACCTGCATGCCGCACTCGTAGCCGGAGGCTACCTCCCGCACGTCGTCCTTAAACCGGCGCAGAGAGGCAAGATCGCCCTCGTAGACCACTACGTTGTCCCGCAGTACCCGGACCTGGCAGCTTCGCTGTATCTTGCCGTCCAGCACGTAGCAGCCGCAGACGGTACCCACCTTGGAGACCTTGTAGGTCTGGCGTACCTCGGCGTGGCCGATGATCTTCTCCTGGTACTTGGGGGCCAGCATGCCCTTCATGGCCGCCTCGATCTCGTTGATGCAGTCGTAGATGACCCGGTACAGGCGGATATCCACATGATCGCGGGCGGCGCTGTCCCGGGCGGCGTTGTCGGGCCGCACGTTGAAGCCAACGATGACGGCGCCGGAGGTGGAGGCCAGCATCACGTCGGACTCGTTGATGGCGCCCACGGCGCAGTGGATGACCTTTACCCGGACCTCCTCGTTGGAGAGCTTCTCCAGCGAGGCCTTCACCGCCTCGGCGCTGCCCTTCACGTCGGCCTTGACGATGATGTTGAAGTCCTTCATCTCGCCCTCCTGGATGCGGGCGAACAGGTCGTCCAGGGACACCTTCTTGGGGGCAGTGTTGGCGGCCAGCTTTGCCTTAGCCTTCCTCTCCTCCACCAGCTCCCGGGCCATACGCTCGTCAGCCACGGCGTTGAAGTTGTCACCGGCGTTGGGCACCTCGCCCATGCCCGCGATCTCCACGGGCACGGAGGGGCCGGCCTCGGTGACCCGGCGGCCCTTGTCGTTGATCATGGTCCGCACTCGGCCTACCGCTGTGCCGGCGATGATGACATCGCCCTGATGGAGGGTGCCGTTCTGGACCAGTACGGTCATGATGGGGCCGCGTCCCTTGTCCAGGCGCGCCTCGATAACGGCGCCGCTGGCAGCACGGTCAGGGTTGGCCTTCAGGCCCAGCATCTCGGTCTGCAGAGCCAGCATCTCCAGAAGATTGTCCACGCCCTCGCCGGTCTTGGCGGAGATGGGGCACACGATGGTATCGCCGCCCCACTCGTCGGGCACCAGATCGTACTCGGTCAGTTCCTGCTTCACCCGGTCCGCGTTGGCACCAGGCATATCCATTTTATTGATGGCGACGACGATGGGGATATTGGCGGCCTTGGCGTGGTTGATGGATTCCACGGTCTGGGGCTTGATGCCCTCGGTGGCGGCCACGACGAGGATAGCCACGTCCGTCACCATGGCGCCCCGGGCGCGCATGGAGGTGAAGGCCTCGTGGCCCGGCGTATCCAGGAAGGTGACGGGACTGCCGTTGATGTCCACCACGTACGCGCCGATGGCTTGGGTGATGCCGCCGGCCTCTCCTGCGGCCACCTTCGTGTTGCGGATATAGTCCAGCAGCGAGGTCTTGCCGTGGTCCACGTGGCCCATGACTACCACCACGGGGGCCCGGGGGACGAGCTCCTCGTCGGTGTCCACATGGTCGTCGATGAGCTTCTCTTCGACGGTCACGACCACCTCGTGCTCGATCTTGCAGTTGAACTCCATGGCGACCAGCGCCGCGGTATCGTAGTCGATGACGTCGGGAAGGCCTGCCATGACGCCCATTTTGATGAGCTTGCGCACCACCTCGGCGCCGCTCTTTTTCATACGCACGGCCAGCTCCTGCACGGATATCTCGTCGGGTATCTGCACGCGGGTGGGGGCCTTCTTCGCGATCTCGAACTGGAGGCGCTGCATCTTGTCGCGCTCCTCCTGGCGCCGTTTGGCGCTGGCGGCGGCGGTATTCTGGCGCTGCTTGTTCTTGTTGCCGATCTTCTCCTTGCCCCGCTTCATCTTGTCGGCCTTGTCGCCGGCCATGCGGTCGAAGCGCTCGTCGTATTTGGAGAGGTTCGTATTGGCGGTGCCCCGGGTGTCCACTACCTTCTTCTCGGGCATCTGTCTGGGCACATGGGGCTTGTCGGGCTTGGGCTGCTTCGGCTGCTGGGGCTGGGCGGGAGCATTGCTCTGCGCGGCGGGCTTATTATCCGACTGAGCCGTCTGGGGCTGGGACTGCTCCTTGGCGGGAGCCTTCTCCGGCTCCGGCTTGGCCGTGTCGGCAAATACCTCGGCGATGCTCTCCACCTGGTTATGCTGGGTCATATACTCAAAGATGATGCTGAGCTCCTCATCCTCCAGCACCTGCATGTGGTTCTTGGGCGTGGTGGCGTACTGGGTCAGTATCTCCGTAATGACCTTGGAGGTGACGCCAAAATCCTTGGCGACCTCATGCACGCGGTATTTTATCAAGCTCATATTTGCTCCTCCTGTTCTCCTCGATCGGGTCGGGCGGCAGCCTCAAAGGCCTTGGCGAGCCCTTCGTCCGTGATAAGGGCCAGCGCCACGGGCCCATGCCTGCCCGCCGCCTGTGCCAGCTCCTGCTTCGTATAGCCCGTCTTAAAGAGCCGGCACTTCCCTGCCGCCATCGTCTCGGCCTGGCGCAGGGTGTTGGCCCCGGCGTCGCCTGCGGCGATCAGCAGTCCTCTTGTCCGGCCCTTCAATGCCTTGGCGCAGTCCTCGGCCCCTATGATGAGCCTGCCGGCTTTCACGGCCAAGCCCAGATAGCGCAGGGCCTTATCCATCCGCTGCCTCTATGGCCGCGGCCAGCGCGTCATATGCCTCGGGGCTGATGGAAGCCGCCAGCATCCGCTCCAGTGCCCGGCTCTTCCGGGCCTTGTTGAGGCATGCCGCCTTCCGGCAGATGTAGGCGCCCCGGCCGGGGGTCTTTCCAGCCGCGTCTGCCACGATCTGACCGTCCGGGGTGCGGACGATGCGGATAAGCTCCATTTTGGGGGCATGCTCCCGGCAGCCCACGCACATGCGCACAGGCTCCGCCATGGTTCAGTCCTCGCTCTCGGGCTTGATGTCGATCTTGATGCCCGTGAGCTTCGCGGCCAGGCGGGCGTTCTGGCCCTCCTTGCCGATGGCCAGGGACAGCTGGTTGTCGGGCACGATGACCCGGCATGACTTGCCGTCCTCCTCCATATATACGTTGATGACCTCCGCCGGGGAAAGGGCCGCGGCCACATACTCCTCGGGGATCTCGCTGTATTTGACGATGTCTATCTTCTCGCCGCCCAGCTCATCCACGATGCTGGACACGCGCCCGCCCCTGGGGCCTACGCAGGCGCCGATGGGGTCCACGTCCGCCGCGGTGCTCCATACGGCCATCTTGGTGCGGGAACCGGCCTCCCGGGCGATGGACATGATCTCCACGGTGCCGTCGGCGATCTCGGGCACCTCTAGCTCGAACAGGCGCTTCACCAGCACCGGATGGGTCCGGCTGATAAGGACCTGGGGGCCGCGGGCGGACTTGCGAACTTCAATAACATATACTTTAAGCCGCTTGCCCTCGGTCAGGACCTCGTCCCGTATCTGCTCGTTCACGCTGAGAAGCGCGTCGGTATACTCGGAATTGGAGCTTATTTTCAGAGAGGCGTTGCCGGTGCGGGGGTCGATGCGGGCCACCTCGCCGGTAAGGATCTCATGCTCATGGCTGGTGAACTCGTCATAGATCAGACCGCGCTCCGCCTCACGGATGCCCTGGATGATGACCTGCTTGGCGTTCTGGGCGGCGATGCGGCCCAGCTCCTTGGTGTTGACGGGGACCTTGATCTGGCCGCCCACCTTGGCCCGTTTGTTGAACTTGTGGGCCTGCTCCAGGGTCATCTCCACGGCGGGGTTCTCCACTTCTTCCACCACGTTGGTGACCACGTACATCTCGATCTTCTTCTTGTCCTCGTCCAGTTCCACCACCACGTTGTCGGCCGCGTCGGGATTATCCTTGCGGAAGGCGGTCAGCATGGCCTGGTTGATCTTGTCGTACATATATTCCCGGGGGATGCCCTTCTCCCGTTCCAGATCCTCGATCGCTTCAAAGAATTCGGCGTTCATTTTTCTTTCCTCCGATCACATTTCCATGCGCAGCCGTACGCTGGCAATTTGTTTTCCGGTGAACCGGCGCTCCCCACCGGAGTCGATGGTCACGTCTCCATCCTCATAGGAAAGGAGCTTTCCCACCCACTGCTTGGCGCCGTCCGCGGCGCTGTAGAGCTTTACCTCCACATTGGAGCCTATAAAACGCTCAAAGTCCGAGGGCCGTTTCAGCGCCCTCTCGCACCCGGCGGAGCTGACCTCGAAGATGTAGCTGTCCGGCACCGGGTCTTTTTCATCCAATATGGGGTCCATGGCCCGGCTCACAGCCTCGCAGGCGTTCAGGTCCACCCCATCGGGCCCGTCCAGGTAGAGCCGCAGATACCGCTGGCCGCCCTCGGTGACGTACTCCACGTCCCAGAGCTCCAGCCCCCGGCCCTCCACCACGGGCTTTGCCAGGTCCCAAACTGTCTTTTCGATACGGTTCATAGGGTAATTTCCAATTTCTGACAATTAATTTTTCATCAAGAAAAAGAGTGGGGCAAGACCCACTCCAGGAAAATGACTATCGCTACAGTGAATATACCACAGGCCAGTGCATAAATCAAGCCCTTTTTCAAACTATTATCAAATATTTGTATCCTTGCGCTGTCGAACTACACAACATTTTGTCCCTACGGCTCCATATGGGCCCGCAGCTTTTCCAGCGCCTTCTTTTCGATCCTGGAAACTTTCCGCCGCCGGGATTGTAAGCGATGGGGCCTTGAAAACGCGCCGTGTGGCGCGGTGGTCGTGTGTCACTGTACGTCGTTCAATTCACAGAACCGAAACCGCACAATGATCTGTTTGTTCTCCGTGAGTTCTACCCTTTCAATGAGACTCACCAGCAGTTCCCTGTTGACCCAGGCCGTGTCTATGAAACGGCGGACAAGCGTTTTTGCCTGCTCCTCCCGCTTCTCCGGCGTGGCGTCCAGCTCCTCCATGCTGGTTAGCTGGTCCTCCAGAGAGCGCCGCTCCTGCTTGATGCGGCCATATATGCGGTCAAAGTCTGCCTCCGCTAAAAGTCCGTTCAGCTTATCCATGTACGTCCTATCCAGGTCGGCAGTCAGCTTTTCGATCCTGCCCCGAAGGGCCTGACGCTCGTTTTCATGGCGTTCTGCTTGTCGTGCCTTTTCAACTTCCGCCTTTGCCACGGGAAGTAAGGCGTCCGCATCCAGATACTTCTGGCAGACCTTCTGGATCTGGTCGATGACCGCCGCCGTGACTGTACTTTCCTTGATGGCGTGGCTAGTACATACGCCTGCCTTTGTGAACCGTTGATAGGTCCGGCAGACGAAGTAGAGAACGTCCTCCCCTGCTGCGTTCTTGCGGTTTATCACGCATAGCGGATAGCCGCACTCATGACAGAAGATGAGCCCTTTCAGCAGAAAGTCATATTTACGCACCTGCGTGGTCTTTCGGCTGCGGACAAGCATTTGCACTTTCTGAAACGTCTCCGTGTCTATGATCGGCTCATGAGTGCCCTCTACCACCACCCATTTATCCCTGGGCTGTTTCACGCATTTCTTGGACTTGTAGCTGATTTTTACCGACCGGCCCTGGACCATGTTGCCGATGTACGTCTCATTCTGGAGCATATCGGATATGCGCTCACTGCTCCACAGGCCCGTATAGGGGCCAGGATTGGAAATGGTCAATCCTGCATAGGTGGCCGGGGTGGGCACATGTTCCTCATTCAGCCGGGCGGCGATCTGGCGGCAGCTTACCCCCTCCAGGGCCATAGCAAATATCCGCTGCACCAATGGGACGGCCAGCTCGTCCGGCACGATACGGTTTTTCTCCGTGGGGTGCATTTTATAACCGAACAATGGCTTGCCGCCGATAAACTGTCCCTTGCGCTGTTTGTCGTGCTTGACGCTGCGTATCTTTTTGGATATGTCCTTGGCGTACATATCGTTCATAACGGCCCGGAAAGGCGTGATGTCGTTAGCGCTGGATTCAACGCCCGTGTCGATGCCGTCCAGCAAGGATATGTAGCGGACACGGTTTTCGGGGAAATACCGTTCCATGTAATGCCCGGTCATTATGTAGTCACGTCCCAGGCGGGACAGGTCTTTTGTAATGACCATGTTTACCTTCTTGTCCTCGATGTCCCCGATCATGCGTTGAAAGGCCGGGCGGTCGAAGCTGGTGCCGCTCCATCCGTCGTCGATATAGGTATCATACACGGTCAAGCGGTGTTGCCGGACAAAATCATCCAGCAGAGATCGTTGGTTGGTGACGCTCTCTGACGGTCCCTCGTTCTCATCCTCCTTTGAAAGCCGAATATAAAGTGCCGCGTGGTAGGCCATGGGGTCGCTTATCTCGAAGTACATATCTCGCCTCCAGAAATAAGCGGCCATTCATCAATATAATTGTACGGCCTCATAGCGCAGTTGTCAAATTTTCGCGGCGCACCCGGAGTTCTCTCTCAATAAAAACGCGCAGGCTCCTTTGGATGGAGTTTGCCGCGCTCTCCCCTTTCTCCGCATATTGGCATATCACGTCAAGTTCACGTTCTTTTTTTGCCAAGACCATCCCTCCCATCACAATAGATTATGTGCCCGGCGGGCTGTTCTTGCCAGAAAATGCGTCTCATCGTGAGACGCATTTTTATCAAGCATAGGACGCCCGCACAGTTGGATGATATGGACCGACAGAGCCACCATATTTTGAATCCAGGCAAGATCAGACGACGGCTGACAAGCCGCTCCATAGGTGGTAAACCTCCCTCCATGCCCATGGCGGGGCGCCCTACGCTGTGACGCATAGCCGACGCAAGTATCTTCTCCGTGTGCGTATCCTGGCCGACAGCTTTGCCAAAGCTGTGTGCGGCGCTGGTGTTTCCCGCTCTGCCCCCGGGGCGTTGTGGCGCGCCCGCCGCTTGGCTCCTCACACACGGAACGTATCTGGCTGCCCTATACTGCGCCGTCAGATATGGCGTCGCTTTCTTTGTCAGATCATGGGCTACGTCAGGCAGAGCGCACCCTAAAGCCCGTCAAGATACTATGGATCAGCTTCGATTCCAGCCGCAGCCGCATATCCTCATCGATGCGGAGGGTGCTGTTTCCATAGGCGTCTTTGAGGGGCCTTGTGGCAAGGGCGCGAATATAGCCCCGGTAGTGCCCAACAACGGCGGCAAGAGCGGCCTCGTCCCCAGCTATGGCGGCCAGGATCACGGGCACCGGGATGGGCGCTGCCCGTCCAGTCATGTAAATCCTCCCTCCGTCATATACCTTCGCAGTTCTTTCAGCGCCGTGAGCCGCCGCTTGGATATGGTCTGATGGGTGACGTTCAGCCGCCGGCCAATCTCCCGGTCTGTCATGCCCAGGAAGTAGGTCAAGAGGATCACGGCCCGCTTGCCCTCCGGCAGCCGCGCCAACGCCCCGGCCAGAGTATCGCC
>CANQMW010000024.1 GCA_947625045.1 uncultured Oscillospiraceae bacterium
CGGGGTCGTCGGTCGCCTCGGGGTCGTCGGTCGCCTCGGGGTCGTCGGTCGCCTCGGGGTCGTCGGTCGCCTCGGGGCTGTCAGTCGCCTCGGGGTCCGCCTCGGGGTCGCCCTCGGCGGAGTCGCCGGGCGCGGGCTCCCCGTCGGGGCCGTCAGGCGCGGGGTCGCCCTCGGGGCCGTCAGGCGCGGGGTCGCCCTCGGGGCCGTCAGGCGCGGGCTCCCCGTCGGGGACATCGGGCGCGGGCTCCGTGTCGGAGCCATCGGGCGTGGGGTCGCCCTCGGGGTCACTGGGCGCAGGTTCCCCGTCGGGGCCGTCAGGCGCGGGCTCCCCGTCGGGGACATCGGGAGCGGGGTCCCCGTCGGGGACGCCGGGAACGGGCTCCGTGTCGGGAGCGCTGGGAACAACGTCCCCGCCGAGGACGCTGTCAACGCTGTCCGGTGAAGCCGCGTAGGCCGGCAGAGCCAGCTCCACCGGCCCAAGCGCCATGACCAGGACCAGCAGCGCGGCCATCAGCCGGCAGCCGTTACGCTTCCAGTTTACATTCTTTAAGTTTTTCATGATGGTACCCCCCCCCCATGTAACTTTTTTAATAAAATGTTTCGTCTACGCCTCATTGATACGCCCTGCTTATAGAAGGCACCGGCCTTGACCCGGGAACCCGTCGGTTTTTCCTTTTCCGACGGAAACCATTTTCGGAATAAAACCGACCAAATTCGGTATTCTCACCGGTTTTGCAGTGTTATCGTGTTATATTTGCCGGATATAAGCGATATCACAGGTAACAGACTATTAAAAAAGCTGCATTGAAATGTGGATGGTTGTGTGATATCATAGGTAACAGACTATTAAGAATGTCAAATCCCCCTCGTCTTGGCGCTGTACAATCAGTCAACACTAAGACAAGGGGGAAAACTATACCATGGCAACGACTGAACCTATCCGAGACAAAGAGAAACTGCGGGAGATGGCCGACTATTTTTTGGAGCAGGGCCAGCTCCGCAACCACGCCATGCTGGTCATGGGCGTCTGCACCGCGCTCCGGATCAGCGATCTGCTGAAGCTCCGATGGCGCGATGTGTATGACCCCGTGCATGGGCGTTTCCGTTTCCACCTGTTCATCAGGGAGCAGAAGACCGGCAAGGTCAAAAGCGTGGCGCTGAACGGCCATGTGCTCCAGGCGCTGGAGCTCTACTATCCGCACCGGACCTCAGAGTACATCTTCGCCAATGGCCAGGGCCATCCGCTCAGCCGGGTGCAGGCCTGGCGCATCATACATGACGCGGCCGCGGTGGTGGGAATAGACGGGGTGATCTCCTGCCACAGCCTCAGAAAGACCTGGGGATACCACGCCTGGACCAGCAAGACGGTGTCCCCGGTCGTTATCACAGAGGTGTATAATCACAGCAGCTATGAGGTGACCAAACGCTACCTCGGCGTGGCCCAGGACGACCTGGACCGGGCCTATCTGGAGATGGAATTGTTCTGATATAGAAGATCGCACGGCTGGCTCAGCAGGGGCCAGCCGTGCGATGCTATTGGCTTTGTGTGATATGGCTGAAGATACCGCGCAGGATCAGAAAAAACAATTTCTTTTAGCCCTTTTGCCCCGGTAAAACGTATAAAGAGACAGAAATCAAAATGATATATTTTCTATCATAAGGAGAAAGAAATGAAACTTTGGGAAAAGATCCAGATGGCCGTCAGCATCATAGCGGCGGCCGGGGTGTTCGGCATCTGCTTTGTGGTGTATGAGAACGAGGCGCTGCCCTTGGGCATCCGCATCACTGTGGCGGTGCTGGGCCTGGTCAACCTGATCTGCGTGATCATGGCCATGCAGGAAAGGGTCAGGCAGAACAAGAAATAACCCGCTCCGGCACAAAGAGAGCAGGCGCGTTAAACGTGCCTGCTCTTCTTTTGTCCACGTGGGGTCTCAGAGCTTCATCTTCACCCGGCCGGGGCCTCCGTCCCGCCGGTGACGCTCTCCCCGCATAATGGGGTATTTTTATTTCTTATGGCTCAGGCCGTCGGCCCAGAGGCCCGTGGCGCTGTTCCAGCTGCCCAGCAGCTCGGACCAGGTGCACTTGCCCGCGGAGCCGGACTTCGTCTCGAACCAGCACTCGCCGTACTCGCCGCCGACCCACTGGTAGCCGGTGAGCATCTTGCCGATCTCACCCTTGGCGTCGTTGGGCTGCAGGAAGTACCAGCCATACCCGCCGTGCAGGTCATCCAGGTACTGCATGCCGGTCAGCATCTTCCCATCAGGACCCACATAGTACCAGTTCTTATCCCACTGAGAGGCGCCGTCGATCTTGCCCACCCAGTAGTTCGCCACCAGTTCTCCCTTCTTGAAGAAGTACCACTCGCCGGTGCCGTAGTCATAGCTCCAGCCGGTGCCGCCGTTTGTCTTGGGAGGCTCCACAGGCACCGTGGGCTCATCGCCGCCGGGGCCGGGGGTCGGGGTCGGGGTGGGCGTGGGCTCATCCCCGCCGGGGCCGGGCGCAGGCTCGCCGCCGGGGCCGGGCGTGGGCGTGGGGGACGGGCTGGGCGTGCTGGGCGTACTGGGTATGTAGCCGCCGTAGTCTTCAACATACTCCTCTACCGGCTCATTGGACACGCCGAAGGCATAGACGGAGAACCTCTGCGCCCGGATGACGAGGTAATTGCCATCCAGGTAATAGCACTCATATCCCGCGTAGGCGCCCACGGCGGCGCTGACTCTCTTCATGCGCTCCGCCGCTTTGTCGTGGTAGCGGTACACGAACACGTGCTCCTGCTCACTTCCCGCGTATCCCGCCAGCTCTCCCCGCATCGCCGCGGAGATGGGGAAGCGCAGGGTGAGCAGGCCGGCGGTCTCCGGGACCTTTTCCGGCGGGGCCTTTGTTATGTCGCCGTTGGCGCTATAGGTGGAGGTCGTCTTCGTGATGGTCACGTCCACGAGATCAGTGACCGTGTGTTTGACGGTCCCGTCAGCGCCGCTGAGCTCCTCATCGATCTGCTTCTGGATGGCGTTCACAGCGGTCAGCTGTTCCTTGCTCTCTTTGCCCTCCTCGATCTTATCCGACTTCAGCGTGATATCGATAGCCGTGAGGGGGCCGTCGCCGCCGCCGGCGGTCTGCTTCTCGTCCTCGGAGATGGCGTCGGCCAGATTGTCCACCGCGGGGAGGCGGTCGCCGTCCACGGCCGTGGACACCAGCACCTCGTCGAAGATGAATATCTGCTCATCGGTGACGTGGCTCACCGTCAGGCTGTCCGTCATAGTGAGCTTTATGCCGTTCAGCGTATATACGATCTGCACGGTATAGACGCCGTAGGACAGGTCTTTGAACGCCGCCCTGCCGTCCTTCGTCGTCGCGGACACCGTCTTGGCGCCGTCTTCGGTCACGGCCGTAAGGGTCACACGCGTGCCGTCGATGAGGGTGCCGCCGTTATCCATGACGGTGACGGTCATATCCCCCAGCTGGTTGGCCCTGCCGCCGTTCTCGGTCACGGCCACTTCGCCCCGCACGGTCACATTGCCCTTGGTGGCGGTGATGCTGCCGTCCGCGGCCACATCCAGGGTCGCGCCGATGTACCCGCCGGTGACGGTCACCTTCCCGCTGCCGGCCTCATAGGTCAGGCTCTCGCCGGGGGCCAGGCGCAGGCCATCGGCCGGGGGCTCCACGACCATGGTCACGGTGTCGGGCTTCTCCACCGAGCCGTCCTGATAGATCTTCACCTCGACAGGCTCGCTGCCGGTGTTCGTAAAGGTCTTGCCGTCGATGATCATCACATTGTTGGGGGCCGGTCCCAGCGGCACGACGACGCAGCCGTCCGTGTCCACCGTGACGGTATCGCCCAGCTCGCCGCTGACGGTCGTATCGCCCACCCGCAGGCCGTTATATTCGCTGCCACCGAAGGTGACGGTCACGCCGCCGCCGTCCGCCGGGGCGACCGTCACACTGCCGGTCATATCCATGGCCACGGCCACGCCGCCGGCGCTCACGCCGTACACGGTCACATAGTCGTTCACCGTCAGGGAGCCGGTGACCTTGAACCCGGCGCCGATCACGTTGACGGGGCTGTCGCTGCGGAGGGTCACGCCGGCGGTGATCTCCACCGCCTCATCCAGCGTCACGTTCCGCCGCACGGTGATCTCCCCGCCGCTCTCGTTGGCCGCCTCGGCGGCCTCCTCGAACGTGAGGTAATACTTCTCGCCTATATTCGCCTCGGCGTCCCGGATGACGATGGAGCCGGCCCTGGCGGGCTCCGTGCTCTTATAGTTCGCGCCGCCGTCCGCCTTGTACCAGACATAGTACGTCCCGGCGTCATGGCCGGTGATCTGGGCGGCGTCGTCCGTCCACGCGGCGCCGGCCGCGGGCACGGCGGCGGTATCCGTCACCGCGTACATCACCGTGCCGTGTTCGGCGCTGCCCGGCGTCACGATCAGCGCCTGGTCGATGTTTTGATAGTACAGGCCTTCCGCCAGCTCGGGCGCGGTCACCTCGCCCACATCGGCCTTTCCGATGGTGACGGCCAGGCACCAGGCGCCGTTCCCGTAGTTATCGTCGCCCACGACCCTGTACCAGACGTAGTACGTCCCGGCCTCATCTGCCTTGAATCCGGCGTAGTCATCCGTCCACCCGCCTGTGGGCGCGGTCACGCCGTCCGTGCCCAGGGCATACTGCACCGTGCCGTGTTTGGCGCTGCCGCCGCTGGTCAGGAGCTGGTGCTCGCTGCCGTCATAGGTATAATACGCCGCCGTGGGCGGGGTCACATCCGGGTCGCCCTCGGTGATGGTGACGGTGATACATCCCTCCGATATTTCGGAATCCCGCCAGTTGAAGTCGCCCTTCGCCATCCACCAGACGTAATAGGTCCCCGCGTCCTGCGCCGTGGGGACGTCGCCGCTGAAGGCGGAGGGGTCCGGCGGCGTCCCGGGGTCGGACTGCGTCACCGCGTAAGCCATCCAGCCGTGGTAGGCCGCGCCGGGGGTCACCAGGGCCTGGTTTTCGCCGGTATAGGTCAGGCCGGTCACGCCCGCGGGCGCCTGGGTCACGGAGGCGTCTCTGATCTCGTGTACCGTGACGTTAGCGATCCACACGTCGCTTATCACCCAATGAGGCCAATCATAATACCAATCCCTTTGCATAACATTCCAGCCCCACACATCTACGCCGGCGTTGGGGTCACCACTTTGGAAGTAGCCATAGCCATCCTGCACCATACCCAGCAGGAGCGGTTCCAGCTCACCCGGGCCCTGATAATAATACGCGTACACCTTGAGCCCATCGAATGTACCGCCGGTGAGCTTCACATCAAAGTTTACATAACGTCCATGGCTGTAGCTGTTGTATAAGCAGCGGAAATGGCCGCCGGAGATATTCGCGAAGCAGGCGCCCTCGATCGTCACATCTCCGAGATCGCCGCCGGAAACATTCAGCCAGCTTCTTCCGTTCCAAACCGTGCCGTTTTCCCTGAGGTGCACATTGCCGGTGATGTTCGCGCCGTCGCGGACGTTCACTTCGGCGGCTACGATGTCCATGTTCGTGATCTCGCCGCCGGAGATATTCAGCGTGCTGTATTTATAATACCAGCGGTTGTCATTCCAGGTATGTACCTCTCCGACCTCGCCGCCGGTGATATCCACCGTACTGCCGTTGTCGATGTTCAGGGTCCCGATGCTGCCGCCGGCGACCGCCATATGGCCGCCGTCGTTGACCTGCAGGGTCCCGATATGGACGCCGTTGGTGATCGCCGCGTCGCCGGCGCCGCCGTCGATGTGCAGTCTTTCGATAGTGCCGCTCTGGACGGTCAGCCGGCCGCCCTGTACGTGCAGGTCGCCCTTGACGGTGCCTTCGCCGGTGATGGTGATATTGCCCCCGGTCATGATGACTTCGGCCGCCTTCGTCTCTTTCTGGAGGATCATTACTGTGGCGCTGGGCATGTTCTGGGCGGCCGCCATGGCGTTGGCAAAGGAGCCATAGTAGACGAGGCCTATCTGAGCCTCATAGCCCGTTTGTTTGACTACCACATTTTCCAGCGTTTTACCCGTCGAATTCAAATACGGGCTCGAGGGCTCCAGCAGCTCGCCGCCGGTGGAATAGGACATAAAATATCCGTATCCGTGGTCATTATCCAGCAGGTCCAACAGGGTCATGTCCCCGCTCACCGTGATGGAGCCGTACGAGCCGCCGGAGAGCGTCACGCTGCCGCCGTTGACGTTCAGGGCGCTGATGCCGCCGTCCGTGACGGTCACCGTGCCGCCGTCGGCGTTCAGGGTCCCGATATTGCCGTTCCGGACAGTCAGCGTGCCGCCGCTCTGGACGGTCACGTTATCCAGGAACATTTTCCCGTCCACCGTCAGCTCGCCGCCCTGGACAACGGTGAGCGTCCCGTTCACGATGCAGTATCCGCTATCGTTGTTCAGGGTCACGGATTTATCGATCTTCGTCTCCACGGCGCTGTCCGGGGAAGACAGCAGGTTGACGGTCCCGTTCCCATTTTCTATGGCCTCCTCCAGCGTGGTATAGTAGACGCCGCCGGACTCCGCCACGGCCACTTGGATGGTGACGGGTATGCATACCGCCGGAACGTCGGCGTAACCGTCGAAGCCCTTGACCTTGTACCAGACATAATAGGTCCTCACGCTGACCCCGGTGACCCAGGTATAGTCCTCCCTCCAGGCGCTTCCGTCCGCGGGCTCGACGTCGACGAGGCTCTGGGCGTACATCACCGTGCCGCCGTTGGACTCGCCCGCTGACTTCAGCAGCTGCTGGGAGCGGCCGCTCCAGATCAGGTTCGTCTCGGGCACGGGCTCAGTCACGATCCTCAGCACGTCCGTGGTGATCGTGACCTGGACGCTCTCAGGCTCGCTGGGCGTATAGTTATCTTTATTGGCTTCATTGCCCGCCGCCCGGTACCAGACGGTATAGTTCCCCGCTTTCTTTCCGGTGGGGATCTCGGGGCTGTAGGAGCCCTCCTCATTGGTGAGGCTGTACTGCATCTCGCATCCCGGGGCTTTAACTTCAACGCCCGCCGTCACCAGCGGATGATCTTTGCCGTCATATTCCAGACCCTCTATCGCCACAGGCGCCGTCTTGACCTGGGCCTGCGCCGGGGAGACGAGGACCGGGAGGACCCCGCCCCTTACGCCCGCTATATTATTAGCTATGTCAGGCTTGACCCGCCACCAGACATAGTATTCCCCGGCGTCTTTCCCGGTGGGGACAACAGTCGTCCACGCGGCGTCATCCCCCGGGGCCGCATTCTTCTCCCCCAGGAAATAGAGTACGTCGGAACCGTTCTCGGCGAGCGGACGCGTCTGGTCGTCGAAAGTCCAGTCCTCGTGGGCTTTCGGCTCTGTATAGGTGGGGTGTATCATCACCCACACATTCTCTAATCCGTTGGGAGGCGTCCACCAATCAAACCAATAGTTATCCTTGTCGGCATAGCAGCGGCCCTCACCAAGCGAACTCGTCAACCTGTTTAATTCCAGATTCGCAGAGACTTCATTATCGAGATCATCATAATGACCGCCGTATAGCGTTACCTTCCCGTTAACTGGCAGCTCAAAATCTTCGGCCCGGACGTCGTAGCACGTAATTTCCGGACTCGCTCCCTCAGGGTTTACATCGACATAATAGCCGCTCTTCAGTTCCGCTTTACCGGATATATTCAGTCCTCGATCGAGTCTGACGTTCGCGCCTATCAGCGTCCCTTTATCACCCACGCCCACGACACATGACTTCAATTGGTAGTATACTTGATAGGTGTTTGTGAGCGTCAGACAGCCGCCTCCGTATTCGCCATCACTCTTCTCGCCGAGATGGACTGTGTGCCATTGTTGATCGAGATGCAGCCCCAGTCCCCGTTGAACGTGACAGTCACGCCGTCCGGAACATCCGTGTAGACGTACAGGTCCGTCGTGGGCTTATCCCACGTCAGTGATTCGCTCCAGCAGCTTTGCTCCACGTTGATGGACGCGGTGGACGTGGCCCCTTGTGCCTCTTTCCAGCCATCAGCCAAAGAATTAAACTGCTTTGCTGGCGCTTCATCCACGCTGACCGCTACCACACCCAAACTGGACTCTACCACATATGTGTTATCCACGGGCGCGGGAAGGTCCTCCGCCGCCGGGGCGGGCTCTTCCGCGGGCGGCGTCTCTTCCGCCGCGGGCGCCGCCTCCGCCGGGACAGGCTCCTCCGGCGCCATGGGCTCCGCCGCGAAGACAGGGACCGCCAGCCCCAGCACCATCACGAACGCCAATAACAGACTCAAAGCGCGCTTTTTCATTATGTATCCCTCCTGTGACGCTTTTATGGGTATAAAACGCGATGATATATTATGTTATCTTATATTGTACCCCCCCCCCGGTGGGGTTCGCAACAGCAATTCAGGTTCGATTTCCCGCAATTCGCGTCAAACGAGCATAAAAAACGCCTCCCCGAGGGGAGGCGTTACATCTTGGAGGCTCCCTTGTGCAAAGGGAGCTGTCGCCGCCGTCAGGCGGTGACTGAGGGATCGTCGCGTTACGGAGGCGGGCATTCATTCTATGCCCAGCGCGGCCTTGTCGGCGAGGCTGGTCTGGCCGTAGCCCACCGCTTCCATCCAATCGGCGGGATAGCCGGGGGTCTCGTAATCGTCGCCGGAGGCGTCGGCCGCGGCCACCTGATTGCGGCCCACCTCCTCCATCCATTCGGTGGGATAGCCGGAGGCGTCGCCGCCGCCGGGGCCGTCGCCCACGACCATGCCGTCCTGATAGCGGCCCACCAGCGTCCAGGCAAAGTCCCACCAGCCCTCGTTGACCGCGTTCATGCTGTCGTTGACATACGCTGTCAGCACGGCCCTGGCGCCGTCCACGTCGCCGGCGTTCCAGAGCGCGAGGGCCTCGGCCTCCACGCCGGCGTGGCCGGCGAAGAACCCGTCCTCATACTTGGCCTTCTCGGCCCGGATGTCGGCGTACATGGCGTCCCAGCGGAGGTTGGCCCAGTTGTTCACGAAGTTGAAGGCCCACCAGGCGCAGCTGGGGTCGAAATGATAGCGGTCGCCGGTGGACCACGCCTCGGGCACTTCGGTGGTCCCGGCGTACAGGGGCACGTAAACAGTGGTGTCGGGGGCGTCCTCGCCGAACCACATCAGGCTGCCTATCTCCCCCGGCATGCCGGGCCGGAGCTCGGCCACGAAGCTGTAGCTGCAGCGGTACTGGGCTATCCCGCGCTCCCAGTCCTCCTCCGCCGCGGCCGCGGGCTTTTCGCCGCCCTGCCAGCGGGTGGGGTCATGGAAGGGGCCGGCGGCCAGACCCTGGGTCAGGTCGTATTCGGTGCCCTCCAGGTGGTCGCTGTAGATGTCCATGATGTTTTGGACGGTCACAGGCTCGTCGGGCGTGACGGCGAAGTCATAGTGCTCCTGGCGGCCCAGGACCTCAAAGTCCCGGGAGGGGGCCAGCAGGCTGAACGCCCGCCACTCCCGGCAGCTGGCGTAGAACTCGTATCCATAGGGCTCGGGGTCAAAGAGCTTGGTGAAGTTGAAATCCTCCCCCTCCTTCCACCAGCCCAGCTTCTCCGGCAGGGCGGTGATGCCGGTGGACCACATGAACTCGTCGGGGTCGTCAAAGTCGATGACGCCGATGCGGGAGCGGTTGGCGCCGACGAAGACCCCGTCGTCGGGCACCCGGCGGGCCGCCCAGTGGGCGCCGGGCGCGCCGCTGCCGGCCGTCCACTGGGGGCCGCCGCCGCAGATCTCGAATATCCACACCTCGCTGTTGTCGGCCACCAGCAGGCACTCGCCGCCGTCACAGTAGCCGTACTTCTCGGCGAACTCGCCCATGACACGCACGCACTCCCTGGCGGTGGCGGCGCGGGCCAGGCCGATCTGCTCCAGGTTCGCGATGACCATCATGCCGTTGGGACAGAAGACCTCGTCGGTGCCGCCCCAGGTGAACTCACTGATGACGACGCCTTTCTCGTTCATGAAGGGATAGGCGATATTGAAGTAGGTGTAGGTCTCGGGGGCCTGGGGGATCCGGCCGGCCAGCTTAGGGACCGTCCTGGTGTCGCCGCAGGGGTCGTTGTAGATGTCGACCATCTCGCCGTCGGCGTGGGCGCCGCCCTCCACGATCTGGATGCGGTGGTCGTACCAGCCGTCGCAGGTATGGGCGACCAGAACGGAGCCGTCGGCGGAGGCGTCCCTGCCCACCGCGACGGTGGTGCAGGCCAGGGCGCTGCCGCCCAGGGAGACCGTCAGCGCCGCCGCGAGGACCGCGGACACGAGCTTCTTCAGGTGTTTCATTCGGTTCCTCCTCTTATATCTTCTGTCTTCGCCTTTGTGACGCTATTATAGCATCTTTTCCTTTTTTGTGACACCCATTATTGCGCTTGTGCAGCTCGCTTCCGCATGATATACTGAACACCGTGGAACACGCGCGCCCGCAAAACGGGGCGCAAATAGTAAAGGAGTGCTTGCAATGATGAAGGATTTTGGCGTAAAACCCTATCTCTATCCCATGCCCACCTATATGATCGCCACCTACAACGAGGACGGCACCGTGGACGCCATGATGATGGCCTGGGGCGGCATATGCGCCGAGGACATGGTGGCCCTGAACCTGGAGGCCAGCCACAAGACCGTGGCCAACCTCCGCGCCCGGGGCGCCTTCACCCTGTCCGTGCCCGGCACCGACACCCTGGCGGCCAGCGACTACATGGGCATCGCCTCCGCCAACGATACCCCGGATAAGTTTGAGCGCACCGGCCTCACCGCCGTGAAGAGCACCCGGGTGGACGCGCCCGTCATCCAGGAATATCCCCTGACGCTGGAGTGCACCGTGGAAAAGTTCGAGGACGAGCCCTACGGCCTGCGGGTGCTGGGCCGCATAGTGAACGTGATGGCGGACGAGAAGGTGCTGGACGAGCTGGGCCGCATCGACGCGGCGAAGCTGAACGCCTTCTGCTTCGACCAGATGCGAAACGGCTACTACGCCGCCGATCAAAAAGTGGGCCAGGCCTGGAACTCCGGCGCCGGGCTCATGAAGAAGTAAAGGAGACATCTCATGGAGAAGGTATATGAATTTCTGAAAGCCGCCGGGACCTATTACCTGGCCACCGTGGACGGTGACCAGCCCCGGGTGCGCCCCTTCGGCACCGTCCACATCTTCGAGGGAAAGCTCTACATCCAGACCGGCAAGAGCAAGGATGTGGCCCGTCAGCTGGCCGCCAATCCCAAGGCGGAGATATGCGCCTTCAAGGACGGTACATGGCTGCGCGTGGCCGGAAAGCTCATAGAGGACGACCGGGTGGAGGCCCGCAAGAGCATGCTGGACGCCTACCCCGACCTGCGGGGCATGTATGACGAGAACGACGGCAACACCGAGGTGCTGTACTTCCAGGACGCCGCCGCCACCTTCAGCTCCTTCACCGCCCCCTCCAAGACGGTCCGGTTCTGAATATACGCACATACCGCCCGGGCGATGCCCCGGGCGGTTTTTGCCGCGGAGAAACAACTGTCCGTTTTATGTCCCAGCCGGTATTTTATAATACAGGCAAAAGAACGACAAGGAGGACAGTATCATGAAGTTCAAGATCGGTTTCTCCGCCGAGCCGGAGGCCCCTGCCGTCCCCGCGCCGAAGCATGGCGGCGGCCGCAGCGCCGACCCTCTCAAGAGCCTGGTGCGCGTGTATTTTCCCCAGCGGAACACCACCCTCAGCTACTATAACGACGCCTTCGACCTGCGCCGGGGCGACCTGGTGTTCGTGGAGGGCAAGCTGGCCGGCGTCCAGGGCCGGGTGGTGGACATCAGCTACAATTTCAAAATCAAGCTCTCGGACTACAAGCGGGTCATCAGCTTTGCGGACACGGACGTATACGGCGTCTTCCATGCCGCTGGCTCGCACATGGTCACCTTCGACCGGGAGGCTATTCCCTTTGAAAAGGTCCGCACCTGGTTCCTTCCCCCGGAGACCGAGGAGGAGACCTATGTTTCGAGCCGGGACGGCAGCGCCATTTCCCTGAGCGACCTGTCCGGCCTGAACGCCAGCCCGGAGGTGTTTCACCGGGGCCAGGACTACTACCGCGAAAACCGGGTCAGCTACCTCTCTCTGGAGGGTTATCATGGCCATGCCATCGTGGAGGGAACCAGGCCCTACGACGTGGAGTTCGAGTACGCCGACGGGGAGATACTGAACATGGTGTGCCCCTGCTTCTGCGCCTTCCCCTGCAAGCACGAGGTGGCGGTGCTGCTCCAGCTGAAGGAGACCCTGGAGCTCATCGAAAAGCGCTATGCCGACGCCTTTGCCCAAACGGGCTGTTTCGCGGCGGTGAGCCGGGAGACCTTCTTCTCCTACGCCATGGGCGCACGGGAGGACCTGACGCTGAAATTGAGTTAAAAGTTATGTAAACTATATTATGTTAATAATCACCCCTGCCATATCGGCCGGGGCGATGCTTATGCCTCTGTGTCTTTCTCCTTTTGCTCCTCGGGCGGGTCCGTCTGGGCCAGGTAATCCTCCTCGCACTCCCGCTGGGCCGCGACGAGGATGTTGATGGCCTTCTCCATGGCCCGGTTCATCTTATAGTACATTTCCTGATAGTCCGCCATATTGCCACCTCCTTGCGTATATCTTAGAACAAAATGTTCATAATTGCAATAGAACATTTCGTTCTAACTATACTGAGATCATGGCAGTTGTGGAAAAATACAAGCGTATACGGGATCTGCGGGAGGACGCGGACCTCACCCAGCGGGAAGTGGGCGAGGCCATCAACGTCCCCCAGCGGACGTACGCCTACTATGAGAGCGGGGAGCGGATGATACCGCCCCAGGTGCTCTGCGCCCTGGCGGACTTCTACAATGTCTCCGTGGACTACATCCTCGGCCGGACGGATAGGCGCTGACAAGACAAAATGTGACCCGGGACATGCGTCCCGGGTCATTTTTTATCCCTTTTCCGCCATGAGACGCTTTAAGATCTCCGCGTCCGCGGGGCAGAAGTCGTACTTCGGTATCTCCTCCGGCCGTATCCAGGCCATGGCGCTGTGCTCCAGGAGCTTCGGCTCTCCTTCGGCGATGGAGGCGTTGAAGAGCGTCAGCCGGACGGTCAGGTCCGGGTACTCATGGACAAGCTCCATGTATACGTCCCCCACGTCCACCGTGATATCCAGTTCCTCCCGGCACTCCCGGACAAGGGCCTGGGCCTTCGTCTCCCCCGGCTCCACCTTTCCGCCCACGAACTCCCACAAAAGCCCCCGGGCCTTATGGGCAGGCCGCCGGCAGATGAGGAACTTATCCCCATCCCATATGAGCGCCGCCGCTACATCCGTCATACGCGCACCTTCCTCTCTGTGCCGTCACATGTACAGCATGTAGAAGGGGAGCACGGTGCCGGTGTCGTCCCCGCCGGCCAGCAGGTCGATGGTGTAGACGGTCTCAAAGCTCGCCAGCATGTTCTCGTACTCGCTGCGGGTCACCGGGCCGCCGTCAATGATATACGTCCCGTTGTCCTCCCCGCCGTAGACGCCGGTGCGGCTCATGGAGATATGCTCGTCCCCCAGGGCGGCTTCGCCCTCCTTCAGGGAGAGGATATCTACCGTGTCATGGAAGCTGTCGCCCTCCGGCTGCTTGGAGAGGATGACCGCGTACAGCTTCCCGTCCTTTTGCGCCATAGAGAGGGTGCCGCCGTTGCCGCCCACCTCCCGGAACAGGACGCCGGAGCTGACGCAGCTGGAGCCGTTCTCATCTATGAGCCAGACGTTCTCCTCAGCGTAGACGCCCTGGCCGTCCTGGCAGGGGAAGACCATGAAGACCTCCCAAATTCCGTCCCCGTTCCGGTCGGACTGGCTGACCAGCGGCTGCTGGTCCAGGTCCACATAGAGATCGCTCCTGTCCATGGTGTCGCCCACGATCGCCAGGATCGCGTCCCAGGGGGGATCGACGTAAGGCGTGGCGGCGGGTGCGGCCGTGTCTGTGGCAGCCGCCGCGGGCGCGGCGCCGCCGGGATAGGCCTCCCGGAGACCGTCAAAGCTCATCACCCTGTCCCGCGGGCCCCACCGGAGGTCCATGGGCAGGCCCTCGTCCACGTCGTCGAATTCCCGGAGGGCGGCGTTGTAGTCCGCCATCGAACAGGAGACGCCGCCGACCATGGCGCTGTCGAACACATAGCCGTTGCCGTCCAGGACGTTGTGGAGCTCCATAAAGACGCCCTCGCCGAAGGCGCCCGCCTGCTCATCCACGGGCAGATAGGCGCAGTACTCGTCCGTCCCGGTCTCATACATCATGCTGCTCTTGAGCCCCACATAGGTGACGCCGTCCTTTTCCGCCACGGTCACGGAGCCCATGCCGTCCGGCTGTTTATAGACCTGGTTACGGCCCAGGAGCACGGCGCTGCCGGCGCCGATGAGCCAGGCGTCGGTGGCCGCGATGTGATCGTCGCAGCCGTCCGCCGTGGTCCCCCTCGTCTCGTACTCCGTCACCAGAAGCAGGCTGCCGCCGGGGAGATCGTACACAAAGCCCAGAGGCTCATGCTCCGCGGTGTAAAATCCCTCCTGGGCCTCGATCACGTCCAGCACCGCGCCCACGCCAGCGCTGTTGTCAGCGGCCGGCTGGGCCTCCTGCGCCTGGGCGGGCGCGGGCGTGCCCACCCGCAGGGAGAACAGCACGTCGCTGAACGCGTCGTTCACCGCGTCGGCATACTCCGCCGTATATTTCTCGCTCACCTGCCAATAGCAGCCGCCGACGAGGAAAAACGCCGCTCTGTATGTATACGTCTTGCCCTCATCCTCATATTCCACCTCCGCCATGCCGTAGCTGTAGCGGCCCAGGAGGAAGGAGGAGTTCTGGGCGGCATAGTGCCCGCCGTAGTCCTCTATATACATTCTGCCCGCGCCCGCGAGGGCCTTCTCCATCCCGTCTCCGGCCTCCCAGGACGTCCGGTAGATATGTATGTTCGCGTCAGTGAAAACGCCGTTCACCGGGTAGATGTCGGGGCCGTCATCGCTCACGTCTACCCCGTCTTTGGCGAAAAACGTCACAGGGACATCCTCGTCCTCCCGCTCATACAGGGCGTAGCCCTCCATCTGGTAGGGGCCGGTGACGGTAAAGGTCTCGATCATGTGCTGCAGCTGCCCGCCGTAGAGGGCGGCCTTTTCCGACTTCTCGTTGATGACCGCCGTCACGCAGTAGCAGCCGAAGTCCCCCTGGCCGTCAAAAACGTAGAGGGCCCCGGAGCTGTCGCCGCCGTTCATGGTGAACGCGCACACATAGCACTGCTTTCCCGCAACATCGCCCCAGCCGGAGCCCAGCACCTCTATGTCCTCCGTGCCCACCCAGTCAGTGAGCTGCTTTTTGTCCAGCCGGATGAACTCGGCGAAGTCCTGGGCATCATAGAGAAAGTGGCTGTTGTCCACGGTGGCGAAGGCGTACTCGGCATGGACCTGGAAATCCGTGGGATCCTCGGCCGTCACAACCATGGTGTTCTCATAGGGCTCCAGGACCTCATACGCCGCCGGCACCTCCATGGAGAACAGGACATGATCGTTCTCGTAGAGCACATAGCCCTCCGCAGCCGCGGCCGTATCCGGGGCGGTGAGCTCTATGCCCTCCGGCAGAAAGACGCTCCGCTCTCCTCCGTCCGCCGCGCCGGCGGTCAGGATAATAGCCGCCAGCATCAGCGCCGCCAGCACCAGGGCCGTCAGTCTCCTGCGCGTTTTCATCTTCGGTCCCCTCCGTTTTCTTTTGCTTGATTTAAGAATACCACGTACTTTTTTCCGCCGCAACCGATAGGACGGCTCTTTGGTAAAAAAGTTCCTCCACCGGGCACGGGAAAAGGCCGGGCATGCGCCCGGCCTTTCTTTGCTTTTACAGTGTTTTCACTGTCCGGCCCACGTGTATTTTGGGGCTCATGACGTAGGAATAGTCCTTGTCCTCGCAGTCCCGCCTGTCGATCATCCAGAGGAGCCTCTGGGCCACCAGGGCGCCCATCTCGAACCCCTGGTGGACGGAGCAGGTGACCCCCTCCGCCTCCCAGTCGTCCCCGGAATAGTCGAAGCACACGATGGACATATCCTCCGGCACTCTCCTGCCCATCCGCTCCAGCGCCTGGCATACCAGCATGAAAATAAGATAGTTGCAGCAGACGACAGCGGTGCACCGGGGCAGGCCCTTCAAAAACCTCTCGATGGAGCGGATGAAGCTGTCGTCATGGGCCTCGTTGGACACGCACCACTTGATGTAGTCGTCCTGGAACTCCACGCCGTGGTTTTTCAGCGCCGCGCACATGCCCTGGAACTTCTCGATGCTCTGGTAGTTGTCGTAGACGAATATGCCGGCGATATGCCGGTGGCCGGCAGCGATGAGCAGTTCCATCAGCTCCCCGGCGCACTGGGTGTCGTTCACGATCACCCGGGGATAGCGCAGGTCCTTGTAGTAGTTGTTATAAAACACCACGGGGATGCGCCGGCGGTACAGGTCCTGATAGCAGTCCAGATTGGGGTTCAAAAGGCTGGCCTTCACCCCGTCCACGATGAAGCCGCTGAAGTTCTGATGGGCCACGGTCTGAAGGCACCGGCGCTCGTTGGCGAACTTGTTGTCCGTCAAGAACACGCTCAGGTCCACCTCCCCCGCGGGCAGGACGCTGCGCACGCCGTCTATCAGCCGGGAATTGGCGCTCTGGTCCTGGCCCTGGAGGATGAGCCCGATATGCCGGGGCGCGCCGCCGGTATTGAGCTCCCGGGTCAGGGCCAGGTCCTTGTTGAAATAGGTGCCGCTGCCCTTGATCTTATAGACCACGCCCTCCCGGGCCAGGCGGTCAAAGGCCGCCCGCACCGTCTCCCGGCTCACGGAAAGGCGGCGGCTCACGGCGTTCTCCGAGGGGACCCGCTGGCTGCCGGAGAACTTGTTTTCGTCGATATAGGCCAGCAGCCAGCGGTAGACTCTGTCCGTTTTTGACTCTAAAATGGCCACGCCCTCAGTCGGTGATAGCCGGGCGCACGCCCTCGGCCCACTCGATCCAGTCCAGCAGCTTCTGCCGCAGCTCCGCCTTGACCTCGGCGTATGCCGGGTCGGCCACTACGTTTTCAAGCTGCCAGGGGTCCTTCTTCATGTCGTAGAGGAAGTCGTCGGCGTATACATCCGCCGCCGCGGCCTCGCCGCCGTTGACACCGGGGGCGTACACGGCGTAGAGCCATTCCGGCGTGCGCACGCACCGGCCCACACGGCTCTCGGATATCTGGGCAAACACCTCGTTGGGCCGGGCGGGGTCTTTATGCTCCACCACGTCCAGGAGGTTTTCGCCTATCATCTTGTCCCCCACGTCCACCCCGGCGATGGCCAGGATGGTCTTGGGCAGGCTCTCGGTGCTCACCAGGTCCTTTATGGCGACGCCGCCCTTGTAGGGCCCGCCGGCGATGACCAGGGGCACATGCAGGCACCCGTCGTGGCAGGAGCGCTTATAGTCGTCGTAGCCGTTCAGGTGCTCGTCCCGGTTGCGGGTCATGAAATGGCTGCCGTGATCGGAGGCGAAGATGATGACCGTGTTGTCGTAGAGGCCCTCTTTCTTCAGGCGCTCTACGAGCCGGCCCAGGTTCTCGTCCAGGGCGGCGCACTGGCCCAGGTAGTCGGGGTACTCCTCCGCCGCGTTGCCCTTTAAGACCTCCAGGTCGTGGGGCAGAACGAAATTGGCGAACTTCTCCTTTGACCCCTCCGGCCCCTCATAGTGCCTGTGGTCGTTCTGGTGGTGGGGTTCGATCTGGGACACGGTCATGAAGAAGGGCTTTTTCTTATCGTAGGTATCGAAGAACTGCAGCGCCAGATCGTTGATGCAGTCGGCCCGGTAGCCCTTGAACTCGATCTTGTTGTCGTTCTCGTCAAAGACGAAGCCGTCATAGCCGTGGGAGGTGAACTCCAGCACGTCGGCGGTGCGCCAGTAGCCGGTGTAGCCGCCCCGCAGCTCCCTGGGGATGGCGGTGACGGTGTGGTCTATCACCGGGGGCTTTTCCAGCTCCCCGTCGCTGGCCAGGTGCCACTTGCCGATGTAGGCAGTCTCATAGCCCGCCTCCTCTATGTACTGGCCCAGGGTCTTCACGTCGGGCGGCAGCATTATATTGTTGCGGAAGCAGCCCGTCTCCGTGGGGTAGCGGCCGGTCTGGAACAGGGCCCGGCAGGGGCCGCACACCGGCTGGGGGGAGAAGGCGTTGTCAAACTTCACGCCCTCCGCGGCCAGCTTATCCAGGTTGGGGGTGATGTCCAAAGGCTGGCCGAAGCAGCCGCAGGTGTCCCAGCGCTGCTGGTCGGTAAAGTAGAATACGATATTATATGGCATGTCATTCCTCCTTGGGTGGGTCGGCTTTGGCTTTCCTATCCTTGATCTTGCCCCGCAGGATGGTCCCCACGGCCAGCACGATGAGGCCGATGAATATCCAGCAGTAGACGCTGCTGACGAAGATCTTGGGGCTGCCGTTGGAGATGAGCAGCGCCCGGCGGAAGTTGGTCTCGGTCATCTTCCCCAGCACCAGGCCCAGCAGGATGGGCACCGGGGGCATATCCAGCTTCCTGAGGATCCAGGCCAGCACACAGAACACCAGCGCCACGCAAACGTCGAAATAGTTCTTGTTCACCGAGTAGGCCCCGGCGAAGCAGAAGATGACGATGATGGGGGTCAGGATCTCCTGGGGGATGGATACGACCTTGGCGAAGATGGGGGTCAGGATCTTGCCCTGCAGGAGCATGAAGATGTTCACCAGGATGAGGCCCAGCATGATGGCGTACATGATGTCGCCCTGGGTGGTGAAGAGGGAAAGGCCGGGATTCAGGCCGTTTATCATCAGCGCCGAGAGCATGATGGCCACCGTGCCGTCCCCGGGGATGCCCAGGGTCAGCAGGGGGATGAGCGTGGCGCCGGTGACGGCGTTGTTGGCGGACTCCGCCGCCGCGACGCCCTCCACGGAGCCGTGGCCGAACTCCTCCGGGTGCTTGGACATGCTCTTGGCCTGGCTGTAGCTGAACCAGGAGGCCTCGGAAGCGCCCGTGCCGGGGATGATGCCCACCAGCACGCCGATGAGGGAGCCCATGATGGTGGGCCGGGCCAGGCGCTTATATTCCTCTTTGGTGATGGCGCCGTTGTCGTGCATCTTTTTGGTGTCCATGTGCAGTTCATTGGGCTTCTGCTCCGCCCGGGAGACGATTTCCACCAGGGCGAACAGGCCGATGAGGCACACCGCCAGATCCAGGCCCAGGTACAGCCGGTTGACGCCGAAGGTGAACCTGTCGTAGCTGGTCATGGGGTCCGAGCCGATGCAGGAGATGAGAAGGCCGAGACACGCGGCGATGATGCCCCGGACCATGCTCTTGCCGGAGACGCCCGCGATGATGGTCAGACCGAACACGCACACCATGAAGCACTCCGGCGTGCCCAGCTGGGCGGCCAGCTTCGCCACCTGGGGGCCCAAGAAGAGCAGCGCCAGGGCGGAGAAGATACCGCCGAAGGTGGAGGCGTACAGGGCTATCTTCAGCGCCGCCTTGGTGCGCCCCGCCTTGGACAGAGGGTGTCCGTCCAGCATGGTGGCGGCGGCGTGGGGCGTGCCCGGGGTGTTGATGAGAATGGCCGAGACGCTGCCTCCGTAGCCGCCGGCGCAGTAGATGCCCAAAAGGAACATCATGCCAG
The DNA here is from genome assembly GCA_947625045.1 of uncultured Oscillospiraceae bacterium. GTDB lineage: Bacteria > Bacillota > Clostridia > Oscillospirales > Oscillospiraceae > CAJOIG01. The sequence continues at coordinate 19,630 of CANQMW010000024.1, forward strand.
GGATGGCGGACATGGAGTATGTCACGGGCAGAAACAGGATGACGCACAGGATGACGGTCAGGCCGGGGATGGCGGCGAAGACCGCGCCGATGAACACGCCTATGTTGATCCACAGGATGTTCTGCAAGGTAAATAACAGGCCGCTGGCCGGGATGATATGTTGCAGCATTTTCCGACCCCTCCTTTAAAAGCGCACGTTCAGCAAAAAGCGGAACGCGGCCCAGATGCCCACGGCCAGCCCCACGGTGATGACGTAATAGAGGGGCTTTTTGCACCGGAAATAGATAAGGAACGCCAGCGAGCAGAATACCGCGCCCACTACGAACAGGTCCGTCACCCGGCACAGCACGTAGGTGATGATGAGGATGGCGATGATGATGAGGGCCTTGAGCTCAACCAGCAGGTTGATGGTCTTATACTCCAGGGGCTGTTTGCGGACGATCTTCACGATCTCCTTGATGACGAGCCCGGCGCAGCAGGCCATCATCAGCCACATTAAAAGCTCCGGGAAGGCCCGGCCGTTGACCACGTCCCGCTCGGACACGGCCACCTGGCTGGGCATGAGCAGCATCACCACTACGGCGAACAGGAAGAAGACGACACCCACCGTCAGGTCCACGGGGATGCGTATCTCTTTGTCCTTCAGCTTCTCGCCCAGCTTATCCATTTTCCCCTTCACAGGAAATATTCCTCCCTTCCAGAAAAAAGAAGGGGGAATGGGCTTAGCCCATTCCCCCGATGATATCCGCTCAGGCGGGCTGAACGATGTCGATGTACTCGTTGACGATGTTGGTCACGTTCTCCACGTGGGCCTCCACGTCCTCCACGGTCATGGTGTCCACCTCCAGGAGCATGGTGTCGTGCAGCCACTCCACCACTTCCTCGTCGGCCAGGATGTCGTCATAGAGCTCCTTGAGGGCCGCGACGGTCTCCTCATCGGTGCCGGCACGGGCCATGATGAAGCAGCGGTTGCGGAAGTAGGGATAGCCATACTGGCCCACGCCCTCGATGCCGGCGAAGGGGCCGTTCTCGATGGCGCCCTCATCGAACGCGCACACAACGGTCACGCCGCCCTGGTTGTAGGTCTCCAGGATCTGGGACTGGTGGGAGACGGCGAAGTCGGTCTCGCCGCGGGACACGGCCTGAGCGGCCTCGGCAGCGGACTGGTAGGGGACCAGCTTCAGCGCGTCGCCCGCGCCCATGGAGCCGAACAGGGCCGCGGCCAGGAAGGCCTCGGAGCCGGTGGCGCCGTTGGTGGCCACGGTGATCTCCTCAGCGTCGGCCACATAGGCCTGCAGGTCCTCGATATTGTTGATCTCCAGCTTGGCGTCCGCGCTCAGCACGAACACGGAGGAGTAGAGGTTCTCCACGAACACGAAGTCCTCATAGCCGAACTGCAGCTTGGCCGGGTCCATGGTGGCGGTGATGGACAGCAGTCCCTCGCCCACAAAGACCAGGCTGGGGTCGTTGGCCTCGTTGTCCAGGACCCAGGTGTTGACGGTGGCGGCGTCGCCCTTGATGGCTTCGGCCACCAGGGTGATGTCCTTGGAATACTCGGTGCTCAGGGAGGCGGCCTTCTGGCTGACCAGAGAGGCAACGCCATCGGGAGCCCAGGGGCAGGTGACGGTCCAGGTGTCGGCGGCAAAGGCGGAGGTGGCGGTGGCAAAGCTCATCACCATGACCAGCGCCAGGACCAGGCACAGACGGCGGATACTCTTCTTCATGTTGGTGTCTCCTTTTCAAATTTTTTGGGTAGGGTGTGAGTTACTTGTGGCTTCTTTGGTCACACTATACCATTTCCAGGAGACAACTTTCAATCAATTTTTGATGATTTTTCATAAAGTTGTACGGTCTTTGTGCATTTTTCAATAATCTGTATTGTAGTGCGAGATGTTTTTGTGTATTTCACAATAAATGTCACATACAACTTTTTATTTACATAAAAAGACAGGGCCGACGTATGCCGGCCCTGATTTCCAGGGATTATTTACCAGTTCAGTCCTCGCCTGTGAGGCGCACTACCGTGGGCGTGTGGCCCATGGCGGGCAGCAGCTTTTCCGTGAGCTCCGCCGTGCGGAACTTCACGGAGCTGGTGTTCATGCAGGGGTGGCAGCCGAACCACTCCTCTTTGAGTACATCCTCGTCGATGATGAGCCGCACCCGGTTTTCGGTGTCGTTCATCAGCCCCAGCACCGTGACGCTCCCCGGGGACACGCCCAGATACCGCTCCATGTGTTCCCCGTCGGCGAAGGAGAGACGGCTCACGCCCAGCTGATGGGAAAGCTCCTTGGTCTTGAAATGCTTGTCCCCGGGCATGATGAGCAGATAAAAGTCCGTCTGCTGCCGGTTGCAGAGAAACAGGTTCTTGCAGATATGTACGTTCAGCACCGCGTCCACCTGGGCGCAGACCTCCATGGTGGTGGAGGGGGCGTCGGGGTGGTCCGTGCGGTAAAAGTCCACGCCCACTTGATCCAGCAGGGCGTAGGCCCGCACCTCCCTGTCCAGCCGGCCGGTCATGTCCGCCGGGGACCCGTGGAAAAGCTCCATTTTTCTCCTCCCGCCCTATCCGATGTGTTCCCTCTTGAGGGTCACCCGGTCTATCTTGTCGTTGATGGTCATAGGGAGGCGGTCCAGGTGCACGTACCGGTTGGGCATCATGTAGCTGGGAAGCTTCACCGCGAGGGCTTTTCCCAGCTCTCCCGGCTCCGCCGGGCCCATGTACACGCACACGATCTCGTCCTTCTCGCTGTCAAAGAGGCAGCAGCCGTTGGACACGCCCGGATCCGCCAGCAGCGCCGTCTCGATCTCCCCCAGCTCGATGCGGTAGCAGCCCTGATGCTTGATCTGAAAGTCCTTCCGGCCCTGGAACATGATCTCGCCCCGCTCGTTATACCGGGCCAGGTCCCCGGTGCGGTACATCCGCTCGTGGAAGAGGGTGTTCAGGGGGTTCTGCACGAAGGCCTTCTCCGTCTGGGCGGGGTTATTGTAGTAGCCCAGGGACAGGCATGTGCCCAGCACGCACAGCTCCCCGGTCTCGCCGGGCCCGGCCAGCTTATTTTCGTCGTTCAAAAGAATGATGCGGGAATTCTCGCATGCCTTGCCGATGGGCAGGGGGCCGTCGTCGTCAAAATCCCGGTCCACCACGTAATAGGCGCAGACATCGGTGATCTCCGTGGGGCCGTACATGTTGCAGTACACCGCATCCGGCACCGCCCGCCGCCACATGTTGAGCTGGCGGTTGGGCATGACCTCGCCGCAGAAGTACACGCGCTTGAGCCGCGCGGGCGGGTCCACGTCCAGGATGCCGGAGTTGGCGATGCTGATGAGAGCCGAGGGCACGAAGAAGATGGTGTCTATCTCATGCTCCCGGAGAAACTGCATCATGGTCTTGGGGAAGGTGAAGCACTTCTTGGGGATGATCCAGGTGGTGCAGCCGTTCTTGAGGGTGGAGTAGATGTCCAGGGTGGAGTTGTCGAACACGAAGGGCGCCTGGTTGCCGATGACGCAGCTCTCGTTCATGTCCAGCGCGTCGTGGAGCCAGTCGGCGTAGTCCACCATGGATCGGTGGCTGATGGTGACGCCCTTGGGCACGCCGGTGGAGCCGCTGGTGAAGAGGACGTAGAGAAGGTCCGTGTCCACATGCTCCGCCCGGATGGCGGCGAGCTTGCCTTCATCCGGTTCGGTCTTGATGGCCTCGCTGAAGAGGGCGCAGCCCGCGTCCCCGGCCACGGCCTTGGCCGCTTCGGCGTTCTTCTCGTCATAGAAGACGAACGCCGGGTGGAGGGTGTCAAAGATGAGCTTTATCCGCTCGGCAGGCATCTTGGTGTCCAGGGGCACATAGAAGCACCCGGCGCTCACCGCCGCGAAGAAGGCGGCCAGGCACTCCGGCGTCTTCTCCATGAAAACCGCCACAGGCTCCCGGGGGCCGATGCGCCCGGCGAGGTACGTCCCGCCCCGGCGGGCCAGATCCCGCAGCTGGGCGAAGGTCAGCGTGCTCTTGTCCCCGCCGAAGGCGATCTTGTCCGGCAGCCGCGCCGCGGAGGCGTCCAAATAGTCCAGTACGTTCGTGATCATGCTTATCCCTCACAAAAACAGTCTCACCAGATAGGTGTCGTGCAAAAGCTGCTGATTGAGCCAGGAGGTGTTGACGAACAGCGTCACCACGTCCAGCAGGAATACGAAGGCCCAGCCCGTCACCAGGCCCTCCCCGAAGCCCAGGGCCAGGCCCAATAGCCGGTTGGTCATGGAGAGGATGGAGTCCCGCCTCTTCCCGGAGGCGAAGAGCCGGGCGAAGAACCGTGCCACGATGAGGCAGCCGATCAGGATAAGCGCGCTCAGCACCATCTGTACCAGACTCACCAGCACCGGCTGGAGCACCGTGGCGCATATAGCCCGGGCCAGGCCCGCCGCGTCCTGTCCCGCCATGTTCAATATGGCGCCGGCGGTCTCGGGGGTGATGATCTGCCCGCCCAGCACGCCGCCCATGGAGTTGAGGACGTTCTGGATGGTCTGCATGGCCGCGGCCACGTTCCCCATGGCCGCCCCCGCTCCCGCGGGGATGGCCGCCGCCACCTTCGCCACCGTCCGGGGCTCCAGGACCGTGTGGTATATCTTCTCGGCCCAGACGCCCGCGTACCGGGTCACCAGCACCGCCGCCGCCACCCAGCCCGCCAGGCGCAGTATCTCCGACAGCAGGCCCTGCCGCCAGCCCCGAAAGGCGATGAGCAAAATGATCGCCGCCAGGATAAGGTCATATACCGTTCTGGCCTCCACGGGCCCGCCCCCTCTCAAAATGACATAATATCCTTGTTATTATAACCGCAAATGGCAATAAACGCAAGAGCAGCGGCGGCCAAAGGCCGCCGCTGTCTGCATTATGGTTTTGTTTACTTCGTGAACGTCAGGTCCAGGTCCACCCGCATCGGGGTCAGGCCGTCCTGCAGGGTGTCGCCGTCGAGCCATGCCTCCTCGTAGGGCACGGGCTCGCCGTTTTCGTCCTGGTAGCCGGAGGCGTCGCCCACGGCGGTGATGCTCTGGACCTGGTCCGGGTCGATGAGCCGGTTGAAGACGTAGCGGCTCACCCCCTCGCCGATGCAGGAGACGCGGAAGTTCATGGTGCCGGGCTCGGACAGCTTCACCCCGTAGTCGCTGCCGCCGGCCATATGGATGACGATGTCGCCGAAGACATAGTTATTGCCGTAGGGATTCCCCTCCGGGGCCGTGATCTCCAGGCCCATGGGGGACACCTTGGCTATCCAGCCGTCCGCCGCCATCTTCACGGTCTCCGCCGACTCCGCGAGCTTCACCGTGACCTTGTACTCGTCGGAGAAATCTCCCTTGTCCCCGAAGAAGAAGTACACGTCCAGCGTTTCCGGCAGCTCCGCCTTATCGAACAGGGCCATATAGGCCGCCACCGTCAGCTTCGTGTCCTCCCGGGCCACCAGGGCGCAGTCCACATCCAGCCCAAAGCTTTCCATGCTGCCCTCGCCCTCGGGGTAGGCCATGGGCGTGTCCCGCACGTAGCTCTCCCCGTCGCCGGCCGCCAGCCAGGGATCGCCGCCCAAGGAGAATGTGCCCTCTCCCTCGTCGGTCACCTGAAGGTCAGGGAAGCCCTTTTCGCTCTCGATGGTATAGGTCATCACGCCCACGCCGTTGTCCGCCATGGTGATGTCCTCCACCGTACAGGTGTAGTCCCCCACGGTGAGGGACGCGCCGGAGCTGGCGACCCTGCCGTCCAGCACCCGCTGGGCCATCTCCTGGTCCACGGGCACCCGCTCCTGGCCGGCGGTATCGTACTCCTTCACCACATTGCCCTCGTTATCCGTGAGTTCCACGTGTTGGGGCTCATAGCTCTTGAGGGCCCCGTCGCCGAACACCGTGTCGAAAAATCCCGTATACTCCCCCACGGCGTAGGCCGTGACGGTGAGCGCTGCCGCCAGCACCGCCGCGATCAGCGCGCCCCGCAGGGTATTGCGGCCCGTCTTTTTCATGTGCTTTACCGCTTTTTCCTTATCGATCATATCCAATACCTCCTCCAAGGTATCCGGGGAGGCGTGCAGGGGCTCCAGGGCCCTTTTTATCGGTGTACGTTCATTCATCGCTTTCCGCCTCCGTCAGCATGTTTTTCAGTCTCTCCCTGGCCCGGGCAAGCCTGGTCCCCGCCGTGGGGGCGGGGATGCCCAACAGCTTCGCCGTCTCGGCAATGGAATAGCCCTCGTAGTAGTAGAGGACGATGACGGCCCGGTATTTGGCGTCCAGGGCCATGACGGCGTCATAGAGCGCCCGGTCCTTGTCGCTCTCGAATGCCAGGCTGTTTTCGTAAGCCGTCAGGTCCTCCCGCTTCCGCCATGGTGAGCGCAGGACCTTTTTGCACTCGTTCACCGTCACCCGGATGAGCCAGGCCTTCACGTGCTCAGCGCTCTCAAAGGCCTTATCCGTCCGCCAAAGGGCCAGCAGCACGTTCTGGGTCACGTCGTCCGCCTCCTCCCGGCTGCGCAGATAGCTGAATGCCAGCCGGAAGACCATATCCATATGCTTTTTTGCCAGGGATGTGAACTGCTCTTTTGTGAACATGTTCCGTTTCCTCTCGAAAAGCTTTTCACTCATAATATCCAGCAAAGCCCCCGGATTTTTCATCCGGGGGCAGAAAATTTAAAATTTGTCAGAATACCAGCATGGCGAGACCGGAGACGGCCATCATAACGTATATGGCCCTGCGGATGAAGTTCACATCCACCCGCTTGAAGACGTACAGGCCCAGGATATTGCCCAGCGCCAGGCCCGCCAGGGCCACGGGGAACGCCCGCAGGACCGTGCCGTCGATGACGCCTGAATAAAACCGCACCGCCGTCACATAGAAGTTGGAGATGCTGAAAAAGGCCTGGATGGTGGCGAGGTACTCCTCCTTGGTCTCCGTGGTCGCGGAGAAATAGAGGCTGGCGGGGGGCCCGCCGGTGGCGAACAGCCCGCTCATCACCCCACCTATGCCCCCGGCAATGAGGCCGTTGCGGGCGTTGGCTTTGAGCTTTATATGCTTGGCGGCAAAGATGAAGTAGGCGCTCAATATGATCAAAAACGCCCCCAGCACCCGCTTCATGAGCTTGTTGTCCATCCCCACCGCCACCCGCACGGCGATAAAGCTGGCGACCAGGTACGCCGCCATGGGCACGGCCAGGAGCTTCCAGCGGATATGCTTCCGGTAGCGTACGGCCAGGAACGTGGCCTGGACGAAGGTGGCCATGTTGATGACCGACGCGGCGTGGACGGCGGAGCCCATGGCGTAGGGCATGACGATCATGCCCATCACCCCGAAGCCGAAACCGCATACCGTATTGAGCACGCATCCCACGGCGCTGGCCAGCAGCACGATGGCGTACATCATGGCGCTCCCCCCTTTTTGCCTGTACGGTATACCACATCCCGCCCGGGAAAGCAAGAGCCGGGGCGGCATTTGTTGCTTTTCCGGGACAAATGATTCATAATGTAGAAAAGCCTGAAAGGGGGTAGACGGAGTGCGGGATATGGTCAGGGGCGGTATCGCCAAAAGCCTCGTCGCCTTCGCCGTCCCCCTGGTGCTGGGGAACCTCTTTCAGCTGGCCTACAACGCCGTGGACGGCATGGTGGTGGGCCGCTTCGCCGGGGACGGGGCCCTGGCCGCCGTGGGCACGGCGGACCCGGTGATGAACCTGCTGATCTTAGGCGTGACGGGCCTTTGCATCGGCGCGGGGGTGCTGATGAGCAATTTCTTCGGGGCGGGAGACTATGCCCAATTGAAAAAAGAGCTGGCCGCCATGCTGGCCCTGGGCATGGGCCTGGCCGCGCTCATCCTGGTGCTGGGGCTCAGCCTCTCCCGGCCCATATTCCTGCTCATGCAGGTGCCGGCGGAGGTCATGCCGGAGGCGCTGCTATACATGCGCATCATCTTTCTCGGCATGCCCTTCACCTGCCTCTATAACATCTATGCCGCGGCCCTGCGGAGCATCGGGGACGCCAAGACGCCCACGGTGTTCCTCGCCGCCTCCTGCGTCATGAACACTCTGCTGGACCTGCTCTTCGTGGCCGTGTTCCGCTGGGGCGTGGCGGGCGCCGCCGTGGCCACGGACCTAGCCGCCCTGGCCTCGGCGCTGGCCTGCGTGGCCTATACATATAGAAAAATAGACCTTCTCCGGCTGGGCCGGGCGGACCTGCGGCCCGACAGGGCCCTGGTGGGCCGGACGGTGCGCTATGGCGCGACCACGGCCTTGCAGCAGTGCAGCCAGCCGGTGGGCAAGCTCTTCATCCAGGGCATGGTCAACGCCCTCGGCGTCAGCACCATGGCCGCCTTCAACGCCGTGGGGAAGATAGAGGACTTCGCCCTGGTGCCGGAGCGGAGCCTTTCAAACGCCATGACCACCTTCACCGCCCAGAACGACGGCGCGGGGCGGAAAGACCGAGTCCGGCAGGGGCTCATCAAGGGGCTCCTGCTGGAGCTTGCCTATTTCGTGTTCATCTGCATGCTGATACTCTGGCTCCACCGGCCCATGCTGGGGCTGTTCTCCGGGGAGGCGGCCACATTGGACGAGGGCTCCCGCTATTTCCGTGTCATGGCCTTTTTCTACTGGCTGCCTGCCCTCACCAACGGCATACAGGGCTTTTTCCGGGGCATGAAGCACATGAAGGTGACCCTCTTCCTCACCCTCACCCAGATATCCGTCCGGGTGCTGGTGACCTGGCTCGTCATCGGCCGCCTCGGCATCACGGGCATCGCATATGCCTGCGCCGCCGGGTGGACCGCCATGCTCATCGCGGCGGCCCTGTACTTCCGCCGGGCGGTATATCCCGGGCTGCGGGAATAGGGCCAAAGCCCCTGAAATCGGCGGTTTGTTGACGGACAGGGCGTTTTGCGGTATAATTGAAGTAACAATGAATCAACCCCAGGAGGTCACCCATGGCTGAACGATATGTCCGGCGGCGCATGACCGACAGAAAGGACGGGCGGCGGCTTCGCACCATCTCCCCCCTGTTCCAGCTGTCCCCCTTCACTATGCTCAATGCCGCTGACGCCGCCAGCAGCTTCACCGACAGCGTGGACGCCGCCCCCATCGAGGCGTGGCTGAAGGAGAAGCGCCGGGCCGGCGACGAGAATATGGCGGTGCTGCACGTGGTGCTGGCCGCCTATGTGCGCATGCTCGCCCTGCGGCCGGCCATGAACCGGTTCGTGGCCGGCCGGTTCATCTACGCCCGGAACAACATCGACATCATCCTCTCCCCCGGCGGCTCCGGCGGGGCGGATACCGGCAGCCTGGACTTCACCGTCCGCTTCCAGCCGGGAGACACCGTGGCGGACGTGTACCGGAAGATCGGCGCGAGGTCCGAGAACCTGAAGGCGGACCAGTCCGCCGACAAGCTGGAGCGGGTGGCCGCCACGCTGGTGAAGACCCCCCGGTTCGTCCTGCGGGCCGCCATCGGCGTGCTGCGCTGGCTGGACAGCCACGGGTGGCTTCCCACCTCCCTCACCGACAAGAGCCCCTGGCATGGCTCCGCCTTCATCTCCGACGAAGGGGCCTTCCATCTGCCCCCGGTGCGCCGCAGCCTCAACGAGCTGGGCGCCCTGCCGGTGACCATCTCCCTGGGCCGGGTACGGACGGGCCTGGAGCTGGACAAGACCGGCCAGGTCACAGAGCACAAGTACCTGGACTACACCGTCACCTACGACTGCCGGGTGGCCGACAGCGCCTACATAGGCTCCGCCTTCCGCTACTTCCGCTATTTCCTGGTGAACCCCGACGCCCTGGAATTCCCGCCGGACCGGATAAACGAGGATTCATTATAATTACAGAAAAGGACTCCCCATCAGGGGAGTCCTTGCACTTTGGAGGCTCCCTTGTGCAAAGGGAGCTGGCAGCGCGAAGCGCTGACTGAGGGATTGTCGCGTTGCGGACGGTTACAACCCCTCCACCGCACTTCGTGCGGTCCCCCTCCCCTTGCACAGGGGAGGCTTTTATTATACTCTATTCCTCAGTCGTCTTAAAAAACGCTTGGGCATTACTTGCTACCGCGTCGGCGGCCACCCGGGAGACGAGGTAATATTCCTCCCCGTTCACCGTGCACAGCCTGTGGACGCTGTCGTAGCCGCTGAACACCGCGGTCACCTCGGGGTACAGCGCATTGTCCTGCCGGAAAGTGATGCGGAATAGTTCCTCCCGCCCCTCGGTGGGCCCCGTGCGGCTGTCCGCGGGCAGGGCCGCCGCCTGGTCCAGCCAGGAGCTCACCTTCTCCGGATCCAGGCTCCGGCCGCCCTCGGTATAGATGCTCTCCGGCTCCTCCCCCTCCTGGGCGGACATGGTCTTCGTCACATCATATGCCGCCTCCGGCAGGGTCAGGGTCACGCCGGTGAGGGCGTCCCAGTCAAGGGCCAGGGGGTTCAGCGGCCGCATAGCCTCCGTGTCCGGGTACAGGAACCCGTCCAGCACCGTGCCGGAGACCTTGTACACCAGCGCGGAACCTTTAAGGCGCGCATACACGTCCCCGTCGTCATAGGCCCCGAACTGCACCGTCACGGCGGGGACATTTTCGCCGCAGTACAGTTCCGCCTCCGCCTGAGGCTTGTCCAGGCCGTAGTCCGCCTCGTCGGCCGCGTCCCAGCTGACGCACTCCGTGAGGGCCAGGTCCGTGAGGGCCCCGGCAAAAGTCTGTACCTTGGCGGTATCCAGGGGATAGAGTGCATTACCCTCCCCGTCACGGAAAAACCAGGGGAAGGCATTTGTGTACCATATGCTCTCCGGGTCGTCCTCCTTCGTCATAGAGTAGTCTCCCGCCTGGGAGCGGACGGCGAGAGCCGTCACATCCTCCGGCTTGATATCGATGCTCTCCAAAGCCAGCACGTCGTCCAGCCCCACCTGGAACCGGCCCGCCAGGGTGCCGTCCTCCAGATATACCTTATCCTCCCCCTCCAGGCGCACATACCACACGCCCGCGGGGTTGGAGTCGCCGATATAATACGTCATGACCTTGTCCGCCGTGGCGGCCATGACGGCGAAGGCCGGGTCGGCCAGGCCGTACTGGTCAAAGTCCGTCACGTCCTCGATGACCCCCGCGGCGGAGGTGGTGGCCACCGCCTCCACAAGGGGCGCCACGGCGTCGCCGTCGATGGGGCAGGCTCCGTCCTCGGCGTTGACCCAGGCGTCCCCGTCTTTTTTCAGATTCACCGCGTCGCCGAAGTAGTTCCAGGACAGGGCGTTCACTTCCTCCGCCGGGCCCACCGCGAGGGACATGGGCTCTTCATGGGCGTGCTCGGCCAGGGCCGTCTCCCGGCGGCCGGACAGGGTCTGGGCCAGGACCCAGGCCCCTATGAGCACCGCCAGCGCCGCCAGCAGCACCGCCAGACGCGCACCGCGCTTCATCAGCGCCGCCTCCTTCGTATGAATATGACCAGCCCCGCCGCCAGGAAGGCCACGGGCACCGCGATGGTCAGGACCACCTTCACGGCCCCCGCCGCGCTGCCGTCAAAGGTCAGGTAGTCGGCGGTGAGCTGCTTGGGGTGGATGGAGATGCTGTCCTCCAGCCGGCACAGCCAGTCGGCCGCGTTCAGGAAGAGGTCCCGGTTGGCCCCGGAGACCATGTCGCTGAAGTCCGATTCCATGAACCGGGTAGAGCCGAAGACCACCAGCCTTGCTCCCGTGCGGCTGTTCTCCGCCGCCGCCGCCAGCACGAAGGGCCCCTCCGGGTCGCCGGCCACCTTGTCGTAGCTGGACAGCCCCTCCACGCTCAGCTTCACGAAGCTGCCCGCGGAGCTTTCAAGCAGCGGCGTCACCGTCAGCTCCGGGTCCGGGAGCGGGTCCGATACCGTCATGGCCTGGCTGTCGGGCATGACGATGGAATAGCTCTCCGCTCCGGTCAGCGGCGCGGTGATCTCGTGGTCCCGGATGGCGGGCAGCACCAGGTCCGTATAGCCGTAGCTATAGTACCGGCTGTCCCCCTCCATCACATAGCCGCCCACCAAGTCCAGGCCGAAGCTATGGATAAGGGCGGTGAAGTTGGGCATATCCTCCGCCGTATAGGCAGTGGTGACGAGAAGCTGTCCGCCCTCTTCGGCGTATTCCGTTATGAGCGCCGCCTCCCTGTCGGTCAGGTCCCGCACCGGGCCAAAGATGGCCAGCAGCCCGCAGTCCGCGGGCACCGCCTTCTCGGTCAGCAGGTCCAGCTCCTTCGTCTCGATATTGTTGAGGGCCACGGCGTCCAGCACGCTGTCGGACACCCCCGTCTCCCCGTGGCCGGTGAGGTAATACATTACCGGCAGGGCCTCGCTGGTCACATAGCCCACGGCGGAGGTGATCTTCCCTTCCCCGGCGAACACGTCCAGATACTCCGTTTCCATATAGGTCATGTAATAGGCGTAGGTATCGTAGTCCGAGTAGGTCCACATATCCCCGTAGGGGATGAACATGCTCCTTTCGCCACATACAACCAGCACGCTGTTGGAGGTGACTTCTTCGTCGGTATACTCCCCGGCGAAGCCGGGATAGCGCACCGGGTCCACCTTCGTCACCGATACCCGGTCAAATTCCGCGTACTTTTGCAGCACCTGCTCCATGGTTGGGTTCTCATACCCCTCCTGGACCATCCAGTAGATGTCCACGTCCTTGTCCAGGGCCGCCAATATCTGCTCCGTGCCCTCTGTGAGGGAGTAAAGGCCGTTGTCGGTCATGTCCAGTTGGGTGGCGGAGGCAGGCAGGGCGTTCACCGCCAGATTCACCACCACCGCCATGGCGATGACGATGGCCGCGGCGAAGAGGCTGTAGGCCCCCGCCCGCCAGGCCCGGGTGCGGAAAGCCGCTCTGAGCTTCGCTCTCATGAGGCCCACCTCCTGCGCTCCATGACCTGCACGGTCAGGAAGAGGAACACCCCGGTCACGGAGAGAAAATACACGATGGCCCGCAGGTCGAATATATCATAGGTGAAGTTGTCGAATCTGTCGAAAACGGCAAGCTGCTCCACTACCTGGCCGAAAAGGCCGGAAAACCCGTCCGGCCAAAGGGCGTAGCAGGCCCCCAGGCCCCCTTCCAGAACCAGGGAGAGGACCAGGGCGAACATCCCATTTTTCGTCACCCGCCAGAACAAAAGGCCCACGATGAGCACGATCACCGTAAAGGCGATGAGGGACACCAGCCCTGACGAGGAGATGAACCTTGCCAGGGGGGCGAGAAAGTGCAGCACCAGCATCACAAGAAAGCAGGCCCCCGCCGCCAGGCCCACGTTCTCCATGAGGCTGGATATAAATAACCCAATGGCCGTCAGGGCCATACCCAAAAAGAAGTAGCCGATGAGGGCGCCGTATGCGCTCCTGAGGGCCACATGCCCCGCCGTTGCCGCGGCGTTCAGCGCCAGAGGATAGAGGGCCATCACCGCGAGAGGCATGGCCATCACCGTGACCAGCGCCAGGTACTTGCCCAGCACGATCTTCGTCATGCCCAGCGGCAGGCTGTATAAAAGCTGGTCCGTCTTCTGGTGCCGCTCCTCGGCGACGGAGCGCATGGTGAGAAGGGGTATGGTGATGAGGGCGATCCACTTCATGCTGTAGAGGACGCTTGTAAAGTCCGGGGACCCCTCCAGATTGAAGGCCATCACGTATATGCCCGCGAACAGGAGCATGATGGCCCCGTATACGTAGCCGGTCAGGCCGTTCAGCTGGCTGTCCAGCTCCCGCTCATAGACCGCGGTCATGCCTTATCCCCCTTTCCACCCCGCTTCCGGGGTTTCTCTTCTGCCGGTTCATCCTGTGCCAGGGCCAGGAACACGTCCTCCAGACTGGTCTGCTCCCGCTCCAGCCGCAGCACCGGGATGCGCCGGTCGCTCAGCGCGAAGCTCAGCTTTTCGTCCATGTCCGCCCCGGTGTCCGCGGTCTCCACCACGGCCTCCGTCCGGCCATCGGCCCCGGCCTCTGCCGTGACCGCGGTCACCCCGGGCAGGTATTCCAGCGCCTGGCGCACCTCCGTGGGGGCAGCCTTGGCGGTTATCTTAAATATCACCTGGCCGGAGAGCTGCCGCTCCAGCTCCTCCGGGGTGCCGCTGGCCACCAGACGCCCCCGGTGGATCATCAGCACCCTGTCGCACACCGCCTGCACCTCGCTGAGGATATGGCTGGAGAGGATGACGGTGTGGTCCTTGCCCAGCTTGCGGATGAGCGCGCGTATCTCCACGATCTGCAGGGGGTCCAGCCCCACGGTGGGCTCGTCCAGGATGACCACGGCCGGGTCCCCCAGGATAGCCTGGGCCACCCCCACCCGCTGGCGGAAGCCCTTGGACAGGTTTCGGATGAGCCGGTCGGCCACCTCCGTGACCCCGGTGACGGCCATGGCCCGGTCCAGCTGCTCATCCAACTCCCGGGTAGGCACGCCCTTGGCCCGGGCCACGAAGGAGAGATATTCCCGGGGCGTCATGCCCATGTAGAGCGGCGGCTGCTCCGGCAGGTAGCCCACCTGCCGCCGGGCGGCGATGGGCTCGTCGAATATGTCATGGCCGCCGATGGTGACCGTGCCCTCCGTGGCGGCCAGGCACCCGGCCAGGATGTTCATGGTGGTGCTCTTGCCCGCCCCGTTGGGGCCCAAAAAACCGTAAACCGCGCCTTTTTCCACGGTGAAGGTCAGGTCCTCCACCGCCGTATGGGTGCCGTATCGCTTTGTCAGGTGGCTCACTTCGATCATATCGCCGCCTCCTTTTGTTCCCGCCGGCTATTCTACCGCGTTCCGGCTTGCCGTTTGTGACAGAATGATGAAATTTTATGGATTTTTTCCCGCCCGGAACTGGGTAGGGGTGCAGCCCTGGGTGCGCTTGAAGAGGGTGCTGAAATACCGGGCGTCGGAAAAGCCCGACCGCCAGGCCGTCTGCTCCACGGTGAGGCCCCCGTCCCGGAGAAGGGTCTTGGCAAGCTCCATCCGCCGGGCGGTGACGTATTCTGTGAAGGTCACGCCCAGCTTTTTGCGGAACAGCGCCGACAGGTGCCCCGGCGTCACCCCGGCCTGGGCCGCCGCCCCAGCCAGGGACAGGTCCCTGTCCGCCCGATGCTCCCGCACATAGGCCGCCGCCCTGCCCAGCGCACCCTCGTATACGGCGCCCTTGGCCTCGTCCCGCAGGGCCATGGCCGCAGCGAGCACGCCCTCCATATATCTGGCCAGACCTTGGGGGTCCTCCTCCCAGGGGGGCAGGCGCCGGTGGAGCGCCTCCCGTGAAAGGTCCATGTCCAGCACGGCCCTCGCCGCGGCGGACCGGGCACAGAGCATGAGGTAGTGCCGGTAGGGCTCAAAGCCCAGGGCCGCCTCCCGCCGGGCCAGGAACTGCTCCACAAAATGGCGCACCTGCTCCCGGCGGCCGGTCCTCAGGAAGGCCTCCAGCCGCCCGCTCTCGTCCCCCGCCGGGTCCAGAAGCCCCAGCGCCCCGTCGTCCGCCGGGGGGGCATGGGTCTCTGCCCCGGGCCGGAACACATGCTCGTCTGGCCGCAAGCACCCCAGGCCCCACAGGCCCTCCGCCTGCCGCCAGCATGCGGGCAGCTCCTCCAGCGAGCCCACCGGGCCGCTGACGGCCATATGCCACCCCGCCGGGCCGCCGGAGGCGTATCCGTTCTGCACCGTATCCACGCACCGGCGGATGAGGTCCGGCATCTGGTCCGCGGCGCCCAGGATGAGCACCACGCACCGGTCCGTCCCCCAGGGGATGGGGATATATTCGGAATATTTATAAAAGTACGCCAGAAGGCGGCTCCGCGTCTCCGCCGCCGGGTCGGTGAGATACCCCGCCGCCTCCCGGGGCGCGGGGGGCAGGGTGAACACCGCAATGGCGTAGCGCTCCGCCGTCAGGTCCAGGTCCAGCCGCCGGGCGGCGGACATGGCCTCCTCCCCTGTGAGCATCCCCCCGGTCAGGTCCTCGAAAAACGCCCGCCGCACATAGGGCGCCAGCTCCGGCTCCCGCAGAAGGTCCTCTCTCGTCATGGGCTTATCCCCCTCACCGGCTGCTGCCCCGCTCCACCAGCTCCCAGTCCAAAGACCGGCTGGTGCCGGGCTGGCCCTGGAGGATGTGCAGCAGCTCCTCCGCCGCCACCTGGCCCATGCGGCTGTGGCGGTGCCAGAGGGAGGTGATGTGCACGGGGCCGATCTGGCTGTAGTAGCTGTTGTCGAAGCTGACCACCGCCACGTCCTCCGGCACCCGCTTTCCCATGGCCAGCAGCTCCCGGATGAGGTGGAAGGCCACCTCGTCGTTATAGCATATCACCGCCGTTACGTCCTCCAGCCGCTCGGTGAGGAACCGGCGCAGGAGCATGCCCCGCTGCTCCACCATCTCCTGCCGGTCCTGGGTATCGTACCAGCAGAACCGCCGGTCGGAAAGGGGCAGGCCCTGGTCCCGGATGGCGGACACGCTGCCGTGGTAGCGCTGGGGCCCCTGGACGTCGTCGGACTTGAAGATGCCGCCGATGCGCCGGTGGCCTTTGTCTATAAGGTATTGGGCCAGCTTGTAGCCGCCGCCGTAGTTGTCGTCGGACACGCAGGGGATGCCAGGCAGCTCCGCGTAGGCCCCGTGGAGGAATACCATGGGCACCCCCGTCTGCCGCAGCCGGCGGTAGAGGTCGGAGTTGGGGTTGGGCAGGGCCGTCTTGGACCCCTCCACCAGTATGCCCCCCACGGGCCGCTCCAAAAGCCCCTGCAGTATCTCCCGCTCCCGGCTGACCTGGTTCTCCGTGGCGAACACCAGCGTGGAATAGCCCTGGCCGGTGAAGACGCTCTGGGCGTCATGGAGGACGGTGGGAAAGATGTAGTCGTCCAGGAAGGAGGACACCACCGCCACCTGCCGGGACCCGCCGCCCATATTGCCGGTGGTATAGGTGCCGCTGCCCTGGCGGGACTGGACCACGCCCTCCTCCGCCAGCACCTGCAGGGCCTTTCGCACCGTCTGGCGGCTGACGCCGAAGCGCGCCGTCAGCTCCGTCTCCGTGGGCAGCCGCCGGCCCGCCTTCCAGTCCTGCAGGCGCATCTCCTCCCGCAGCTGGTCGACCAGCATCCTGTATTTCAGCGCCATATGAGCCCCATCCTCCCCCTGTTTTTGGCATTTCGCCCTGTTCACAGGCCCCGCAGGGGGCCGAACATGGCAAAATGCCAAAAGGCTTTTCCATTTTTTTACATTTCTCTGCCTGAAAATCGCACACATATTTTACCACAAAATCGTAAAATTGCAAACATAATCCAAATGCAACCAGCCTACATTTCACAAACTTGTATTTAAAAATACAAATTACAGGCAAATTTGTATTATTAATTGGTACGAATTTGGCGGAACCGACAAAAAACGGATTGACTTCCAATTGTTTTTTTGGTTTAATACATATATCAAAGCTCGGCATTTCCGAGTCAAATTTAGGAAGGAGATACCCCCCATGAAGAAGATCCTCGCTATTGCTCTGGCGCTGGCCATGGTCCTGAGCCTGGGCGCCATCGCTTTCGCCGCTGAGGAGCCCATCTATGTCGGTTTCGCTCAGGTCGGCCACGAGTCCGACTGGCGCACCGCCTCCACCCAGTCCGCCCAGGACGTGTTCTCCGCTGAGAACGGCTACGAGCTGTCCTTCGTGGACGCCGACAACGACTCCGCCGTCCAGCTGGACGCCATCCGCAACTTCATCCAGCAGGGCATGGACTACATCATCGTTGACCCCATCGTCGAGACCGGCTGGGACGCTGTCCTGACTGAGTGCGAGGACGCGGGCATCCCCGTCATCGTCATCGACCGTACCATCACCGACTCCGACAAGTTCGACGCCTGGGTCGGCTCCGACTTCATGGTCGAGGGTCTTGCCTGCGGCGAGTGGCTGAAGGCCTACGCCGAGGCGAAGGGCATCGAGGAGATCAACGCTCTCGTGATCGAGGGCAGCACCGGCGCCGGCGCCACCATCGGCCGTACCGATGGCTTCAAGGAGATCGCCGACCGCGAGGGCTGGACCATCCTCGACTCCCAGTGCGGCGACTTCACCGAGGCCGGCGGCCAGGAAGTCATGGAGTCCTACTGCCAGAGCTATGCCGGCCAGTTCAATGTCGTTATCTGCCAGAACGATAACGAGGCTGCCGGCGCCATGACCGCTATGGACCAGGCCGGTATCACCTACGGCGTGGGCGGCGACGTCATCCTGGTGAGCTTCGACGCCAACCGCTGGGCTCTGCAGAACGTCCTGGACGGCAAGTGGAACGCCGACTTCGAGTGCAACCCCATGGCTGCCCCCACTGTCGACGAGATCATCAAGGCCATGGAGGCCGGTGAGGACTATGAGGCTGAGGTCTATGTCCCCGAGTCCTGGTTCGTGGCTGAGGATGACGTGACCTCCATCGAGGTCAACGGCGAGGAGCAGGAAGTCGTCGTTCTGACCCAGGAGATCGTGGACGCCCGTCCTTACTAATAGAAATATCAGCAGCTGCGAACGCTTGACTTGAATTAGTCCCTACGGGAGGGCCCCGGGTTTCCCGGGGCCCTCTTTGTCATATATATCCTGAATGAGAGGTGAGACATTATGGAAGACGGCGTCGTTTTGACGATGCGGGGCATATCCATGACCTTCCCCGGCGTCAAGGCCCTGGACAACGTGGACTTCACCCTGCGCAAGGGGGAGATACACGCGCTCATGGGCGAGAACGGCGCGGGCAAATCCACCCTGATCAAATGCCTCACCGGCATCAACGATTTTGAGGCCGGCGAGATCCATGTGGACGGCGTGGAGGGGCCCGTCAAAAACCATTCGACTTCGGACGCCCAGAAGGTGGGCGTCTCCACGGTGTATCAGGAGGTCAACCTCTGCCCCAACCTGAGCGTGGCGGAGAACCTGTACATAGGCCGTGAACCTTTGACTCCCATGCACACCATCGACCGCCGGGCCATGAACAGGAAGGCCAAAGAGCTTACCGAGCGGCTGAAGATCAATGTGGATGTGACCCAGAACCTGGAGAACTACTCCCTGGCCATCCAGCAGATGATCGCCATCGCCCGGGCGGTGGATATGGAGTGCAAGGTGCTGATCCTCGACGAGCCCACCTCCTCCCTGGACGACAGCGAGGTGGAAAAGCTCTTCGGCATGATGCGGGACCTGAAAGCCCAGGGCGTGGGCATCATCTTTGTCACCCACTTCCTGGAGCAGGTCTACGCCGTCTGCGACCGCATCACGGTGCTCCGTAACGGCCAGCTGGTGGGCGAGTATCCCATCGCGGAGCTGCCCCGGGTGAAACTGGTGGCGGCCATGATGGGCAAGGACTTCGACGACCTGGCGGAGATAAAGCCCGAGGGTTTCGAGGCCCACGCGGACGCGCCCGTGGTCATCGACGCCAAGGGCCTGAGCCACAAGGGCACCATCAAGCCCTTCGACCTGGTGCTCCATAAGGGCGAAGTCATCGGCCTGACCGGCCTTCTGGGCTCCGGGCGCAGCGAGCTTGCCCGGACCATCTACGGCGCCGACAAGGCCCAGACCGGCACCTTGAAGGTCAAGGGCGAAGAGGTCAAGATATCTCACCCCATCGGCGCCATCCATCTGGGCATGGGCCTGCTGCCCGACGACCGCAAGGCCGAGGGCATCATCGGCGACCTGTCCGTCCGGGAGAACATCATCCTGGCGCTCCAGGCCCGGCAGGGCATGTTCAAGCAGATGAGCCGGGCCAAGCAGGAGGAGCTGGCCGACAAGTACATCGACATCCTCCAGATCAAGACCGCCAGCAAGGAGACCCCCGTATCTCAGCTCTCCGGCGGCAACCAGCAGAAGGTCATCCTGGCCCGGTGGCTTGCCACCGACCCGGACTTTCTCATCCTGGATGAGCCCACCCGCGGCATCGACGTGGGCACCAAGACCGAGATACAAAAGCTCATCATCCAGCTGGCCGGCGAGGGCAAGAGCATCATGTTCATCTCCTCCGAGATCGAGGAGATGCTCCGCACCTGCAACCGCATGGCGGTGCTCCGGGACGGAGCCAAGGTGGGCGAGCTGGACGGCGACCTGACCCAGGAGCGGGTCATGGCAGCCATCGCAGGAGGTGCTGACAATGGATAAACTGAAAAAGCTGACCAAAATGAAACTGTTCCTGCCGGTGTTCTGCATGTTTTTGGTGCTGTGCGTCAACATGATCTACGACGCCTCCACCGGCAAGCCCTTCTACAGTTTCTTCCAGGTGGGCATCACCAACGGGCTGCTGTCCGGGCGTCTCGTGAACATCCTGAACCGTGGCAGCGAGGTGGCCATCCTGGCTATCGGCATGACGCTGGTGGTCTCCGCCTCCGCCGGTACCGACATCTCCGTGGGCTCCGTCATGGCCCTGTGCGCGGCGGTGTGCTGCCGGCTGCTGGCCGGCGCGGCGGCCCCCAAGGCCACGGAGCTGGCCGTGCCCCTGATCGTGGGCGTGCTGGCCGCCATCGGCATGGGCTGCATATGCGGCGCGTTCAACGGAGGACTGGTGGCGTACCTGGGCATACAGCCCATGGTGGCGACGCTGATCCTCTGGACCGCCGCCCGGGCCATCGGCCTGCTGGTCTGCGACAACCTGATCGTGTACGTGCGCAACGACACCTTCGGCATGATCGGCGGTTTCGTGGGGTTCTTCCCCACCCCCATCATCATCGCCGCGGTGTGTATACTAGTAGTTTCGATCGTATTGAAAAAGTCCGCCATGGGCATGTATGTCCAGTCGGTGGGCATCAATAAATCCGCCAGCCGCATCGCGGGCCTGAACTCCAAGCGGATGATCTTCATCTGCTACCTGCTGTGCGGCGTGTGCGCCGCCATCGCCGGCGTGGTGGCCGCCTCCCGTATCACCAGCGCCGACTCCAACAACATCGGCCTGAACCTGGAGCTGGACGCCATCCTGGCCGTGGCCATTGGCGGCAACAGCTTGGGCGGCGGCAAGTTCAACCTGGCCGGCTCCATCATCGGCGCCTACACCATCCAGGCCATCACCACCACCATGTACAACATGGGCGTGTCCTCGGCCGTGGCCCCGGTGTTCAAGGCCGTGGTGGTCATCATCATCGTGGCCATCCAGGCGCCTCCCGTGAAGGCGTTCTTCCGCAAGCGCAGCGCCAAGCGGGCCTCACTCAAGTCCGGGAAGGAGGCGGCAGCGGCATGACTTCCACTACCGAAAAGCCGGCGGGCGCCCTGAAAGAGCGCCGCCAGATGAACGGCAACACCGTTTTGCTGCTCATCACCATCATCCTGTTCTTCGTGCTGTACGCGGCGGGCTGCGCGGTCTACGCCGGCAAGGGTTTCGCCACCGTGCAGACCTTCCTCAACATCCTGCGCAGCAAGGCGGGCCTTCTGTGCGTCACCTGCGGCATGACGTGCGTCATGCTCACCGGCGGCATCGACATCTCCGTGGGCTCTCTGGTGGCTATGGACTGCATGCTCCTGTCCTACGGCATGGCCAACTGGGGCCTGAGCGCGCCGGTGATGTGCCTGATGGTGCTGGGCATCGGCGTCCTGTTCGGCCTGTTCCAGGGCTACTGCGTGGGCTATCTCAACATCCAGCCCTTCATCGTCACCATGGCGGGCATGTTCTTCGCCCGGGGCATGACGGCGGTCATCTCCACCGACCAGCTCTCCATCACCGCCGACATCAACCAGACCTTCTATAACTGGGCCAACTACCGCATTTACCTGCCCTTCGGCGGCACGCTGAACCGCAAGGGCGTCATGATCATGCCCTACTTCGGCATCGGCGTGGTCATCTCCCTGGTGGTGCTGGTGGTCATCTTCCTGATGCTCCGCTATACCAAGTTCGGCCGGAGCCTCTATGCCGTGGGCGGCAGCGAGCAGTCCGCGGCCATGATGGGCCTGAACGTGAAGAAGACAAAGCTGAAGGCCTACCTCCTCAGCTCCTTCCTGTGCTCCATCGGCGGCATCTGCTACTGCATGAACACCATGAGCGCTTCCGTCAGCCAGGCCACGGGCCTGGAGATGGATGCCATCGCCTCCTCCGTCATCGGCGGCACGCTGCTGACCGGCGGCGTGGGCAACGTGATAGGCTCCTTCTTCGGCGTGCTCATCAACGGCACCATCTCCACCATCGTGCAGACCAACGGCAAGCTGGCCTCCTCCTGGCCCAACATCCTGACCGCCGCCCTGCTGTGTTTCTTCATCGTGCTGCAGAGCATCTTCGCTCTCATCCGCGAGCGGAAAAAGTAAGGAGGGGCCATGAGCGAGAAATTGTGTCTCGGCGTGGAGTTCGGCTCCACCCGTATCAAGGCCGTGACCGTAGACGGGGCGTTCCGCCCCGTCTCCTCCGGCGACTACACCTGGGCCAGCTCCTACGAAAACGGCGTGTGGACCTACTCCCTGGACGAGGTCTGGGCAGGACTCAAAAAGGCCCTCTCCGGCGTGCAGGACCGGGAGAGCATCGCCGCCATGGGCGTGTCCGCCATGATGCACGGCTATCTGGCCTTTGACGAGAACTGGGAACTGCTGGTGCCCTTCCGCACCTGGCAGAACACCATCACCGGCCCCGCCGCGGCGGAGCTGACGGCCCTGTTCGGTTTCAACATCCCCCAGCGGTGGAGCATCGCCCACCTCTATCAGGCGGTGCTGAACGGCGAGGAGCACGTCTTCCGCATCCGCCACATCACCACCCTGGCCGGGTATGTCCACTACATGCTCACCGGCGTGAACGCCGTGGGCGTGGGCGAGGCCAGCGGCATGTTCCCCATCGCCGCGGACGGCAAGGCCTATGACGCCGGGATGATGGCAAAGTTCGACGCCCTGGTGGCGCCCCGGGCTCTGCCCTGGAAACTTTCCGACGTGCTGCCCGGGGTGATGCAGGCGGGCGAGAACGCGGGCTCCCTCACGGAAAAGGGCGCCGCCCTGCTGGACGGCCTTCTGCCGGCGGGCATCCCCTTCGCGCCCCCCGAGGGCGACGCAGGCACGGGCATGACCGCCACCAACGCCGTGGCGCCCCGCACCGGCAATGTGTCCGCGGGCACAAGCATTTTCTCCATGGTGGTTCTGGAAAAGCCTCTGGCCCATGTCCACGAGGAGATCGACGTTGTGACCACCCCCACGGGCAAGCCCGTGGCCATGGTCCACTGCAACAACTGCACCAACGACACCAACGCCTGGGTGGGCGTATTGAAGGAGACGGCGGAGCTCTTCGGCGCTTCTCCCGACACCGGCGCGCTGTACACAAAACTCTATGAAAAGAGCCTGGAGGGCGAGCCCGACTGCGGCGGGGTGCTGGTGTGCAATTATCTCGCCGGCGAGGGCGTCACCCATATGGACGCAGGCCGCCCCCTGGTGGTCCGCACCCCCGACGCCAAATTCACCCTGGCGAACTTCTTCCGGGCCCAGCTCTACGCCACCATGTCCACGCTGAAGATCGGCATGGATATCCTGGCTTCGGAGCACGTGGCCATCGACTCCCTCACCGGCCACGGCGGCCTTTTCAAGACCCCCGTGGTTGGCCAGAAGTACATGGCCGCCGCCTGTAACGCCCCGGTGACCTGCATGGAGACCGCCGGCGAGGGCGGGCCCTACGGCATGGCCCTGCTGGCCGCCTTTATGCTGAACGGCAGCGGCGAGAGTCTGGAGCAGTTCCTCTCTGCCCGCGTCTTCGCCGGCGCGAAGGGCACTACCCTGGCCCCGGACAAGGCAGACGTGGACGGCTTCAACGCCTATATCGGGCGATACAAGGCCCTGCTGGCCGTGGAAAAGACCGCCGTGGAAACACTGTAAGGAGCGCTTTTATATGAGCAAATATGAATTTTGGTTCGTGGTGGGCTCCCAGTTCCTGTACGGCCCCGAGGTCCTGGAAACTGTGGAGGCCCGGGCGAAGGAGATGGCCGCCGAGATGAGCAGGAGCCTGCCCTATCCCCTGGTCTACAAGGTCACCGCCAAGACCAACAAGGAGATCGCCGACGTGGTCAAGGAGGCCAACTACGACGACGCATGCGCCGGTATCGTCGCCTGGTGCCACACCTTCTCCCCCAGCAAGATGTGGATCAACGGCCTGGCGGCCCTGCAGAAGCCCTACTGCCACTTCGCCACCCAATACAACAAGGAGATCCCCAACGAGGAGATCGACATGGACTTCATGAACCTGAACCAGGCCGCCCACGGCGACCGGGA
>CANQMW010000025.1 GCA_947625045.1 uncultured Oscillospiraceae bacterium
AACATCCTGCCCGCCCTGGGCAACGAGTTCGTCACCATCATCAAGGAGACCTCCCTGGCGTCCACCTTCTTCGTGGGCGACCTGATGACCTCCTACCTGATCGTCAAGGGTAACACCTACCTCACCATGGAGTGCCTGATGATCGTGGGCGCGACCTACTTCATACTGACGTTCGTGCTGAGCAAGCTGCTGGGCGTGTTTGAAAGGAGGCTGAAGGCCAGTGATTAAGACCGAGAACCTGCACAAGAGCTTTCAGATCAAGGGCCAGCCGCCTTTGCACGTGCTCAAGGGTGTGAGCGAACACGTGGATAAGGGCGAGGTGGTGTCCATCATCGGTCCCTCCGGCGGCGGCAAGAGCACATTTTTGCGGTGCCTCAACCTGTTGGAAAAGCCGGAGGAGGGGAAGATATTCTTTGAGGGCGTGGAGATCACCAACGCCAAGGTAGACATCAACGTCCACCGGCAGAAGATGGGCATGGTGTTCCAGCACTTCAACGTGTTCCCCCACCTGTCCGTGAAGGAGAACATCACCATCGCCCCTACCATGGTGAAGAAGATGGACCAAAAGCTGGCCGACGAGAAGGCCATGGAACTCTTAAATCGCGTGGGCCTGGCGGACAAGGCCAACGAGCATCCCAGCCGCCTTTCCGGCGGCCAGAAGCAGCGTCTCGCCATCGTGCGGGCCCTGGCCATGGAGCCGGACGTGATGCTCTTCGACGAGCCCACCTCCGCCCTGGACCCGGAGATGGTGGGGGAGGTGCTGGAGGTCATCAAGGGCCTTGTGAAGACAGGCATGACAAGCGTCATCGTCACCCATGAGATGGGCTTTGCCCGGGAGGTGTCCGACAGGGTGCTCTTCATGGACGGGGGCGTCATCGCCGAGAGCGGCAGGCCCGACGACGTGTTCCAGCATCCCCAGAATCCCCGTACCAAGGAATTTCTGAGCAAAGTACTCTATTAAAACAAAAGGCCGCCTTTCCGGGCGGCCTTTGGGTCAAAAGGAGACAGCCATGGATATGAAGGAGTTGAAAAAGGCCATCGGGGCCTATGTGGACGCCCACGCCCAGGAATACATTGACCTTGCCAACAGCATATGGGAGTACGCGGAGCTGTCCTTAAAGGAATACAAGTCCGCGGCGCTGTTCATAGAGCTTTTGAAAAAGGAGGGCTTCACCGTCCGGGAAAACCTCTGCGGCATCGCCACCGCCTTCAGCGGAAGCTACGGCGCCGGCGCGCCCCATATCGGCATCCTGGGGGAGTTCGACGCCCTGTCCGGCCTTTCCCAGAAGGCGGGAGCCCTTGAGCGGGAGGAGCTTGTGAAAAACGGCTCCGGCCACGGCTGCGGCCATAACCTCTTAGGGGCGGGCTCCTTCGCGGCGGCCTGCGCCGTGAAGGACTTTCTCAAAAAGACGGGCCTGCCCGGCACCGTGACCTTTTACGGCTGCCCCGGGGAGGAGGGCGGCGCCTCCAAGGCCTATATGGCGCGGGACTGGCTCTGGAAGGAGCTGGACTGCGCGCTGAGCTGGCACCCCGGCGACACCAACGAGCTCATGACCGGCACCAACAACTCCTGCACCCAGGTGCTCTACAAATTCAAGGGCGTGGCCGCCCACGCTGCCTCGAACCCTTATGAAGGCCGCTCCGCCCTGGACGCGGTGGAGCTGATGAACGTGGGGGTGCAGTACCTGCGGGAGCATATGCCGCCCCAGGGGCGCATCCACTACGCCATGGTGGACGGCGGGGGGCTCTCTCCCAACGTGGTCCAGCCCCACGCCTCGGTGCTGTACATGGTCCGGTCCCAGCGGGTGAAGGATACCCTGGAGCTGCAGCGGCGGGTGGACCTCATCGCCCAGGGGGCCGCCATGATGACCGAGACCACCTATGAGCGCATCTTCGTGGACGGCACGGCGGACCTTCTGCCCAACACGGCGCTGGAGAAGGTGCTGCACGACAACATGCTCTCTACAGACCTGCCCGCCTACACCAAGGAGGAGTGGGCCTTCGCGGAGAGCCTCAAAAAGACCTTCCCACCCGCGGATGAGCTGCCCGGGGACGCGCCCAAGTGGTCGGAGGAGATCAAGGCCTTCGTGAAAAAGACGACGGATAACGGCAAGCGGGCCATCAACGACTTCGTCATGCCCTTTTTGTCCAGCAACGAGTTCACCCCCGGCTCCACGGACGTGGGGGACGTGAGCTGGCTCACCCCCACAGCGGAGATCACCGCGGCCGCCTGGCCCTCCGGCTCGCCGGGCCACTCCTGGCAGAACGTGTCCTGCGGGGCCACGTCCCTGGCGGACAAGGGCATGCTCTACGCCGCCAAGGTCCTGGCCGGGGCGGCGGCAGACCTGTTCGCCGATACGGGCCTCATCGACAAAGCCAAGGCGGAATTCGCCAGGCGCACTGAGGACGGGGGCTATGTGTGCCCCATCCCCGCGGACGCGGTGCCCTACGTGATAGAGGAATGATGATGAGCCGCCTGCCGGTCCCCTGGGAGACTTGACAGGCGGCTTTTCGCTATGATAAAATTTTTTGGCGGGACAAATATCCGGCGTCCGGCGCGTGAGCGCCCCGCCGGCAAGACGTTGGTACCGGAAGGCGTTGGCCTCGCAGGAGCGGGGCGGCGCCTTCCTTTTTGGAGGACTACTTATGACCAGCGAGACGAAAAACATACTGGAGGCGGTGCAGGCCGGGTCCATGACTGTGGACGAGGCCCTTTTGAAGCTGAAGACCGCCCCCTATGAGGACATCGGCTACGCCCGGGTGGACCTGCACCGGAAGGTGCGCCAGGGGGCGGCGGAGGTCATCTACGGCGCGGGCAAGACCCCGGAGCAGATCGCGGGCATATGCGACGCCATGGCGAAAAACGGCCAGGGGCGCATCCTCGTGACTCGCATGAGCCCGGAGGCGGCCGCCTTCGTGGGCAGAGGCCGGGACCTGGACTACCATCCCGAGGCCCGGGTGGGCATCCTGGGCGGCATCCCCGCCCCGGACGGCATCGGAACTATTGTCGTGGCCACCGGCGGCACCAGCGACATCCCCGTGGCGGAGGAGGCGGCCCTGACGGCGGAGGTCCACGGCAACGCCGTGGCCCGGCTCTACGACGTGGGCGTGTCCGGCCTGCATAGGCTGCTGGATAAGAAAGAGACCATCATGACCGCCAGCGTCATCATCGCCATCGCGGGCATGGAGGGGGCATTGGCCAGCGTCATCGGCGGCCTCGCCGACTGCCCAGTCATCGCCGTGCCCACCAGCGTGGGATACGGGGCGGCGTTCAACGGCCTGAGCGCCCTTTTGAGCATGCTCAACTCCTGCGCCAGCGGCGTGAGCGTGGTCAACATCGACAACGGCTTCGGCGCCGGGTACCTGGCCGGCATGATCAACCATATGGAGGCGAAAGCATGAGGACGCTGTACATAGACTGTGCCATGGGCGCGGCGGGGGATATGCTCTCCGCGGCGCTTATTGAGCTCCTGCCGGACCCGGCGGGCTTTGTGGAGAAGCTCAATACCCTCGGCATCCCCGGGGTGGAGTATAAGCTGGAAAGAGCCCAGAAGTGCGGCGTCACGGGCAGCCACATGACCGTGCTGGTCCACGGGGAAGAGGAGGAGCATGCCATGCACCACCATGACCATGAGCACGGACATGAGCACCATGATCATGACCACGAGCACCGCCACAGCGGCCTGCACGACATAGAGCACCTGGTCCGGGACCATCTGGCCCTGTCGGAGAAGGTCCGGGAGGACGTACTGGCGGTGTATGGGCTTATCGCGGAGGCGGAGAGCCATGTCCACGGCGTGCCCGTGCCGGAGATACATTTTCATGAGGTGGGCACGCTGGACGCGGTGGCGGATGTGACGGCGGTGTGCCTGGTCATGGCGGAGCTGGCGCCGGACGCGGTGGTGTGCTCGCCGGTGCATGTGGGGGCGGGGCAGGTGAAGTGCGCCCACGGCATCCTGCTGGTGCCAGCCCCGGCCACGGCCTATATTTTGAAAGATGTGCCCATCTACGGGGGAGAGATACAGGGCGAGCTCTGCACCCCCACGGGGGCGGCGCTTTTGAAGCATTTTGCCACGTCCTTCGGTCCCATGCCAATGATGCGCCCCACGGCGGTGGGCTACGGCATGGGCGGGCGGGACTACCCCGCCGCCAACTGCGTCCGGGCCATCCTGGGGGAGAGCATGGAGGGCGGCACGGACGAGATGATAGAGCTTTCCTGCAACGTGGACGACATGACCGCGGAGGCGGTGGGCTTTGCCATGGAGCGGCTCTTTGACGCCGGGGCAAGGGAGGTCTACACCGTGCCCATCGGCATGAAAAAATCCCGCCCCGGCACTCTCCTGCGGGTGATATGCGCCCCGGCGGACCGGGGGCGGATGGTGGAACTGCTCTTCAAGTACACCACAACCATCGGCGTCCGGGAGGCGGAGACGAGGCGCTATGTCCTCGCCCGGCGGGAGGAGACATTGGACACCCCTTGGGGCCCCGTGGGGCGGAAGATCTCCGAGGGCTACGGCGTGAGCCGGGTGAAGTATGAGTACGAGGACCTGGCCCGCATCGCCCGGGAGAAGAGCGTGAGCCTCCGGGAGGCGGAGGATATGGTGGAGGGTTGCTGATGGACGCGCTGCACGAGAAAAAGAGAGCCCTGGAGGAATACCTCTGGGGGCTGGGGAGCTTGGCGGTGGCCTATTCCGCCGGGGTGGACTCCACCTTTTTGCTGGCCGCGGCCCATGAGACCCTGGGGGATAAGGTCCTGGCCGTGACGGCGAGGAGCGTGCTCTGCCCCGCGCGGGAGACCGAGGAGGCGGAGGCCTTCTGCCGGGTCCGGGGCATAGAGCATATCGTTCTTGACTACGACGCCCTGGCCGTGCCTGGGGTGAAGGACAATCCCCCCGACCGGTGCTACCGCTGCAAAAAGGCCCTGTTCGGCGAGATACTGGAAGCGGCCCATGCCCGGGGCATTGAGCACGTGGCGGAGGGGTCCAACGCTGACGACGAGGGGGATTACCGGCCCGGCATGAAGGCCGTGGCGGAGCTGGGGATATTGAGCCCCCTGCGCCAAGTGCGCCTCACAAAGGAGGAGATACGGGCCCTTTCCCGGGAAATGGGCCTGGATACCTGGGACAAGCCATCTATGGCCTGCCTTGCCAGCCGGTTCGTCTACGGCGAGACCCTCACCCCGGAGAAGCTCCAGATGGTGGCCCAAGCGGAGCAGAAGCTGCGGGACTGGGGCTTTTCCCAGATGCGGGTGCGGGTCCACGGGGACCTGGCAAGGGTGGAGGTGCTGCCGGAGGAGTTTGCCCGGCTCATCGTCCATGCCGGGGAGCTGGACGAATACCTGCGAGGCCTGGGCTTTGCCTATGCGGCATTGGACCTGGCGGGCTATAAGACCGGCAGCATGAACCGGACGCTGTGAAAAGGAGATCTATGAAAAGATATCTGCTCTCCGCCGCGGCGGCGCTGTGCATGGCCGCCCTGCTGGGCGTATCGGCGTGGGCGGGGGACGGGCCCCGGCTCACGGCCGCGCGGGAATACGCGGACGGCGCGCTGGACGTGGAGTACGACTTTCTCTATGAGGATGGTCAGTCCCTGCCCTGTAAGGGCCGGAAGAATGTGTGGGGCGACCATACCATCGTGCTCTATGAGGGCAGCAGCCAGGAGAGGACCATCGACGGCATGCCCAGCCTGCAATGGACCTATGCCTGTGACGAGGCAGGCCGCCTGACGGAGGAGACCGAGACTTGGCCCAGCGGCAATGTCTATATCGCCCGCAAGGTGTACGATGACAGCGGCCTGCTCACCCGGGAGGAATGGGTATCGCCCGAGACCGGGACATCCGGGATGGACTATACCTATGACGGGGCCGGGCGCCTCGTCAAAAGCGCCGCGGACGATGACGGCGTCGTCGGAAATGTGTACGAATACGACTGCGACGAGGCCGGCCGGATCACGGCTGATCGATTCTACAGCGTCACGGACTGGGACGGGGAGGGGCAGCCTGCGTCCATTTGGCCGACGCCCGTCAACGAGACCCACTATGTCTACGACGACGCCGGGCGCGTGGTGAGTGAGACGTTCCTGTATGACGGCAAACTGGACACGGAGACGGCGTATACCTACGTGGATGACCCCTGCTTCGTCATCCGGTATGCTGAAAAGCGGGACTATTTTAATGACAAAAACGAGAGCATCTGTGAGCTTTTCGTGAA
Source organism: uncultured Oscillospiraceae bacterium (assembly GCA_947625045.1). Lineage (GTDB taxonomy): Bacteria > Bacillota > Clostridia > Oscillospirales > Oscillospiraceae > CAJOIG01. The sequence goes on from CANQMW010000025.1 coordinate 6,210, forward strand.
CGACAGCGCCGGGAAAGCGGTTTTATGTTTTTCCCTTCCTGGAGAGCCAGAGCTTACGCAGGATGACGCGGGCAGGCTGGTCAGGGCAGAGACGGGGGGACAGGGTGTTGGAGTTTACCTATGCGGACGACTAAAGGGACTTTCAACTCCCTCAGTCGCGTCAGAAGGGCTTTGAAGATTCGAGACCCTGGCGAGCCAGGCTCCCTCATTGGTCAAAGCCCTTCTTCCTTTTCCCCATGAAACCCACTGCGTTGGGCTTTCATGGGGGCCCCGGGAGGTCTCGACAGCTCCCTCGTCTGAGGGAGCCTTCAATAAAGAAAGGGCGCGTTTCAAACGCGCCCTTGTTTGTTGTCCATTTTACAGATTGCTCTCCTTTTTGTTACCGGTGCGGCGGAGGAAGTTTCCCAGCTCCGTGAGGCACAGCAGCGTCAGCACCAGGAATGCCCCGGGGATGAGGATGATCCACCAGGCCCCGGTGGTGAGGGCGCTGTTCGCCTGGGAGAGGAGACTGCCCCAGGACACGGTCTCCAAAGGCAGGCCCATGCCCATGAAACTTAAGGTGGACTCCGCCAGGATGGCGCCGCGCACGGCCATGACGGCCATGAAGAGCACCGCGGGCGTCAGGTCCGGCGCCAGGTGGCTGCGGAGGATGTGAAAAAACCCGCCGCCCATGACCCGGGAGGCCAGCACATATTCGCTCCCGGCGAGACGCCGCACCTCCGTGCGGACCACTTTCGCCATGCTCATCCAGCCTGTGGCCCCCACGGCCAAGGCGATGGAAAGGACGCTGGCCCTTCCCATGGCGGCCTGCAGGAGCAGCACCGCCAGCAGACTGGGCACGGAGAGGAATATCTCCCCCAGGCGCATGAGCGCCCTATCCAGCCACCCGGGCCCCAGGCCCGCTATGGCCCCGTAGATCAAGGCGATGGCGGTGGAGACGGCCGCGGCCAGAAGGCCGATGGCGAGGGACGTGCGCCCGCCGGAGCAGAGCATGGCGAACATGTCCCGGCCCAAGCCATCCGTGCCGAAGGGATAGGTCCCGCAGGGGGCGCGGGCGGCGTTCATGAGGTCCATATACCCCGGGTCCCGGGGGGTGAAGTGCCCGCCGAAGAGGCAGCCCAGGACGATGACACCCAGAACGACCGCGGCCCAGAGGGGCGGTCTCTCCCGCTTTTCCAGCGTGACCGGGGGCGGGGGCGGGGCGGGACGGAGGCCCGTAAGCTGGAAGCGCTCATCCATGGTCGGACCCCTCCCTTCTGGCCAGCGTTCGGGGGTCGATGCGCCCGCCCAGGGCCTGGGCCGCGAGGCCGCAGACCATGACCACCGCCCCGGCCAGCAGGCACAGGGCCATCAAGAGGTCATAGTCCTGGTACCGGGCGCTCTCGTAGGTGAGCGAGCCCAGGCCGGGATAGGAGAACACCATCTCCACGATGTAGGTGCTGCCCAGGATGTGGGGCAGGTCCAGGGCCATGAGGCCCAGATAGGAGGGCAGGATGTTCCGCAGACAGTGGCGCAGGAGCACCCGCCGGCGGCTCAGGCCCATGGACCCGGCCAGCAGCACATAATCCGCCCGTACCTGCTCCGAGAGCATGTTGCGCAGCATATAGGCGTAATACCAGAGATGCCCCGTCGCCACCACCGTGAGGGGCAGCACCAGGTGCCTTGCCCGGTCCGCAGCCGTGCCGCCGCCCGCCCCCAGGGACCAGGCCCCGGAGCTGGGCAGCAGGTGCAGATACACGGAGAAGATGAGGATGAGAACCAGCGCAAGCCAGAACTCCGGGATGCAGGTGGTGACGGTGCCAAGTTTACATAATACTTTATCCGGCCACCGGTCCTCGTACCATACGCACAGGGCGGCCAGGGCCGGGGCCAGCAGGAAGATGAGGGCGAAGCCCGTCCCACCCAGCAGGAGGGTGTTCCCGGCCCGGTCCTTTATGACCTGGCCCACGTCCTGGCGGTACTTATAGGACATGCCCAGGTCCCCATGGAGGGCGTTTTTGAGCCAGTGGGCGTATTGGATGGGCAGAGGCTGGTCCAGACCCAGCTGCTCCTCCGTTTGCGCCCGTTCCTCGGCCGTCAAACGCTCTGCCCGCTCCCCGTACCAGGCCGCCAGCGGGTCTCCGGGGGCCAGATGGGCCGCCCAGAACACCGCCAGGGACAGCACGAAAAGGCTCCCCAGCAGCCCGGGCAGCTTTTTCAGGATGGCGAGCACAGCGTTCATGCGTATTCCTTACTCCATGGTCCAGTCGGTCACGTTCCAGAAGATACCTGCCCCGTGGTGGCCCAGGACCGTGTCCGGGGCGATGCCATGGATGGTATCTTTGGCCACATAATCCGCGTTGATGTAGGCGATGAAGGCGTAGGCCGGGTCGGCGGCCAGGGCCTTTTGGAAGGCGGCGTAGGCCTCCGCCCGTTCGGCGGGGTCGTCGGTCTCTCTGGCCTCGGTCAGGTATTTGTCCACATCGGCGTTGGAGTAGCCGTTGTAGTTGGCGCCCTTGTCCGTGCCGAAGACCTTGTAGGTGTGGTCGTCGGCGTCAAAGGGGCTGCCCCAGCCAATGAGGTAGGCCGTCTGACTGCCCCAGTCCACCACGGGGGGTATCTCCGCCGTCACGTCCAGGCCTATTTCCCGCAGCTGCTGGGCGGCGGCCCGGGCCATGTCCAGGCGTACCTGGTCCCCGGCGGCCACGTCGATGACGAAGCCCAGCCTCTCGCCGTTCCGGTAGTAGAAACCGTCCTCGCCCATCTCCGCCCCGGCATTCTCCAGAATGGCCCGGGCCCGGGCCGGGTCGTAGCCGTAATGGTCCACGTCCGGGCAGTTATACTCGTTGCGCTGCAGGGGGCTGTAGGCCGGCTCCCCGTGGCCAAGGAGCACCGCCTGGACGATGGCCTCTCTATCGATGGCGCAGCACACGGCGGGGATGATGTCGCGATTCTCCGTCCAGTAGGGGTTTCGGAAGTTGAAGAGGATGCCCCGGTAGTCGGAGGTGGTCATGTCATATACCGCGTATCCCTCCCGGCCCAGAAAGCTCTCCGCGTCCCGGGGGGTGAGCTGGGCCAGGTCCAGCTCGCCGGCGCGCATCTGCATGGCCTTCACGTTGTCGTCGGGCACGATCTTGAACACGATGCGGTCGATGTTCGCGGGCTTCAGGAAATAGTTCTCGTTCTTCACCAGGGTGATGGCCTGGCCCTCGTCCCAGCGCTCCAGCTCATAGGGACCGGTGCCGATGGGATGACGGAAGAAATCGGAGGTCTGAAAGTCCTCACCCTCCAGAAGGTGCCGGGGCAGGATGGGCATGGTCATGTAGTCCAGGAACGCCGCGTTGGGCGCGGAGAGGGTGAAGCGGACGGTGAGCTCGTCCAATACGTCGATGGCCGTCACGTCCTCGTAGTTGGGGGCGTTTTCCGAGAGGTTGGCGGGGTCCATGATGGCCTCAAAGGTGAACTTCACGTCCTCCGCGGTGAAGGGCGCCCCGTCGTGCCAGGTGACCCCGGGGCGGAGGTGGAAGGTATAGGAGAAAGCGCCGGCGTCATAGTCCCAGCTCTCCGCGAGGGCGGGGATGACGCCGTTGTCCCCGTCGTGGGCGGTCAGACCGTTGAACAGGAGGATGTTGATCTCCCCGTGCTCGTCCATGGCGGGGTTTATCCGGGTATAGTCCCCGCTTGCGTAGACGAGCGTAGTCTCCCCGTCTGCCGCCAGGGCCATGGGGCAGAGGGACAGGGCGAGGGAGAGGATGAGCAGGGTAAGGAGCGTTTTTTTCAGCATCTTCATGTTTTTTCTTTCCTTTTCGGCGGCCAGCCGGTATAATAGGGTCAAGAACACTTTGATTTTAACAGTCCCATTCCCGGCCCGCAAGCCGGGTGGGGGGATAGAAAAGGAGCGGCTATGAGCCAGCAGCAGGACCACGAATACATGCACGCCCACGGCATCGCCCACAGCCACGGCCATGTCCACGAGAACCAGAAGGCGGTGGTGAACCGCCTGGCCCGGGCCATCGGCCACCTGGAAAAGGTGAAGCGGATGGTAGAGGCGGGGGAGGACTGCTCCGAGGTGCTGGTGCAGCTGGCCGCCGTGCGCTCCGCTCTGGCCAGCACCGGCAAGGTCATACTGCAGGACCACATGCGCCACTGCATGGTGGATGCCATCAACGCCGGGGACCAGACAGCCGTGGACGACCTGTGCCAGGCGGTGGAGAAGCTCATCAAATAAGCCGGAAGAAAGATACTTTGCGTTTTTTGAACGCATAAGCTATAATATTGCCAGCAATAAGCGCAAGGAGAGAGACTATGGTAACCAACGACGAGGCCATTGCCCGGGTAAAACATGAGGTCATGCGGGAAGTCTGCCGCCTGGCCTGGGAGGGGAAGCTGGACGAGGAGCGGGAGCAGATACCCTACCGCATGTTCCCCGGTCCCCAGGCCACGTTCCGCTGCTGCGTATACAAGGAGCGGGAGATCGTCCGCCAGCGGGTGCGCCTGGCGGAGGGAAAGAGCCCCACGGGCGTCCACTCCACCAACATCGTCCAGGTCATCAACGCGGCCTGCGAGGAATGCCCCATCGCGTCCTATATCGTCACGGACAACTGCCGCAAGTGCATGGGCAAGGCCTGCCAGAACTCCTGTCAGTTCGGGGCCATCTCCATGGGCCCCAACCGGTCCTACATAGACCCCAACAAGTGCCGGGAGTGCGGCAAGTGCGCCGCCGCCTGCCCCTACAACGCCATCGCCCACCTGGAGCGGCCCTGCAAGCGGGTCTGCCCCGTGGACGCCATCACCTACGACGAGTACGGCATCTGCCGTATCGACGAGGAAAAGTGCATCCGCTGCGGCATATGCATCCACAACTGCCCCTTCGGGGCCATCGGCACCGTCTCCACCGTGGTCCAGGTGATCCAGGCCATCAAGGCGGGGAAGCGGGTAGTGGCCATGCTGGCTCCTGCCACGGAGGGCCAGTTTGGCCCGGATATCACCATGGCAAGCTGGCGCACGGCCCTTAAAAAGGCCGGCTTCGCCGACATGGTGGAGGTGGGCCTGGGGGGCGACCTGACCGCGGCCTCCGAGGCGGAGGAATGGGCGGAGGCCTATAAGGAGGGGAAGAAGATGACCACCTCCTGCTGCCCGGCCTTCGTGAACATGATAAAGACCCACTTCCCGGCCCTGGCCGAAAACATGTCCACCACGGTGAGCCCCATGTGCGGCGTCAGCCGCTATTTGAAGCAGCAGGACCCCGAGACCGTCACCGTGTTCGTGGGCCCCTGCATCGCCAAAAAGAGCGAGGCCGCGGACCACGCCGTGAAGGGAAACGCCGACTTTGTGCTGACCTACGGGGAGATACGCTCTCTTCTCTACGGTAAAAATATCGAGCTGGAGCCGGAGCCTGACGGCGTGCAGCAGAGCAGTGTCTACGGCAAGCGCTTCGGCGACGGCGGCGGCGTCACCGCCGCGGTGCTGCGCTGCTTCGAGGAAATGGGCGAGGACATAAAGCCGGAGGTCATGAAGTGCTCCGGCGCGGCGGAGTGCAAAAAGGCGCTGCTCTTAATGAAGGCGGGCCGTCTCCCGGCGGACTTCATCGAGGGCATGGTCTGCGAGGGCGGCTGTGTGGGCGGCCCCAGCAAGAACATGACCGTGCTGGAATCCAAAAAGGCCCGGGACGCCCTGATCGCCAAGGCCGACAAGCGGGGCGTGCTGGAGAATCTCCGGGCTCTCGGCGCCGACAAGGTGCCCATGCACCGGGCATAAAAATACAAATGACAATAATACAGAGCGGACCCCGTATACCGGGGCCCGCTCTTTTTGTCCATGGCGGAAAAACACAGAGGAAATGAGGGAAATCTTCCCGGACGGGGCTAAAATGGAAGAAAATGTCTTGCATTGAATAAATGAAAGCGCTATAATCAAGTGGCTATATACCGGGGGGGGGGTATCTTATCCCCCTCCGGGCTTGTACTTTGGGATGAAATGTCCAAAGAAGGGAAGGAAACAGGAAAATGAAAAAGACTGTATTTGCTGTTCTGGCAGCGGCGGCGCTGATGCTGGCGCTGGGCGCCACGGCCCTGGCCGCCGGCGAGGCCCCGGACCCCTTCGCGGCGACAGCGGCGGTGGAGGAGATCTCCGCGCCCGCGGCGCCGGAGGCGATCGCGGACGAGGCGCCCGATGACATCGCCCCCGCGCCGGAGACCACTGCTCCGGAAGAGACCACGCCCCCGGCGGAGGACGACTCCGGCACCGATACGGACGCGCCGGCCGAGACCGCACCCCCCGAGGAGACGGAGACCCCGCTGCCAACCGAGCCCCCCGAGGACCGGCCCGACGGCTGGTACGGTAAGGACGGCTACTGGTATTACTATCTGGGCGGCTACCGGGTCAAGTCCGACTGGGTCACAGTCGCCGGCGAGCGCTATTACTTCGACACCGACGGCCGCATGGCCACGGGCATCTGTGACGTCGACGGCCAGACCTTCTGGTTCAACACCAAACACGACGGCGCCTACGGCGCCATGAAGACCGGCTGGTATGGCGTGGGCGGCAATTGGTACTGGTTCTCTGAAGAGGGCCCCATGGTGATGACCGACTGGGCTACCGACGGCAAGGACGAGTATTACTTCGACAGCGAGGGCAGGATGGTCACCGGCCTTCAGGAGATCGACAGCCGGACCTATTTCTTCAACACCAAGCACGACGGCGCCTACGGCGCTATGCGCACCGGCTGGCAGGCCATCGACGGCTATTGGTACTGGTTCGACTCTCCCTCCGGCGAGATGGTCCGCTCCGACTGGCGCTATGACGGCGGCAACAAGTTCTTCCTGGACTGGGAAGGCCATATGGCCACCGGCCTTTATGAGGTAGAGGACGGCAAGTACTACTACTTCAACACCAGCCACGACGGCGCCTACGGCGCCATGCGCACCGGCTGGCAGACCGCGGGCGGCTATTACCACTGGTTCTCCCCGGAGGACGGGGCCATGGCGGTCTCCCAGTGGGTCACCGACGGCGGCAAGCGCTATTATGTGGACGCGGACGGCCAGATGGTCACAGGCCTGTACGAAGTCGGCGGGATTACATACTACTTCAACGAACATCATGACGGCACCTATGGCGCCATGGCGGACCACCAGACCTATCTGAACGGCGATATGTACATGTTCGCCCCGGACGGCACCCTCATGCGGGACACCAACGTGACGCTGCTGGGCAAGAACTGGTATGTGAACAGCGACGGCGTCATCGAGGGCTATGTGACCCCGGCGGGCCGTCAGGCCGCGGCGGTCCTGGACCAGGTGGGCTGGAACCTGCGCAGCGCCTTCAACTGGGTGGTGCGCCTCCGCTACGCCAATCGCTGGCTGCGGGCCCCCGCGGGCGCGGTGCACACGGAGTGGTACGCCAACTATGGTTTTACCAACCACTACGGCAACTGCTTCGTCATGAACTCCACCCTGTACCAGATGATCAAGATGATGGGCTACGAGGTCTACTTCGTGGAGGGCGGCGTACTGAACTCCAACGGATATCTGGCGCCCCACGGCTGGACCGAGGTATATCACGACGGCGTGCAGTATGTGTACGACGCCAACTTCACCAACGAGACCGGCATGAACGGCTTCCGTATCCGCTACGGCCAGTCTGGCACCTGGCGCTACGCGAGTTATAAGCGGGTCGACTGATCAAAAAGAAAGGAAGAGCTATCCATGAAGAACACGATGAAAAAGCTGGGGGCCCTGCTGCTGGCCCTGGCAATGGTCCTGAGTATGGGCGCTATGGCTTTTGCCGAGGCGGAGACCGAGCCCGCGGAGGAAGAGGACCTGTCCGCCCTTGCGCGCATCGGCGAGGAGACGGATACCTGCCGCATGGTCAAGATCACCAACCTCACCGGCACGGACATCATGGGCCTGAACATCCGCAAGAGCGGCGAGTGGGAATTCTCCGGCGAGCTTCTGGCCGAGGGCGACAACTTTGAGAAGGAAGAGGTGAGCCTCTTCTGCTACGAGCCCGAGACGACGGCTGATGAGGCCACCGCCACCGACGCGGAAGCGGAGGAAGAGGCCGAGACGGAGCCCGTGCTCTACGACATCCAGATCGTCTGGACCGACTGGACCGTGGGCGTGCTGTATAACGTGGAGCTGGACGATATGGACGAGGCGGAGCTCCAGCGGTCCTGGAACAGCCTGCCCTATATCGTCTATAAGAGTCTGGCCAGCGGCGAGGAAGTGAACACCGAGGAGGCCGAGACGGCGGCCTATCTTGCCGACCCCGCGAATTCCCAGTCCTCCGGCGGCGGCTCTTCCAGCGGCGGTTCCTCCGGCGGCGGCAGCTCTTCCGGCGGCGGGTCCTACGGCGGCGACTCCGGCTGCATCGATAACGGCCTTCTCTGGTAAGAGGCTTCCGTGAACGGCAAGCGAAACGCCGGCTTTGACTGCCTGCGGGCCACGGCGTGTCTGTTCATCATCCTGCTCCATACCAGCTACTCCACCGTCCTCATGTACCCCATCCAGTTCACCTCCCGGCGGGCGGCGATAGAGGGGATGGTGCAGCACAACCTCATGTGGGCCGTGCCCTGCTTCATCATGGTGACGGGGGCCCTGCTCCTGCCGCCGGAGAAGCACATAAGCTACCGGGACCTCTTCGGAAAGTACATCGCCCGGGTGGTGAAGGCCATCGTCCTGTTCGGCGTGCTGTTCGTGGCGCTGGAGATGATATTTGACCTCACACGGCGGACGGGTACCTATTTTCTGAACGGCCTTTACAAGGTCTTCACGGGGGACAGCTGGTCCCACATGTGGTACCTTTACTGCCTGCTGGGCCTTTACCTGCTGATGCCGTTTTATAAAAAGGCGGCGGAGCTGGGAGAGCGGGACATGCTGTACCTGATGGGCCTGTACGCCCTGTTCATGTCCGCCATTCCGTGTCTGGAGGCGGTGGGGGTGCGCTGCGGGTTTTATATCCACGTGTCCAGCGTCTATCCCCTGTACCTGTTCATGGGCTACTGGCTGCGGCGCTGGGGAGCAAAGCATAGCCGCGCTTTTTACGCCGGGCTCTTTCTCGCCGCCACGGCGGCCATCGCGGTGCTTTCTTACGTGCGGGTGAAAGGCAATGTCCAGACATTGGACGTGCTCTTCGAGTACAACTCTCCGCTGGTCATCGTCCAGGCCCTGGGCGTGGCCGGGTGGTTCTTCCAGATCGGAGACGAGCCCTCGCCGGTGAAGAAGGTGCTGGCCAACATCGATAGCCACTCCTTCGGCATATACCTCATCCACATGGCCTATATCCGGCTGCTCTATAAGCACCTGCACTTCGACCCCTTCCGGTATGGCGGCCTGGCGGGGATATTGCTCACGGCGCTCATCGCCTTCGCGGCGGCGTATCTGACCGACATGGTCATGAAAAAGCTGCCTGTAGTCAAGAAGATCGTATAACGCATGCGTGCGGCAGAGAAGTTCTGCCGCACGCTTTTTATGCCATCGGGGTTTTCTTTTCGCTCCCCAAGCAGTATAATAGCGTTGTTCCGTCCTGAACCGACATATGACAAGGAGGTCCACATGCCGATGAAGATGAAACGTACGCTCTGCCTCGTGCTGGCGCTGGTCATGGCGCTGGCCCTGGCCCAGCCCGCCCTGGCGGTGGGGGTGACCTATATGCCCGGCGTGACCGCCGAGATGTCGGACCCTGCCTATTGGTCCGCCCTGGAGGATGACCCGGAGGAAGTGATCCTGACCCCGGAGGAGATAGATGCCTTCAACGCGGACACCGCCCTGCGGGAGGGGACCATGGTCATGGACCTGCGCCAGGCCCCGGAGGGCTTCGACGGCCCGGAGCGCAACGAGATGATCGCTTCCTCCGCCGCCTCGGACGCGGAGTATTACCTGGGCTGGACCTATAAGGGAAACGGCGAGCCGGCCGACCAGGCCTATTTCGACGCTATGATCGCCAACTGCACGGACCCCACCGCCACCGGCTGGATGCCCATCCGCTACGCCGTGGCCGTGGAGCGGACCCTTCTGCAGGTGTTCCCCAGCGACCAGCCCATACTGGACGATCCCAACGACGTGGACTTCGACTACCAGGCCCTCAGCGGCATCAGGGTCAACGAGCCCATGATCCTCTACACCACCTCCGCCGACGGGCAGTACTACCTGGCCCGCATCGCCAGCTGCTCCGGCTGGGTGAAGGCGGAGGACGTGGCCATATGCGCCGACAAGGAGGAGTGGCTCTCCGCGTGGGACCTGCCGTCGGAGAAGCTTTTGGTGGTCTACGGCAACAAGGAGTATACCGACGAGTCCATCTCCCACCCGGAGACGGCCCGGCGTATGCTCACCGCGGGAACCACATTGGAGCTGGTGACGGACCTGCAGCCCGACCAGCTCATCGGCAACCGCTCGCCCTACCATAACTACGTGGTATACCTGCCCGTGCGGCGGGACGACGGCAGCTACGAAAAGCAGATGGCCCTCATCCCGGAGACCGCTCATGTCAGCGTGGGGTACCTGCCCCTGACGGAGGAGAACATCGCCCTGGCCGCCCTGCAGAACCTGGGCGACGCCTACGGCTGGGGCGGCATGATGGATGTGGACGACTGCTCCGGCATGATCAATACCATCTACCGCTGCTTCGGCCTGAGCATCGGCCGCAACGGCAACTGGCAGGCCAACATGAACATCGAGAAGATCGACATGCACGGCATGTGCCTGGAGGAGAAGCGGCTCATCATGGACGAACTGCCCCTGGGCGCGTCGCTGTGCTTTGACGGCCACGAGATGATGTATCTGGGCAAGGTGGACGGTCACTATTACGTGGTCAGCACCGTGAGCAGCATCGTCAGTCCCTATACCGGCAATATCCTCCGCACCCGGGACGTGATGATCAACACTCTGGAGGTGAAGCGGGGCAGCGGCAAGACGTGGCTGGGGGCTCTCAACATGGTGTTCATGCCCTGCTATGCAAAGCTGGAAGGCAAGAGCTACGACTTCCCCCAGACCCAGTGGTACCACGACGGGGTGTCCTGGTGCATATCCAACGGCGTCATGCCGGGCCTGGATATAGATGATATCTTCGGCATCGGCATGAACGCGGACAGGTCGGACCTGGCCTATGGGCTCTGGATGCTGGCCGGCGCGCCGGTGCCGGAGCCCGCCCCTGAGCCGGAGGCGGCTCCGGACGCCACGCCCGCGCCCACTCCGGAACCCACGCCGGAGCCCGCATATCCCTTCAGCGACGTGACTGCCGAGGACCCGGCCCGCATCGCCATCGCCTGGGCGGCGGAGCAGGGCCTGATGGCAGGGGAGAACGGCGCCTTTGACCCGGCCGGGACCATCAGCGGCGCTGAGGCTTACGAGGCGCTGGAAAAGCTGGCCGGGACCCAGAACATCGCCCTGGACGGCACCGTATCGGAATATCTGGACGAAGACACGGTGGTCCGGGAGGACCTGGCCATGGCCTTCTACAGCTATGGGCAGATCTTTGACCAGTCCCAGTCTGTGGGCTGAAAAATAAAGAAATAAGCGGTCCCGCCGGCGACGGCGGGGCCGCTTTTGTGAGATGGCCCAATAATATAATGGCAAAAAAGGCGAATTTTGGGCTCGCTTTTTTGATGTAATATGTTATAATCATAAAATGTGAAAAAGGCGGGACCGGCTGAGAGGGCGCGGCCCCTGCTTCCCGGGCGGAGGGAGATAAAGTATGCAGAACAAAAAGACAAGGCTGTCGCTGCTCATCGGCTCCACGGCGGTCATCATGATCGTGCTGTTGTTTCTGTGGGTGCTGAACCTGAACGAGAGCGGTAGTATCCAGCAGATGCTCCACCTGTGCATCTTCCTTTTGGGCGGCGCCGCCATCATCACGGTGGCTGTGTTCTTCCTGAAGGGCCCGGCCCTGAACGTGGACGGAAAGGTGGAGACCGGCAACATACTGGCCATGATGGTCTCCGTGCTGGTGGTCATCCTGCTGGCCTTCTCCTTCGCCTCCTACTCCCAGAAGGACCAGCAGATCCGCTATGAGATGTACGGCGACATGCGCCAGATGATAAGCCGCCTGGAGACTGCCAACAGCAGCGAGTACGCCGATATCCTGAACGAGACGGTGGACACGAGCCCCAGCTGCGAGGGCGCCTATATCCTGGATTCCAACGGGCGGGTGTACGCCTCCTCCGGGGCCATGCTCCTGGCCGGCCGGGAGGGGATGGAGGAATATGAGTTCCCCTTCATCAACGACTCTCAGGTGGTCTTCTGGGTCAACGAGAGCTACCGCACCCAACAGATATTCGCCATCTGGCTGGAGCTTTTGACCACCCTGGTCATATCCGTATTCTTCTCCGTGGAGATGGTGTGGGGCATGATCGGGCTGGTGACGAAAAAGAGCTCCGGCTCCGACGGACGGCCCGCCGCCCTCAGCTTCGTGCGGCAGACCGCGTTTTTGTTCTACTTCGCCTCCCGGCTGTCCGCGGCCTTCATCCCCATCATGGCCAAGGCCCTGAACACCTCCCTGTTCGGCATGGACGCCAACATGGCCGCTGGCCTGCCCCAGTCCGCCGAGACGCTTCTTACATGCGTGGCTATCTTCGCCGCCACGGAGTTGCTGACCCGGAAGGGCTGGAAGCTGCCCTTCATGGCGGGGCTGGGCCTGGTGGCCCTGGGCACGCTTTTGAGCGCCTTTTCGCCGAACCTTCTCATCTTCATCGCGGCCCGGGCCGTGGTGGGCCTGGGGTACGGCTTCTGCTGGATGACCCTGCGGAACCTGGCCCTGTTCGGCCGGAACGAGAAGGAGAAGACATGGGGCTTTTCCATGCTCAACGCCGGGCTCTACGCCGGCATGAACTGCGGCTCGGCCCTGGGCTCCATCCTGGCGGAGCGGTTCGGCTACCGCAACGTGTTCCTGATGGCGACGGTGCTGACCATCCTGTGCAGCCTTTTCATCATCCGCATGGAGAACGCCGTCCTGCCCAAGAGCGAGCAGGCCAAGGAGAAGAAGGAGAGAAGCCCGCTCAAAATGCGGGACCGGCTGCAGGTCGTGTCCTTCGCCATATTCATGATCGCACCCTCCTGCATCGTGGGGTCCTATACCAGCTACTACCTGCCCCTTTACTACGACAGCATCGGCCGGGGCGTGTCCGACGTGGGCCGCGCCCAGCTCATATACGGCCTGCTCATCGTCTATGTGGGGCCGTGGCTGTCGGCCAAGATCATCGACAAGTCCGAAAATCTCGTCTGGGCGAACATCGCCTACAACGTCATCTTCTCCGTGGGCCTGCTCACTGCCGGGCTCATGGGCGGCGTCATAGCGTCGCTCGTCGCAGTGGTGCTGCTGGGCGTGGCGGACAGCTTCGGCTTCGGCGTGCAGAACAACTACTTCCTGGCCCTGCCGGCGGTGGCGAACATGAACTCCGGCAAGAGCCTGTCCTACTTAAGCTTTTTGAAGAAGATCACCGAAATGCTGGGCCCCACGGTCTACTCCATGGCCATCCTGCTGGGCTATGAGCGGGGCCTGGTGGCTATGGGCGGGCTGTTCATAGCGGCCATCGTATTATATATCGTCACCGGGCTGCCCGGGAAGAAAAGGAGCGTGAGTGCGTGAAAGTTGCCATCGTATACGGCGGTACCTCCAGCGAGGCTGGGGCCTCCACAAAGAACGCCAAGAGCATAGAAAGCGTCCTGCGGCAGAAGGGCTATGACGTATGCATGCTGGAATACGGCCGGGATATGGTCCATGCCCTGCGGCAGGAGAAGGCCGACATCGTCTACCTCTGCGTGCAGGGAAAGTACCACGGCGACGGGACGCTGCAGGCCATGCTGGACCACGAGGGGATCCCCTATACCGGCAGCCGCACCCACGCGGCCATGCTCATCAACGATAAGATCCTCTGCAAGTTCCTCTTCGACCACTACGGCGTGCCCACGCCCCGGTGGACCATCCTGTGGAAGGAGGAATACGAGCGGGGAGACTTCGATTATGCCGCGCTGGGCTATCCCTTCGTGGCGAAAGCCCCCAGCCAGGGGGGCAGCTTCGGCATAGAGCTCATCCGCTCCCCGGAGGACCTGGGAAAGATGGCCCATGTTTTCCAGTACGACGACCCCATCCTCCTGGAGGAGTTCATCGACGGCGGCTTTTACACCGTGGGGCTCTTTGAGAGGGAGGGGAAGCTCGTCACCCTCAAGTGCGTAGAGGGGGTGGAGACCCTGTCCGGCGCACGGGTACATAAGAAGAACGACCTGACGCTATTCACCGGGGAGTATGGCGTGGAGCCGCCGAAGCTGGACGAGAAGCTTTTGCATGAGATGGAGCGGACGGCGGAGAAGGTATTTAAGATCACCGGCGCGAAGGATGTGGGCCGTGTGGACTTCATGGTGAGCCATGATACCGGCGAGATATACACCTTGGAGATCAACGCGGTGCCGGGGCTCAAACGGGAGAGCCTGATGCCCCGGGAGGCGGAGTACTCCGGGATAGCCTACGAGGAAATGGTAGAGGACATTTTGCTGTCCGCGTGGAACAGCAGGGAGGGATAACAGATGTTTAAAAACATGAAGATCGGCATCAAAATACTGCTGGTGGTCCTGGTCATGTCCCTGGGCACCCTGCTGGTGGTGTTCATCAACTCCTATCTCTCTATGGGGAACCTGACCGATGAGTTCCAGAAGACCAACATCACCCTGGGCCTCACCGCCTCCGACGACAGCCAGGAGGCCCTGCAGGCCCAGGCGGAGGAGTACCTGGGGCGCATCGCCCAGAAGCAGGCCTTGTACTCCAACGCCCAGCTGGTGGAGATCAGCCGCATGGTCACCTCCCTGGCGGACTACGTGGAGTATCTCTATAATAACGCCGACCAGTACGGCGGCCGGGAGCTGCCCCTGCCCGACGAGACCGTGGACGGGGAGGCAAGCTCCAAGTACATGCTGGCCCCGGGGGTGGTGAGGACCGCCGCCCTTTCCCGGGAAATAGAGCTTTTGTCCAACTGCGAGTCCATCTTCGGGCCCCTGCTGGAGGAGAATGACCTGCTGGACAACATCTATGCCGGCACCGTCAGCGGCATATCCTACCGGTATTCCCGGTCCAACTCCTACGACCCCACCTATGACCCCCGGGAGCGGGGCTGGTACAAGACGGCGTCGGAGCACCCCGGCAAGACCGTGTGGCTGGACACCTATCTTGACTCCTACGGCAACACCTGCATCACCGCCGCGAGGGCGTTCTGCGACGAGGACGGCATGGTGGTGGGCGTGGTGGCCTCGGACGTGAAGCTGCAGGCATTGCTGGACGAGATCACCACCGCCAAGATCGGCGAGAGCGGCTATGCCTTCGTGATCGACAACAAGGGCACTCTCATCGCCCATCCCCAGTATTTCGACGAGGGCTTTGATTCGGACCTGACCGCCCACGTGGGCCAGGACAGCCAGAGCGGCAACCTGGAGACCCTGGTGCAGGCCAACGCCGGTCTGGTTGGCCTCACCCTGGACGGGGTGGACAGCTACGTGGCCTGGCACTATCTGGGCCAGACAGGATGGAGGCTCTGCATCAGCGTGGATAAGGCGGAGGTCATCCGTCCCGCCGTGGAGACGAAGCAGACCATCGACGCCATGACCGACGAGGCCCAGGAGACCACCCAGAGCACCCTGTCGGGCATCATGAAGGGCTTCATCATCTTCTTCGCCGCCGTGGGCATCGTGGTCATCATCATCTCCTTCGCTGTGGCCGGCAGTATCACCCGGCCCATCCAGAAGCTGGCCCGGAACGTGGAGCGCATCGGCAAGGGCGAGCTGGACAAGAAGGTGGAGGTGGAGTCCTCCGACGAGATCGGTAACCTGGCCGCCACTTTCAACGATATGCTGGATGACCTGAACGACCATATCCGGCAGCTGACCGACGTCACCGCCGAGAAGGAGCGCATCGGCGCGGAGCTGGACATCGCTACCCACATCCAGAGCTCCATGCTGCCCTGCATCTTCCCGGCCTTCCCTGAGCGGCCGGAGGTGGATATCTACGCCACCATGAACCCCGCCAAGGAGGTGGGCGGCGACTTCTACGACTTCTTCATGGTTGACGATAGCCACTTGGCCATCGTCATGGCGGACGTGTCCGGCAAGGGCGTGCCCGCGGCGTTGTTCATGGTCATCGGCAAGACCCTCATCAAGGACCACACCACCCCGGACCGGGACCTGGGCGAGGTGTTCATGGAGGTCAACAAGCTGCTGTGCGAGGGCAACGGCGAGGAGATGTTCATCACCGCCTTCGAGGGCGTGCTGGACCTGGAGACCGGCGTGCTGAACTTCGTCAACGCCGGCCACGAGACCCCCTTCATCCGCCGGGCGGGGAAGTATGTTCCCGAGAAGGTCCGGGCCGGATTCGTTCTGGCGGGCATGGAGACCACCCGCTACCGCATGGGCAGTATGCAGCTGGAGCCGGGCGACGCCCTGTTCCAGTACACCGACGGCGTCACCGAGGCCACCAGCGCCCAGAAGGAGCTTTACGGCATGGAGCGGCTGGAGGCGGTGCTCAACAGGCACGCGGACGCGACGCCCGCGGAGCTGCTGCCGGCCGTCAAGGCGGACATCGACGCCTTTGTGGGCGACGCGCCCCAGTTCGACGACATCACTATGCTGTGTCTGGAGTATAAAAAGAAGATGAATGTATCTGAACCCAACGAGATGACCGTGGAGGCCACCCTGGAGAACATCCCCGCTGTGACGGAGTTCGTGGACCGGCACCTGGAGGCCCTGGACTGCCCCATCAAGGCCCAGACCCAGATCGACGTGGCCATCGACGAGCTGTTCAGCAACATCGCCCGGTACGCCTATGACCCCTCCGGCCCGGCCACCGTCCGGGTGGATGTGGACGAGGAGCCGCTGTCTGTGCGTGTCACCTTCATCGACCACGGCAAGCCCTATGACCCTCTGGCCAAGGCGGACCCGGACGTGACCCTGTCCGCGGAAGACCGGCAGATCGGCGGCCTGGGCATCTTCATGGTGAAGAAGTCCATGGACGACGTGAGGTACGAGTACAAGGACGGCCAGAACATCCTCACCATCCGCAAGGACCTGTAAGGATAAGAAAAGTAACAGACCTTCCTGCCTGTCATAGGCAGGAAGGTCTGTTGCTTATGCCGCGATATAAGCTATGCCCGCATCATTTCTATATAGTTCAAGGGGTTTGCCAGTACGGGGACGCCATCCGGGGTGTTTCCTGTGTCAAAAACTTTCTTCCAATAATCATAATTGTTCTTCCCGGAGAAGATAGTTTCTGCAAATTCCCTGTTTTTCCACAACGGAAGGTTGATCAGGTTTCTGACAAAATTGGTTATATTGGTCCACATCGCGTCATCAAAAGGGATTTGGAATTCACATCCGTTTCCCAAAGGCCTTCCCTTGCTCAAAAGAAGGAATTGGATGAGCTGTTTCAGGTATCCTACCCAGTTTCGCAATATCTCTTCTTTCGAGATACGATAGGCAGCCAAATGATCATCCGTGATGTCCGCTGCGTTGTTCTTTATGATCCTCTGTTCTATACGATAGACGCCGATCTCCGGTTTGAACTTGTCGATATATATTTCATTTGCGACGATATTGAGCAAATGGATTATCTGCCGCTGCTCCACCTCGCGGGGATTCTCTCCTTCGTCGATCTTATAATTGATGGGAGTCGTCATGATATTTGAATTGCTCAAGAGTGTCGATAAGAAAGCTTTGTCAAAAGCGCTGTACGAAATGGGCAGCTCTTTTGCGCGCCCCTCAAAATCTATATACGTTCTTAATTTGTTTTGAGGAGAATGCGTGATCTGGTTTTTGATGCTGTTTATGATAAGCGTTTTCAGAGAGGCCTCGCCTCTGAAATAGTCTACCAAATTCTGCTCCGAGAAGCTGTAATCATCTTCTTTCAAATCATGCTCTTTTTGATATTTTCGGATCTTGTCTTCATAAAGCGTATCGTGAAGCTGGCGAAGGATCGATTGATCGAATGCGATCTGTCGTAAATTGCTCCCGGCGTTTGTATTGGTGATAATGAGACGGTCAAGATCCGGCTGGATAAATAAGCGGATCAGCAGTTTTCTTTGCCCGAAAAGAAGCTGAGCGACAGCCTTATGCTGACCATCAAATATTTTGACCTTATTGTCATCCACTCTTGCGAGGGATAAATGGAGTTGCGGATTCTTCTGATAGAACTCTTTTACAAGCTTATTGATGCTGCTGTTGATGCCGCGGGGATTGATCAGCTCATCGTGAAATATGTATTCGATCGGAAGCTCAATGAAAACTGTCTGTTCACCGGACAACGCGTCAGTATAAATAGGGACAGAAACGATGTCCTCTTTACCCATGTCGGACAAAGCGTATTTGAATACGCCATTCTCTATCTTAAAGCGCATTTTATACTTTGATCCGCCAAAATACTCTAAAACATGGCGCAGCGAAACAGAGCCCGTCTTGCTCGTTCCCAATTCGCCGGATGTAATTTTCTGCTTGATATCATCCAATACAGCTAAGGAACGTGCGACTGTCAGATCGGCGTCTTTCTTATTTATTGGTGAGTCGGTGCCGGTTGTTATACTTTCTGTCTGCCGATCCGTTTGTGGTTCTGCTATAGACCAGTCGGCATAGGCGCACAATGCACAGAAAGTCTTTGCCATTTGGGTTATTGTTGCAGGCGCTTTTGAGCCATTAATATACCCGCGGTACAGATTTCTTCAGGGGAGCGTCCAACATCAATTATAGAAATTACATTATGTTTGATTTCATCAGAATAATTCTGACTTCCCTTTACGATGCCTTTTAAGGTCTCCTTGTACAAATGTTCCCGCAGTTTCGCTTCTTCTATAGTACTCATTTGATTTCCTCCTCCTGCTACGCCGCGGCGGCGTTGGCGTTGATGCGGTCGATGACGCGCCGTATGCCTGCCCAGACGGTGAGGTCTGTGAATACCTCCACGATGCTGCCCTGGTCGGTGAAGGGCGGCTCCTGCAGCACGGACAGGTCCTTCATGAGCCCATTGTGGACGATGTATTCCACGATTTGGTTGACGAAGTATATCTGCCGGCTGTCCAGGTTCGCGCTCTCCAGATACTCCGAGAAAGCTGCCTTGGCGGCGTTCATGTCCAGGCCCACGATCTCCCGGACGAATTCGCCCAGGGGCTTGGCGCCGTATTCCGCCTCATAATCCTCTTTCGTGCCTACCTCGCTCCAGAGGATCCCCTCAAGTTGCTTCACATCCGCCTCCGTCAGGGGCACGTTGCTCCGCAGTTTGGCGATGGCGGCATTGTCCAGATGCTGCCGCACATAGTACTCCGCCTTGGCCCGGTAATTTTTCAGCTCGTCGCTGTCCAGCTCCGCGTCCTTCCACTCCATGGAGAGTATCTCGTCGGAAAAGTCAGTGTCGTAATGCAAATGGGGTTTGGGTATATATTTTATCAGGTCCCGCAAACACTGGCGGATGTGCTCGAATTCGTTGATGCCCGCGGTCTCCAGATAGTCCGTGCGCAGGATGCGGTCGATGAGCTCCGCCTGCATCATAATCTCTGGGATGTTGGCGACGCTGGCCACGGCGCTGACCTTTTTTATCAGGTCGCTCCGGGCGCGGGTATATTTCTTCCCCGCGAGGTAGGCAAGCTCTATGCCATACATCAGCGCGTCGAAGCGCAGGGCCTTGGGGTCGTCCTGCTCCGGCTCGATCAGCGGCGCCAGCTCCTCACCCATAAGAAGCGTATCCTCATAGGTCAGCGTTTGATAATTCTTCTCCTCCGCGTATAGTTCCACATATTTCAAATGCTGCCGCACGGCGAAGTTTTCCCGGTTCAGCTGCCGCACTTTGCCTGCCATGTCCTCCACCAGCGAGGCGCGGAACGCCATAAGCTCCGGCGTCTGATAGGCCAGGTCCTGCAACTTGAAAGCGATCTGCGCTTTCAGGTGAAACAGGGCGCCGGACAGAGCGATCATGTTGGCGGAAGGCCGGCCCTTGTTCATGCGGAAGAACGCAAAGTTGCCGCAAAAGTCGAAGATGTAAAACTTGCTCTTGTCCTCGCCGTCTATGAGCCCCGGGCACAGCCGGGTGCCCCGGCCGATCATCTGCCAGAACTTGGCCTTGCTCATGACCTTCTTGAAGAACACCAGATTCAGCACCTCCGGCACGTCGATGCCGGTGTCCAGCATGTCCACGGAGATGGCGATCTGGGGCAGCTTTTTAGGGTCGGAGAACTCGTCGATGGCGCTCTGGGCATAGTTGATGTAGTTGTCGATGACCTTGGCATAGCCCGTAAGATGGGGATATTCCCTGCCGAATACCTCCAATATTTTTTCGGCGTGGGTGTGGTTTTTCGCGAAGATGATGGTCTTGCCGATCCTGTTGCCGTAGTCGATCTTCAGACCATCGGTCATGAGGACATGCAGCACCTGGCGGATGGTGTCCTCATTGAATATCCACTCGTTGAGGGCGGAGGAGGCGATGCGATCGGGCAGGTCCCTGTTCTCGTCCTCGAAGGTGTCCTCGTAAGCCTGCTTGTCCTCCTCGGAGAGGTCGTCGTATACGATGCCCTCCTGGATGAACTTCAGTGCCGTCTCCACCGACACGAAATCCACAAGATACCCGTCCTTCACCGCCTGGGCCAGCTCGTATCCGTAGGTTGGCACGCCGCTCTCCAGCTCGAATATATCATAGGTGTTCTTGTCAATGTCGTCTTTGGGCGTGGCGGTCAGGCCCACCAGCGGCGCGTCGAAGTAGGTAAAGATGTCCTTGTACTTGTTATAGATGGAGCGATGGGCCTCGTCGCATATGACCAGGTCGAAATGGCCGCAGGTGAACAGCTTGCCCTCCTCGTCCCGGGCTGCGTCGATACAGTTCATCATAGTCTGGTAGGTAGAGAACACGCCGTGGGCGGTGTAGTTGTCCTTCTCCTCGCAGAGGTTCGTGACGGACAGATCCTTTAGTAAATTCACAAAGCTGCGCTTAGCTTGGGTGACCAGGCTGTTGCGGTCGGCCAGGAAGAGGACGTTTTTGATCCAGCCCTGCTCCAGCAGCACTTTCACCAGAGCGATGACCGTCCGGGTCTTGCCGGAGCCGGTGGCCATGACCAGCAGGGCCCTGCGGCGGTTTTTTCGCCCAAAGGCGTCGCACACCGCCTTGACGGCGCCCTCCTGGTAGTAGCGCCCGGCGATGGTCTTGTCCACCATGATGTTTTTCAGGCTGGAGCGCATGGACTGGAGGTTAAAGAGCTTCTCCAGGTCTCGCTTGGAGTAGATGGCCGCCACCTTCCGCTCGGGATACTGGTTGTCCACGATGCGTGTCTCGAAGCCGTTGGTGAGGAACACCACCGGCCGGCGGCCCTGCTTTTTTTCGATGATGTCCGCATAGAGTTTGGCCTGCTGGCGGCCCCTGGACACGTCCACGCAGGTGCGCTTGGCCTCGATGACCGCCAAGGCCCGGCCGTCGCTTCCATAGAGCACATAGTCGGCGTAGCCCATCTTGCTCTGGTTGGGCATGCCGGGCAGATCCACCTCGTTCAGCCAATCCTTCCCCTCGGTCCAGCCCGCGTCGGTGAGCATGGCGTCTATGTAGAGCTTGCGGGTCTTGTACTCGGACAGGTCCAGGGGCTTGGGCACATAGGTCTGCTGCTGCTGGGCCCGGCGGGCGGAAAGCTCCTCCTTGAGGGCCCGGTTCTCCTCCATGAGCTTTTCCAGGTCCGCCTCCATCTCCGGCGGGAGGTTGGGCACAATCTGGGGCTCCTGCTGGAGGAGCGAGCGGTCGAAGTTGCGCTCGGCGTAATCCTCCGCGTAGCAGCAAGCCACGAAGTCCAGGAACACAAACAGGTTTTCCAGGCACAGCTCCGCCTGCTCCCGGCTGACCTTCCGGCCACTGTGGGCGGCGTTGTTGCCCACCTTGCGGATGAAGTTCATCCGCCGCCAGATGTCCACGCCCACGATGCCTCGGAAATCCTCGGCGTTCATGAGGCTGACCAGCGTGTCCTGGTAGGGCTTGTCCAAGGCCTTGTCCACGGAGTACATCCACTTGACGGCGAACTCCATCGCCCTGCGGCAGTTGAGCACGCAGGCGTCCAGGTCCATATGCAGCAGCTTCTCCGCCGACACCGCCGCCTCCCCGAAGGGGGCAAACTCCGGCGAGGAGAGGAGGAAATCAAAATTGGTCATAGGAGGGCACCTCCGTATAGCAGGGTTTTAGTCAAAATCGGATATGTTTAGGAGACCAGTATGTGTAGAGAAAACTTCAATACACATTTCTGTGGTGAGGCTACCTTTTTCAAATAGCTCAAAGATTGATAAAAGAGTCTCTGTGCATACTATTAAGCATCCATTACGCTTTGCAAAAGCAATTTGGTCCGAGTGAATTGGATCACGTTCCATAGGCGGTTTATTCCGGAACGGATTTATAATTAGCAATTGATGAACATCTTCTACCAAATGTTCGTCGTGTAATCGGTCTAAGTAATCATAATAGTGATGATCAATTTGAGAGATATATCCATTTCTTACATTTGTTGATACTCCTTTAATCTCCCCAATAAATGTAAGGTTACCTTTTTTTATTAGGAAATCTTCATGTTTGTCGTCGATGAAGTTTGATAAATCGTAATCCAAAACTCTTTCTAATATATCAAATACTACTTCTACAAGTTCATTACCTGTTGTATAGAGGATGGATTTATAACGAGCATTTTCTGCCAATTTTGATTTAGCAGATGCAACTTTCTGACCAGCTTCTAAAATTAACTGGGTGTTTTCAGAAACAATGCTATTCTGAATTATATCATCAAAGAATATAATATTTTCCATCCATTCAGGTGCTTCCTCACCGTTTTCTACTGAAAACAAGGCATTAATATAATCGTTCAGTTTTTTTGCCGACTCAGTAATTTTTAGGGTGGTTGCATAAGCGCGTTTATCCATAACGCCAATTGTTGTAACTTTATTACTAAGACTTGAATAGGTTAGTTTAGTACACCCAGCTTCAAAATAAAAGTCTGCATTATATGTAAAACCATTGACATCAGTTTTAGTCGGTTCAAATAAAAGCTGGAAATCGGGAAAGTTACTAGGTAAAAGCTTGGAAAAGACAAAATTACAGATATGAGGAATAACATTCTTTATCTCGGCGCATTTATTATACTTACCATAATTATAATTATAGGAAAACTGGAGATTCTGCGGGAGTGCATATAAAACAGTTGATTTCTTCCTTTTATCCGCCATTATCTTGAGGGATTTAAAATCCTCTACACAGTTGACACTTGTACAGTCGCTTCCCTTATTATACCAAATGTCAGGTGAGGATAAATCAATAATGTTAACGTCAAATTCATCTAAGGAACACGGACTGTTTAGCGTTGAGACAGTAATATTAGGAAAACCGGAGGAGGGAGATGCTTTGAATTGTATTAACTGTAGCTTCATATTCTAATCTCCATAAATTATTTATATTTATCCAAAGTATTTCTGCATCAGGCTGTCGAAGAGCAGCTGGGCCTTGTCCAGCGCGCTCTGCACGGCAGCTTTTGATTTATCGACTAGGGAAACAAAGTCAGCGAATTGGTTTTGTAGCGGTAGCGGAGGAATAGAGATCACCAGCGGTGCAATGTCCTTATTATTAATTTGTGGGACGGATGATCCATTGTCTAAAGCACCGAGATCAATCAAGCAAAAATAGGCCATTAAGTATTGCGGCGTTATCTGTTCCTCGGCTGTTACACCCATTACATTGAGATCGGCACAAATTGGTATGGTCGTTAATCGCTTTTTGTTCGTCCCAATTGCGCCACCTCTTTTTGGAAAAATAACCGTTCCAATCGGGAAAACGCCAGACCCTGCCGTCTTTTCAGAGACAAAGCGCGAAGATGTGGTGATGTAATGCTCATTGCCAGGATAGCTCATATCTCCGACCTTGACATACGGTATGATTCCGCCCTCGTTCTCCTTTTCGGCAGATAAAGACGTTCCGCTCCTGATTGTACAACAGTTCCCTATGGTTGTCTGCATCCAACCATAAGGATTGCTCTCTATATCCCCAAATATCTCGACAAATCTGACTTTTACGAGTTCATCCAGTTTGACAAGTCTCTGTTTGTCGCTTGAAATGACCTTATCTACACAATTCAGTGTAGCAACTATCTGCTTCTGCACATCTTTGTCTACCTTGGGAACCGGATACTCTGCAACGCGTTTTGGCTGGGCACGTGTCAGCGAGCCGCCTATACCGGTAACTTCGCTCACCATCAGTTTTTTGAATATCGGAGAACGAAAATACCAAGCTAAAAATTCCGGGTCGTATTCTTTGCTCCGTATAACGATCCACTCTGATGAGGCGATACTTTGATATTCTGTTTCATCGGCCACGATCCAAACGCGGTTGATGCGCGGGTTGATTTTACACAGCAATACATCACCTTTCCGCACGATCTGTTTATTGGAGGCGATCTCGCTGCCGAGAAGATACTCTGGATGGCCGGTGTCAAAGCTTGGAACGCTGTAAACTTCAAATGTAGTATTAGGGGTGTTTGACGGGCTGACGCTTTTGCTCACATATTCATTGATTTTTCCAATGGTCGTATACTCCATCTCTCCCCCTCACATATCTTCCGCCAGCAGCTTTTCCAGCTCATCCATCGTCTTCCCGACTTCCGCCTCCAGCACACGTAGTTCCGCCATGATCTCGCCGGTGGGCGGGTACTCCACGGGGACATACTCGGTCTTTTTGTACTTGTTGATGGACAGGTCATAGCCATTCCCGGCGATCTCATCCTTGGGGACCAGGAAGCTTTGGTCCGTGCGGGCGCGGGACGCCTCCGCGGCCAAGTCATGGAACCGGGCCACGATGTCGGGGATGTCGTTTTCCTTGGCTGGCGTGCGCTTGTCGTCCAGGCTGAAACCGTCAGCCCGCATGTCGTAAAACCATACCTTATCCGTGCCGCCATGGCCGGTCTTTGTGAACACCAGCACGGCGGTCGACACACCGGCGTAGGGCTTGAACACCCCGGAGGGCATAGACACCACGGCCTCCAGGCGGTTGTTCTCGATGAGCTCTTTGCGGATGGCCTTATGGGCGGTGGAGGAGCCGAACAGCACCCCGTCCGGGACGATGCAGGCGCAGCGGCCGCCCACCTTCAGCATCCGCAGGAACAGCGCCAGAAACAGCAGCTCCGTCTTCTTTGTCTTGCAGACCTTTAAAAGGTCCGCGCTGACGATGTCCGCGTCAAGACTGCCCTTGAAGGGGGGATTGGCCAGGATGAGGGAGTACTTGTCCCGGTCCGGGTTCTGGTCGCTGAGGCTGTCCCGGTACTCGATGAAGGGGTTGTCCACGCCGTGGGTCATCATGTTCATGGCGCCGATGCGGAGCATGGTCCGGTCCATGTCATAGCCGTGGAACATGTGGTTCATGTAATGGTCCTTGTGCCGCCGGTCAAAAAACACGTCTGCCTTGCGGTTCTCCTTGAGGTAGTCACTGACGGCCACCAGGAACCCGGAGGTGCCGCAGGCCGGGTCGCAGACCGTGTCGTCCGGCTCGGGCCGGAGCATGTCCACCATCATGCGGATGATGTGCCGGGGCGTGCGGAACTGGCCGTTGACCCCGGCGGTGGAGAGCTTGGACAGGAGATATTCATACACGTCGCCCCGCACGTCGGCAGACTGGACCTGTTCCATCTGGGCATAGATGCCGTCCATGGCCGTGACCACCTTGTCCAGGATAAGCGGCGTGGGCAGTTTAAAGATGGCATCGGACATGTACTTGGAATAGGCGCTCTCCTTGTCCCCGTGAAGGTCCTTGATGAAGGGGAACACCCATTCCTGAACGACAGAGTACATTTTTCCGGCGGGGTAGTCGTGGAATGTGCTCCACTTGAGCTGGCTGCCGTCGATGGCCCGGCCGCCGATATGCACCTCCGGGGGGAACATGCTCTCGTAAGGCAGACCCAGCATGGCGCTTTCCTTGGCCCGGAGGCTGTCCGCCTCGTCCAGGTCGTGGATGAACATGAGGTAGGTCATCTGCTCGATCACGTCCAGTGGGTTGGTGAGCCCGCCGGTCCAGAATATCTCCCAGAGGCTATCGATTTTATTTTTCAGTTCGCCTGTTATCATGTCAGTCTTTCTCCCTGTTCCAAGTGTACGCGGTGTAGCGCCCGCCGCCCAGCTTGATGACTTGGCCGGACTTTACCAGCTCGTTCAGCGCCCGCTGGACTGTGATCTGGGCGACATCCGGGCATTTTTCCATGATCTGCGCCTTGGTGACGGTCCCCAGCGTATCCTTGATGAGCTCCCGCACCCGATCGGGCTTGGAAAGATTCGGGTCGGTCAGCATCTGCGCCCGCTGGTCAAACTCCCGATAGGCCGCTACCACCACGCCCAGCATATACCGGGCGAAGGGGGCATAGTCGTTGTTTTCCTCGTGCCAGCCGTCGGAACTCTCCAGAAGGACCTCGTAATAGGTCTCCTTGCTGGTCTCGATGAGCCGCTCGATGGAGATATATTTCCCCACGTCATAGCCGGCCCGGTACAGGAGCAGCAGTGTCAGAAGTCTGCTCATGCGGCCGTTGCCGTCGTTGAAGGGATGGATGCAGAGGAAGTCCAAGATGAACATGGGCAGAAGCAGCAGCGGGTCCACGGTCGGCTCCCGGAGAGCTTCGTCGTATGCCGCACAAAGCCTGTCCATGGACTCGGGAGTTTCCCAGGCGGAGACAGGCTGGAAGCGCACCGTCTTGTTCCCGGCGGCGTCTATTTCCTCAATGATGTTATCGGAATTCTTATATTGCCCGCCAATGGCCAGACCGCTGTATTTATAGAGGTCTCGGTGGAGCTGCAGAATGACGGAAGGCCGCAGAGGGATATAGTCATGGCTTTCGTGGATGGCAGCCAGAACGTCCCTGTATCCGGCTATCTCCTTTTCGCCGCGGGTCCTGGGCATGGTCTTTTCCTGCACGATCTTCTTTAGCCGCTCGTCCGACGTGTAGATGCCCTCGATCTTGTTGGAGGCCTCCGTGCTCTGGATCTTGGCGATCTCCACCAACTTTGTGAGCGTGTCCCTCCCGGTGACCATGAGCTTGGCTTGTTTGCCCTTGAACTCGTGGATCTGGGACAGCAGCGACACGATGTCAGGGGAGAGGAGGGTACTATACTTGTCTATAAAGCTGTAATTTCTCATAAGATCACCCTTAAATGGAAATGGAATATGACATGGTCATTATATAGCCTGATATACATGCCTGTCAACAATTAATTTTATCATTTTTTAAAAAATGAGCAAATTAAACAAGGGAAGAACAAGAGCCGCCGGAGACCCGGCGGCTCATCTGGTCGTTCAGTATGTGTGGGCGATATATGCTTATTCCCACTCGCCAAGGAGAAGATGATTCTAAACGCTGTTGTTTAGATGATTTGACTTCTCCTTATATGATTTGATACCGATTATCCAACGATCACGGCGTTGCTGAGCGGATGTTATCAAATTTGTATCAGAGGCTAATCTGCTTGATCGCGCTGGCCAATAGGCTCCGTAGCAAATCAGTCACGCCCTGAGCCGACTGGATAGTGGCGATCATCAGAAGATCGCCATCGATTTTGGCAAAGTTCAGCATGTAGCCAGCGTTTTGTGCCAGCTGGGACAGAAATACACGCTGCGTTCTGCCGTTTCCCTCGCGAAAAGGGTGGAGCATGTTCGTAGAAACATAGAAGTCTACCAGGGCGTCCACAAATGAATCCTTTGCCATCCCGCGAAGAAAGTTCTGCTCTTTGAGATACAAGAACACCCTATCTGCCTGTTCAGTGATTTTCTCTGCGGGGCAGAAGACGGTTCCCTTTTTGCTGATGTTTACATCGCGCACTTGCCCGGCCCAATCATAAAGGTCTGCGAACAGAAAACGATGGATTGCTTTGTAATGCTCAAAGTCAAATGAGTCTTTCCCCGGCGCGTTCAGCCATTGGGCGCTCCTTGCAGCGGTAAGGGTACCTTCGACTTCGCTTAGGGTCGCATCATCATGAATATCAAACTTGTTGATAAGGACCGTTGTACCCGGATAGCAGTTGGCGGAAATCGGATCGATGCTGTAAGCCATGTTACTCAGCCTTCTTCAATTTGCGGGCGGTTATCTCACGCACCAGCTCGGAGACAGAAACTCTGCCATCCAAAAGGCGCAGACAATCCTGCCGGGTCTGTTCTGTTATCTCAAAGCCCTCCATCTTGGTAGAGGCAAGAGAAGAATCAAGCGCAAGTTCGCGGGAAAAGGTGTTATCCATTGTATGCACCCCCCAAATCGACTACTGATATTATATTGCATTTTAGAAAGAATTACAAGTACCGAGAAGCTCGTGAGCTTTGATTGTACATATTTCCGGGATAGATTGATGGATGGCACACTGTGTGATATAATGGTCACGCATTCCTGGACGACTGGAAGAACGATCTATGAGTGATTGGTTTACGATAGAACAAATCGATACGGATACTTACGCGATCAGTGAGTACAAGCATTGGGAAGAAACACATTGCTATCTTCTCTGCGGAACAGACAAAGCGATTCTGATTGATACAGGCTTGGGCGTCGCCAATATTCGGGAAGTGGTGGACAGCCTTACCGCGCTTCCTGTCCTGGTGGTCACCACCCATGTCCATTGGGACCACATTGGCGGACACAAGTATTTTGACAGAATTGCGGTACATGAAGCGGAGACTGATTGGCTTTCTGTCAAGTTTCCAATACCATTGCCAGTGGTCAAGAGCAACCTGATGCGCGAACCTTGCGGTTTTCCAAGCGGTTTTTCTATTGATAGCTACGAGGTTTTTCAAGGTGCGCCACAAAGAGTTTTGCATGATGGAGATCGTCTGGACCTAGGTAACAGGCAGTTAACAGTCATACATACGCCTGGACACTCTCCCGGTCATTGCTGCTTCTATGAGAGGGAAAGAAAGTATCTGTATTCCGGGGATTTGATTTATCGGGGCTGTCTCGATACGTTTTATCCGACAACCAACCCACGGAAATTCTGGCAGTCTGTGAAGAAGATCCAGAAACTCGATATAGCAAGAACCATGCCTGGCCATCATCAGCTAAATATTCCTGTAGCCTTGATTGATAGAATAGAAAAAGGATTCAGCGAATTGGCGGCTTCCGGTAAACTGGAACAGGGAAATGGCATATTCGATTTTGGTGATTTCCAAATCCACACCTGAACCCACTATATATTGGACAAGCCCGCGTCAGCGGGCTTGTGTGCTGTTATCCACTTAATGACCAAATTTCCGACGCGAGGCCTCGGTCAAGGACCGGCCAGCCGAAGGCTGACCGGCTCGTTCAGCGATCGCGACAGCAATCGCCAAGCCTTGACAGAGACCGCACGCCGGAATATAATTTGGACAAGGGATAACCGCTCCGCTGTCAGGGGCTTGGGGCCTGCCCCAACAAGGTCATTTGGTAGCACAAATGACATACTTGCTAGCTAGCTAGAGATAACTCGCAATATCTACACATTCTTATATGGAGGATAGTCTGATGTATACACCTTCTAAAGAGTTCTGCGAGCCATTTATACTCACGGAGGAGAACATACGCAAAATTGTAAAAATTATTGAAGATAATCGTCCTAAGTATTCTAAAGAAGTGAGTTTGCACGGTCAAGACTTGAATGAACAATATAATCCTGTATTTACATATAGACGACTTGATAATTATGAGCAAGAGACGACTAGTATTACCGCACTTTTCAAGGAAGAAAACCATGGGATGAGCCGAATAACTAGTCTGGAGATTGCTTCTAATAATTATTCAATTGCTGATGCAAAGATTACTGATACAGAACTTAATTATGAAATTAGATTTAGAAGCTGTGAAGATGCGGATGCTTATGACGACATTAATCTTATGCTTTTTAATAGCATTACAATTGGCGTTAAGGGTATAGATCGAACAAAGAGTGAATTTCTATTCAAGGAATTGGACAATTATATTCAGAATAGTGTTATTTCGAAAAAATATAGACTATTAGTTTCTATATATAGAAGAATGTTTTCTCTTAGAATATCTATCCTCGTTTTACTATTAATAGTCACACTATACCAAACGTTCCCACTTTTAAATAAAGCTAAAGAAAGCCAAAGTATTATTACTAATGCACTTGAATCATCAGACATGATTGAAAAGGTCGATGCACTATTATCTGTTCAGATGATTAGTGATACTTCTGTCAAAAGCTTTTTCCCTATTGTAACGATGATGGGAGTAGTCATGCTTATCTATCTGATTTCTTTTAGTAAAAAGCTTAAGAAATTCTTTGCTTCTCGTCTTCCATTTGTATTTGAATTTGGACGATCCCCCGAGGATTATCAAACTAGAATTAGAGGCGTGAAGGCGGTACTCGGTGTTATTGGGGCATTAATTATTGGTGTATTTGGGAATTTTCTGTGGACTATTATCAGTAATTTGCTTCAATAATATAACTAGCAGAAAACAGCTTGTTCTATCGTATTTTCCCATGTGGTTCTTTCCAGGTCGTACCATCAAGCGCCACCAGCGCGAAGCATACTGCTTCGCGCTGGTGGCGCTATTGCTAGTGACTAAACGTATATCATCTGCTCGTATACGATCTCCTCGGCGCGGTGGCGGATGCTGTTCATGCGCTGTACCCACTGCATTTGGTCTGCGGCTTTTAGCGTTTCCGTTACCTGTTCCTGCTCTGCCATCTGGGTCACTAGCTGAAAGAGAAGAGAGCGGGCCTGCTCGTCCACAGCCGCCAGGTGGCCGTTCAGTTGGCAGGTGGTGAGAAGATAGAAGTAGGTGCCGCGCCGGTGCTGCTCCAGGAACTGCAGGCGGCGCCGGCCCCACGCCCCTATGGGCTTTTCTTCTTCGGCTGGTAGTGTTCTGTCCGGGACATAGTAGTCCTCCTGGAGCGTGTAGATGGTGCCGGTCTGTTCGTCAACGTAGTGCTTTTTCATGTTCTTATCTGTCCTTTCAAAATCGATGTAGATTTGACTGCTATATACCAACAAGCATCGTGTTTTGGGGACAAAACACAGGCTTTTGGGATATCCCAAGCCCTTAGAGGTTTCAGGATGCCTCCTGAAAGGTGTTTGTGGGAGCACAAACACGATGCTTGTTGGGTGTATCACATTTGTCATGATTCTCTCCTCATGCCGTCCATAATGGCCGTGATCATTTGTATCGTTTCCAACAGTTCACCGTCAACGTTAGCGCCGTTTTCGATGCGGCGCAGCTGGTCCAAAACGGCAGCCAGTTGATCGCGCAGGGCCTTGTAGACTTTTGGATTTCCCTGCACTACTACCGCCCGGCATAAGAGCCGGTCGGTGATGTAGTCCTGCTTTGTCAGCCCGGACAGGCGGACCGCAGTGTCGAGCAGGGCGCTTTCCTCCGGGGAAACGCGGAAGGCGACGGTCTTGCTCCGCCAGCGGTTATTTCTGTCAAGATTCTTATGGGACATTTTCGGCTCCTTTCCCTGTGCGTTCCATGTCCAGCCGGTCGGCCATCTCTGTCTGCCGGGTGGGGAACAGATGGGCATAGCGGTAGGTGATGTCGATGCTCTCGTGGCCCACTCGCTCGGCAATGGACAGAGCGGTGAAGCCCATATCTATGAGCAGGGAGACGTGGGAGTGGCGCAGGTCGTGTATCCTGATCCGTTTTACGCCGGTGGCCTTGCAGCCGCGTTCCATTTCATGCTTCAGGTAGTGTTTGCTGATGGGAAATATCCTGTCTGTTTCCCCGGCGCTGTAGAACATTTTGAAGTAATCCTGCATCTCGTCACAGAGAAATTTTGGCATGGATATGACCCGGTTGCTCTTTCGGGTTTTGGGGCTGGTGATCACATCCTGGCCCTTCAGCCGCTGATACGATTTGGTGATGGAGACTGTTCCGGCTTTGAAGTCAAAATCCGATGGCGTGAGCGCCAGTAGCTCGCCCTCCCGGATGCCGCACCAGTAGAGCATCTCAAAAGCGTAATAGGAAAGAGGCTTGTCCATCATGGCGTCCGCGAAACGCAGATATTCCTCCTTTGTCCAGAACTGCATCTCCTGCCGCTCCTTCTCACCCATGGCGCCGGCCTTTGCCGCGGGGTTGGCTTGCAGACCGTAGTAACGGACAGCGTGGTTGAAGATGGCGCTCAACTGATTGTGGATGGATTTCAGATAGGTGGAAGAGTAGAGCTTGCCGCTGGGGGCCGTATGGGAACGCATCTCGTTTTGCCATGCAAGCACATCTTTGGCGGTTATTTCGGACAGCCGGCGCTGTCCGAAATAGGGCAGGAGCTTCTTCTGGATGACACTCTCCTTGGACAGCCATGTGTTCAGCTTGAGCTTGGGTTTGACGTCCCGCTCATATAGCCGCACAAAGCTCGCAAAGGTCATGTTCACATCCGCCTGCTTTTGCATGAGAAACTCCCGCTCCCATGCCTGGGCATCCCGTTTGGTGCGCAGGCCACGCTTGCATTTCTGCTTGCGCTCGCCCCTCCAATCCGTGTATCGGCACATGACGTACCATGTGCCATTCTTGTCCCGATAGACCGGCATTTTCATCTGCTCCTTTCGTGGTGGTCTTTGGTGCTGTAAAACTGCTCGTGGAAAAACTTACGGTCGATCCGGCCAGCGATGGTGATACAGCCGGTCTTTTTCAACTCCTCATTCATAGCGCGTATGAGTTTATATGCGTAGGGGATAGACACACCCAATTCCTCCGCGACTTCATTCACTCGCATGAACATCGTTCCCGCCAAATTGTTCTCCTCCTTCGCTAAACTGTTTTGTTTAATAATTATTATACTAAACATATTTGCTTTGTCAAGCTTTGAGAGATATAAATTTTAACTTTTTTGCTTAATATTCTCTTGACGCGCCTTAAACGTATATGTTATACTGCGCTCAACATGATTTACGGGATAGGAGATGCTGATATGGCGATAGGGGAGCGGATACATTTTTTCCGCACGCTGCGGGGCATGACGATGAAGTATCTTGGCATGGCGGTGGGATTCCCGGAAAAAACCGCTGACGTTCGCCTGGCCCAGTATGAGTCCGGCACCAGGACGCCGAAAGCGGAACTGACCCGGACCCTGGCGTCTGCGTTGGACGTGTCGCCGCTGGCGCTGGACGTGCCTGATATAGATAGCCATCTGGGTCTTGCCCATACGCTGTTCGCGCTGGAGGACATCTATGGCCTGGGTGTGGGCGAGCTTGACGGTGAGGTATGTCTGCGGCTGGACAAGTCCAGGGGTACAACCTATGTAGAGCTTTTTGATCTGCTCAGAGCATGGCAGAAACAGGCCGCAAAGCTGGCGGCAGGGGAGATCACAAAAGAGGACTACGATAGATGGCGTTATCGCTACCCGGAATTTGACACAGAAAACATCTGGGGCAAGATCCCGTCCAAGGAGTTCAGTGATGCGGTGCAGCGGGGCGTAAAGAAGCGCGGCCGAAAAGATAAATAACAAAAAACGGACCTGCTGATCACAAATCAGCAGGTCCGTTTTTCGCCCGGGCAGGTAGTGCAGACAGGCCCGGTCAGGTCGTTGTTATCAAATCGTTATCAAAACCGGGAGCGAGGCCAAAGAAATCCCGTGTTTTCAGGGCGCAGGGAGCTTCTTTCCTTATTCCCACTCTATCGTAGAGGGTGGCTTGGAGGTGATGTCGTAGACGATGCGGTTGACGCCGGGGACGGAGTTGACGATGCGGGTGGAGACGGCGTCCAGCACCTCGTAGGGGATGCGGGTCCAGTCGGCGGTCATGAAGTCGGAGGTGGTGACGCTGCGCAGGGCCAGGGTGTAGTCATAGGTCCGGCCGTCGCCCATGACGCCCACGGAGCGCATGTTGGTCAGCACGGCGAAGTACTGGTCCATGGAGCCCTCCAGGTGCGCTTTCGCCACCTCGTCCCGGAAGATGAAGTCCGCCTCCCTGAGAGTGTCCAGCTTCGCCTTCGTCACCTCGCCGATGACCCGGATGGCGAGGCCCGGCCCGGGGAAGGGCTGGCGGGAGACCAGATACTCCGGCAGCGCCAGTTCCCGGCCCAGCTGCCGCACCTCGTCCTTGAACAGCAGCCGCAGGGGCTCCACGATCTCCTTGAAATCCACATAGTCGGGCAGGCCGCCCACGTTGTGGTGGCTCTTGATGACGGCGGCGTCGCCGGTGCCGGACTCCACCACGTCGGGGTAGATGGTGCCCTGGGCGAGATAATCCACCTTGCCGATCTTTTTGGCCTCGGCCTCAAAGACCCGGATGAACTCCTCGCCGATGATCTTCCGCTTCCGCTCCGGCTCGGACACGCCGGCCAGCTTTTCCAAAAACCGGGCCTCGGCGTTTACACGGACGAAGTTGATGGGCCAGGGGGCGAAGGCCGCCTCCACCTCGTCGCCCTCATCCTTGCGCATCAGGCCGTGGTCCACGAACACGCAGGTGAGCTGGCTGCCAACGGCCTCGGCCAGCAGGGCCGCCGCCACGGAGGAGTCCACGCCGCCGGACAGGGCCAGCAGCACCTTGCCGGAGCCGATCTTCTCCCGCAGGGAGGCGACGGCGGTGTTTTTGTAGTCGCCCATGGTCCAGTCGCCCCGGGCCTTACAGACCTCGTAGAGGAAGTTGCGGAGCATGTCCCGTCCAAACTCGGTGTGGTTCACCTCGGGGTGGAACTGCACGCCATAGAAACCCCGGGCCTCGTCGGCGATGGCCACGTTGGGGCAGCTGTCGCTATGGGCGGCCAGGGCAAAGCCCTGGGGCACCTTCGCCATATAGTCCCCATGGCTCATCCAGGTGACGCTCTCCGCGGGCAGGCCCTTGAAGAGCCGGCAGGCGGGGTCAAAGTATGTATGGGTCTTGCCGTACTCCCGGGCGGTGTCCTCCTGGGCCGGGGTCACCTGGCCACCCAGATGGTGGGCCATGAGCTGGCAGCCGTAGCATATGCCCAGAATGGGCACACCCAGCTTGAAGATGTCCGGGTCCACCTGGGGCGCGCCGGGGGCGTAGACGCTGTTGGGCCCGCCGGTGAAGATGATGCCGATGGGGTCAAAGGCCCGTATCTCATCCAGGGTGATGGTGTAGCTCTTCAGCTCGCAGTACACATGGTGCTCCCGGACCCGTCGGGCGATGAGCTGGTTATACTGGCCGCCGAAGTCGATGATGAGGACTGCCTCGTGTTTCATGGATGCACCTCTCATATGTCGTATGTACGGATGATCTTTTCGGCCACGGCCCGGCGGGTGACGCACCGGTCCATGGCGTTTTTCTCAATAAAGCGGTGGGCCTGCTTCTCGGTCATCTTGAACCGCTGGATGAGGATGAGCTTGGCCCGGTCCACCAGGCGCAGTTCGTCCATCTTGGCCTGCAGGTGTTCGGCCCGGGAGGCCAGGGCGTGCATCCGCTGGCTCACGGTGGCCATCATGCCCAGGCTCTGCTTCAGAAGGGACGGGTCCACGGGGCTTTTGAGGGCCATGAAGCCGTGCTCCGCCGCCAGGGCCGACACGGCCTCGAAGTCATCCTCCTCCGCCAGCAGCAGCACCCCGGACACGCCGCTCTCCGCCGCGAAGCGGGCAAGGTCTGTCCCGGACTCTGCGGGCACAGTGCCGTCTATGACCACCACGTCGTAGGCCGTCTCGCCCAGGACATAGTTCGCCTCCAGGGGGGAGCACACGTTCAGCTCCGGGGCGAACCGGTCCTCCGGCAGGAAGGCCGCGAAATGGGCGGCGGTGCCCTGAGAGGCGGTGATCAGAAGAAGCGAAGCATAGGGGCGGGGCTGCACCGGCTGGGCCCTCCTTTCATAGGATGGATGGCGGTAAGACGGGGATATACCTTTAATTATGCTGATTTTACCCACTCCCATCCCATTTGTCAATTTCTCGGGGAAGAATGGGGCATATGCCGATATCGGGGCCCCATGAGCGGCGCTATTTTGTGGGAAACGCCAATGTGCGCGCCCTTGACATTGGGGGCGTGAGGAGAGTAAAATCTAGGTGTTGAAACGGCAAAGGCGTCGCGGATATCTCCGTGTGCCCGTGCCGTTTTTTCGTTTTATCGCACAAAACCTTTTTGAGGATAAGGAGAGGAAGAAAATGAGCAATACTACTGAACTGTTCGGCTCCATGGTGTTTTCCGAGGCGGTCATGCAGGCCCGCCTGCCCCACGCGACCTATAAAGAGGTCATCCGGAGCATACACCATGACAAGCGCCTGACCCCGGAGATCGCCACCGTTGTGGCCACGGCCATGAAGAACTGGGCCGTGGAGAAGGGGGCCACCCACTTCACCCACTGGTTCCAGCCCATGACCGG